>LBUS01000006.1 GCA_000992695.1 Candidatus Peregrinibacteria bacterium GW2011_GWF2_38_29 | reverse complement strand
CCCTGAATATCTTCATTTCTATAACAATGAAAGACCACACATGGCCTTGCAAATGCAAACGCCTATAGAAGTGATGCAAAGGTATTGACTAGAAAACATATATGTATTTGACAAAAACTAAAAATTTGATAGAATAGCACACTAAATTGAATAATATGGGACGTAAAAATCATCGCAATGCGCCTGCGTCTAAGGAAGGAGCAAGATCGCCTCGCGCGCGCGCAGACGTACACAAAAATGCTGAAAATCATCGAATCAGAAACGCATTACTTCTGATTGCTGCTATTGTTGGGCCTGCTGCTTTGGGCGTTATGTTTAAGGGAAGCAATGACGGAACGTTTGATAATACAATGAATCCGGCTATTACTGCAACAACTAGCGATGGCTCTACCTCCCAGCCGAGCGCCTCTGGCCCGGATTTGCCCCCTGATTTTGATGAAGCTAAATTGGATATTTTGATAGCTCAAATTGAAAATGCAATTTCCGCTTTTAAGGCTCAGCTTAATTTTGATAAAATAAAACATCCTAAAATGAAGCCGGGGATTATTAACTTGTTCGATCTTGTTGAAAGAAATGCAAAAAATGATTTAAAAAATTATGGTAAATACAAAAGAGCCGAGGCCAGTAATAAAGATTTATCCGCTACAAGGGTCACTACAAGACCGTATGATTTTTCTTATCTGGTTGACGATTCGACCCTGGACTCTCTTAAATTTGTTGCCGCATATTCTCATTTTCCACGCCACATGATTTTATCTTCTGATTTTAATCCCAATAGCCCAATGGATCTTTTGGCAATGCTTCATGAAGCGACCCATTTAGGAACTGATGCTGATTTTGTACTGGATACGCGAGACAATCCTGAAACCTTGAGGGCGTATCTTTATTTTTACACACATAAGCCCGGTGAAAAGAAAAAATGCGATGTTGTAGATGAGGCTAAAGCGTGGGCTGTACAAACTGAACTTTTGAATGTTTTTTTGGATGGAGATCTTGAAAAATTGGCAAATTCAATGTCTGTTAGGCAAATAATGGATCGCGGAGAAAGTCATCGATATGAAGATATTTTAAAAAAATTAAAAATAGATAATGAAGAAGAAATTTATTCCTTCATGGGTTTATTACTTTCTGCAAAATATTATTTTGCCGGACCAAATCGCGTTAATGAATATATCGATATAATCGCTTATATACATGAAAAATTAGGTGCCAGACTTTTTGTAATGGATAAAAATAAAAGATTTGTGTCTTATAAAAGAAAGCCGGTTGTTGGGCTGGAGTGATTTTAAATTAGAATCAAAATAATTTTTCTTGTGGATTCTTAGCCTGGATAAATTTCGTTGTTTGCTCTACGAATTCTTTCGCTTTTTGGAGCGCACTTATTGTTTCTGTGGTCGAGACGATAAGCCCCGGTTCATCGTATGTGAATTTATTTCTTTTTTGCCTCATTCTATCAAAATGTTTTATTAAAATTGAGTATTTTTCGCCTAGAACGTGTTCGCAAAATTCCACAACTGTTTTGTGCTGTCTACCGTCGATCGGACGATAACCACACGAGAACATTAAAGCGCGACCGGTTCGTAACATCGCAAGATATGCGTAGTTATAAGCCGCTTCCGTATCTATTTTCAGATTTTTATTAGCAACTTTCAAATCAATATTCGCACGTTCAATATGCTTGATAACTTGATCAAACCCTATTTCTTCCTTTTTAATCAACCCGTTTCGCTGATAAGTCTTGAAAAAATCCATTTATATCAATTTAATTCTCTTCTGTTGTAGCACGTTTTTGAGAAAAGAATTTAAATTTTTCTTAAACTTTTTCTGAAATTCTTCATCGGACATAAGCGTGTAATTCACTTCGCGACCGAACTTAATTTCAAGCTTATTTATTAAATCCATAAGCTGATCTTGATTTGGTGAACCGATAATCATCAGGTCTATATCACTGTTTTTGTGCTCTTGACCTCGGGCAAATGAGCCATAAATAAAAGCTTCTTTTATGTTTTTTAGTTTTTTAAGCTCGGATTTGAGCGTCCCTTCAATACCTATTGTTTTGAAAACAATGCTTTTAAGCTCTTTGTATAGCGGATATTTTTTGTTTAGTTTGAAAAAACGAGAGTTGGCCTGAAAATAACTTTCCAAAATACCGTCTTCAACCAAGTTTCCAATATCTTTCTGGAAAAAGCCCGGCGGTTTATCGAGCATTCTGCCAATTTCTCTGAAATAATAGGCTTTTTCAGGATTATTAAAAAGCGTTCCTAAAATAAGCGTCTGATTTTTTGTGAATTTTAAAGGCATAGCTGTATGTTATCTGCATACAATTGTATGCTATTTGCATACGGAAGTCGAGAGAAAGTTAAAAATTACCAATGATGAGGCGTGTTTCTCATCGTATCTAAATCTACTCCCCGTTGCAACCTCTCAATTATTCTTGCTCTTTCTAATGGATCTACGTTGTCCGGAAATATAACCATTCTTTGCCCAGGGAAAGCCATTGCTCGTGATATCGGATCAATCATCACTCGTTCCATCCTCAGTCCCATCAAACGGTCTCTTTCTCCCAAATCAGTTGGGCTAACTCCTGTCATCACACGAAACATTTGATCTCGGGCTTCTTCTTGTGCTCGGAATTCCATTAACGCCCTCATAGTTTCTGCACTTGATAAATCAAGCTGAGGTTGACGCATAGCAGGAGGCTGAGATAAAGGCAAAACTTGTCCATCAACAACATCCAAATGATCAACCGGTTCGAGTGACTCTTGCGCTTGTGGCTTAGCCGGAATTGACGCGTTGACATCGACATCCATCGGCTCTTCTCCTCCCGGAGCGGAAAGTGTTTCAAAAACTTCGCGGGCTGAATCTTCTGTAACGTCTTTTATTTCTGGATATACTTCTTCGTCCTGTTGACTTGGATCATCTAAATCCTCTGGTTCGCATACCGGAAACTCTGGTGACAGCACTGGTCCTGTTAAAGCTGCCTCATCAAAAAATGCTTCGAACTCATCTCTTGCTTGAGAAAAAGTGTCTTGACTAAAAGCCTCCCTTCGACTCCTTAACTCTGCATTGGCTTGTGCATACCATTCAGGGCCAACGTCTTCTTTATATGGACATGAATCTGCTTGAAATCCTTTTGCTTCCGGTGCGGCGGCACCCAATGCAGCAACAAATGTCGCGACTGCCAATAATCCTCTGTTCATAATATTTTAAGTTAATTCTATTTTAAGTTTTTTGATAACCTCATCACCAAAATCCGCATTCATTTGACGAATGATTCCTTCTTTGCGCATTGTAACTTCCTGTGCCCAAAGAGGGGAGGAAACGGCTAAGGTTAGGGTTTTTTCGGAATATGATTTGGCGGAAATATTTAAAATTGATTCGGGTGTTGAAATCATTTTCGGAAGAATTTTTTGAAAGCCGTGGCAGATTTGGATTGATGTGAAAGTTTTGGAAAATCCAAGATTTTGAGCGGCTGCGGGAAAGAAATTTTGAATCGGATCGAAAGCCATATTTGCAGAAATTTACAAGTTACAATTTACAATTTACATTCAATTTTCAATTATCAAGCTTTAGTCAGGAGGGTATTATAGACTTCGAGAGTTTGTTTTGCCAAATTTTCCCATTTGAACATTTGAACTCGTTCAAGGCCGGCCTTGATTAAACGCTTGCGCAAATCTTCATCGGCGAGGGCTTTGTGCAGAGTGGAAGCCATTTCTTTGGTGTCGTGCGGATCGAAAAAGATCGCCGCTTTTCCACAAATTTCCGGAAGTGAAGAAGTGTGTGAAACCGCAGTCGGAGTTCCGCAAGCCATTGCTTCAAGCGGTGTAAAGCCAAATCCTTCATAAAAAGATGGAAGAGTGTGAAGGTCTGCGCAAGAATAAAGTGCAATCAAATCTTCTTCGGGAACTAGGCCCGCAAAAATCACATCGTCTTTTAAACCGAGATCGTGCGCCATCCTGCGAACGTCCGGATAATAAGGGTCTTCACGACCGGTTATCACAAGTTTGTGCGGAGCATGAAATTTATCTTTTAAAATTTTAAAAGCCTTAAGAAGTCCGGTGATATTTTTATGATAACGATAAACGCCGGTATATAAAATAAATGGCTTATCTATGCCGTATTTTTGCTTTGTTACCTCAAGGATTTCCGCGGATTTCACTTTCTGGAATTCCTCTCCAATGCCTTCATAAATTACGGAAATTTTTTCGGATTTTATTTTAAGAATCTTTATAAGATCTTTTTTTGTATGTTCGGAAACCGCGATTATACGCTTTGCTTTTTTTGTAACAGTTTTTAAAACAATATTGTATGCGAGTTTTTTTAAACAAGATTTATTTTTGCGACCCGGAAAAAACGAAACAATCAAATCATGAATCGTCACAATTGATGGTCTGAAATAAAAAATCGGCGCATTGAAATGCGTAAAATGCATGAGATCGAGTTTTTCTTTATTCAGCGCGCGAAGGAATTTAATTTGCTCGGCAAGCGAGTAATGGCGCGCATTCACAAGCACTTTTTTCACATTGTGCGCGGGTGGAACATATGCATGAAATTCCGGATCATTAAAAAATAAAACGTAATGATTTTTGCTATCAATTTTGAAAAGATTTTTTGTGAGTTCGTAAGTATAACGGCCAATGCCGGTGAAGTTTGACGAAAAAAGTCTGCAATCAATTCCGATTTTCATGATGATATTTTAGCACGAACTATAAAATGCCGTTGCGGCGAAGAGTTTCGATGGCATTTGCGATGTGTGGCAATGAACCCTGATGTTGATATTTAAACTCAACTCTAAAATGCACCGGTTTAGAAGCCCGTCCTTCAATTGTTATTATGGCTTGCACTCGCTCTGCGCCGGTTTCTATTTGAACATGTCTTTTTGGAAGTTCTAATTCAACATGCGTTGGCCTTGTTGAATCCGAGCCAATTAATGTCACAGAGCAACACGTATGATTTCCGCCATTTGTTGCAAAATCGTATAATTTTTGGACTGCGGTTGTGTAATCTAAATCTTCTGACATTATACATGATCCTTCTCCTAAAGTTTGCAAAAATCCATCTAAGGCGGGCCTTGTGCCTGCGGCCTCCAAAAGCGCTCTTGCGTCTGTACGCTCTCTTCTTGCTTCTGGCGTTCCGCCTGATACTGTCGGCCTTTCACCTTCTTTGTAAGCTTCCACAACCATGATTATAAAAATATTTAATATTACGGAATTCGAATTTATCGCAAATATGGGAGCGATGTCAAATATATGTATAAATATTAACGTGGAGCGTAAATTTCCTCCCCTTCAAATCTGCGTAAACCTGCTTCAATTTGTCGCACACGTTCTCGTGTTATTCTAAATTCATCGCCTATTTCCTGCAATGTTCGAGGAGAATCATAAGCGAGAATCCTGTGATCTAAAACACACAACTCTTTTTCATCGAGACCCTCTCTTAAAGTATCTATTATCCCCTGTATTGCAACGACATCCATTTGAGCCTCATATTTCCCCGAATAATCAACTCCATCTGAAAACCAATCTCCAAGTTCATCAGAATCACTATCGTGATCATTAAACGCATTCTCGTTTAACGAACCAAGCTCTCTATCTAAAACTTCCAATGTTATTCCCATCTCTCTATCTCTTTCCGTCAAAAAACTGGTATCCGCTTCCATCCCTCGCCTAAAATCCATTAAAGCTGCGCGCGCTTCGCCTGAATTCAATCTTGAAATAATAGCAGTTCCCCTGGTTCCTCTTGGCTTTTTTACAAGTCCTTTATTTTTGCTCATAAAATTCTTCATGTACGCTCTAATCCACCAAATTGCATAACTGACCAACTTGTAACCTCTTTCCGGCTGAAATTTATCAACCGCAGTCATAAGCCCTATGTTTCCCTCCTGAATTAAATCTAAAAATCTTGCATGAAATGGCGGCAAATACTGTTGCCCTATTTTTACAACAAAGCGCAAATTGGCGTTTATTAATTTTTGACGAAAAACAGGGCTTGATGTTGCAACATACGCTTTTGCCGTTTCTTGCTCTTCCGCCCTCGTAAGAACGGTAAATCTGGATACGTGTTGCAAATATAGGCTTAAAGCTGTTGGTGAATCCGGTTTTACATCTGATCTGTTTCTATTTGGTTTCATAAAACATTTTGGCACTATGCCTATAAATAATCTCCGCAACCGGCAGCTTCAAGCGCTGTTCTTGCTTTTTCCTTAACCCTGGATTCAAGTTGCCTTACGCGCTCTTTGCTAATTTGGAATACACCTCCAATGGCTTCCAAGTGCATTGGGTCATCCGGTTTCTCCAATCTATTCTCGAAAATAAATAGCTCTCTTTCGTCCAAAGTTCTCCTGAAACCATCTATTGCTTCTCTTATCACGCCTCTGTCCAGTTTTGAAATATATCTTGCCTCGCAATCCACTCCATCGGTAAGCGTTTCATCCAAAGCTCGCGATTCAGAACCGTCACCATTAACATCGTGCTGATCGATAGACACATCTGTTAATAACATTTCTCTTTTTGCGTCTTTAAGAGCTTGCATGCTTATTCCATACTCTGCATCTGCGTCGCTTATAAGTCCGGATGTGTCCACTTCTGTACCATTGTCTATCATTTCCAAAGCGGCCGTAACCTCCGGCATCATTAATTTATCAAACGTTCTACGTTGCGCTCTTGTTGTCACAGGTCTTACTATTCTAAAATTTCTTTTAATATAATTTTGCATATACGCCCTGATCCACCACACCGCATAACTAATTAGTCTGTATCCGCGTTCCGGATTAAATTTTTTTACCGCATGCGCAAGACCCATATTCCCTTCCTGAATAAGATCTAAAATCTGCACATTAAACACGTCATGTTCTTGCGCTATTTTTATGACAAAACGGAGATTTGCACGCACAAGCTTTTGAGCAAGTTTTGGATCTTGAGTTGCGATAAATCGTCTTGCGACTTCTTGCTCATCTTCGCGACTTAGCATTGGCTGCTTGCTAACGCTAACCATATATAGATGCAATGGTGTGTTGTCGCCATTTTCAGGCATTGTATTTTTCATAGGGGAATAGTAAAACACGTAAAATGCGTTTCGTAAAGACTATAATGCGGCAAATTCTTCACTTGTCCCTGATCTTCTTAATTGTCGTGCAATCTTTTTTCTAACTTTTACTTCAACTTGTCGAACGCGTTCACGCGTAACTTGAAATTCATCCAACTCACCAATGGCTTGAAGTGTCATCGGATCATCTGACAAAATTCTTTGCATTAATATGTAATGTTCCAAATCCGTTAATCCATCCATCAAAACACTTATCTGATCTCTTAATGCGCTGTTGTCTAGCGCTTCTGCTAACGCCGCTTCATTGTCCACTCCATCACTCATTCCATCTCCAAAGGATTCTTTCTCATCTCCATCGCCATGACTTGCGTGATCATCTAAAGATAACTCTCTTTGTGCCATTCCTCTTTTACTCATAAGTGCGTCAGCTGTAATACCGGCGGCTTGATCCGCGGGACTTATTTCTCCTGACATATCAACGTCTTGACCATTGGCCAACATCTCCAAAAGTGGTGCTAACTTTCCCGATCTTATTCTTCTTAATATTTTAACGTCCAAATCGCCGGTTGGCATTTTCATCAAACGGCAATTCTTTCTTAAGAAAATCTCTATAAAATTTTGCACCCAATATTTTGCATATGTTGATAGTCTGAATCCTCGTTCTGGTTCGAATTTTTCAATAGCTCTCATAAGCCCAATGCTTCCTTCTTGAATCAAATCTAAAATTGAAGCTCCTGTGCTCGCATATGTAAATGCGATAGCTATAACAAAACGCAAATTTGCTTTTATAAGACGCTCTCTGTCTTGCGAGTCGCCTGTTTCTTTAAATCTTTTTGCAACTATATATTCTTCTTCGCGCGACATTGGCGGACATTTTTTGATCTCGCTTACATATATTTCGAACGCTTTACTGCTGACTGTTTCCAAACCCAATTTCATCATTTTTAAATATAAATTATTTTATGCCTGTAAATAAACATCAATTCCTCGCGCTCTTAAATTTTGTGCAACCTTTTTTCTGGATGCCACTTCCAATTGCTGTATGCGCGCACCTGATACGCCAAGATCTAAACCAATCTCTTTATTTGTTCTGTCACTCCCTTCGCCGTCATCTATCAAAATTCTTTCTTGGAACACGCGCATTTCTCTTGGAGTTAAACAACACACCGCTAATTCAATTGCGCCTCGTATCCTTTCACTATCCGCCACTAAAACCGTAGCGTCTTCATTCTGAGTCTTATCGCTAATCAAATCCCCAAGCGATCCCATTTCATCATCGTTATCTCCGAGTATAGGCATGTCTAATGAAGCCTCTCGCATCATCATATTTCTACCCTCCAGAAGTTCTTTTCGATCTACCTCCAGTTCGTCAGCCAATTGCGCCAACTCATCCGCTCCCATCCCATCAATACTTGTTGTTAAAAGTTTTCTGAAAATTGCTCGTTCTTTATGGCTGGTTGGAATTTTAATTAAGCGATAATTTCTTCTTACAAAGTTTTGTATTTCGGCTTTAATCCACCAACCGGCATATGATATTAATTTAATTTTTCTATTCGGATCAAATCTATCAACCGCTTTCATTAATCCTATATTTCCTTCTTGCGCGATATCTGCAATTGGGAATCCATACTTTCTGTATTTCATCGCAATTTTTACAACAAAACGAAGATTTGCTTGAACAAGTTGATTGCGAAGCTTCATATCTTTGCGTCCGGTTGCTACAAATCTGCGTGCGATTTCTTGCTCATCTTCACGACTTAACATCGAGCATCTATCAACATCGCGCATATATCGCTCAAATTGCGGACTCCTTTCGTAATTTAATGGTTGTTTTTCCATAGATAAATAGTAAAACATGGAAAATATGTTTAGTCAAGAGCTGATACTGAGGCTGATTTGAATTTAAAGTCCGACCTGTTGATTACTCGGCTTTTGTTGGACCGCGAACAGCGGACGCTGCCACTTGGCCACCTTGGCCGAAGAATCTTCTAATGCTTGCAAATCCGCGTTTAATCCAGCTGAAAAAGCCACCGCCTTGAGGAGCAGGAGATTCTGAAGCGTCTGTAGAATGGTCTGCGGCTTCCGGAACTGCTGCATGCACAGCATTTGCGGTCGACGCTTGAAGTGCCGTGGCCGCATTAGCTTCTGCCTCCGCTTCTTCTCTTACAACTTTTAATTCCGGATGTGCCGGAGGAGTTGTTTCACGTCCACCCTCAACCATAGCAGCTCTTAAAGCTTCTTTTCTGGCTGCCGATGAAACTTCTGCGGCTGTGCCTGTTAAAGCCGGTTGTGCTGTTTCCGGATGTCCGGCTGGAAGTTCAGCCGTTGGCTGTGTAGTATTTGGAGCCGCAAGCTCATGAACTGGTTGCTCTGTAGCTGCATCCGGTAATTGTGGAGTTGTTTGTGGTGCTAATGCTGGCATATTTTTTGTTTTTAATACTATATTATCTCATAGAATAGCGGAAAAATCAAGATTGAAAGATGGAAAAGTTAATAATTCTCGTTTATAATTAATAAATAATGGCAATTAGCACTTTTTTTACAAAATGGTCGCCTGAAATGGCTTATGTATTAGGGTTTTTCGCTGCGGATGGGTCAATGTATGTAAATCCAAGGGGATCTAAATACGTATCTTTCTACTGTACGGATAAAGATATAATATGGAAAATCAAACACCTCATGGAAGCTACGCAAAAAATAAGTCGTCAAAAAAGGGATCTTATAAGATACCCGAATTGGCTTACGTGTTACGTCCTCCAAATGGGGAGTCTAAAATTATATAATAGATTATTAGAACTTGGCTTTACTCCGAATAAAAGTACCTCTTTAAAATTTCCCGTTGTGCCAAATAAATTTTTAAAAGATTTTATACGTGGATATTTTGACGGTGATGGATTTTCGTGTTTTTCCGTTTTCAAAAGAAAAGACAGATCTTCTATTGGAAAAGCTATGTTGTCCGGATTTGTCTGTGGCTCTAAAAGCTTTTTAATGCATTTAAAGAACTCGCTTGAAAAGTCTGCAAATATACAAAATGGCACATTGTATTTTTATGATAGAGCCTTCAGATTAAGCTATAGTGCAAAAAATAGTGCAAAACTTTTTAACTTTATGTATAATGGCGTAGCTCCAAGACTTTACCTAAAAAGAAAGAGGCTTGAATTCGAGAAAAATCTTTCAAGGTATGGAGTTAGCGTGGGGTCGTAGCTTAGCCCGGTTTAAAGCGCAGCACTGTCACTGCTGAGATCGCGGGTCCAAATCCCGTCGGCCCCGCCAGAATTAATATAGAATGATTTTAAAAAACCCTTCAGAATTACCGGAAGGGTTGTGGTTCGTATAGCCTTGTGACATTGTCTACGGTTTACACTCGCAATTTCCTCCTGACTATATCTACGACCAAAGTAATTGTAGCACAGAATTTATAAAATGCAAGCTTTTTATGATTATGGACATTTCTAAGCCAACGCTTGACTTTAATTGCTTGGTTACGATATAATATAATCGTAACCATTTAATATTAATAAAAATGCCTGCTTCAAGATCAACAATATCGTTTAGTGAACAAAATTGGAAAAAGCTTTCCGATAGCGACAATAAAAGTAAAATCGTTAATGCTGCGCTCAAATTCTTTTTTGATTCAAAAGATCTTCTTAAAAAAAGGGAGGAGGAATTTATTCTGAATGAAATTTGTCATTATGATAAAACCGGTGAGTCTTATAGCTTTGATGAAACTTTTAAATAAATCCGTTAATGAAAATCGTATTTTTAAGACAGCCTTATAAATTTATAAAAAGGGCTGATAAAAATTTGAAAGAAAAAATAAAAGAAGAGGTTTTAAAAATTCAAAAAAAACCTTTTGACGGATACAGGCTTAAGGGCATCAGCTTGAGAGAATTCTTTTGTCATCATTTTGTTTTTATTAGAGTAAATTATAGAATTGTATATAAAATAGCCGGCAATTTGATAATTGTTACAATCGCGACGAGGGAAAATTTCTATAAAGATCTGCGAGTGATATAATTACTTTATGGAAAGAAATCTTTTTGATTATGCAAAATCTGATATAAAGCGGATTTTTCGTGATATGAATGCGAAAGAAAAGGGCCTGACGCACGAGGAGGCCAAGAAAAGATTAAAGGTTTTTGGATTGAATTCGGTGGCGGAAGAAAAAAAGTCCGGAGTAATTATTGAGTTTTTGAGTCATTTTAAAAATCCGTTAATTTTGATTTTGATTGTTGCGGCCGGATTGAGTTTTATTTTTCGAGAAGTTGTTAATGGAATTATTATTTTTGGACTTGTCTTGGTCGGAGTTGTTTTGGATTTTATACAAGAACATAGCGCAGGAAAAGCGGCGGAAAAGCTCAAGGAGATGCTGAAATCCACGTGTGCGGCTGAAAGGGACGGGGAAGTTGCCGAGATTGATTTTAAATTTATTGTACCTGGTGATATTTTGCATTTTTCTGCAGGAGATATCATTCCCGCGGACTTACGAATTATTGAATCAAAAGATTTATTTACGGATCAATCTACGTTAACGGGAGAAAGTTATCCGGCGGCAAAACATGCAATTTTATCAAATGAAAAAGCTGAGTCTTTGAGTGATCTTGAAAATATAATTTTTGCAGGAACAAGTGTTATTTCCGGAACCGCAAAGGCAATCGTTGTTTTGACGGGAAAAAATACTGAATTTGGAAAAATCGCAGAATCAAGCGTAAAAGTCGAAGAAGAAAGTGATTTTGATAAAGGAATAAAGCAGTTTGGATATTTGATAATGAAGGCCACGCTTTTTATTGTAATTTTTGTTTTCTTTTTTAATGCATTTTTTAAACATGAATGGCTACAAAGCTTTTTGTTTGCAATCTCTATTGCTGTTGGACTGACGCCGGAACTTTTGCCGATGATCATGTCGATAAATATGTCCAAAGGCTCGATAATGATGAGCAAACACGGAGTTATTGTGAAAAAATTAACTGCGATTCCGAATTTTGGAAGTATGGATATTTTGTGCACTGATAAAACCGGAACGCTTACAGAAGGGCGTATCACCT
Source organism: Candidatus Peregrinibacteria bacterium GW2011_GWF2_38_29 (assembly GCA_000992695.1). GTDB lineage: Bacteria > Patescibacteriota > Gracilibacteria > UBA1369 > UBA12463 > UBA12463. The sequence continues at coordinate 85,986 of LBUS01000006.1, read as the reverse complement.
TGATTAAACACATTGATTTGAAAGGGGATGATAATGAAGAAGTATTTTTATATTCATACTTGAATAGTCATTTTCAGACGGGTCTTAAAAATCCAATGGATCACGCGATTCTTGAACATCAACATGAAGACGTTAAAAATTATAAAAAAATTGATGAAATCCCTTTTGATTTTATTCGAAAAAGAATGTCTATTGTTGTGGAAACTGGCGGAAAACAAATTCTTATAACAAAAGGTTCGCCCGAAGATGTTTTTAAAGCTTGCGCGAATGTATCCGGCAAAAGCGTGAAACAGATTAATGAAGATGCAATTTATAAAGAGTATCTAGACCTGAGTAAAGATGGATTTCGAGTGCTTGCGATTGCGATAAAAGAAATTGATAAAAATAAAAAAGTTTACGAGCCAGAAGATGAAAGAGAGCTTAATCTGATTGGGTTTGCGGCGTTTTTGGATCCACCAAAAAAGAGCGCAGAAGAAGCGCTTAAACATCTTGAAAAAGCCGGCATAGAAGTGAAAATTATTACCGGCGATAATGAACTTGTAACTGAGAAAATTTGCAGTGAAATTGATTTGCCAATTAAGGGAATTTTGCTTGGAAAGGATATTGAAAAAATGAGTGATGCGGAGCTTCAAATTCGCGTTAATAAAACAACGATTTTTGCAAGATGCGCACCGGAAGAAAAGAATCGAATAATTCGAGTTTTGCGCTTGAATGGGCACACGGTTGGATATATTGGAGATGGAATAAATGATGCGCCTTCGCTGAAAACCGCAGATGTTGGAATTTCGGTCAGCAATGCAACTGATATCGCAAAGGAATCTGCAGATATTATTCTCACGCGACCAAGCTTGGATGATTTGATAAATGGCGTTATTGAGGGGAGAAAGACGTTTGGGAATACGATTAAATATATTATGATGGGCGTCAGTTCTAATTTTGGAAATATGTTTAGCGTGATTGGCGCGGTGATTTTTGTGCCATTTTTGCCGATGTTACCGGTGCAAATTCTGTTGAATAATTTTATTTATGATTTTTCACAGATAACAATTCCGAGTGACAATGTTGATGCGGAATTCATTAAAAAGCCAAAAAAATGGAATATAAAATTCATAAAGAAATTCATGCTGATTTTTGGGCCGATAAGTTCACTGTTTGATTTTGCGACTTTCTTTTTGCTTTATAAAATTTTTGAAAGTTCGGCAGGCGCTTTTCAAACGGGTTGGTTTATTGAATCCCTTGCTACGCAAACGCTTGTTATACATGTGATAAGGAGTAAAAAGTTGTCGTTTATAAAATCAAGGGCGAGCTTGGCTTTGACTTTAACAACAATAAGCGCGGTAGCTCTGGGCTGGATTTTGCCTTATACGCCGGTTGGAAGTTTATTTGGATTAACGCCATTACCGCCAAAAATCTTGCTGAGCATTGCGGTGCTTGTTGTTATTTATTTGGTCGTCGTCGAATTTGGAAAATGGCTTTTTTATAAAAAGTATGACTTCTAAAAATACTAGCTGTAATGCTTCTTCTCTCTAGCTAGTTTCATAAAATATGCCCATGCCAGCGCATGTGCCCTTGGCGTTTCCTGATAGCCGTGAACCATTCTAAAAATATTTGGTTCAAATATTCTTTCATACGCTAATCTTGCTTCCTCCATATTGCTGTCATCTATTGTAATTTCATCAAGCGGCTGAACTCCAATCTTCCTTAAAGCTTCTCTTATTGCTTCTCCTCGATTTTTTAAATTCGGAGCTGCAACTTTTGGCATACTTTCGATTTTTTTAATCCTGAGTGGTCGTGGATCTGGATTTTGGGGAGCGTCGACTTTTTTAATACTGAATCTTGGGCGACTTTCAGCATCACGTTCTTTACGCAATTCTGCCCGAATGTGAACAATCGCAGTGTGTAAAGCAAAATAAACTGTTTCTGAATCTATGCCTTCAAGCTTTGCAAAATGTATAACATCTGCAATAAACTGATCCATCTCGTCTCCTGAACTCTGTGTTATATGCACTCCGTCTAATAGGTCCCTGAATTGTGTAAAATTCCTTATTTTGACTGGAGGCTCGTTTGGACTTTCAGGCATTAATTTGCCGGTAAATAGATGGTAAATTATCCTATGTCTATACAGATTTGAGGTAAGTCTCTTAGCTATTTCCGGGTTATAGCTGATGTCTCTTTTTAAATTTCCATATTCACCTTCAAGAATCACGCTCAGCCCCTGTAAAACCTCCCTCATCTTATCGTTTAAACCATCTTCCGGGTTTCCACCAACTTGTATATCGACAGCGCCGGTGGCTTTGTCTATTCTAACTCTGACTGTTCCTTCCGGTAATGTTCTATCTGTTGTTTCCATAATAATATTTATAAATTGGAGGGTAATTATAAATAAATAATCGTATAATGTCAATAGCTTGTGATGTTATGATCACATTGTTGTATAATTGTTTAAATGAAAAAAAATTTAATCATTTTTTGCGTAATATTTTTAGTTTTTTTATATGGATGCGGTGCGCAAAGCCTTGTGACTTTCCATACCGAAAAAGGGGATTATAGAGTGAACGTGGAGATTGCGAGTACTGACGAAGAACGTGCAAAAGGGCTAATGGCTCGCGAAACGCTCGAAAAGGACAGTGGTATGTTATTTGTTTTCGAGGAAGAGGCACTACGTGCCTTTTGGATGAAAAACACATTGATTCCGCTTGATATGATTTTTCTTTCTGCGAATAAAAAAATCGTTTCGATAACTGAAAATGCGGCACCATGCGGGAATGTCGAAGATGCGGATGGCGCAAAGTGCAAACTTTACGAATCTTTAAAACCTGCGAAATACGTTATTGAAATTGCTGGCGGAGAAGCCATGAAACACGAGATTGAACCTGGACAAGCCGTTGAATTTTAAACCCCTTTCACTCCTGCATTTTGCATATATTCAAGCAAGCTTTTCACAAAATCTCCAACGACAGGGACGAGCTGAATTTGGGAAAGAATGAAAATGAAAAGCGCAACTATAACTGTTGCACCAAGGATGCTCCCAAAACCAAATGCAAGGCCTTTAACAAGTGAAATAACTGCGGCTTTCATCGGCTTATTATGCGAAGAATTTGCCTGAGTATAAACTAAATTGCCAACTTGTACGGTCAATCCGTCCAAGCTTTTTGCTAGGTCTCTTTGTATGGTTTTTTCATCCATGGTGAAGGGTTTTATTTTTTATATTAATCTGCCAATTGAACAACGATTTTTTCTTTTGGGAAAACGTCGTCAATATTGGCTTGAATTCCATATGCAAGCGTCATGAGGCCGTATGGGCAAGAACCGCATGCGCCCGTTAATTGCACTGTCAAAATTTTGCCTTTTAATCCAATAATTTTAACGCCACCTCCATCTGCGGCGAGCATTGGAGTTATGCGTTCTGCAAAAACTTTTTTGATTTTCTTGAGAAGATCGGAAGAATTGGCGGCCTTTTTAACCGGTTTTTTGGTTATTTTTTTAACAACTTTTTTTACTGATTTTTTTATAGGTTTTTTCATCAATTTCATGTTAAATTACAAGCGTGAAAATATCAACGAGAAAAGGAGATAAGGGTAAAACTCGACTTGGTGACGGCAAGGAGGTTTTTAAGGATGATTTTTTAGTTGAAATGCTTGGCGAAATTGATGAATTTAATTCGAGACTCGGTGAAATTATCGCTCTTAATAAATGGCTTAAGAAAGAGGGTATTTTGAGCGAGATTCAGAAAAAAATGCTTATTGCGGGAGCGGAGATTGCGGAGTTTAAAGGGTGCAAAAAAATAAGCGCGCAAGATCTAAAATTTCTTGAAAATAAAATTGAAAAACTTGAAAAAAAACTACCGGAATTAAAAAATTTCATAATTCCGGGCGGAAGCGTTGTTTCGGCAAAACTGCATGTTGCGCGAACGCTTTGCAGAAAAATTGAAAGAAGAATTGTTGCGATTGAAAAGAAAAAATTGGCACGTGAAAAACGTAAATCTGCAATAAACAAAAACCTGATTCCGTATTTCAATCGACTTAGTGACCTAATATTTCTTCTGGCGAGGGAATCGGAATCTCTCTAGCGGGCGGAGAAACTACGAACGGACAATGTTTCCCTCGTTTTGACATTGTATCTGAATGTAAATTAGCTAAATGATAACTAAAGACTCGATCACAATCTCTATTTGTTGCTTGCATTATCCTCGTACATTTATTATCCGACCCTAAAAATTCACAAATCGGACGAGTGCGCCCACTGTCAAAATGTTGAACAACAACTCTTTTTGGATCCAATCTCAGATCTTCACCTTTCACGCTAACTTCCCCCAATCTCGCTAAATGGCTCGGCAATGCATCGTAACCCCATACGCCTTGTATTTTTAATGTTCCATATCCGCCGCATTGATGCTTTGTAACTTCGACTAATGTTTCCGGTTTTCTTTGAGCTTCCATAGTAATTTATTTTAAAAGATATAAAAAATAATAAAGATTAACCTCTGCTTATCGGCAATGCTTTCCATTTGCACACGTGCGTTTGATGGGTATATTCTGTCACAGGCCCCCTGCCCGCTTCTACTCCTTTATTAAGTGCCATAAGGCATATTTGCCTTGTTGCTTCTTGCAATTTAAGACAACAACCCGTGCTCTCGAGATAATCACAAATTGGACGAGTTCTACCGTTTTCCATGTGCTGAACCGCAATATCAACGGGCTCTAACCCTAACTTTCCTCCTGATATATTTCCCACTTCGATCGCTTTGATGCTTGATGACCTTTCTTCTACTACCTCTTTTAGCGTCCCTACTCCATAACATTTATGCTCTGTTGCAGCAACTACTCTAGGGCTTTCTGGATCCATGTATTACATTTTTAATTAAATAAGGAAGGAAGCAATAATAACAAAAGGTGCTATATAAGTCAAGCTTTTTGCCTATTGCCTTAAATAGTCGTTTTAAGTTATATTTTCTTAAGCATGATTACAAATAATTTAAGTTGGTTGATTGGCGGGGAGGCGGGGCAAGGCCTGGAAAGCGCGGGGCATATGTTTGCGCTGGTTTTGAATCGCGGAGGGCTTTTTGTGATTACAAATGCGGAATATCCGTCGCTGATTCGCGGAGGGCATAATTATAATAAAGTTCGTGTTTCGGATAAACCTTTAACGTGCCATACAAATGACGTTGATTTGGTTTGCGCGCTGAATAAAGAGACTTTTGAAAAGCATATTGATGAGATTTCAAATGGCGGCGGAATTATTTATGATTCGGCTGATTTCCCAGATGCAAAAGGCAAGGATGGCGTGAATTTATTTGGAATTCCGATGGCTGAACTTGCGAAAACAAAAGGCGGCGGAATTATTATGAAAAATGTTGTCGCGATTGGTGCGTGCATTGGGCTTTTGGATTATGATTTGAATTATTTTAAAGAAGCTTTGAAGCAAACTTTTGGAAGAAAAGGCGATGAAATCGTGAATAGCAATTATAATGCGGCACAAGCGGGTTACGACTATATGCAGGAAAATTATAAAGGGAAATTTGGATATAATTTGGCGGCAATGAAAGATGCGAAACAGCGCATGCTGATCCAAGGAAATGATGCTTTTTGCATTGGCGCAATCAAAGGTGGATGCAAATTGGTTGCCGAATATCCGATGACGCCATCGAGTTCAATTTTGCATTTTATGGCCGAGCATTCACGTGAATATAACGTTGTTGTTAAGCATGTTGAAGATGAAATTTCAGCGATAAATACAATTATTGGAGCAAGCGCGGTTGGAATTCGAAGTTTGACTGCGACCAGTGGCGGAGGGTTTTCTTTGATGGTTGAAGCGGTTGGACTTGCTGGAATGATTGAAACCGGAATCGTGATTGTTAATGTACAAAGACCGGGGCCTTCGACAGGACTTCCAACGAGAACCGGACATCCGGATTTAAGGCTGATGATGCATGCTTCTCAAGATGAATCTCCAAGAATGGTTGTTGCGCCCGGGGATCCTGAAGAATGCTTTGATCTTGGTTTTCAGGCATTCAATGTTGCGGATAAATATCAAATTCCTGTTATGTTTTTGTCTGATAAATATCTTTCCGAAAGCGAAAGAAGTGTTGATTTCTTTGATACAAAAGAACTTGAAATCGATCGTGGGAAATTGCTTCTTGAAAAAGATTTGGATCCAAAAGAAGATCGATATCCGAGATATAAAGATTCGCCTGATGGAATTTCTGCGCGACCGTTGGCGGGAGAAAAAGGTGGAATTTTCACATGCACGAGTGATGAACATAATGATTATGGAGATATAGTTGAAGATATTCCAAACAGACTTGAAAAGATGAATAAAAGGATGAGAAAAATTGATACTTTAAGAAAAGGATTGCCTGCGCCAAAGTTAATTGGACCAGCAAATGCGGATATTACGTTTGTGTCTTGGGGATCACCAAAAGGATCAATCTTGGAAGCAATTGAATTACTCGCAAAAGATGACGTGAGCGCGAACTTTTTGCAAATAAAATATTTCATCCCATTCCATTCCGAAGAAGTCGCGAAAATTCTTGGAAAAGCAAAAAGAATTGTTGATGTTGAAGAAAATTTCAGCGGACAACTTGCAGATTTGATTCGTGAAAAAACCGGAATATTTATTGAAGAAAGAATTTTGGATTATAGTGGAAGACCGTTTACGGCTAAACAAATTTATAATGAAGTGAAGCTAAAAACCGGACAGGCTTCTTCGAAGACTGTCCCTGTATAACAACAAAATTATGGCAAGCATAAAAAAAGCAAGTTTTGATTCAGTAGCAAAACCGGATTGGTGCCCGGGATGCGGACTTTTCGGGATACAGATGGCAATAAAACAGGCACTCACAGAACTTGGACTTGAACCGCATAAAGTGTTTTTTGTGACTGGAATCGGATGTGGCAGTAAGGCTTCTCACTGGGTTAATGCTTATGGAATGCACACTTTACATGGAAGAAGTTTGCCGATTGCGACCGGTGCAAAACTCGGGAATCATTCGCTGACGGTTATTGATATGGGCGGCGATGGCGATGGATATGGGATTGGAATCGGACATTTTATGCATACGATGCGAAGAAATATTGATTTGCTTTATATGGTTAACGATAACCAGATTTATGGCTTAACAAAGGGTCAAGCATCGCCAACTTCCGAGAAGGGAATGAAAACAAAATCAACTCCGTTTGGCGTTGTTGAAACTCCAATAAACCCTATAGCTCTTGCAATTAATTCCGGCGCAACGTTTATTGCGAGGGGATTTGCGGGAGATATCGTTCACTTAAAATGGCTTATTATGGAGGGAATCAAGCATAAAGGATTTTCTTTGATTGATATTTTTCAACCATGCGTGACGTTTAATAAAATAAATACTTACGCATATTTTCAACAGAGAGTTTATAAATTGAATGATGATCCGAATTATAAAACGAATGACAGGGAAGCGGCATGGAAAAAAGCACAAGAAGGCGGTGATAAATTGCCGATTGGAATTTTTTATCAGGAAACGAGAGAAATAGAGGAAGAGGCGGAACCACAATTGTTGAAACAGCCGCTTGTGTATCAGGATATTAAGAATGTTAATATTGAACCGTTGATGAAGAAATTTGTGTAAAAAGTATTAATTATCAATTCACTTACAATTATCAAATAATTTTCGGTTATTTAATTATGAAAAAACTTTCAGTCCTTGTTTTTAATACTTGTTATAGTACAAACGCCAAAAATTTGGTCGGGTTTTTGCGGACGCATGCGGATCATTATTTGAATAGGCACGATAAAATTGAAAAATATGCTGATTTGGATCGTACTTTGGATGTTGTGAAAAACAAACAGCCGGAAATTTTGTTATTGATGGAAGTTTTGGGAGGAACACAAACTGATTATTTAGCTGATAAACTACGCAAAAATGGTTATAAATCAGTTCACGTTGGGAAAGGGCATGGTTATGGAAATGCGGGTAAAAATGTTCAGCTAATATTGGCGACGAAACAAGAAAATGAAACGCAAGACAACATTGAATTTGATGTGCCAAAAAGGCCCGGGAATGGAGGCGGAATGGTTTCGACCGTTATCAAACCGCTTGATTGCTTGGTTATTGGTGTGCATTGGCCGCGAAAAGGGCTTGACACCGCAAAGCGAAAATATCTTGAAGTTTTAAAAAAAATAATTCGAAAAAATAAATGCAAAAGGGTGATTTTGATGGGCGATCTTAATATGACGCCTGAAAAATGGCGGAAAAATTATTCCGATTTGCTCCCCGGATTTAGCCTTCTGTCTGCGGATTCTCCGACTTGCAGTGCAACTTTTCTTTTCAGGAATTTTTATTCGAAATGCTTGGATCTGATTTATGGTAAAGGGTTCACTACAAATAAAAAAGAAATAATCGAAACTTATTCGGATCATAAAGCGGTTTACGTGGAGCTGGAGTAACAACTAATTTGATAAGTATACAGAGAAATAAGATTGACATTCCGTTTCACTTATGATACACTAGTGTCATATTTATGAAAAATAAGAAAAACCTGTTAGAACAGCTAAAATCGTTCCCTCACTTCGACAAAAACACCGTTTATCAGCTTGGAAAACAGCTGGGACTTAAAGATGCAACAATTGATACTTATATTAGTCGTTTTTTGAAACATAAAGAGATTCTCCAGTTAAAAAAGGGCTTATATGTATCTGTGGATTTTTTTGAAAAAAACCGAAAAGATATTTCATACTCATTCTATCTTGCCAATGTTATCCGTACACCATCGTATGTTAGCTCGTGGACAGCTCTTCAGTATTACAACATGGTTACGGAAGCAATCCATTCAATCACTTCAGTGACATTAAAGACAACCAGAGACTACACAACGAAAGCGGGAAATTTTACATATCAGTCAATCAAAAAAGGGGTTTTTACAGACTTTTCTTTAGTTAATGGAAAGTTTGATTTTTACATCGCTTCACCGTCTAAGGCGTTATTTGACTTACTATATTTTAGAACGCATCAGCTCCGAGGCACTCACTTGAAACAAATCAAAACATTAATAGAGGAATTACGGATAGATATTGACGAAATGGATGAAGAAGAACAAAAAAAGTTTCATTTAATGATTAAAAAAATTATATGAGCGAACAAATATCTGCGGTTTTAAAAAGAATTCTTAATGGCCTATCCGCTTATGGCGAAATTGACGCTGAAACACGCCGCAATGCTCTTAAAGAAGAATTGCAGTTTTATGTTCTCAATTTTATCTATCATCATCCTGAATACAATGGATGGATTATGTATGGTGGCTCCGCGCTTCGTATAATTCACGACCTTAATCGCATGTCTGTTGATTTAGACTTTGAAGTCTCTCATCCGGTGACAAATAAGTTTTTAGAAAAATTAAAAAAAGAAGTCGAAAAACATTTCGTTAATACGTATAATGCCGATAGCACCTTTCTTACCATAAAAATAACCACCGGCAGAGGATTAACTTTAAAATTTCACATAGGGGAAGCGTTAGACCTTGGCCATGCTTCAAACCAAGTGCATGTAAAAATTGATTTGAATCATTTTATTGCCCCAAAAATTACGACCGAACGCCGACCAATAAATCATAGTCAGCTTTCATTCGTCATTTTGACCTACAATATGGGTGCTCTTATGGCAAGTAAGCTCGCCGCTATTTTCTTGCGCGGGACACGTGGCGTAGGAAAAGCCGTTTATGAAGAAAAGGGGCGTGATATTTACGATTTGCTATGGTACATGAGTAAAAAAACAATACCGGATTTTGATTATCTTACAGCCAAAGGCATTGATGCAAAAGATCCACGTACGCTTTTTGATAAACTCACAATCCAAATGAATAAGGTAAGTAACGAAAATCTTAAAAACGATCTTTCGCTTTTATTCGTAAATCGAATGTTCATTGAAGATTGGCTTAAGAATTGGCGTGAAAGTTATTTTCAATTATTGAATGGATATAAAATTCACACAGTAAAAAGCCTTAAACGCATTGGAATAAGCCAGGACTTTCACTCTGACAATTATATTTTTACATATTCATATGAAACGGAAGACGGAGAATCGGTCAGGATAGTTTATACGATAAGCGACTATTGGATTAATTTTCTGGAAGGAGGCTTGCCAATCGAAATAGATAAAAGCTTGGAAGACAAAATTGAATTTGGGGATACCAGATGGAGTACCCACTCTGCCCCAGGGGAAACACTTAAACGGTATGCAGCACTTTTTAATCAGAAAAATGAAAAATATTTTAAAAAAATAAACCGAATAATACTTGGGAATGGCATCGCTACCAAGGTTATACGAATGACAGCCGATAATTTGAACCCGAACGAACAGATCTTGCTTAATAAATCAACCTTGTTGTCTTGTGAGCTTAATGATTTATTAAAATAAAAACTTCGCACGTAACCGTCAGTCTTGGCGGGGATTTTTTTATAATCGACTCGAGCCTGGATTCTTATTTTTATATCAAAAAATAAACTTCAAAAATGTCCATTTTCTGGACCGAGACGGAATTTGACTAAGGCATTTTCGGCTTTCTTTTGAGGTTTTTTGGAGTTCTTAACCTAGAGTCAAAATATGTTTTTATTTAATATTTCTCTTCATGCCTTTGAATTTGGCACGAATTAAGGAAGTGCCGGCAAGGAGGTTTTTGAATTCATCTTCGGTTTTTATGGTGCGAAGTTGAGAAAGAGTGAGTGTGCGGAGTGGAGCGGCAAGAGCGAAATCCGGATTTTTCGTTGGAGTTGCGCGGACATTGTGCGGACAAGCGTTTTGACAAGCGTCACAACCAAAAATCCACGGTTTGATTTTTGCGCGAATAGATTTTGGAAACGGTTTTTTTGATTCAATTGTGAGGTATGAAATGCATTTTCGGGCATCGAGATTGTGAGGCTTGAGTGCGCCGGTTGGACATGCGTCTATGCAACGCGTGCAGGTGCCACAAGAGGGGGACGGAGGAAGAGAAGTTGAGGAGAAGCAAGCGGCGGCGGAAGTGGAAGGTGAAATGGAAGATGAGCGAGAAGATTGGCTAGCGAATCGGCGAAAAGTCTCGTCGGGCGAAAGCGCAAGATCCGTAATTATTTCCGCAAGAAAAACAAAAGAGCCGAATTCACGAGTTATTAAGCAATTATTTTTTCCTATAAAACCCAAACCGGCCTGCGACGCAAAATATCTTTCAAGAAATGGGCCCGTATCAACGTACCTTTTTATTTTGGCTTTTGGAGCCAGTTTTTTAATAAATTCTTCAAAATATTTTAAACGTTTTTCGATAATTTTGTGATAGTTTTTTGACCATGCATAACGCGCAATTTTTACGCTATCTTCATGCAAACGCGGCTCCACAGAATTAAAATAATTTGTGGCAAGACAAATAATTGATTTTGCGCCGGGAAGAATTTTATCTGGATCGGCGCGAAGATCTGAATTATTTTTCATCCATTCCATATCTGCATTTTTGCCTAAAGAGAGCCATTTTTTAAGCCTTCGTTTTTCGGATGGTTTTGCATGCGCAGGAATAATTTTTATCAAATCAAAACCAAGTTCAATAGAAAACTTTTTAATTTTATCTGTAATTTGGTCGCGCATTTGTGATATCATAAATCTCCTAGATACATTATATGAGGAAAGACAACATTTTACACGAAGATGAACTTCTGCGTATAAAAACGCTGATTGATTCTGCGAATGATATCGCGATAATTTCGCATAGGAATCCGGATGGCGACACTATCGGATGTAATTTGGCACTACGATATTATTTAAAATCGATTGGAAAAAATGTTGTGAGCATTTGCGCGGATAAAATGAAAGATTATTATTTGAATTTTGAAGAAGCGAATTTATTTGTAAGTGATGCGGACTTTTTACAATTTGATTTGATTATTTCGGTTGATATAAGTTCGAGCCATATGCTTGGCTTTGATGATTTGGAAGTGGATTTGAGTATCGATCATCACATTTCGAATACAAAATATGCGAAATATAATTTTGTAGCCGGCGATGCGTGTTCGACTTCGTTTTTGGTTTATCAAATTTTCAAATATTTTTCTTGGCCAATAACAAGAAAAACCGCGACCGCTTTACTTCTCGGACTTTATTTTGATACAGGCAGTTTTATGCATTCCAATACGGATTTTGAGACTTTGCATGTTGCAGCGGAACTCACAAAACTTGGTGCGGATAAGATGAAAATTGTTCGTACGCTTTTTCGAACAATGACGCTTCCACAAATAAAACTTTGGGGAAGAATTCTGGAAAAAGTGAAAATGACGGAAGGCGGTGTTGTTGTTTCGGTTGTAACAATTGATGATGTGAAACAATGTGGCGCTAAAATTTCCGAAGTTGATCGAGTTATTGATTTTTTGAACATGACGGAAGGCGGAAAGCTTTGCGTGCTTTTGACAGAGGACGATAATGGCATAATAAAGGGCTCACTGAGAACAAAAAACGATGAAATTGATTTGACTGCGATTTCAAAATTACTTGGTGGAGGAGGGCACAGGAAGGCCGGTGGATTTGGGATTCCGGGGAGGATCGTTGAAAATACGACAATTAGAATTGTTCCAAATTAACAAAATCCAAAATCCAAATTAACAAAATCCAAAATCCAAATTAACATTTAGATTCCGTATTTGTCACAGATTTTATTAAGCGCATTAAGTGTATCTAAAATTAAATTAACCGCCATAATTTGACCCGGATCAGTCGGCGTTTTTGTGCCATTAAATAGATCACGTCTGTCGATTTCGTCCGTCCCAAGAATGCAAGGACCTGCGCGCCTGATCGTGGCCCGCAAATTATCTTTATATAAATCGTTATCATCGTTCCAGTTTGTCGTATCAAAAATTCTATTTATTCTTTGAACTATATTTGTAGCCACCCTACTTAATGCATCTTGTGCCTCTTCCGGATTTTCAGAAACACATTTTCCAATTTCTTTTGCAAGCGGCTCAAGACTTCTACCAATGCCATAAACGGCATCAATTAAATCGAAATGGATATTGTTTTTTAAAGCTGATTCTTCGGCGACTTCACTTATTAATGCCATAAAAAATTTATTAAATTTTAATATTCGCCTTCTTCACCGTCTTCGAAACGGTAAAACCTATATCTTCCCCTAAACTCTTCAAATATCTTTGCGCGGACTTCTTTAACGTATCTCATAACCATACCTTCTTTTCGATTTTTAGCCTCTCTTGAACCTTCGATCCGACCGTCTATGTCGTGACATTGCAAAACATTCATTGCCGCCAAATAAAGACAATCAAAAACGTGTTGGCCAGTTAATTCCTTGCCTTCAAGATCATTCCTGAGAACCAAATCTTTCATATACAGCAATTTTTTGAAATCTGAGTGAACATACTCGATAGCTCGTATTAGCTCTTCTAAATCGGATGTTTGAGCCCCACCAAATGCGCTCATCATATCCATATCGGCTAATTCTACAGCAATTTGTTTATCTCTCACTGCAACTTCCTGCGAGAAATTCGAAAAAAATTCAACCCTGTTCATGCTATGAAAATTCTTAAAAAATTAATATCAAACAGCTTGTTCCGGCCAAATTCTTTCAAGGCGTATACGCATTGCTTCTATAAAAAGATTTGCTAAGTTTTCACCTTCAAGCCCTTTGCCCGTGACAAGCCCTTTCGCCCTTTCTACCGTCGTATAGCGAACGATAGTTTCTCCTGCTGCATCAATAGCGCTAACAAAATCCTGCCTGCCTATGCTTCTTGCTTTCCCCGGTAAAGCGCCAATCAACTCTCCGCATCTTCTTGAAACCTCTAAAAGTCTTCCAGTTACTTTTGGGTCGTGATCTGCTGCGCCTCTTAAGCTCCCCGCAATTTCCTTTGAAGCTTCAAGCAACGTATCTGCCGTTTTTATTACTCTTTCGTCCATAGTTTATTTGTTAAATATAAAAATTTTATTTAAGTTAGATAGTTTCTTCTACTAAAACCGCATCGAGGCGAGCATGCATACGCTTCATATAATTAACGATGACTAATGCTTTTGGATCTGTAGGAGTGAGTTCACCTTTTAAAGCCGCTTCTACGTCTGATCTCGAATAACCAAACACATCAATCACAGCATGATTTATTGCGGCTTCAAGCTGTGGCTTTCTTATAGTCATTCCCGGAGCCGTTGTAAATGCTTCCATTTGCACGAAATGTTTAGCGCAAAAAGCAACTCGTCGCAATATATTTAGCGCATCTTCTCCGGCTATTGGTATAATATTTATCATCAATCCTCGCTCCACATCGTCGGATGCGGCATAGAATCTTTGTTTTGTTTCACTTGCGTTCATGATTGTTTTTTAGGTTATTTTGCTTTAAGGAGGGTTATTATATACATATTCGTTGCTTTTTTCAAAGAATTTGAGTATGGTGTTCGAAGAACATGACTTCAAAAATACGCAAAGTTTTAATTCTAGGCTCAGGAGCCCTAAAAATAGGGGAGGCTGGAGAGTTTGATTATTCCGGAAGTCAGGCGATCAAGGCTTTGAAAGAGGAAAAGATTAAAACGGTTTTGCTGAACCCAAATATTGCGACTATTCAAACGAGCGAAGGAATGGCGGACAAGGTTTATTTTTTGCCGGTGAATGCGGAATTTGCGGAAAAAGTTATTGAAAAAGAAAGGCCGGATGGAATTTTGCTGGCTTTTGGCGGACAAACGGCGCTTAACTGCGGAGTTGAGCTTTATAGAAAAGGCATTTTAAAAAAATATAAAGTTGAAGTTTTGGGTACGCAGGTTGATGTTATCGAAAAAACTGAAGATCGCGATTTGTTTAAGGAAGCTCTAAATGAAATTGGCTTAAATAGTCCGAAAAGTTTGGCGTGTAAAAATAAGGCGAGTGCAATGAGTGCGGCGAAAAAAATCGGATATCCGGTGATTGTGAGAGCGGCATATTCGCTAGGCGGGCTTGGAAGCGGAATTGCTTATGAAATTAGTGAACTTGAAATATTGCTTGATAGTGCGTTTTCCTATAGTAATCAAGTTTTGATCGAGGAATGCTTGAAGGGCTGGAAAGAGGTTGAATATGAGGTCGTGCGCGATAAATTCGACAACTGTATTACGGTTTGCAACATGGAAAATTTTGATCCGCTGGGAATTCACACAGGGGAAAGTATTGTTATTGCGCCATCGCAAACACTAACAAATCATGAATATCACATGCTTAGATCGTTATCGATAAAAGCGATTCGGGCTCTTGGGATTGTCGGAGAATGCAACATTCAATATGCGCTGGATCCGACCAGTCATGATTACCGAGTAATTGAAGTTAATGCGAGGTTGAGTAGATCGAGTGCGTTGGCATCAAAAGCGACCGGTTATCCTTTGGCTTATATAGCGGCAAAACTGGCACTTGGATATAGATTAAGTGATTTAAAAAATGCAGTGACGAAAACGACGAGCGCGTTTTTTGAACCGGCATTGGATTATGTTGCTCTCAAAATTCCGAGATGGGATCTAGATAAATTTCGCATGGTTTCCAAGGAAATTTCTTCGGCCATGAAGAGCGTGGGCGAGATTATGGCGCTTGGAAGAAGCTTTGAAGAAGTTATGCAAAAGGGCTTAAGAATGCTTCAAATTGGCTTGCATGGATTGACTGCAAATCATGATATGGGAATTATTCCGGAAAATCTTGAAGGTGATTTAAAAAGACCAACTCCAAAAAGAATTCTTGTTATTGCCGAAGCTTTAAAACGAGGTTGGAGCACAAAAAAAATTGCGAATATAACAAAAATTGATTTATGGTTTTTGGATAAATTGAAAAATATAATCGACTTTGAGTCGAAACTCAAAAGTCAAAGCTCAAAGCTCAAAGCCACAGCGCAAAAGTCAAAACCAAGCTTGAATGCGGAAACTTTTTTACAAGCAAAAAAATATGGATTTTCGGATAAGCAACTTGCAAATATTTTAAAGAAAACGACATTTGAAATTCGCGATGAAAGAAAAAAAATGGGCGTTATACCGATAATTAAACAAATTGATACGATGGCGGCGGAATGGCCTGCAAAAACCAATTATTTGTATGCGACGTATCATGGGAAATCGAGCGACACAGTACGAAGTGATAAGAAAAAAATCATTGTTCTCGGAAGCGGGGCATATTGCATTGGGAGCTCGGTTGAGTTCGATTGGTGTTGCGTGAATGCGCTTAAGACAGCCAAAAAATATGGGTATGAAACGATTATGATTAACTATAATCCGGAAACGGTTTCAACGGATTATGATATTTGCGACAAACTTTATTTTGATGAGCTTTCTTTTGAACGCGTGATGGATATTTATGAGGCGGAAAAAGCGAGTGGTGTGATTATTTCTACCGGTGGGCAAATACCTAATAATTTGGCTCTCAAACTGCATAAAGCGGGTGTGAAAATTCTTGGAACAAGTCCGGAAAAAATTGATGTTGCGGAAGATAGAAATAAATTTTCTGCGGTTTTGGATAAAATTAAAGTTGATCAGCCAAGATGGAAAAAACTTGCGGGCGTAAATGAAGTTTCGAAGTTTGCTGCAGAAGTTGGATATCCGGTTTTGGTTCGACCAAGCTATGTTTTGAGCGGTGCGGCGATGAGTGTCGCGCATAACGAAGCTGCTTTGAAAGCATTTTTGAATAAGGCGGTGAAAGTTTCTTCTGATGCGCCGGTTGTTGTCAGTAAATTTGAAGTTGGCGCAAAGGAAATTGAAATTGATGCTGTTGCGATGGACGGAAAACTGCTTATTTATGCGATAAACGAACATATTGAAAATGCGGGCGTGCATAGCGGTGACGCGACGATTGTTTTGCCTCCGCAAAAACTTTATATCGAAACTATCAGAAGGGTTAAGGAAATCGCGAAACAAATTGCGAAAGAACTTGAAATCACAGGCCCGTTTAACATTCAATTTTTGGCTAAGAATAATGAAATAAAGGTGATTGAGTGCAACCTGCGC
Organism: Candidatus Peregrinibacteria bacterium GW2011_GWF2_38_29; assembly: GCA_000992695.1. Lineage (GTDB taxonomy): Bacteria > Patescibacteriota > Gracilibacteria > UBA1369 > UBA12463 > UBA12463. The sequence continues at coordinate 69,056 of LBUS01000006.1, read as the reverse complement.
GCAAGCCGAAGCTTTCCGTTTGCGTCAAAGGTCACGGGTTATAATTTTATTGATATTGCGGTGAGCTGCATGCTCGGTGATAAAAAATATTTGAATACAAGGTTCCAAACTTTGGATTTGGATTATGTTGCCGTGAAAGTGCCACAATTTTCATTCACAAGATTGAAGGGCGCGGATCCTGTCTTGGGCGTCGAAATGGCTTCCACGGGCGAAGTTGCGTGCTTTGGCGATGATTCGAAAGAAGCGTTTTTGAAAGGATTTATTGCGACCGGCTTTAAAATCCCAAAGAAAAATATTTTGGTGAGCATCGGCAAAGAAGAAGATAAATTTGAGTTTGTGGAAACCGCAGAAAAGCTGATTAAACTTGGATATAAACTTTATGCGACTGAAGGAACTAGTAAATATTTGAGTGAACGCGGAATTGAAAATGAAACGTTAGAAAAAGTCAAAGCGCAAAAGTCAAAAGTTGGTGCAAAATCGGATGCGAAAATCGATGCGCCAAATTTGCTTGATTATTTAAATGAACGAAAGCTGGATTTGGTCATCAATATCCCAAAAAATTACAATCGTGACGAAGAAACGGCCGGATATTTGATTCGCAGAAAAGCGATTGATTTGAATATCCCTTTGATTACAAATTTGCAGATTGGAAAAATGTTTGCGATGGCGATTGAGAGCTATAATAAAAATGGGCTGAAGATAAAAGGATGGGACGAGTACCTCTAAATCTTAAAAACCCTCTTCACCCTTTCGAATGTTTCCAGCATTATAATTCTCGTTCCACCCCCCCCCTAATGCTTCATATGGCCCTTCTCCTTTTGGGATTTGTTCACTCCAAACGTAAGGAGTTTTCTTGTTAACCATCAAGGAAGTACCAACCCCACGAATGCCCATATATCCTCTTGAAGCGGTAAATTCACTTGGATGTGCGCCAGTCAAAACTCTCTTATAAATTGCGTTTAAATCCGGGCCATCTAAACGCTGATCGACTGTAAGAATCACGCCATTCTCGGCATTATGGCTTCTCACTGTCACCCCTCCGCTAGTGCAAAAACCACTGCCGTGCTCGACAGCGTTTGCAACTAAATCTGTGGCTAAATCGATAGCGCCTAAAGAATAATCAATATAATCAAAGCCCGGCAATTCACAAAATCTACTTAAATATTTTGCAATATTTAATTCGCCCAATATTTCTCTTAATGCTTGCTTTGCATCACCCTTTGGATCCTCAACTGATGAATCTCCAAGCATATGAGGTTTACTTGCGGCTTTTACAAATCTTCCTAGCGATATCGCAAAATCTGAATCATAAAGTATTGTTCGGCCGTGCTCTTCGTGAATCGGGCCGGCTTCTTGTTTTGCGACATCGAGTGTTAAATCCGGTCTTAGCATGTTATTTTTGACAAGAGGGTAGTATAGCAGAATGGGCTCAAAAATTGAAATTTTTTATTGCAAATATATCAATGTCGATATATAATTTAGACAAGAGTGATAAAGCCATTGTAGATTGTTCTCGATGTTCCCATCCATCCGGTTGGCTAAAATTGAGACAAAACAAATCTGCAAGGTACACTCTTTTTTGTTACGCTAAATACAGGCTTTCAAAATTTGTTTTATCTTTATAAATTTTATACCAATCCTCTTTGCGTCTTTCATATTTTTGAAAAATTCCCCAACAAAAAAGATCTGAAGCCTGTAGCCCGTGCGTATTTTGGGAATCCCAATGATAAATATCCAATGGCGTTTTCGGGTTTATTCGTGCGCCTAATTGCTTTTTAATATATTCATTAAAACCCCTAGCTCCCATTTTCCCTTTAGATTTATCTACAATCAGCTCTATTCTTGTCTCGTCTGCTTTTTCAAAAGGGATAGCGTCTAAAACTTGCTTAGCAATAAAATTGTAAACTCGATCTTTTTCTTTTGTTAATTGCTCAAATACTCTTTTTTTATTTAGAGTGATGCTGTAAATACCAAACTTGATGTTTTTCACTTGATCGTAGAAATATTTTTTAACTTCCAATGCGGTGGAAGACCCTTTTAGCTCATGAATAAATCTTTTTTTATTCTTTTTGCGATTTAACTTACGTTTTAAAGTCTTCTTTACGGCATTTATCAGCTGTTTATTGGCTGATTGACTGCTAAGCGCTAAAATTGAAATCGTAAAAAATCTTGAAGGTTTTTTATTAACAAAATCAAACCCCAGATCCCCTGATTCGTCTAAATACAAATACCACATAATTGCTAAATAATTATAGATATTAATAAAACGATACATTGGGAATAAATAATTGCAAAAATATGTTAGAATTACTTCATGCGTCGAAATACAATTTTATTTGGATTTACAAGTTTTTTTGCGGATATTGCGGGAGAAATGCTGATTCCGCTATTGCCGGGGTTTTTGAAAAATACACTTGGATTAAGCACGCTTTTGATTGGCGTGATTGAGGGCGCGGCGGATTCGATTTCGAGTTTTATGAAGATTGTTTCGGGACAGATGAGCGATTATTTTAGACGCAGAAAAATTTTTGTGATGTTTGGATATTTTATTGCGGCACTTGGAAAGCCTTTGCTTGCGGTTGCGGGTTCTTTTTGGATTGCGATTGCGGCAAGATTGCTTGATAGAACCGGAAAAGGCGTTCGTGAAGCCCCGCGTGACGCGCTTCTTGCAGGCGATACAAATAAAGGGAAAAGGGGAGAGGCTTTTGGATTTTTGAAATCGCTTGATACACTTGGTGCGATTGTTGGGAACTTAATGGCTTTCTTGCTTGTTTATCTTGCTTTTAATGTGCGAGATATTTTCTGGTTTGCGCTGATCCCCGGAATGCTTGCGGTTTGCGTTGTTAGCTTTGTCAAAGAAAAAGATGTACCGGATCATATTGCAAAAGTTAAAGCCGGAGATATTTTCAGATATAAAAGATGGAAAGGAATGTTTAAAAGAAAATTTTGGAAGTTTATTTTGGTTATCGGAATATTCAGTTTGGCGAGAGTTGGTGTTGCGTTTTTGTTGCTTCGAGCGGGTGTGATTATTGGTGCAAATAATGCTTTAATTCCAATTTTATATTTACTTTATAATGTTGTTTTTGCATTGACTGCATGGCCTGTTGGAAGGCTCGCGGATCGCTTTAGCAAGCGCAGATTTATATATTGGGGCTTTATTATTTTTGCGTTGATGTGTTTTGGATTTATCTTTGCGACAACTGTTTTTGAAGTTGGAATTTTGTTTGTTTTATACGGACTTTTTTCCGCATTTACAGATGGAAATTCGAGAGCATTTGTATCGAACGTGACAGAGGAATCAAACAGAGCGACGGGACTTGGAATTTTGCATGCGGTTGAGGGCTTATTGCTTTTTCCCGGTGGCGTTATTTGCGGAGCTTTGTGGATGATAGGTGACGGAGTTGGAACTTTTGTGTATAGTGGAGTCTTGGCGGTTATTGCCGCACTTTTATTCTTTATTTTGTTTTTTAATAACGACAAAAATGAGCTTTCTACCGAAACAAGTAAATAATTTAATCGAAGAACTGAGCAAATTGCCGGGAATTGGGCCAAAAACGGCTGAAAGATTAACTTTGCATTTATTAAAAACACCGGAAACTCAGGTGAATAATTTGAGCGATGCGGTGAGGCGACTTAAAGAGGCGTCGAATTTTTGCCCGATTTGCTGGGCTTTAAGCGATATTCCGGATTGTTGCGAAATTTGCAGAGATAATTCGCGCGACCAAAAAACGATTTGCGTTGTTGAGCAGATTATCGACATTGGTTCGATTGAAAAAACCGGCTATAAGGGCGTATATCACGTTTTGCACGGTGCAATTGCGCCGGTTGATGGTATTGGGCCGGATGAATTAAAAATCAAGGAATTGGTTAATAGAATCTCTTGCAATCCATCGGGTGTTTGTGAGGTTATTTTGGCAACAAATCCAAGCCATGAAGGGGATGCGACTTCAATTTATATTTCGAATTTGCTGAAACCATCGGGCGTGAATGTAACGCGTATTGCTCGCGGGATTCCGGTTGGCGGAAATTTGAATTATACGGATGAGCTGACGCTGATGAGATCGATTGAGGGGAGAAAGGCTATATAAATTTACGCTTGACTTTTGAAAATAGTGTATGTATTATTGTACTAGTTTGATAGTACGCATATGAAAAATGCTTATTTAAAACAATTGGTAAAAAGCCTGCTGAAAATCAAAAATCCGAAGGAGATGGAGGAGTTTTTGAAAGGGCTTTTAACGGCTCAAGAGCTGGATTCCGTGCCTGTGAGAATTGAAATCGTTAGAATGCTTAAGGCCGGTGTTCCTCAACGTGAAATTGTTAAAAAATTGAAGGTTGGGGTGGCAACTGTAACAAGGGGATCGCGAGAATTAAAACTTAAAAGATTTAAAAATGTTTAAAATCAAAATCGCATATAAAAATTTGTCTTGGCGTGACGTTAAATATTGGCGGGTGTAAACCTTGTTATTTTATTTGTTTATACACCGCCAAAAAATGGCGGTTTTTTTATTATTTAATTTAAAAAATTATGAAAAATACAGATGAATATACAGGACCCGAAAGACGTTCCGACCCACTAAGGCTACTGCCTACATATGCCGAATCTTTGGGCTATATCACGCGTATGTTACGGGAAAAAACAACTATTGATAATGGCGTTGGATTCCCTCAGGAAAACGGCGTATCCATTAGAACTCTGGCTAAATTGCGAATACTCGAAGTGCTCGGCGAGGCTGAAGCTTATAAGCGTGCTCTATCATTACCTCCTGATTTTCTTCATGTTGATACAACAAAGCTCTATGAAAAATTTGGCATAGATCCTGATTACAAAGATCCCTATGACTCTCTTATGTGTCGCGGACTCCTCGAGACACCATCAAGCGCTGCTGTTGATCTAATTGGGCATTTAGAGCTCGTGGATCCTCGAAATATATTGAAAGATTTTAAATTATACAAGCTAAATCCAATCAAATTAGGTCGTAACCCGGATCGTATTTTTATTATACGAAAACTGGCTGTAAAAAAGCTGATTTCTCTTCTTGAACCTAACCCCGAAGCTTATAAGCCAAGGAATTAAATTATTGCTTTTATTATTTTTATTAAAATTTAACCAATTAAAACATGAAAAAATATGATATTCAACCGGATAAAAAAGGATTTTTTGGGAATTATGGCGGACAAATTATTCCGGATCAATTAAAACCGATTTTCGACGAAATTGCTGATTTCTATACGAAAATCAAGGATACAAAAGAATTCAAAGATGAGATGAATTATTATCGCAAAAACTATATTGGCAGGCCGAGCCCGATTTATTATGCGGAAAAACTCAGCAAAAAATATGGCGGTGCAAAAATTTATTTAAAGCGTGAAGATTTGAATCACACCGGCGCGCATAAAATAAATCACACTATTGGGGAGGCTTTGATTGCAAAAAAAATTGGTAAAAATAAAATTGTCGCGGAAACCGGAGCGGGTCAACATGGTGTTGCTCTAGCCACTGCGGCAGCTGTTGTCGGACTTCCGTGTGAAATCCATATGGGAGAAATCGATATCGCAAAACAGGCACCAAATGTTACGCGTATGAAAATTCTTGGCGCAAAAGTTGTGCCTGTTACGCAGGGCACGAAAACGCTTAAGGACGCTGTTGATTCAGCTTTTATGGAATTTATTAAAGACCCGCAAAATATATTTTTTGGAATCGGATCCGTTGTTGGTCCGCATCCTTTTCCAATGATGGTGCGAGATTTTCAAAGAATTGTTGGAGAAGAAGCCCGCGAACAATTTCTCGAAATGACAGGGAAATTGCCTGATAATCTTGTGGCTTGTGTTGGAGGAGGAAGTAACGCTATTGGCTTGTTTTCGGCATTTCTGGAAGATGAAAATGTTAAAATTTATGGCGTTGAGCCGAGCGGAAAAGGGCTTCAGCCTGGAAATCATGCGGCAACTTTGACCTTGGGAGAACCGGGAAATATTCATGGAATGCATACTTATTTACTGCAAGACAAAGACGGTAATCCTGAACCGGTTTATTCGATTGCTTCGGGCTTGGATTATCCGGGAGTTGGGCCACAACACAGTTTCTTGAAAGATATAAAACGCGTCGAATACAAACTTGCAAGTGATAAAGAATGCCTTGATTCTTTTATGGAATTATCGCAACTGGAAGGCATTATTCCTGCACTCGAAAGTGCGCATGCAATTTCTCATGCGTGCAAACTAGCGGCAGAACTTTCGCCTGATCAAACGATTTTAGTGAATTTGTCGGGTCGCGGAGATAAAGACATTGATTATGTTGTTGAGAGTCTGCATATTTGATAGAATTCCGACGCAATAACAATTAATAAAAATATTTATGATAAAAAAAGTTTTGAAAAATACGCCGAAGTTGAAATCCGGGCTCGCGCAGATGCTTAAGGGCGGCGTGATTATGGATGTGACAAATGCAAAACAGGCAAAAATCGCAGAACAAGCGGGTGCTGTTGCGGTTATGGCGCTCGAACGCGTTCCTTCGGATATTCGTGCGCAAGGTGGTGTTGCAAGAATGAGCGATCCAAAAATGATAAAAGAAATTATGAAAACAGTTTCGATTCCGGTGATGGCAAAAGTTCGCATCGGACATTTCGTGGAAGCGCAAATCCTTGAAGCGCTCGGCGTTGATTATATTGATGAAAGCGAGGTGCTTACACCTGCGGATGAGCAATATCATGTTGATAAATCGAAATTCAAAGTTCCGTTTGTTTGCGGATGCAGAAATCTCGGAGAAGCTTTAAGGCGCATAAATGAGGGCGCGGCAATGATTCGCACAAAAGGGGAGGCGGGTACTGGAAATGTTGTTGAAGCCGTTCGACATGTGCGTGCCGTGAAGGACGAAATTGCATTTTTGAAAGGTGCGGGAAAAGAATTGATTGCGGAAAAAGCAAAAGAAATGCGCGTTCCTATTGCACTCGTTGAATACGTTTCAAAAAATCAAAAACTACCTGTTGTAAATTTTGCAGCCGGTGGCCTTGCCACTCCTGCGGATGCAGCAATGATGATGCAAATGGGTTGCGATGGTGTTTTTGTTGGAAGCGGAATTTTTAAATCTTCGGATCCTTTAAAACGCGCGAAAGCTATCGTTGAAGCGGTTTTGCATTTTAATGATGCGAATGTTTTGGCTCGCGTATCAGAAGGGCTTGGTGAACCGATGAAGAGCTTGGAGATTAGTAAACTTACGGATCTTTATGCGAAACGCGGAAACTAAAACTCAAAAGTCAAAACTCAAAGCTCAAAACCACAGCTCAAAAGTCAAAGCCGTGGGGCGAAAAGTCAAAATTGGCGTGCTTGATATTCAGGGAAGCGTTGAAGAGCACGCCATGATGCTTGAAGAATGCGGCGCTGAAGTCGTTTTTGTTAAAACGGTGCGCGATTTGGAAAATATTCGCGGACTGATTATCCCCGGCGGAGAAAGTACGCATATTTCCATGATGCTTAAACGTGGCGGACTTTTTGATACGATAAAAAAGAAAATTAAAAGCGGAATGGCGGTTTATGGAACTTGTGCCGGAGCGATTTTGCTTGCAAAAAAAATCCTTGGAGATAACGGGAGCATTGGCGTGAAATCTTTTAACGTGATTGATGCGGAGATCGAAAGAAATGCTTATGGAAGACAAACTGACAGCTTTGAGGTAGACGTGGAAATTCCGGTGCTCGGGGAAAAAGTTGGCTACAAAGGCAACGTGACGCGCAAAAAAGTGCGCGATTTTCCTGCGATTTTTATTCGTGCGCCAAAAATAAAAAGTGTTGGAAAAAATGTTGAAATTTTGGCGAAATATAAAAATGAAATTGTGATGGCTGAAGGAAAATTCGGCAACGCGCAAAAAAACAACATCCTAATTTCAACGTTCCATCCGGAACTTACGAACGACATTCGCGTGCATGAATATTTTATAAAAATGGCGGCTTAGACTTCCGTGGCGTTCGGGACATCTGTCGCTTCCGCTATTGCCCCGTCTGCGTTCGTGGCTTCTCCCGACTTTGTTTTTCTAACACGCTTTCTCTTGCCGTCCTTTAGCTCTTGCAATGATAAATATGAACCTTGAACGTACGTTCTTTGAACTTCAAATTGGCAAGGCTGAACCAATACAATCCTTATTTCATCTGATTTTAATCTTGCCAAAGTTTCTTTAACGATTGCCCTGTGTTCTTCCATTTTTACCATTGCCTCAGCTTCAATTCTTCCTATTTCTTGCACGATATTGAACGCTCTGCCTGGCTTACCGCTATTAAGCGCTTCGACTAAAGCTTCTCGCGCTAGCCTTAATTTCTCATTTTTTTCTTGCTCTATTATTTTTAATTCAGGATCATCGCTAAAAAATCTTAACGCGGCTTGAAAAAGTCGTTCTTGGTTTTCATTTCTATCAAAACTGACTTCCAATTGCCCCATTGGTGCCGGACTTAAATCCAAGCCTTCTATAATGCCTGATATTGCCATTTCATCATGCAGCCCAAGTGCCGCTTTTGATGCCTGTTTTTTTACAATTGCTGTAAGCTCAACGACGCCTGCTCCAGGTACCTCGTCTATATGCTCGTAGATAAATCCCTCCAGTCTTTTTCCTTCTGTTTCTGTTTGTCCCGGGAGCACCAAACCTCCTCTTCTTAACGCTTCGTCCAAAAGTTTTGCTCCAGGATCAACACGCCTTTCTTCTTCTCTTTGCGCATACCCTAAAATTCTTGAAAATGGATCAACGTCCACTGCAAAAATTTCTGAAAGCTGAATCAGTCCTTTTTTATATTCTTGCCAAACAGTAACAGTGTCTTTGCATGGACGATATTCCATTCTGCCACCTTCTTTTTCATATTTTTTATAAACGCGCATCGCTTTTAATTCATCCATATCCGGATTATCTGATTCGAAAAGTTCCAAAGCTCTTTTTTGTTGCACTAAAATTACTTTTCTTCTTACTGCTTGTTGTGCACGATCTTTTGCCGTTGTGAAATCTATTTTTACGGACCCCATGCTTTTTCTTGGAGTTATATCTCTTTCAGCTGTTACTGCGTCAACAAAAATAATTTCATCATCCGACTCTGGAGGCTCTAGAAGCTCTTGCTGCGACTCTACCAATTGCTCTACTTCCGAGGGTACTTCAACTGCCGCTTCCGACTCTTCCAATGTGACTGACGGCTGCTCTATAACCGGTGTCGGCGGTTCAACTATCTCTTCCGGCATTTCCGGCTGTTCGTCATAGAATGTTTTTAAAAATACCAAAACCACATATTCAATCTCTTGTAAAAACCGCTCGCTACACCCTTCAAGGTTTTCATGCGATATGTTCTTCCCAAATGGCATACCTTTGCGTCTAAAAATAAAACTCGCTTTATTGTTTTCATCAAAAATTCCTTCAAATGTATATGCGCCTTGTTCGTTTTGCCCCGTTAAAAACCACGCATATGTTATTTTGCCGTCCCCGTTTCTTGTCTTTTTGATTGAAATCTTTTTAAAAACTTTATTAAGAGGTGTATCAACAACGGACATCGCACCTTTATAGCTAATTCCATCTCCCATAACACGTTTTTTGCATATTTTTAGACTTCCAGACATCTCGCTTATTTGCTCTGTGCGATTCAATGTCTCCAAATCTTCTGCAATTTGCGCCGAAACAGATGATGCCAACTCTCTTGTTGCCGGGACTGTTTTATCCGGTTTTCCTTGTTCCGCTCTTGCGTCTGACTGCTCTGTCATTATATTGGTAAACAGTTTAACGTCCGCATCTTCTTCAAAAAATTTAGCCGCAAGCCGGACTGCTGACGTGCGTGCGCCACCGGCTTCCCAAAATATTGGCAAAGTACAGAATTCTTCCATAAATTCACGCTTAAATCGTCCGCCTAGATTAGCTAAAATACTCCTATTTATTTTTAAACTTTTTCTTGCATCTTTCAGATCATCTTCGCTTTTAATCGCGCCCGTTAATAATTTTTTAAACACCAATTTTCTATCCTTTAAAAGTGGGGTTATATAAACTGACAGCGCTCTCCCTGAGCCATAAAAAGATGCCCGTTCTTCTTCGTGGAATAGTTGAATTAAAAAATCTATATTTCTATCTGCGTATGATCCCATAAACAAAGCTTTGCATATTGCTTTTGCATTTTCACGCAGGCTTTCGTCGTTAACGTCTCTACCAACTACACTAGCCGTCATATATCTTATAACCCTTTCGTGCGTTTTTAAATTTTTAAAAAACATCTCATACATTTCGCGTTGAATAATTGGTGCCATGCCAGTAATTGCTCCACCATATGCATTTATAATGTCTTCTTCCGGTACGTTTTGAGCAAAAATTTCGTATTTTCTTCTATGTTTTCTAAAATATGCAAGCTCTGCGTCAGTTCCTTCTCCCAACTTATTCATTTCAACTAAATAATGCATATATTCCATCCCCAGCGCGTAATGATCCTGCACCAAAGACCCGTTAACCTCTGCGTTTCTATTCCCTAATTTATTTATAAATATATCAACCCCTTCAGTATAAAATTTTTCGCCTAAATTATCCGGGTCGTAATACCCATAATCTTTTAGATTCTCGCCATTTATCAAATTGGCTACGCCCTCCCTTTCCAAGAAATTTCTTACCCCGTTTCGCAGCCTGCTCACCTCTCCTTTCTTTATTATCATTGCGGCTTCCATAAATTTAACTTTATCCATAACTCTCTCGACATCTTCTTTTGTAATTTTTCCGCTCTCGTTTTTCGCCATAACTATTTCATTGCATAATGCCTCTATCGCCTCTTCAACTATACTTTTCTCCATTACTTCACGCACCATTCTGTCGCCCACAACTAACCCCTTTCCACTTGCTCGTGATCTTTTAATTGCCTCTTCAACTCTATTTTTTAAACCCCTGCTGTAATATGGCACGTACGCCGCAGCTTCAAATTTTGCCTTTTTATGATCGCCGGTTTCTTTTGTTAAATATTTATAAGTCACTCTTCTGGAAAACTCGCCCCCGTTGATAGAATATGTTCTCATTGCCTCTCTGTTTACCCTGTTCTCATCTTCGTGCGCCACACCGATCACAGCCTTATTAAAAGCGTCCGCATATTCCGGGCCGCCATATTCCGCTAAAAGCATAGCCATGTATATTTTTTCCGCGGATTCAAATTTTATTTTCGTTTTCCCCTTTGACGGAACCGGCTTGCCTTGAAGCCTATCTTTTGTCATTTGAGCCTCAAGAGAAAGCGCGAAAACGTCATACATAATACGCACTACGCCAACGCTGCATTCGCTTGCTATATAAGTATATTCGGTCATCAATCCTACAAATTCTTTTGCCGCATCTTCGCTTTCCAGCAACTCTTTACTCCTTGCGTTTGGTTGAAAAAATTCTGCAAGTTTTCTACGAACTTCGTTAGCTCTTTCTTGTTTTTTCTTTTCCTCTTCCAGCTCCGGTTTTAACTCTATAGCTTCCCTGTAAAGCTCTTTCGAAAATGCCAAGTCATCCTCCGTAGCATGTGCTGATGCCGCAATAAATGCCGCAATGATAAACATTTCCCTTACCACATTGTCGCCTTGAATTTCTGATTCTGAAGAAGCTGCATATTCCCAATTTAAATATATTTTCTTGATAATTTTTCGCCTTTCGTCCGAAGTACATTTTGCTATTAAGTCAAAGAACTCCTCTCCGGCCAATCTTACTTTCACCTTTCCCGTAACTTCATATATTGCTTTTGACAAAAATGCTCGTATACCATAAGGAGAATGACCATTTTGGAATGCATCCATCCCATCAATACACGCATCAACGATTTCATCTGTGTTCTCCGGAATCACCACTTCTAAATCGTTTGCGTCTATAATGTTTTGGAGTCCTACAGCATCAGGATATGGCAACTTCGTGCGTTGAAACATTATTCTCAGTTTTGAACTCGCCGACGCTTCCCCTGCAAGAACCGCACGCGCAAGCTCCACCAGCCTATCTCTGGTTTTTTCATCGATTTCAGAAAGCATTATTGTTTGTTGGTGCAAAATGTCGCGGCCTTCATCTGCGCCTGCGCTTGGTCTGTTCATTTTTTCTATAATAAATATTCTAAGGCAAATATTTTGCCCTAGAATTGGAAATTTGTCAAGGGTTTTGACCTCCGGATCTTGTCGCCGCGGACTTACGTCGTCGCCAAAAGCACCCTGTATGCCTTCTTAAATTTTGCATCCAGCGCTTTTAGGCACATCTTTCGCTCGAATTTGTTTTTGAAAAATGCAACAACCGATGGGCCACTTCCCGAAAGAACGACTTGAGATGCGCCGGCCTGAAGAAGTGTTTTTTTGATTTCGGAAATGTCCATCGCGATTTCTATGTCATTGTGCAAATTATCTAAAATAGCTTGCTTCTGCGGTTTTTTGGACTTTAATTCTTTAAGTAAAAGCTTGGTTTTTTTCTGTTCTTTGCCGGTTAATTTTGTATTAATTTTTTTATAAACCGTCTTGGTTTTTGCGATTAAAGGAGATTTTTTATTTGGAACAAATAATGCGAGTGTAAGGCCTGTCAGGGGAGTGAGAGCGCGAACTTTTTCGCCAAAATGCGTACCCATTGCTGTGCCGCCGGTTATAAAAAACGGTGCGTCCATACCAAGTTTTTCTGCAAATTTTTCGAGTTTTGCTTTTGAAAGTTTTAATTTAAATAGCTCATTCAAGCCTTTAAGTGCGGTTGCGCCGTTGCCCGATCCTCCGCCAAAACCGGATGCAACCGGAATGTGTTTATCAATAAAAATTTCGACGCCTTTTTTGACTCTGCAAGATTTTTTAATCATTTCCGCAGCCTGATATGCGAGATTTTTTGGTGTGACTGAAAGATTTTTATCATTTGATTTTAGAATGATTTTATTTTTCTCGATTTCTTTGATTATGAGCGTGTCGTGAAGGGAAATTTGCTGATAAACCGTCTGAATTTTGTGATATTTACCGGCCTTTCCAAGAATATCCAATGCAAGATTGATCTTTGCAAAAGATTTGATTTTGAGTGAGTTTGTCATGTGAGGGGTTTAATAAATTTAATGATTTTGGCGCAATAAAATCGCCGAAATACAGTATAAGCCATTTTTGTTTTTACCGCGAATCGCCGTGATGCCGATTTGGCTTTGGTTTATTTTTAACAGATGCGAAAGCGCGGATTTTAATTTGTTTGAAATCGGATCGATTTTTATTTCGTTTGATTCAATTGAAAGCGATAAATTTGAGATAGAATAGCCTTTTTCATACATTTGCTTAAGTGCTTTTTCAAGGTATTTTGCGCTGTTTTTTATACCCGATTTGCACATTGAAGTTGCGAAAGTTCCGAGCGAGCCGCCTCCAAGTGCACTTGAAATTGATGTTGTTATTGCGTGAAGAATTGCGTCGCCATCAGAATCCGCTGAAAGTTTGTGAAATTTTGGAAATTTTATTCCGGCGAGAATAAGCGCTCCTGATTTTGAAAATTCGTGAAAATCGGATCCAACCCCAATTAAATCGGGTTTTAAATCGTGTTCAAATGTGAGTTTTTTATTTAATGGGCTCGCCTCTGTCCATGCGACTTTTTGGCCTATTGCGGAAAGTTTTTTAGTAACCGCATTTTTATAAGCTTTATATAAAACACTCCACTTAAATCCTTGCGGCGTCTCGGCAAGAAGGATTTTTTCACGAGGTAGAGTTTGTTTTATGAAATTTCCGTCGATTATTTTTACTGTATCGGTAGCCAAATGCCCGGCTATACATGCGCCGCATTTTTTGACTAGTCGGATGCAATGCTTTATTTCTTCTTGGCCAACAAATGGGTTCGCGACGTTGTGAATTAAAATGACATCGTCATTTTTCTGCGATTTTTCGAGAAACTTTATTGCATTAAAAACGGACTCTTGACGAGTTTTGCCGCCTAAAATTATTCGCACTGATTTTGGTACCAATTTTTTTATTTTTTGCGCATTTTCTACGTTTGCAACAACGATAATTTTATATATTTTTGCGCATGTAAACGCATCCACCGAATGCATTATCATCGGCTTATCTGAAATCATTTGAAGTGGCTTATCTGAGCCAAATCTTGTTGATTTACCGCCCGCGAGTATTATTGCTATATTCATCTTTTATAAATTTTATCAGACCTAAAAAGTTTAATTTTTTATCCAAGAATTTTTGCGTTCCATCCTCGTCAATTCGGCACAATTTTTTTGTTGATTTTTCGCTTTTTGAAGCGCCTCTGCACAACTTGATCAACCCAAATTTATCCACAATCTCTTCAAGAATCAAATTTTTAGTATTCGGGATTTTTGATTTTAATTTTGGCGGAAATGGATAATTCATCGCATATGCAATTGGTAGTTTCATGTCTGGTTGGCTTATGCTTGCGCAAAATCTGCCGTCTTCAAATTCGACCGCGCAATGCAAAATTCCTTGCGGATGATATAAAACTTCAACCTGTTTCTCGTTTACACCGTGCAAAATCCCGCATTCAATAACCTCAAAACCTTTATTCATGAGTGTCGCGGAATCAATCGTCACTTTCTCGCCCATTTTCCAAGTTGGATGCGCAAAAACTTGATTCAATTTTATATTTTTAAGCTTTGAAATCGGCGTTTTATAAAATGGACCACCGGAGCAGGTGAGTATTATTTTTTTGATTTTTCTTCCCGGATTTGTTTTCAAAATTTGAAAAATTCCTGTGTGCTCAGAATCAACGGGAATTAAATTTACCTTGTATTTTTTGGCTTCCTTAACCAGTTTTTTGCCTATACATAAAATGGCTTCTTTATTTGCGATCGCAATATTTTTCCTTGCGTGAATTGCTGCCAGAGTTGGTGCAACTCCAATTTCTCCAACCAGCGCGTTGATGATTAAATCCGCTTTTTTAAGTGTCGCTAATTTTATTAAATCTTTTTCATCGCCGGTTATCGAAAAATCCTTTACGTCAAATTCTTTTGCCTGTTTTTTTAATAAAATTTTGTTTTTATGGCAGCTTAATCCAATCACCTTGAAAGCATCTTTGTTTTGCCTAACAATTTCGAGCGCTTGCGTGCCAACCGATCCGGTTGATCCTAAAATCACAATATTTTTTATTTTATTTTTCATTCGCTTCAACAAGTTTTATGAATTCTTTAACAATTTCTTTTTCCGGAACAGTTTTTATTAATTTTCCGTGATTAAAGATTCCAGCAGATTTATTTCCACCAATAATGCCATATTTGGCTTGTGCAACCTCACCCGGACCATTAACCGCGCAACCCATAATTGCAATTTTTATAGGTTTTTTGATGTGCGACAATTTTTCTTCAAGAATATGACTGATTTTTATAATATCGATATTTGTGCGACTGCATGTCGGGCAAACAATAAACATCGGTGCCTTTTTATAAAGATTCAGTGAGGATAAAATAGCTTTTGCAGCTTTTATTTCCTCGATCGGATCTTCCGCCAAAGAAATTCGCAGGGTGTCGCCGATTCCACTCATCAATAGATTACTTATCGCAATCGCATTTTTTGCAAAACCTTGAAAAAGCGTGCCGGCCTCTGTGACGCCAAGATGCAAAGGATAATCGCAAAATTTGCTTATCTGTTCGTATGCTTTTATATTTTCGAAAACATCTGTGTGCTTGAGTGAAATAACAATATTTCGAAAATTTAATGATCCAAAAAATTTGATTTGTTTTTTTGCTTCTTTAACCAAATCCTCGGCCGTGATCTTTTCTTTTAAAGGTCTGATTGAGCCTGCGTTTACGCCAATTCTGATTGGAACTTTAAACTTTTTTGCTTTTTCGATAATCTGAATTAGGCTTTTTTGCGGAATATTCGAAGGATTAATTCGGATTTTATCAGCACCATTTTCAATTGATGCAATTGCGAGATTTGGATCAAAGTGAATGTCTGCAACAAGTGGAATATGAATAAGTTTTTTGATTTGCTTTATGGCTTTGGCAGAGACTAAATCCGGTATGCCTATGCGGATCATTTCACAACCCTCTTTTTCGAGTGCAAGAATTTGCGCGACTGTTTTTTTAATATCAACTGTTTTCGTTGAACACATGGACTGAATCGCGATTTCATTTTTTCCACCGATTTTTACATCTCCGATTTTTACTTCCTTGGTTTTGCGCCTTTTAATCATAAAAATAATTAAGCTTCGATATTGTAGCATAAAGGTTGGTCTTGACAAGTTGGTGTAAAAACCGTATAGTTAATACCTAATTTTAAAAAATATAATTATGTCTACCGACAAACATATTAATGAACAAGATGATGCTGGTTTTGATGAAAGCATTATTGCGGACTTTTCTACGGACAAAGTGCCTCTATCGGCTATACAAGCAGCTTTAAGAGCCGGCAAATTCATAGATACAACTCTTGACGTTGAGGCTATGGGTGAGGCGAGAAATAAATCTGAAAAATAATTTATTATGAATAGTCGATTTGAAAAGCCTTATGGCAATTGGACTGATGACGATAAAGCTTTAGCCGCCGGCGCTATTGCCGATATGCTTGACCGCGGAAAATTGCTTACTCCTCAAGTTGAAAACATTGCCGCAAGACTATTGGCAGACTTTAGCACTAGACTGCACAAGGTTGACGATGTGGTTATTGAAGTAGAGTCTCCATCTGAAGCGGATGATAAAGTTTTAGCGCCAGACCCGAGTGCGCTTTATTACTTTGAATCATTAAAAGCTACAACCGGAGTAGAAATTACGCCGTCCGCTTCTCCTCGAGAAACAATTCGCGCCTTAACCAATCGTATCGCTCTCCCAAAAGGTGGAGATGAAGAACCTCCTAAATAATTTTTCCTGCAATTCCTGAATTGCATTGACTTTATGAGGGTTTTTTATTATTATCCATCAAGCTTAAGCCAAATTTAACCAATTCTGTATACCAAAACACTTGCGAATCAACAATCAGATTAGAGCTTATAGCGTCCGTTTGATTGATCAGGATGGAGGACCTGTTGGAATCGTGCCTATTGAAAAAGCGCTTCAAATGGCCAAAGAAACAGGATATGACTTATGTGAAGTTGCGCCTCATGAAAATCCGCCGATATGCAAATTGTTGGATTATGGAAAATATTTGTATCATCAGCAAAAACTGGAAACGAAGCAAAGAAAAATGCATAAGCAAAGTGAGGTGAAGGGCATACGTCTTGGGTTTCAAATCGGACAACATGATCTTGAAACCAAGGCGAATCAGACAAAAAAGTTCTTGGAAGACAGATGCACGGTCAAAGTTGTAATGATGTTTAGAGGAAGAGAAATAACTCATATTGACTTAGGAAAGAAAAAGTTGGAAGATTTCTACGCTCTCGTTAAGGATTTTGGAAAGCTGGAAGAGATGCCAAAGAGACAGGGGAATCAATTAATTGCGATCTTAACCCCACTGGGGAAATAACTTAAAACTAATTAAAAACTCAAATTATATGAAGCAAAGAACACATAGTGGAGCGAAAAAAAGAATGAGAATGACTGCGAAGAAAAAAGTGGTTTTCAAGAAACCTTGCAGAAATCACCTTCTTTTCGGAAAATCGAAAAGACAAAAAAGGACCTATAGAAAGGGTCTTGTTGGCATGCCTTCAGACATGAAAGCTGTCCGCGCTTTGTTACCAAATAATCAGTAAACCTAAAATAATATGACAAGAGTAAAAGGAGGCGTCCATACAAAAAAACGTCACAATAGTATTTTAAAAGCTGCTAAAGGCTTTCGTTCAGGTAGATCAAGAAAATACGGACTCGCAAAAATGGCTTTGATGAAACAAGGTCAGAATTCGTATATTGGTCGCAGACAAAAGAAGCGCCAAATGCGCACAACTTGGATCGTTAGAATGCAAGCTGAATGCAAGAAAAATGGCATCAACTACAGCCGATTCATAAATGGACTAGTCAAAAAAGCTATCTTGCTTGATAGAAAAGTCCTGGCGGATATTGCGCTTAGCGAACCTGGTACGTTTAAGAAAGTCGTGGAAGAGGTTTTGAAGGCGTAGGCTGAAGAAATTTACAATTCACAAGCTCCAATTTACATTCAATTTTCAATGTTCAATTTTTGAATTTTCGACGTGGATTAAAAAGCTGAAAAGTGCTAGTATGAAAGCCTGAATTATGAAAAAAATACTTAGAAATATTGTTTATAGAGCGCTTGTTTTTTTGACCAAAGTTAGGCTAAAGAGATTGAAGCATGCAAAAATTATTGGAGTAACAGGTAGTGCCGGAAAAACAACTACAAAAGACGCTTTAAAAAAAGTTTTGGAAGCGCACTTTAGCGTGATTGCGAATAAAAAAAGTTACAACACGGAATTTGGCTTGCCTTTAACGATTCTTGAGGCTGATGCGGGATTTTCTTCACCGATTTTATGGATGATTAATATTTTGAAAGCGAAATATAATGCTTATTTTTCACGAAAAAAAGTTGACTTCTTTATTTTGGAAATGGGTGTTGATAAGGTCGGGGATATGCGAGACTTGACCGCAATTGTTCAGCCGGATATTGCAATTTTTTCGAATGTTAAGCCCGTTCACTTGAATCCGGGACAATTTAAAAATCTTGACGAAGTTTATGAAGAAAAAAGTATTATTGTGAAAAATTTGAAAAAAAATGGGGTCGCAATTATTAATGTTGATGATGATCGTGTGAAAAAATTATATGAAATTCAAGGAAAATTGCATGACGAGAAGGGGATTAAATTCATTGGATTTGGGCTTAATAAAGAGGCGAAATTGCATGCTGAAGACGTTAAAACGACTTTAAGTGGAATTTCTTTTACTGCTGTTTATGGGAATTTGCGCGCAAAATTTGAAGTTCCGATTTTGGGAGAACAGCACGTTTATTGCTTTTTACCTGTTATCGCTTGCGCGCTTGAATGCGGTCTTTATATGAATGATATCGCCGAATCTTTGAAGTATTTTTGCCCGCCACCGGGGAGAATGAATTTGATTGAAGGAATCAATGGATCTGTGATTATTGATAGCTCTTATAATGCATCTCCCGAGGCAACGATTGCGGCTTTAAATACAATGAAAGACCTTGCCGGAGCAAAGAGAAAAATCTTTGTTTTTGGGAATATGAATGAGTTAGGAGAGGCGTCGCCGGAATATCATAAAGAGGTTGGCGCGCATGCTGCGAAGACCGCCGACATTATGCTTTGCGTTGGAGAATTTGCAAAAATTGCAGGAGAAGAAGCTACTCAAAATGGCTTGGACAAAAGCAAAGTCGGCTTTTTTAGTTCAGCCTTGGTTGCCGCTGAATTCGCAAAAGATTTAATAAAAAAAGAAGATATTTTACTCGTTAAAGGATCTCAAAATAAAGTTCGCTTGGAAAGATTTGTGAAAGCATTGATGGCACATCCGGAAAAGGCTGATGAGCTTCTTTGTAGACAAGAAAAAACTTGGCAAAAAATCGGATAAAGTTTGAAAAAATATGAAATACACGTGGAGAATTGTAGGGCATGAAAAGCTTGTGCAAGGCCTGGAAGACGATATTACTTCCGGCAATATTGCGCATGCGTATCTTTTTGCCGGACCGGAAAAGGTCGGAAAATTTACTGTCGCAAAAACCTTTGCGCATATTCTTCAGTGTGAAAACAGCTTTTGTCATACATGCCAAACTTGCCTTCAAATAGAGAAAAATGCGCATCCGGATACAATTGTTTTTCGAGATAATGGCGAATCGATAAAAATAGATGAAATTCGCGCATTGATAAATAGACTTAATTTGAGCGCACCAAGTAAATATAAAATTGTTATTGCGGAAAACATTGAACGCATGGTGGATGAGGCCGGAAACTGTTTGCTTAAAACGCTTGAAGAGCCGCCGCCAAACACGATTTTTCTTTTTACAACTTTGTTTTTAAAAAGCATTATGCCGACAATTCTTTCACGCGTAAGAGTTCTGAAATTTCACCACTGCCCTGAAGATGTTTTGGTAAAACACCTGACGAATATGTATCCGGAAACTGATGCGGCGACGATCGAGCAAATCAGCAAATTTGCCTTAGGCAAGCCCGGCGTAGCGTTCGATCTTATCAACGACCCGCAACTTGCATCAAATTATAAGACTTTATATACCGACCTTCAAAGATTCCTTGATTATGAAAGCATTTTTGATAGATTTTTATATATAAAAGAAGCCGAACATGATCCGAGAAAAATTGCAGACATTCTGGATATTTTAACGCATATAATCCGTACAAGGATGATAACCGGCGCGCCTTATCGAAAACCTTATGTCGAGGTTTTGGAAAAAATAGATTATACAAATTACCTTTTAAAGCATAATATTAACCCAAAGCTAGCGCTTGAAAATTTAATGCTAAACATATGAAAAATACATTTCACATAATTTCGTTTTTTAAGAAAAACCTTATTGAAATTCCGTGCACGGAAAAGGATGATGCTGATTACTCTGCGGGCGATATAATAATCTATCGCGACGACGAAGGCTCTGAAGATGCCGGAAAAATAAATTATATTGGGCCCGCCTCTGATGCCGAGAAATTGATGAAAAACGCTTGTGTGCTTAGAAAAGCCACTTCTCACGATTTGCAAAAAATCGAATCGCACGAAGAAAGAAAAGCTGAAGCGGTTATGATGTGCTGCGATAAAGTCACGGAATTAAATTTGAATATGCATGTTTTTGACGCGTCGTTTTCTTTTGATGGAAAACGTCTCGCATTTTTATTCACAGCTGATGAACGCGTTGATTTTCGCGAACTTGTGAAAATACTCGCCGGTCAATTTAAAAAACAAATTCACTTACATCAAGTTGGACCTAGGGATCGCGCAAGAATGCTTGCTACATGCGGAAAATGCGGAAAGCGCGTTTGCTGTAAAAGCTGGATGGATAAATTGCTAAGCATCACCATGGAAATGGTTAGAGTGCAGGGACTTGAAGGAAAAGGCGGAAGCAAATTATCAGGCGTATGTGGAAAATTGCTTTGCTGTTTAAGATTTGAAGTTGAAGAATATAATCGCATGAGAGAAGGATTGCCGGAAATTGGCACCATTGTCGCAACAAAAGACAATGAAGCTGAAGTTATTGGTCTTGATGTTTTGAATAGAAAAGTGAAGATCATCACGCGCGAAGGACAATTTATGGTTATTGAAGACAAGGAAATTAAAAAAATACTTTCGACTCCTGCTGGGGGCAGAAAACAGGCTTCTGAAAGCCCTGAAGCTGAGCCTGAATTAATTTAAAAAATATGCTTATTTATATTTTACTTGCGATATTTTCTGTTTTGGGACTTGTTTTAATATTTATAAGACGCCAAAGGCTCAATAAAAACTTGTGGTTTTTTACAGGAAGCGGTCAAAAACTTTTTGCTTATGGAGAAAAATATATTTTTTCGCGATTTAAAAAGCAAAACAAGTCTTTTATAAATATCCCTGTTGAAACTTCCGCGCCTGATGCTGCGCATTGCCCTGCGGCTGTTATTGGGAATGAAACCGTTCAACCAAGGCTTGAAACCGATGATCAAAAAGAAATGGAGAAATATTTTTTGGCAGGTGAAAAAGCCTTTAAGAAAGATTACGTAGATGAGGCGGAAAAGGCTTATATCAAGGCTTTATCGTTCAATGAAAACCATGTTGAAGCAAACCTTAGACTTGGCGTTATTTATTTGAAAAAGAATTTGCCTATGAAGGCGGAAGCGATTTTTAAAAAGTTGCTTGGCATAAACTGCGGCGACGCCGTTGTTTATAGCAATCTTGGAAATGCGTTTTATATGCAACAAAGATATCCGGAATCTTGTGAAGCTTATGTTAAATCTGCAGAACTTGATTCGTCAAATCCAAAAAGATTTTTAAATATTGGTCGCGTTACGCATGAGATGGGAAATTATGATGCCACCATTGAAAATATCAATAAAGCAATCTCGTTAGATCCAAATAATCCTGATTCTTACGCGGCTCTTGCGGATGCGTATGTTTCGCTCGGGAACCTTGATCGCGCAAAAGAAGTGATTGATCAAGGACTGAAAATTGATAAAAATAATTTGAATCTTAAGGCGGTTTCGAAGAAAATAAAACATAAGAAACCGAGGAAGTAGAAGGTTTGCTGGTTGTCTGCTTCTCAGACACGTTTTCTGTGCCCACCGTGCACAGATGCACTAGCGCTCGGTTTCGCTCGTTTGGCAAAGCCAAACACCGTGGTCGCTCAACCTCGCGACTGTCTTCGAAACATCCAACCGACAAACCCCTATAAGCTCATCCATTTCCTCGATATTTTTTGTATATTTATGTAGAATCCGCTTATGAATTGGATTTTTATTGCAATTTCATCGCATCTCGTTTGGGCTTTTGGAAGCATTGGCGATAAATTTATACTCACAAATAAAATAAAAAATCCTTACATATATTGTATTTGGATGTTTCTTATTGGAGGAGCTAGCGTAGTGTTAATCCCGTTTTTTGGCTTGTACATACCAACGATGAGTCAATTTTTATGGATATTGCTTGCAACCGCTTTTGAATTTGCAGCTTTATTCCCATATGTTAAAGCGATGCAGATAGAAGACGTTTCGAGAATAAATATTTTATGGGTTTTGATTCCTCTTTTTAGCCTGATAATGGCTTACTTCACGATAGGGGAGACTCTGACAAATAATCAAATAATCGCATTTTGCATGCTCACATTTGGGATCGTTTTGGCTTCGATGAAATTTGGTAAAGGTATTGTTAAATTTTCAAAAGCTTTTTGGTGGATGGCGCTTTCTTGCGTTGGATTTGCAATATATGGAACCGCTGTGCGGCATGTCTCTCAAGAAATCGGTACAATAAATTTGTTTATTTATACACATATAATCGGCATGCTACTTGCTATCCCATTTTTCTTTTTTAAAAAAATCCGCGATATTCATGCCGCGGAAATGAAAACTTTTAACACCAAAACCGTTCTTATTATTCTTGCGGCAATCGTAATTGGGATTATCGGCACCTTGCTAAATGTTTGGGCGCTTTCTCTTGGTAAAGTTGCGCTTGTTTATGCCATGGAAGGGTTCCAATCAATCTTTGTTTTTATTTTAGTTATTGTTTTTGCACTATTTATAAAAGTCGACCTTCGGGAAGATTTGGATAAAAGGAACGTCGTCTTAAAAATCTGCGCACTTTTAATTAATCTTGCGGGGATTGCGCTCCTTAATCTTTAAACTCTCCAGTCTTGATCGGCAAAGCCCCTTGTGTATTTTGCGCAGCCTGTTGCGCTAATTCTTCGGCTGTATATCCAACGTTATATCTGTTTGCCGTTGGTCTATATTGGCTAAAAATCGTCTCTTTTGAACTGAGACCGCTTATATAAGTTATCGTTCGATACCAAACCGCGTCAAAGCCTTTTCCTGCGTGCTCAATCATTTTTTTCTCGCCGGGCGCCAAACTGACGGTTTTTATAATTTCTTCCTTTAAAGCATCCTTATAATTGCCCAGATAAGGTCCGTCCATGGCAACCTTTCTTCCGTCTGAGGTTCCGTAAAATTTGTAATATGCTTCAAGGCTGTCTGTATAAGATTGGACGAGAATATGCGCCCCTGTGTCGTTTTTAAACTTTAAATCGTGCACGCCCGGATAAATCGTTGCATCAAGCCCGTGCCCACCAATTTGCGAATAATAAGTAACTGCATAAGAATGAGGGGATCTTTCAATGATCGGCAAGCCTGCGTATATCGCGGCTCTATACATTGTGCTTGAAACTTGGCAAAGCCCGCCACCATATTCCGGCACTGTTCCTTCCGGTCTAATAACCAATTCTTTTAAATATCCGGTTGTTTCATCGACGCGCCCAAGAGTTTTGTTAAAAGAAAAAATTTCATCAGGCTTAATCAAAACGCCGTTGAATTTTGCGACTCCGTTCGCAATATTATGAATTCTATTTTTTGGTGAATTGTAATAAGAGGTATGCCCTGTGCCAATAAGCTCTTTTATGCCAAGCGCTTGCAGATCTTCAGAGATTGAGACTTCCGGACTGGTCTGGATTATCGGAATTTTTACAATTTGTACATTTTCATTCATTGCAATTTCGAGCAATTCTATTAATTTGTCCTGATCAACCTCTTCGCCAACATCGCCGTGTCCTTCAATAACAATCTTCTCGCTTTTATCTTTATAAATTTTTACCGGATTGGCTTTTTTGTCTATTTCTTGCGCTATATTTGTAATGAAAGATTTTTTAACAAGCTCTGAATTTAACTTAATTTTAATTCCCGATCCCACAAATTGACCGGCCACAGCATCGTCCGTTATTAACTTATATTCTTTTTGAAAAAACACTGCGTCTAAAAAAGTTTTTGGATAAAACGGATATGGCTTTTGGTCGTATTTGACTGCGATACTCTTGCCAAGCGCCGTTTTAATTCTTTCAAAATTTACGCTTAAATCTTCTGATAAAATGGTTGGTGGTGTTTTTATAAAATTTAAATTTATAATTTCTTCCGAGGCCTTTTCGAGCTTACTTTTTATATCGTCCGCCAATTTTTTTTCGTCTAACTTTGAACCCTCTTGTTCTTTTACGATCTCGAAGTTGCCCTTATTAACAACAATACGCGCCTCTTTCATTTCTCTTATATCGTCCTTGAATTCATTTTTTATAAAATCTGTTAATTTCGCCTGATCAAATTTATTTTCGAGTGGCGTATAAATCGGATCCACGAAAAACCCTATGCGATTTGACCGTCTTAACTTATTAATCGTTTCGTTTAAATCTATTTCTGCGCCAATATCAGAAGGGGAGATATAAACCGCTTTATCATTGTATGTAATTTGTATTTTTTTATCCTGAAAGTTTTTAACCTTAACCGCTATTTCCTCTTGTTTCTGCGCCGAATTAACATCTTCGACTAAAACTCCCGCAATCACATATGACGGCTTGCCTCCGAAGATAACCGCCGCGACAATCATTAAAATTATCAAAATGGCTCCAACGTATTTTGCCACTTTTAATTTTCTGCTCATAATAAAGCTGTGTTTATTCCTCTTCTTGTTTTTGAGCTATTTCTTGCACCGATTCTTCTTTAACGCCTTGATGTTCTCTGCCGCCCAATAAATTATTTTTTATTTCTTTATATTTTTTGAAGATTGTTTTTCTGTTCTCCTTGCCTGATTTTGGAGCAAGAGCTACGCCTAATACCGATCCAATTGCTCCACCGATAAGCGCCCCTAAAATGAATTTATCAACTATACCTTCTGAGTCTTTTTCGTCTGCCATTTTTTGTGAGGGTTATTTTTTTTATCTTGTATATTCAGAAGTTTGAGTTCTTCTGATCACGTTAATTTTTACTTTTCCGGGATAACCAACCTCGCTTTCTATGGTCTCTGCGACGGTTTTTGCAAGTCCGGCAAGATCCTCATCTTTTAAAGTTTGCGCATCAACAAGCACTCTAACTTCGCGCCCTGCTGATATCGCGAATGCTCTTTTAACACCATTAAACCTTCCCGGGATTTCTTCCAAAGCTTTAATCCTTTCAATATATCTACCTATAGATTCTTGTCTTGCACCAGGCCTTCCGGCTGAAATCGCGTCTGCTGCTTTAATCACCATTGCTTCCGGAGTTCTTGCAGGCTCAGACTCGTGATGCGCCCATGCCGCATGGATTTCATCTTCCGAAAATCCGTATTTTGTCATCAATTCTTTTGTAATAAAATCGTGGCCACCTGTCACTCCCGGGTCTTGATCTATTGCTTTTCCGAGGTCGTGCAAGAATCCCGCTATTCGGCATGTTTCTCCATCTAAACCAAGCTCGTCACTTATCATATTTGCAAGATATGTAACCTCCATAGAATGGCGCATAATGTTTTGGCCGTAACTTGTTCTGAAATAAAGTCTTCCAACTATCTTCACCAAATCCGGATGAAACGCTCTTTTTATGCCAAGTTTTTTTATAGCATCAAGTCCGAGCTTATAAACATCTTTATCAACTTCCGCGGTCGCGAATTTCACAGCCTCCTGCACCATTTTCACATCTATTCTTCTTCTACTTTCGAACAATCTTGTTATCGCGATTTCCGCTATGTGTCTTTGCAATAAACTATAGGATGAAACCGAAATCGTATCTGGAAAATCATTAAACACAATGCTGACCTCTACCAAGCTCTCAAGTTCTTTAATATTTTCACCTGTTCTTCCAACAAGTTCAGCTTTTAAGCCGTCTTTTGGTACGTAAATTTGTACGTTTTTCTTTTCAGTCGAAGTGTCCATTGCCACCCTTTGCATAGTCTCGAGTATCATGTTTTTCGCGTATTTCTCTGCAATTTCTCCGTAATAACTCTCGAGTCTCTTTAATTTATCTATATTTTCCGCTTGAAGCCCCTCCTCAAAACTTTTTACGAGTTGGTTTTTAACATCCTCCACGCTTTTGCCCGCCTTATTTGAAAGAGTTTTAACTTGATCCAGTTTTATTTCTTCGTGTTTTTTCTGTATTGAAATCAACTTTTCATCCTCTTGCGCGGCTTGGAGCTTTAACTCCTCAAGTCTTTTTTCTCTTTTACTCGAAGCTTCTTCTTTTATCTTTACCGATTTTTCAAGATCTTTTAAAAACAATTCATACGTTTTTGAATTTTCTGTTGTTTTAGTTCTTGCCTCGTCGGTTTGCGTCCTCGCTTTTTCCCTTATTTGAAGGGCTTTTTCTTTCGCTAATTCAACGGCTTTATCCGCTTTGTGTCGCGTTTCCGCTATATTAATTTTTTTCTTTGGAGTTAGAACTTCTCCGGTTATAAAACCTGCGAGTAAACCTGTGACCAACAGTATTATATTTAATTCCATATTGTATATTTACGTTCGGATATTTATTATATCAGACTTTAAAGGTAAATGTAACCTATCGCATTCAAGAACAGCGCTACACCAAGCGCAACCATAACGACACCAGTCACGAGCCTCATCACGGCTTTATTTTTATTTTTCCAGTTAGCCACTTGCGCCGCAGAAACTCCAATATAAACCGCGAGAATTATAACTATTAAAGGTAATACAAAAATAAAGTTGTAAAAAAGCAGGTAATAAAATGCTGTTGGGTTGAAGTTCTTCGATAAAATCGTTGTTATTGCAAGATACGGTCCGCCCGTGCAAGGCAACTCCACCGCTGAAACAAAAAACCCGAGAATGATCGCGCCCACAACCGTTATATTCTCTGTGTATTTTTTAATTTTTTGCATTTTCGATTCCGAAATTTTCAACGAAAAACCTTTCCCGTACCAAAAATAATCCTTCATCTCGATCAACCCTAAAATAATAACCACGACCGCCACTGCAATGCCTATAAAGTTCGATATTTTTATCTTATATAAGAAATAAACAAGCCCGAGTCCTGCGAGCAAATAAGACACGTAAACCGCTCCAATGTAAACAAACCCAATCGCAATTAATTTTCTTTTATTCTCATATAAAGAAAGTATTGCGGTTGCAAGTATCACAAGCACCCCAATTGCACATGGGTTGATTGAATCAATTAATGCTGTTATAAGTACTGTTAAAAATTTTACCTCTTCCATTTTTATTTATTATTTTACCACACCCTCATCTTCAAGCTTGCAATTTGTTTTTTCCGCTATTTTTTCGAGCGGCATTACCCCTTCAACCCTACTCCCATCTGAAAACTCCCACGTCGGATAAGCTTGAATCCCTTTTTTAAGACAAACTTCCGGTTGCGCTCTTTCACCCCCCGGATCACACTCGATATAATCTATATATTGAAAAGCTTCTGCGAATAGTTTTTTTTGCTTTGTACAGTTGTGACACCAGTAAGTCCCGTATATTTTTGTATTTTTACTTGTCACACATTTCGCAAAATTATCATACACAGGATTGCTCACTACACACCCCTGAAGAAAAAGTGCAAAAGTCAGTAGTGATATGTTCAAAAGTTTTCTCATATGACGTTTTAAAAAATATTTATAAACAAGTTTTACCATATTTTACACTTTTACTGTTGAATAAAAAAATTAATCATATTGTCTTCTTTTGTTTTTAGGGTCTTTTAATTAGATTTATTGTTTAAAGTTTGTTTATAACTTTTTACCCTTTATTAATAATAATTTAATTAATTAACTTTATATTGTTTAATATGGGTTAATCTGTATAATTTAATTTAAAGAAATAACCACTTATAATTATGAAGGTCTTTTGTAACCAGAAGGAGCTTTTAAATGCCCTTAATATTGTTAGTAAGGCTGTAAGCCAGAACGTTGTTTTGCCTGTTTTAAACAATATATTGATAAAAACAGAAGGTAAGGAGATGTTTTTTGCAGCTACAAATCTTGAAATTGCAATTAAATATCACCTTCAAACAGACGTTAGAAATGAAGGCTCTATGACTGTTCCGGCTAAACTTTTTACAAATTACATATCTTTATTACCAGACGAGAAAGTTGAATTAAGCGTTCTCGACAATCTAACTCTTGCGATTAAATCTTCAAGTTCACAAACAAAGATTAAAGGCATTCATTCAGACGAATTTCCACTTATCCCGAAAACTGAAAAAGATCACACATTATCTATACCAGCGAAAGAGCTCGAAAAAGCCTTAAATCAAGTTGTTTTTTCGGCTTCACTTAACACATCAAGGCCGGTTTTATCTGGTGTGTATTTTTTATTTGATAAAGACGCTTTAAAACTTGTTGCAACTGATAGCTATAGGCTTTCCGAGAGAAAAATTTCTACAAAAAAAGATAAAGACGCCGCTAGGGTTGAGTGTATTGTCCCTGCCAGAACGGCTTTTGAATTAAGCAAACTTCTTTCTAAAGCAGCGGGCGATGTTGATATTACGATTAGTAAGAACCAAATTTTATTTGCCATAGGCGCAATTGAGCTTACTTCGAGGCTTATTGAGGGTAAATTCCCTGATTACGAAAGGATTATTCCAAAAACAAGTAAAACTAAAATTTTAACATCTACGGCGGACCTTGAATTGGCTATGAAGAGAGTTAGCTTGTTCGCAAAAGAAGATAGTAATAGTGTTAAGATTTCCGTTACAAACGATGGGAAGATGATGATTTCCACGGAAGAAACTAAGGTTGGTGAAGAAAAGGCTGAAATTTCAGTCACAATTGAGGGTGAAAATAACAAAATCGCCTTTAACGCACAGTATCTACTTGACGTTTTGCCTGTTTTAGGTGAAGATAAGGTGTGCTTGGAGATAAATGATAAACTTTCTCCTGTTGTTGTTAGGCCACAAAAGAATGCGGATTATACATACATCATCATGCCGCTCAAAATTTAAAAGGCAAAACTCAAATCCACAAGTTAAAATTTAAAGTTATTTAGTAAGTGATTAAGCAAAACTCTTTCGTTACGCATTTTACGTATCCATTACATAATGGCGTTATTGAGTCGTTCAAAAAAAACGGCAATTTGATTGTTTCCGGAGCGAATGGACATACTTCAAAAGCGCTTGTTGCTCTTGATTTTATCGAGAACACTGACGGTTTGCCGAAAACCTTTTTATGGATTACTGATAATTGTATTGAAAGGGATATTGTCCACAAAGAGCTTGAGAGGCTCGGTGGGGTTAATGCTGTTTCTGTTGATGCCCCGATGTACAGTTCTGATTCTTTTGCCCAGAAGGACGGTGTTTTTAATGGACAGCGTAGTGATGCTATTAATATTTCTAGATTTTTATCAAAAATAGTTTCCAAGGTTAATAATTTTATAATTGTTCCTTATTATTTTTTGATGAAAAGTTTTCCTGCACCCGGGGTTATTAGGGGTGGTGTTTTTAAAATTACTTCCAGAGAGGAGGTCGATATGGTTAAAACCTTTGAGAGGTTGATTGATATTGGCTATGAGGTTGGTGACGATATGCAAACTTTAAAACAAGGGCAGTATTTTAAGAGCGGCGGCAATATGACGGTTTGGCCTATTAATAGCGAGAGCCTTGTTAATATTGAAATTGATTTTGATAAAATTGGAAAAATAAATTTATTAAAACCTATTTCTTGCGAGAACGAAAAAAATGTAAATTCGGTTGAAATTTATCCGATTATTTCGAGTGGCTATACGGTTTCTATAACCGATTATATCGATAAAAATACTTTTGTTATTGAGGATGAGCTTGATATCCCGGACGATTTTTTTGATGAATATAATGAAATGTCCAATAGTCTTTTTGGAGATAATCAATATTTGAAATTTACGCCTTTTCATGAAGATACAGCCAATCATTCGCGTTTGCATTATTTAAGTATTACAAAATATCGTGATACCTTTGAGTTTACGACAGATTTGCGTGATAAAAGGGAGAGCGGTTGGCAGATTTTGATTTTTACGAAAAATAAAGACGAGCTTCGAAATATATTTAACGAGTATAAATTGGATTTTTCGGATAAGGTTGACTCTTTTGATAAAGATTCAGGCAGAATTACCTTTGTTGATGTTGCCAGAGAGGATAATTTTCCTTATGCGTTCCAAAATCCCACTTTAAAGTTGGCTCTTATTACGGATAAAGAAATTTCGATTATTAGGGATGCGAAGAAAAAAGCCATTTCTCAGAAAGTTATTTTGGACTTTTTAACCGGGCTTAAACCCGGGGACTTTGTTGTGCATGCGGATCACGGTATTGCGAAATTCTTGGGGCTTGATCAAAAAACAATTGAAGGAATCACGCGTGAATATTTAGTTCTTGGATATGCGGAAAACGATAAGCTTTTTGTCCCAATTGATCAGTCGGACAAGGTTAGTAAATATATTGGATCGAGCGATTTGATGCCGAAATTGACGCGTCTTGGGTCTGTTGAGTGGACGAATATAACGAATAAAGTTAAGAAAGAAACCGAATCGATTGCGAAAGAATTATTGCAACTTTATGCGTCCAGAAGAGTCGCGCATGGAATCAAATTTAAAATTGATGATGAGGCCCAAGCACGGTTTGAAGAAAAATTTCCATATGAAGCAACGCCTGGACAAATTAAGGCTTTTGAAGAAGTTAAGAAAAAAATGGAATCTCCGGAGCCAATGGATTTGCTTGTTTGTGGAGATGTTGGATTTGGAAAAACCGAGGTTGCGATGCGTGCGGCGTTTAAGGCTGTTAGAAGCGGAAAACAGGTTGCGCTTATTTCTCCGATTACGATTTTGGCAGATCAGCACTATAGGTCTTTTACAAAACGCATGGATGAATTTGGAGTGAGGATTGATATGTTGAGCAGATTTAAGACTAAGAAAGAGCAGGACGTGATTGTTAAAAAACTTGAGAAAGGGGAGTTGGATATCGTCATTGGAACACATAGGCTTCTTCAGCCGGATATTAAATTTAAAAACCTTGGCTTGCTTGTTGTTGATGAAGAGCAGAGGTTTGGGGTTAAACAAAAAGAGGCTTTGAAAAAATTGCGCACGGAAATGGATATTCTTGTTTTGACTGCGACGCCAATTCCAAGAACTTTGAACATTGCTTTGAATAAACTGCGCGATATTGTGACAATTACAACTCCACCGCCTGGACGTTTGCCTGTTATTACAGAGGTTAGACAGTTTTCTATGACATTAATTCGCGAGGCAATTTTGGCGGAAGTTAAGCGCGGAGGGCAGATGTATTTTTTGCATAATAGAGTTCAGACAATTGATGGAATGGCGGATAAATTACGATCGCTTGTTCCGGAAGCGAGATTTATTGTTTCACATGGAAAATTAAATAGTGACGAATTGGAGGAGAGAATTATTGATTTTAAAGATCATAAATATGACGTTCTTGTTACTTCTACGATTATCGAAAATGGAATTGATTTGGCGAGCGCGAATACTTTGATTGTGAATCATGCGGAGAAGTTTGGGTTGTCACAGTTGTATCAATTGCGAGGGCGTGTGGGACGTAGCAGGACACAAGCTTACGCTTACTTTATGTATCATGGGCAGAGATTGCCACTCGACGCAAAAAGAAGGTTAAAAGCGATTGTCGAGGCTTCTGATTTGGGCAGCGGTTTTCAGATTGCGATGAAGGATTTGGAGATTCGCGGTGCCGGTGATATTTTGGGCGTTAATCAGCATGGAGTTGTGAACGTTGTTGGCGTGAGTTTGTTTATTCGTATGCTGAATAAGGCGGTTGAAGATTTGAAAGCGGGTCGCACAACTGATAATAAAGATGAGATTCCGGAAGTGTCTGTTGAATTGCCATTAACAGCTTTCATACCTGATAATTATATCGTTAGTTCAAAGGATAAAATTAATATTTATCAGAGAATGTCTGCGGCGGATACGTTGCAGTACGTCGGTGAAATCAAAGACGATGTTGTTGAAGAATATGGGCAAATGCCGCGTGAAGTTTTGAATTTATTTAAAATTATAGAGTTGAAATTATATGCAAAACAGGCGGGAATTGTGAATTTGAAAACTGAAAATATGCACGGCGGGAAGCAGGAAATTGTGCTTTATATGTCGGATAAAGTGAAGGCTGGGAACATTGCGAGCTTGTTGAATTACAATCCAAAATGGCAAATTTCCGGAAGTAAATTGCGCGTTTTGATTAAAGATTTGGGTATGGATTGGCCCGAAGAATTAAAAGAATGTTTGATAAAATTGGGTAAGGTTTTGTTGAGTGCGGCTACGGGAGCGGATGTTGCGAACCCTGCGCCAAATCCGAAACCCGAAATTCAAAATCCAAAACAAATTCCAAATTCGAACGACGGGGTTTGATTTGCCCTTGTTTTATTCTAAATATAGGCGTTAATATTAAATCTTAAATATTAACAATTACCATATGGGACTTATTCAACGTTGGCGCAATAGGGGATGTGGCGAACATTTTTCCGGGCTTGATCGAAGGGATGAGCTTCCTACTGGTTTTAAGGTATTTCGCGGTGTTGTTATAGCGGGAGTAGCCATAATAGGTCTTTTGGCTTTATCGGGGATTATTGTACCCGGGTCTGTTTTATGGAATAAGTATAAAAAGGGTGAGATGAAAAGTCCGGAAGATCTTGCTGGTGCGATGGGAGATTTGAATGCTACTTTAAATCAAAGAACCGTACGTATTCCCGGCATAGAAGGCAATGGCGGTCAGCCTGTTGATACGTCTGCGCTTGATCAATATATGGCTCCGATTCTTGCTAAGGGGGACAGCATGACGCCTTTGGAGCGCCAATGTGTTGATTTGTATAATAAGCTTAAAGCTTTTTTAGTTCTTAAAGGAGATGTTTCTGGTGTTAGGGGCGATCTTTTGAAATGCTTGGGAAGTTTGCCGGTTATTAATGGTGGCGTGGACAATGGCTCGTTTGATGATTTGGATGATCTTGAAGATCGTGATGATTTTGATAGATTTTAGTAGCCTTGACGTAAAGTAATTTTTGTTATAACATTTTATTTGCTGTAAAGATTTTTAGATAGTTTTTTGACAAATGGGGATGACAGGATTCGACAGGAAGCTTTACTTTTCAAGTTGCAATCCGGGCGTCGCGCTAGTCCGCCCGTATATCCGTCTGGCGCAAAACAAATGCAGAAAATGCAAATGAAATGGCATTCGTTAGAGCTGCTCGTGCTTTTGCACCAGCTTTGGCCCTTGCCTAATTGCCTGAATTTTTCGGGTAACGTCTTACGCGTTGATGCCTAATAGATGCGATAAGGCGACAATTTTTAGGATAAGCGTGCGAATTTAGAACTGAATACTGCACGTCGAAAAAATATCAGTCCGCTATTTTGGGTTTTTGTTCGCTTTTAATCCAATTTAGCGCAAAACAAACGAACTAAGATTGTAGGCGCTTGAGATGTGGCTTTTTGGACCCGGGTTCGACTCCCGGCATCTCCACCAAAAAATTAATTTTCAATTATTCTTAGATTTGTTCTTTCAAGAATGCTTCTTATTTTTGGGGCTAGTTCTTCAGGAGTTTCGATTGTCCAACCCTCAGGCCCTGTGTGTACAGCTAATGGATTTCTTGTTAGATCTTGTATTCTTATAATAGCTGTTTCTGTCGCATCTATTGTATCTATGTCCGGGTAGTCGGTTTTCGTCTTTACGTTTAGTGTTATTGAGGCCATGATTTTGTTAGTTTATTATTACTTTTATAGTATACCGTATTTTTAAGAATACGTCAAATTTAATGGTTGTTTTGAAAAACGTTTTTGTGCTTTGTTTAAGTTCTTCAACTTATGCTTTTATAGTCAAATGTCTTGCATTATAGAATCATTAGGGCTTATTATATCTTCTTATTTATTAATAAAAATTTTATGTCTATAGATTTATCTCATTATGGCGATGTCCAAATTCCTTCGTGGATTGACAATGATTTATTGCAGGCAGCTTGTACTAGCGGTGGTGGTTTTGCTCAAGAATTTATGATCAGAATAGCTTTTCGCGAAGAAGGTGGGGAGTTGGTCACTGGAGATAGGCTGCCTTCGGCTTGTACTTTGCGCGAAGTTTCAGAGTTTGCTTTGAAGCTTGCTCGCGAGCAAGGGAAAGTTGTTAAATTTGTTCACAATGGTAGAGAGGTAACAGTGCAACCCGATTCGCAATTCACGCCTGTGGATTATGCAAGCGCTTGCGACGAATTATTTTCTAGAGGTAGAAAAGTTAGAGGTGCTATTGCGGGATGCATTAGGCTAGTATAGACGATATTTTTTATTGGTTTTTTAGTTTTGAAATTAGCTTTTTTGCGTCTATTCCAATCGGAAAATTAATTCCGAAACAATTTTTATCAGTTTTATAGAAGATCCCTTTGTCTAACGACTTTGAAGATGAGCCTTTATAGCTTTTTTTAGAGCTTTTGACGCGATTTTCATTATATTGATTTTTTATATTATTCGTAAATTGCATGCACTCCAACGCTGATAAATAAAATTACGCCGTTTTCCAGGGGCTTGAAGATTATTCGGTATTTCATGTCTATTGAAATGCTCCACAGCCCTTGGAGTTTGCCTTTTAATTTGTGAAGCCTTAGCGATGGGTGAAATAGATTTTTTCTGAAAAGAGCTTCTTTTTCGTAGGCTTTTTTTTGAATATTTTTTGGAAGACTCGAGAATTGTTTGACGAATTCACTGTTATAGTGAATTTCTTTGATTTGCATATTAGCTTATTAAATCTTTTAAACTAGCTAATTTTTTTGTTTTTCCAAGCTCGTAGTCTTTTTCCGCTTGGGTTGCCATTTTTACTAATTCTTCCTCGGAAATAAGGCTTTTTTCAAGATTCATAACGCGAATAATATAAGAACTTGTGGTTTGGTTGGCTTTTTTTGCTCTTTTTTCAATTTCTTTTTTTATCGACGCAGGCAGGGAAATACTTAAGATTGAACGCATATTGGATTGTTTAAATTTTGTATTACAATTGTATTACAAAAATAATTTAAAATCAATCGAAATTTTGTAACCTTTAGAGATGTTCTACCAGGTTATTCCGTCTTTTGCGACTAAAACCATGGCGTATTTTCTCTCTTTTCTTTCTTCGGTCGTCCATGATGGGGCTTGATAGTTTGCCGGAATTTCGCCATTTGTGAATTCAACTTCTGCTGAAAAATCTTCCTTGCCGTCAAGTTCTAATCTATCAATTGTCGTGACAGTATCGCCATTTTTTTCTATAAAATATCTGCGTTTGTGTAGTTTTTTATATTCTTTTGGACGAATCTCATTAAACGCATAATAAAGGTCTTTAGTTATTTCAAATTCAATCTCTTGCCTTGCTTGTTCTGTCCCGGATTTTATTGTGCCGTAAAACGATTCTCTGTCATTTTCATGTGTTATTTTACGTATGCGAAATTCGTAAGCGGGCATATCTCCTTCGGTTGGTGCCGAGAATAAATAGATCTGTTCGTGATCTTCAAATTGACCTGCATAATAAAGCTTTCTTAGGTCTGGGAAATCAGGGTGCGTTTGATCAACGCTATATTTTATTTCTAATTCTGTGCGCTCTTGTTGTTTTTCTTTAATGAATTTATCTCCTTGTCTATATCTTAATCTACTTGTTTCGGCATCTTTTTCTTCATACGTTGGATCGGTTGTAAAGCCCGTGCAAACCTTTCCTTGTGTGCGTTTGTCTGCAATTTGATGAAGCAGTCTTCTTGCGAGGAAAATCAATTGTTCTTGAGGTTTTTGTTCTTTTACCTTTTCTCCCGTTGCGTTAAATGCCTCCATGCGATCTATTGCCGCTGAAATATCACGCTCTGTGTTTAATAAATTTTGCGCAACACTTGGTTGAGACTTGGCAATTCTTGTGCGTGTTTTTTCGGAAATTTTTAACACGGTTTTTAGTATTGAAATTTGGCCAGGCTTTCCATCATCGTCGGTTAATGAGTCGTTGTATCTAAGGGACATTCCAATAGCTTTTGGGCTGTCCGAAGTAAGATTGATTCCTTCTCTTAATGCTTCTGTTGTTTCATCGCCAAAAAGAATAAGGCTTTCACGGCCTGAACTTAGCAAATCCCTGGCCACGCTTGCAACGCTTGTATTTGTTTCTGCGTTTATTCTAAGCTCTATCATGCTTGCGTTAACTTCTGCTACAAGTTGGTCATGAGTTGAAAAACTTTCGTCTAACATGTGTGTATTGTTTAAGTTGGTTAAATTATAATTATAAAAATAGATTTTGTCAAATAGATTGGAGGCTTATAGTTATTTAAAAAGGGCGCCTTTTTTAAGCGCCCTTTCGATGTTTTGTTTATCTATTTATTTGGTTTATTTTGCTTGAACTGTTAATCCAAGTAAAAGTGAAGCAATCTTTGCCGCTTCGGCTCTGGTTATGTTATTGGATGGGTTGAACATGCCGTTTTCGTAGCCATTAACGATTTTATTGTTTGCGGCGTATTCAACGTATTTTGCGTACCAGTCGGTATTTTTTACATCAGGGAATTTTGCGCTAAACACAATTTCATCCACTTTTATTTTTGCGGCATCGAATAGAATTTTTACCGCTTCAGCCCTATTGATCGGTTGATTTGGTTTAAACAGATTATTTTCATAGCCCGCAATAATTTGTTTGCCGTAAGCCGCTTCTACATAAGGTGCGAACCAATCGCTCGTTTTAACATCTTTGAATGAAGTTGTCATGAGGCTGTTGTTGACTTGGATGTTAAACATATTTATCGCGATTTTTGTGAACTCGGCTCTGGTTATAGGTTTGTTAGGACTATAGTGGGTTGCGTCTGTCCCGGATATAACCTTTTTTGCAAAAAGATCCTCGATAAATGTTTTTGCCCAATGTCCGGCAATATCCGTTATGCTTTTTATTGACGGTGTTATGGTTGTTTCGTTTGTGCTTTTAGGGGTTTCCGGCGTTAATGCTAACTGTATAATGGCGCCACCTCCCGTTACGCTGGCTGCCGGAGTTACTGAAGCTGCTGTTGATCCTGCAGATTCGTTGCCATCTGTATCAACGGCGATAATCTGATATGAATATGTAGTTCCATTTGTTAGGCCTGTGATCGTTTTTGTACACGTTGTTGTGCCACAAGCGGACTGGAGTAGTGTTGTTGCAACTCCTTCTGATACATTCGCTTCCCAGATGTTATAGCTGGACATATCTGCTTCGCTGTTTTTTGTCCAAGTTAATGTGACTTGTCCACTTCCTGCTGTTGCAGTTGGTGTTGCCGGTGTTGCCGGTGGAGTTGGGCCTGTTGGGAGGATTGGGGCAAATGTCGTGAAGTGATCCGTTTCTGCAACTAAGTATACGTAGTCTACGTTTGCCGCTAATAATGTTCCCGCAGCTTCAACCGTTGTATAAGGAATAATATTCCCGCTTGCATCGTAATATTCTTTTGTTGATGATTGAGGCACCCAGTTGTTTGCGCCATCGTCCCAATATCCAACTGTTAATTGATCTGCTTCTGCTGGGGTGTCTAGTCCTGCCGCGATTAATTCGTCCGCAGTTAAATATAGCGAGAATGTTACTTCGTTATCTAATGTTGTGATCGGATTTCCGTTTGCATCTGATGCGGATATTTCTTGTCCGTAGCCGATTGGAATTGCTGTTGGGGTTTCAAATACATCGCTTATTTCTTTTGTAGTGACTTGTCCCGCGTCGGTTCCGGATCCCAAAGCATTTGGCGGTACAAGGATTTCTGTATTTGTTCCTGTGTCGCTAATAATTCCTCCTGTGCTTGGAACAACGGTTTCGCTTTGTGGAGCGCTTGGAATATCCGCTCCCGTTAATGCAGTTAATGAAAAGTTTTTTCCCGTTTCGTTGGCTGCGGTTACATCAACTTGCAGTGCCGTTCCTTCCGCATATCCGTCTAATTTTGCGTTTATTGTCCAGATTCCCGGTTTTACGGATAGTATATATGTTCCGTCTGTTGAAGTTGTAGTTGAAGCAAATCCACCACCTGATGCTTCTGCATA
Organism: Candidatus Peregrinibacteria bacterium GW2011_GWF2_38_29; assembly: GCA_000992695.1. Lineage (GTDB taxonomy): Bacteria > Patescibacteriota > Gracilibacteria > UBA1369 > UBA12463 > UBA12463. The sequence goes on along the minus strand of LBUS01000006.1, from coordinate 30,871 downwards.
AACTTTTGTGTCTGCTGCTGCAACTCCTCCCGCCAAAACTGTTCCGGCTATGGTTCTTGAGTTTACAGTTAGAGCTATATTGTTTCCCGTTGAAGTGTCTGCTACCGTTACATCGATTGGAGTAGAGGAGTACCCCGATTTATCCGCTGAAATGCTGTATGTTCCGGCCGGAAGTTTTATTAAATATTCTCCGTCTAATCCTCCTCCTGCCGCATCATTCGATGTTGTGACGGCAAAGGTTTCTTTTGATGTTGTATTGTAAATGGAAATAGTTACATCGTTGATTCCCGTGCTCGAGCTGGTTATTTGTCCTGAAACCGAATATATCGTTGGGAGGGTAAGGACTATGCTGTCACCGGTCCCGTCAATATTTATTTCGTTGTTTTCACCCGGCGTTCCGTTTACATTATTAAATTCCGCACCGGTTGTTTCCACATCGGACAATGGAATTCCCGGGATGTCTGTATCTAAGTAATATGTTCCTTCCGGTACGGTCACTGATGCTGATGTGCTTCCTGCGGGAATTATTATTTCATTTCCTTGTCCGGTTGCATTGAATAAATTTATTTCGGTATCTTCACTAACCGCTTCGTTGAGCGTTATTGTGAATGTTTGTGGAGTTGCAACCGCAAAGTCTTTTCCTGTTTCCGTTCCATCCACCGCTACCGTTTGAGGAGCAAGTTCGCCGGTTCCCGGAATATTTGCTCTTACCGTACAAGTTCCGTCCGGTACGTTCATTGTATATGTTCCATCTGCGGCCGTTGTTGTTTCATTTGTACCATCCGTGCAGTACGCGGTTACTATTACGCCGGAGTCATCGGATGTGCCGGGGATGTTGATTGTTCCGGAAATACTTCCTTGGTCGTTTGCAACTGTGAAATCTTGATTTGCGAGATTTGACGTTGTGACGGTTAATGTTTTTGATCCCATGTACCCATATCCCGGGGCGTCCGCTTCAACCATCCATGTTCCTGCTGAAACGTATAATGTGTAATTTCCGGTGTTGTCTGTTTTGGAATGTATTGGTGGGGCAGGGGAATCCGTTCTATGGCTCCATACTGCTGAATTTGAAATTGCATTAGTTCCATCAGTTACTCTTCCTTGGATCGTTAATGCAGAGTTTGATTTATTAATTTTTAAGTTGAATGGATTGTCTCCGGATGATCCCGTTGAAGCTGTTGGGGAGCCGTCAACGTAAAAACTGCTTCCGGAAACCAATATTGCAATTTCTCCCGAATTTGGCATGCCCGGTAAAAATGCACCGACTTTATATGTTCCCTCTGTTACGTTTAACGTGAATGTTCCGTCTGTCGCGGATGTTGTGTGGCTTCCCGTTCCTCCTTTTGGGTTATAAGCATAAATTTCAGCATTTGATATTGCCGTGCCGGATGCGTCGAGAACTTTTCCTGTAATCGCTTTATCCGCTATGCTCATTGTAAATGGAATTGCGCTTTTTGAGGCTCCTCCAATATCACTTTGTGTAATCATTACATTTCTTGAAGGTCCCGGAATCCAGTTCATTTGCGATGGTGTTCCCGCCATTGGGCCTTTTGGCATAGCCGGACCAATGCCGACCATCCAATCTCCTGCTGTTGGTAAATATAAATTGACCGTTTTGCTTGTTCCGGTTAAAGACGCGCGCGCAATTGTTTGTGAAACAAATCCTTTTGGGCTATTGGCGAATACGTCTATGCTGTCATTAAATCCAAGGCTTGTTATAGCCGCTAGGCTTTCAGATGTGTAGCTAATGGTTATAGGTTGTGTTGCTCCCGTTGTTCCGTTTGAAGCTGTAATTGAAATATTTTTTACCGTGGTTCCGCTTACAGTTATAGGTTCCGGATTCGATTTTCCGTTATAAGTTGTTTCTCCAACCGTGAAGTTTGGTTGAGTAAAGATCATGTATTGTCCTGATGGAAGATTTGAAAATTTATATTCTCCATCTTCACCTCCTCCATTGGCATTATTTGCCGTTGTTGTTTCCATTGGACCTGTAAACGGAGAGCCAATATAAACAGTTACTCCGTTTATTCCGGTTGAGCTTGCCGTTATGCGTCCGCCAATACTGCCTGTTCCCGATGAGCTGATGAAGAATGGCATTGTTGTCATTCCTTCCAAAAGAGCGCCGGAGCTATTAAACGTTTTAATTTGCAAACTGTATCCGGAGCTTGAAGAGTCTTTTGGTTCGCTTGCGTTTGTGATTCCATCCAAATCAATTTGTATAAAGTCGGACGCGCTCGTTGCTCCTGATAATTTTACATAAACTTTATTTGCCGCCGCGATATATCCGACTCCGTCATTTGCCTGTGCTCCGGCTCCATCAGTTGGAGTTGGAGTTATACTTGTTAGATTTGTTGCAAACGTTGGCGTGCCCGTTGCCGGTCCATTGAAGTCTGTTTTCATTGGGCTTTGTGCATCTTGTTTTACACCTGTTACTGTAAATCCTGCAGGGAAAGTAAGTTCCACCCACCCACCTGTTGGGATTTGTGTCGCTACAGGGAATCTTATGAAAAACTTTGTTGTTGCGCTTGCCATTGAATTCATTGGCATTGCAGAAATAGGAGTCATACCCATTGTTCCCATGTTGAAATCTTGCATTCCCAAGCCTCCCATGGTTTGCATTCCTTGTCCTCCGGCAAATTTATCAGCGCCCATAATCATTCCGTTGAACGTGTCATATGAGGAATTAATCGCGTTTCCCGCCGCGTCTTTTACGCTTGAATTTATCGCTATATAAAATCCGTCATTTGCTGTTAATGTAAGACCATCAAACCAGACTGAGTTTTCAAAGGTATCGTAATGAGCATTCACTCCTGTCATTAAACTTACTGTTGTTACGCTCCCTTCTCCCGTGCAAGAACTTCCGTCTGGTGATACTGCGCTTCCCGAGCATGTTTTTAGAGTGTAATAGGCTTTATTTTCCGCTAAACTTTGGTCCATTGCTTCGTCGAATTTTACTCTAAATCCATAGTTATCAGCTTCTGAAAATACCAATTGAGGAGCTGTTATATCTTCAGACCCTGTGGTGAATGTTTTTGTTACTTCTGATATTGCGGCTCCCGTTACGCTCGTAACGCTTGTCGAAACGTTAAACGTATAAATTGTATTTGCCAGGAGAGTTGTTGATGTGGCAAATTCAATTACATTGGATTCTCCTTTGTAATTAACGGTCCCCGTGACAGGCGATGACCCTTTTCTAAGAGTTACATTTGTAGAATTAACCGTTGATGGATCCAGCGGCCCGTTAAAGCTTGCTCTTGGAATTATTGAAGTCGGTACTCCGGTGATTGTTCCCGATGAGTTATATTTATCAAGATTTGAACCCATTAAACTTGCTGTAATTGTTGACGTGCCCGAACCGGTTCGGAAATTTTCTTTAAACGATCCCATGTTGTTAAATCCAAATCCAAAACTTTGCAATGGATTTCCGTCATCGTCTAGTGGCATACCCGCCAGTTGAGTTCCTTTTGGATCTTTTACATTTCTTGTTACCACCACTCTATATTCGCTGTTGGCTGCCAAGGTCCCGGTTATTGCCAGAGATGCGTTTTGGCTTGTACCGGTTGTTGGTGAAACCGTCGTTGTTACGATCGGATCTACTTCTACTCCATTTACAATTTTTTTCAGATAAATATTTGTATTTGTAAAGGTTGTTGCGTCCATTTGTCTATCAAAATCTATAGAAATTTTTGATATATTGGTTGGTACGTCCCATGATCCCGGCCTTGGATATCCCAAGTTTGCCATTGGCGGTACCGATCCTCCGAACGTTCCTGTGAAACCGCCACCCATGCCTCCCGGGGCGTTGCCGCCATCTTGTGGCTGTGTGAAATCTCCACCTCCCGTCCCGGTTGTTATTGCGAATGTATATGAAGATCCGGCATCTGTAAGAGAGGTAGATCCTTCAGGTAATTCCAGGGTGCTTACAAAAGATTTTAGAATTGAAACCGTATACACTGTTGATGCTGTCAACATTCCTGATGTTGGAGTGAATTTAGTTCTGTAAAAAGAAAAGTCTCCATAGTTTTCAGCAAATACTTCCCATACCCCTGTTGTTGGCACTCCTCCCGATGAAATTGATATTGCACTGTCTGCCGTGTTTGTAAGAGGGAATGTAATGCTTTCGCTACTTGGACTTCTATTAAACATTATGTCTATTGGAGCATTTGTCGGTACTCCGTTTTGATTATTTGGTGGGCCATATCCTTTAATTGTGAGTGAAGATGCTGAAGATATAATAACGGAATCATTGACATCCGTTTCGTCGCTGGCAAGAGTGTCTGATGATGCTGAAACTAGAATTGTTTCCGCTTCGGAAGCTTTTATGACCACGTTTAAGACGCCGTTTGTTAAAGATTGATCTGCCGCGTATGTTGTGGTTGTATTTCCAGTTGGAGTTCCGTTAATAGAATAAATATATGCACTGCTTCCGTTTAAAGTGTATGAGCTTTCAGTTCCGGGTGTTAAAGTTAGAGATGTAATGTTTCCACCCGGAGTTGGCGTACAAGCAGTTGGTCCGATAACCGAAATTGAATCCGCTGTTTTAGAAGAGGCTATGTATTTAGCGTCCGTACATCCTTGTATTGCAACTCCTCCCGGGACCGTTATGTTGCCCGTGGCTTGCATGCTTATTGTGGATGCGGTGTTTGAGGATATAGTTCCCGGGGTTGTGGCATGCATTGAATTTGACGCTCCCGAAGAGGTTGATGATGGAGTTAGTTTTGTAAATCCTCCCGCTATAAAGTTATTTGTTGGTCCGATAACTTTAAACGTTGTTGGAGAGGATACGGTACTGACGAGATAGGTGGCGCTTGTATTGTTTGCAGCAAACGAAAATTTAATAAAATCATTAACGCTTAATCCATGTTCCGAGCTTGACGTGATCACGTTGGACTCAGCTGATGACGGTATTGATGATAAAAGAGTTACCATAACGTCTGTGAGCGCTGAAGAGACAATTCCTCCTCCCGCATTAACTTGAGTTATTGTAACCGGTATTTCCGCGTTTGTTTCAGCCGTTGAAGCGGCAATGTTTGCAACCAGATGGTCCGCTCCGCCCGATGCGGAATTTACAGTTATCATTGCAAAATCTTTTCCGGGATATGTTTCTGAATTATCATTTATTGTCACCCCATTTGTGTAAACATAAATGCCAAAATTAGACGTTGCTCTTACTGTAAATGTATTTGTGTCGGAATCTCCTACGGCCATGTTAAAACAAACCAAATTATTATTACTTCCGCTTATATCTGAGCTTTCAGTCGGATACATTCCCGATCCTCCTTGATGAGGGTTTGATCCGGATCCTACGTTTGTAACTGTTAAACCGGCTCCCACCGCAGTTACGTCAACATATGTACTTGGAGAAAAGGTTGATGGATTATTTATTTCCACACAGGCTTTATCACTTCCGGTTAATGCTTTTGCTTCATTTAAACTGTTATAACTTTTTGCCGTAAAAACCAATGTCCCCCCGGAATCCATTGAGGTTGCATCATCTGCAACTGTTAAAGTGAAATGATCGCCTGCGACAATCGTCGCTTTTACAGGCGGTGCGATTTGGATTGTCATCATCGCAATTAACGTGATTGTTAAAATGCGCGACAAAACACGACTAAGCCATGTAGAGGTTTTCATGTGAGGAGGGGTAAGGTTATTAATATTGACTTGTTAAAAATCTATTTTAAATTATCGTACTTTTATGGTGCGTTATTCAAGTATTTGGCGATGACAAAGTATGCGAATATTTTACGATTTATAGCGTTTTATTCTATTTGTCGGTGTTCACAGCACCCTCTTCCTTCGTTTTGTTGCAATATAGTCATTTTTATGCTATAATATAGATAATACAAAAATAACAATAAAAATTATGGATCCAAATCAAGCAAGGAGAGTTGATGTTGGCGTAGAAGGGGATGAGCCTAAAAAGAGACTAGAAGTTGGCCCAAATGCATCGGCCGATGATTTATTACAGGTTGTAAATGAGGTCGGTGTCGCTGAAAGGGTTGAGGCAGTTGTTCCTTCTGTTGAAGCGGTTTCTAAAACGGAATTAGTTCATGCTTTTAGAAATCCCTATGTTCATACAACCGGCGATGTGTTCAAAAGATTTCAACACTTTGCGGGGAAACCACGTACGAAGTTGGGTAAAGCTGCGTTAGCTTTATTGCGTGATCCGGAAGTTGTTGAGGCTTATCGCTCAACCGTTTCTCATATTTTATCTTCTTCAGCTCCTCAAGGCCATGCATCAGTTGATCTTCGTATTATGTTTAGGTTTTTTTATCCGGGCATGGATTTGTCCGAATTTTCCGATAAGTTTGAAACGTTTATTGCTAGTGAATTGCAACACGTTGTTTTTTTTGATGGGCTTAACGATATTTTAGATAATGCGAAAAGGTTTAATTTACGCTTAAATCCTGATAGTTTGAAGATTCAAGCCGCCTTAACCGAGGCGCGACGCAAAAATTCTAAAGACGTCATGGATCGATTTCAGCTTAAGCGTATTGAAGAGTTTGCCGCTAAACATGGATTTTCCTTTGGTAATTAAAAGGCTTATATGTCATCGCTAAAGCATTTATACGTACAGCTTAAGCAGTATAAGGAAAGCCATAAACCGCTTTATTTTCTTTCGGCCATGGTTTTTTTCTGGACGATTTTTGATTGCATATTGTCTTATGCGGTTCCTTTGATTTTGACTGAACATGGGTTTTCGGCGACGCAAATGGGGTTTATTCTTGGTTCTTCTTCGATTGCGGGTGCAGCGTTTGATTTTTTGATGTGTAGGTTTGTGAAGACCGTGAATTTTAGAAGGGTTTTTATGTTTATGTTTGCGATTTCGGCCATTTTTCCTTTGATTTTATGGCAGGCAAAAACGATTCCGATATATATTCTTGCAATGCTCGTTTGGGGCATTTATTATGATTTATATAATTTTGGACTTTTTGATTTTGTAAGTTGTTATACGGAAAAAAAAGAGCATGCGGCCAGTTTTGGGATTGTGCAGGTTTTTGCGTATTTAGCTGAAATTATTGCGCCTCTTGTTGCCAGTTTATTGATTGTTGAATATGTTGATTTTAAAACTTTTGCCGGAAGTGCGATTTTTCTTTTCGTTGGATTTTTATTTTTGATTTTATTAATGATCATCACTAGAAAGAAAAAACTTGTTGATGTGAAATGTGAAGATGGGTATTGCGCCGTGAAAGAGCTTCCGAATTCAGCGAGCCAATTTAAATTGTGGAAAAAAATTGGCGGATACGTTTTTCCTGCTTTATTTTTAACATTCTTTTTATATACAGTAGATGCGTTTTTTTGGACAATAGGGCCGATTTATTCTGAAGGATTGGGACTTGATGGGTTTAATGGTTTGCTGTTGGCTGCCTATGCATTGCCTTTTATTTTGGTTGGATTTTTTGTTTCAAAGTTAACAAGTAGATGCGGAAAACTAAAAGTTGCATATATTTCATTTTTAATTGGAGCAATCTTGCTTTCTTGTTTTGCTCTTATTTCGGCGATTAATCCGGTTTTGACAATTGGACTAACATTTTTTGTTTCTATGACAATTGCAATTTCTTATCCTTCTTTGAACGGATCTTATGCTGATTATATTTCCGAATTTCCTGCAATTGAAAAAGACGTTGAAGGTTTGGAAGATTTTTTTACAAACATTGGATATGTGATTGGACCTATTTTATCCGGATTTTTGGCGGATACGCTTGGTATTGAAAAAGCTTTTTCTGCAATTGGTGTCGTTGGCGTGATTTTTGCTTTAGCGTTCATCAAGTCGGCGTTGAGAAAGAAGAAGCTGAATGAGAAGTAGGTTTATATTTTAAGATAGTTCGAATTGACACGAGCTTATTTTACTGTTAAATTATTTTTCCATTTATAAAAATTTATATGGAAGCAATAGCGGAAACACATCACTTATCTTCCGGCAACGTCCATGATATTGGAGGCGCTGCAAGAATATATTTAAGCTATTTAGATCGTTCGCTTGGGGTGGAAGATGTTAATTTGGCTTATAAAATGCTAGTTATTTATGTGGCTGAAGTTATTTTTTCTTCTATTTCAGCGTCTGACGTTCCTGGCTTTTGCGGCAATGTTAATACTCAGCAGATTTCCGGTGAAATAAAAGCTTTTTTAGGGGATATGGACGGTCGTTTTAATGATCAATTTTTTTGTAAATTTTTTATTGATGTTGTGGCCGAAGTTTTAAGGATGTTTGCCGAAAATATTTATAAGTTAAGGCTTTTGGATTGTTTATCCGCGGATGCTAGGAAGTGTGTGATTGTGGTTTTAACCGGCATAGATTCTTCTGCTAATGGGCATTTACGCGTTCCACCTTCGTTTACTTTTGACGCAATGGGTTCTGAAAAAGATCGATACTTGGCATTTAGAACTAATTTTTTGCTTGGTAAAAAAAATAGGAGAGAAACGGCGACCAGGTTTTATGATGTATTAGCCGAGAAATGTGGTTTGAATGTTGAAATTGAGATTGACGATGTAATCGATGAAATAATCGATGGTGGTTATGATAAGGCTAGAATAAATTTAAAAGCGACTTTGGGAAATACTTTTTCTTATCAATATCCTAAGGATATTTGTCCTTTTGTGATCGTTGAAGGTGAAGCTCCAAATACGATAAAGCTTGTTCTTAATTGGAGGGAGCCGAAGTCGTAGTTCGCGTACGCGTTGAGCCTAGTAAGTTGATTTAAAGCCATTTTTATGGTATAATATTGTAAAATAAAGACAAAAATATTTATGAATGGAGCTTTGCATCATTATCATCTTCGAAAACGAGTTTGCAAAATGGGCGAACAATTGCCAAATCCTGATAAGTGGAAGAGGTTTTTGGATGAGGCGATTTATGTTGTTGGGATCTTGGGTCCGGTTATGACGCTTCCGCAGGCGTTTAAGGTTTGGTTTGAACATAATGCAAGCGGGCTTGCTCCGATTTCTTGGGGAAGTTATATTTTGTTTAATATTTTTTGGTTGGCATACGGAATTACACATAAAGAAAAGCCGATTATAGTTACTTATGTTTTGTGGATTTTGATAAATACCTTCGTCTTTATTGGGATTCTTTTGTACGGATAATCTTGAACTTTAGGAGAGTCGGTTTTGCGAGTTTTTCGTATATATATTGCGAGAATTTTAATCCGTTTGAATCAATGTATTTCGTTGAATAGAAGGCAAGGATAAAAATGATTGGGATTGAAATTGTGAAAGAAATTGAAAAGCTTGTGATGTATGAAAAGTGCGGTATTAATTTTAGGAACATCCAACCTGAAAATGATCCGAGAATGAGCGCGTGAATAAGATAAATTGAAAATGAAATTGTGCCGGTGAAAATAAGGAATTTATTTGAAAGGAATTTTTGAAAACCTGTTGATGCGAAGGCGGCAAAAATTATTAGAAGCGCACCGATAATGTGCCAAAATTGGCCCGGGCTAGGCAAAAATTTAAGATTAAAAATTTCATATATTGTTCCGTTTGTATAAACGCCAAACGGATATGCGCCGAAAAATATTCCGATTAAAATAAATGGGATTGTTATGTAAAAGTGATTGAATTTTTTGAAAAAATTTGGTGAATTTGCGAATATGTCGGCTAAAATTATTCCAAGAATAAACGCTGAATAATAAGTGTTAATTAGGATTAAATAAGTTAATGCATATGCGATGTAGCGCAGTTTTAGTTTGCCAAAAAGTGCTATTACGCCGAGCGTTATAAAAGATCCATAAAAAATGTATGACATCATCCAGAGTGCTGTATTGTACGATGCATCATATGCGAAAAAGACTTTAAATAAGCCACTTTTAAGCATGTGCCAAAATGATGTTTCAAAACCCCATTGACCTGCAAACCACCAGGAAGATTTTGAAAAATCCGATGCTTCTTTGTTGAAAAAGAATCCGAGTTTCATCAATATATATGCGACAAAAACCGAAAGTAAAATTGGTACGACTAGTCGGAAATATCTTCGAATTGCGCTTGAAACAATAATCTCATAGTTTTTAAATTTTAAAAACTTGTAGCTTAAAACAAAGCCGCTGAGAATATAAAATAAACAAACCGCAAAATTGCCGGCATAAAAAATTCCAAGAGGGGATCCTGCAAGATATGCTTCGGAAGCCGTATTGATATGCGATTCTGCGACGTTTCCCGTATAAAGAGCCGGGAAAAAGGCGAGAATGTAATGATGAAATACAACAATTATCGCCGAAATTGCGCGAATTCCATCAAGGTAATTTATTTTTTCAGTTTTTTCCATGTTTGTTTTTATTCAATAAAATCCACGAAACATTTTTCACAGTAGATTTTTTCCGGACGATTTGGTGAGTAGGAGGATTCCAAGCTCGTACTGCATTTATCGCATTTGCGAGCCCAAAGCTGGCGAGGATTTCTGAGTGACATTCTTTCCATGTGGCGGCAATCAAAGCATTTTCGTGGGATCGGTAAATTCATTTTTTTATAATATTTCAGTTCTTGTGGAACGATTTTGTAATTTTTTCCACATTTTTCACAGGCTAGAAGTTCGTTCGTTATTGTTGATAGGGTGGACTTGATGTCTGTTGGTAAAACGCATGTTTGTTTTTGATATTCGCGTGCATCTTTTTCACGCCATTTGAACCCTTTTGAAACGGCTTGCTCTCGCGTTAAAGGATAGTATTCTTGTGCTACGCTTTCGTTGTATGGAAATGGCGTTAAATTAATTGGAAAAAACTCTCCATATTCATTGGTTTTTAACATGTGTTCGATAATTTTTCCGGTTAATTCTTCATATTCTTCTTTCGTATATTGTTTATTTAAAATGCAATATTTTTGGTTGTGGATTCCTTCGCATCCAAAAAGGTATTGAGCGTTAAAGCAACTATCGCAATAGGTTAAATCGTTATTTCTCCACGCAACGCTAACAAATCTCATACCATATGATTCGTTTACGCCATACGATTCGTATTGAAGTTCGCCTTGCCATGGTTCATATATGTCATAGCAATCTTTCATTTCTCCGAAGTCATATGCAAATTTTATGTCTTTACATTTGAAGCCGTAGAAGCTGTTTTTTGTGTTTTTACAGCTGATTAAATGATCTCCTGTTGAAATTTCGCAATTAAGAATTGTGCAATATTTTCGTTCTGCCGTTTTGATAAATTCAATAAATTCTTTGCGTGCGTTTTCCATGTTTTTTGCATCGGATAATTCTGTGCGGATTTTTTCATATTCCTCTTTCGTGGCTTGTTTATTGCGAATGTAGTATTTTTTGTGACGCAAATTGTATGACATGAAGCAGTTTTCACAGCCGATGCAGTTGTATAAAAAAGCTGATTCAACGCAGTTTTCACAGTCCAAAAGTCCAATTGAGGCGTAGCATCCTTTTGTGCTGACGCAGTTATAACAAAGCTCGTCGTGTTGCATTGCGAGGCAATCAACGCAGTTTTTGTTATAAATATTGAAGTTTGTGCAGTAGTAGCAATCTTCGCAGTGTGCGGAATTCATGCACATATAACAGTTTTTATTCCAATCGGAATGATTTGTATATTCGGAATTTGTATTATTTTGCTCCTGAGAATATAAAGTCATCCGTGGAACGGTTTTTTCAAGAATTTTAAATTGTTCAAAGAATGGTCTATTGAAGTCGAAATCCATGCCATGTTTTCGCGAATCAAATGAATCGTTCCACCAGCAATGCCCACAATAAACGGGAAATTCAGTATTTTCCGGATAGATCGAAATTATTTTTTTCTTGCAGGAATCGCAGTTTCGCGAATATAAAATTCTTTCATTTCTTCTGCAAAGCCTGCGGATTTGTCTGCAGTCCGGACAATGAGTTGGCGCAGGCATAGCATATGTTTTGCCGTTAATTATCGGTGAAATTTTGCGATAAAATGCAAAATCTTCATCTGTGATTTCGAAATTTTGAGCGCAATTTTTGCAAACGCGTGTTTCTTGCATTGTGATTATTTATTTTCACGTTTTATAACAATCCAGTGGTAAAGATAAAGCGGTAAACCAATCAAAATCAATGCAAGATTCATTGCCGCATCTTGGTGGCGCTGTGATGTGACATAATCAATCTGTGGAGAATCTTTCCAGTTTTTGTAATCGACCAGGAAATTTGTGAACGTGGCCTTTTCTTCTTCTGTTAAAACGAGCGTTGTTTTGCTTGTCGTGGCGGTTGCGTATTTTTCAATTCCGCAAGCCGGATACGGAAACTGTTTACTTGTTTGTCTTTGATATTCATCCGCTTGTGTAAATACGAATGCTTTAAGTCCCATATTTACAAAGCCAACGCTGCCGATAACGAGAAGAACAAGCCCTAAAAGAGCAAATCCGTAAAGGTATATTTTTCGAATTAGTGGATGATTTTCCATTTTGTTTTTGGTTAAAAGTTTTAAATCTTTTTCATTATAATTTTTTTAAGAGGTTAAGGTAAGATTTCGGTCTTGACATATTGCATCATAAGATTTACAATAAACTCCTTTTTACAAATTTATAAAAAATATGGCTGATTTTAATGAATTATATGATCGTTATTTCTTGGACGCGTATCGTTATTTTACGCTTAGAATATATGATGACGTGAAGGTGCGCGAGATGATGGAAAAGTTGTTTTTGTATGTTTATGAGAAGGCTGATATTGAGCCTATGGCGGTTTATCCGTTTTTGCCTTTTATGTATAGCTATTCTTGGAAATTGGTTAAAAATGAGCCAATTGTTGTGCCTGGAAGCGTTTCCGGTGGGACCAAAAGACCGGTTTTTTTGCAGAATACTTTTAAAGTTGATGCCGGTGGTGAAAGCGCAATGATTCCACAGGCTATGTTTGAGCTTGTTTCGCACCTGGACGTGCTTGAGCGTGAAGTTTTATGGTTAAAGTTTTTTGAAGAAATGACTGATTCGGAAATCGTTAAAACGATTCAAATGCACCCAAAAGAAGCTCCAAGAAAAATATATGATGTGCTTCAAAAGGTTCGTGAGCTACTTGTTACCGCTTCGTCCGGAGCCGGAAAACATATAAATTATTTTGGGAATGTGAATAATTTTTTTGATAGCATTAAGCTTGCGATAAATATTACCGAAAATGCCGGTTTAAAAGACCAAATTAAGGAAAACGTTATGAAGCTTTCGCAAGAAAAAAATAATCAAAACATGTTTGATAGAAAGCCTGCGGAAGAAGCGCAAGTCGAATTTCGTCCTGAGCAGCAATTTCAGCCGGAAGAGCCTGCTCAGTTTAATCCTGAGGCTTCTTTTCAAGCAGAGTCTGAATTTCAAGCAGAGCAATCCGTTCAACTGGAGCCTGAACTTCAATCTGAGCAATTAATTCAACCGGAGGTTGCTTTTCAAGCTGAAGAGCGATTTCAGCCGGAGGAATCGGTTCAATTTAATCCTGAAGCTTCTTTTCAACCAGAGCAGCAATTTCAACCGGAGCCGGAATTTCAACCAGATTCAGGCTTTCAACCAATGGCTCAAATTACGCAAGATATGGATATGGAGTCGCGATTTGAGGCTGTTCCGGAACAAGTTCAGCAAGAGCAATTCTCCGATGAAGAGCCGTTTAGTTTTGGTGACTTGTGGAGAAGGGTTCAAGGCGCGGTGATTTCGGTTTTTGCGGTCATAGTTGTTATTGCAGTTGGTATTGCGATTTATTTTGGTACAAATGTTTATTCGAGAGTTACATATATTGCGGATTTCAGTGAAGAATATAAGAATGCTTTTAGAAAAGCTGTTCTTGAAAAAGTTTTGCCACCAAGAAAAGTTGATAGCGCGGAAGTTAATAAAATTAATCAGCTTGTGAATTTGGCTGTGAATATTAAGAACGATGGCACAGAAGTGTTCACATATAGAGAATTAAGTGGACTTAGATGGGAGACGAGAGAGTGGAGGAAGATAGAAAAATAATTACAAAATCCAAAGCTCAAAATCTAAATGAACGATAAAGTTCAAACGTTAAAATAATAATAGTTTTTTTAGTTTAGTTTTTGCCTTAGATGTCGCTTGTCCTCTATGGCTGATTTTGTTTTTGGCGTGCGCGGAAAGCGCTGCATAAACTTTCTTTTGACCATCAGGCCTAAAGCACGAAGAGAGGGGGAGCCCTTTTAAAATTGGTGCCTCAGGCCCGTGTGTTATTTTTCCTTTGCAGGATCCTTCGAAAATGTGAGTTTTTTTATTCCAAATTAAAACGGCTGTGCATTTGAATTCAGCAGTTCTTTTTGATTCCGATACACGACTCATTTGTTTTAGAAAATGCGTTAGCCATTCTGCGTCTGATGCTTTTTCTCCTTTGCCCCATCTGCGCGTTTTGTGGCCGAGCGCGTTTGGGAGTGCATGAATTTCAATTCCGGAGTCCTCTGCGAGCGTATTTATTCCGCCTGATTTTTCAAAATAAAATTTTGCTTTTATTTTTGCGTTTGCTTTGTATGTTTTGCCTGATTCATGCGGAGAATCTTTTATTCCCAGATCTTGCGGCATTATGAATTTCAATGGTAATCCGTGTAAAACTTCTTTTATTTCGTTGAATTTTCCAGGATTGCTTGTGCCGATTAAGAGGAGCGGTTTGCTTGCAGGTTTTTTATTCAACTTCCGGGTCTTGGCCGTAGAGGGTTTTGTATTTTCTTGTTTCATTATTTATTGCGCGGTTTAATCTTGCCTTTGTAAGTGTTAATTTGTTTATTTCAGATTCGCTTTCTTTGAATTTTTTTGCGAAATCAATAATAAGATCGTGTATTTTTAGAGCATATCCCGGGTTTTCGCTAGTTATTGCGAGCTGTTCATTATGTTCTATTGCAACTTGATATTGATCTAAAAATGCATGGATTTCCGGTAAAAGATTTTTGATTTCGTAGTCTAATCTGGATTTATATAAAGCCGTTAAATAGTCATAATAAATGCGAACATTTTTATTTAAATTTAAGTTTGATTTTGTGTATTCATATATTTTTTTAAGCTCCGGAACTGCCCATGTTAGACATTCTTTTTTTTCATTAATAAGGCATAATTCGTATATTACCGTTTTTACGGCAATTGATTTTTCATTTTGTGGAAGCTTTGATAAAAATCTTATTCCTAAGTTTGAATAAGGTGGAGCTTTCTTGGACATTCGAATGTATGTTTTGCCAATTAAATAATTTAAATCTTGCTTGAAGAATAGCGGTTCGGCGGACTCGAATTTTATTAACGCGTCTTCGTATTTACCATTTTTATATAAACTTTGGCCTTCTTTGTATCTTAATTTATAGAATCCTTCATGCGCGGATACGAATAGTAAAATAAGGCTAAACAATGCGGCTAAAATGATATACGGGTTTTTATATCCAGGCGTAAGCTTTTTGGAAATTTTGTTTTGTTGAGATAGGGATGCGATTATTCCTAAAAATCCCCAAAATAATAATGAGTTTGATACGAAATTTAAATTAAAATCCATCTCGCTTTGACCGAGTGCAAGTAGAATAGACGTTCCTAAGACTATTATTTCCGGTGTTAGTTTTTTAATTGATAGAGCGATGAAGATTAAGAATGCGATGAAAAATGCGAGCGCAAAAACTCCGCTATCGTTAGCGATTTTTAAATACAAGTTGTGTTGATGATTTTTTGCAATTTGATCAAAAGCTGAAGGTCCATATCCTATCCATGGATTTTCCGAAAAGATTTTCATTGAAGCTCCAAACAGGTTTAATCGGTCTGTGTATGAAGTTTTTCCTTCGTCGGCTTGGAATGTTATTTTGCTGTATGGGTTTTGCGTTTCGTGATTTATAGATCTGAAAAGCGAGCATCCATAAGCCAAAAGCAATGCTATCAATAATGTGAATGCTATGCGTTTTCCGCTTAAGATTAAAAAGTTTTTTGATGTTTTTAATTTTTTGATAAGAATGATGATTGCAATAATTCCTGCAATGATAAGCATTAGCCATGATGTCCTTGAGAACGTTAGAATGAAGGCTGAAAGTTGAAGCATCGTTGCGATTGTATAAAGTTTCAATTTTGCACCTTCCGCATTCAAAAGTTTATAAATTGTTATTGGAATAATTAGAAGTAAAAATAGTGCGAATGCGTTTGGAAAAGATACGGCGAGCATATTGAAATCAACAAATGTTGAGAATAGGCGAGTTGGTGATAGGTAAATATAAAAGATGAGTCCTGCAAGGCTTAATCCTGATGCTGATGCGACTAAAAATGTAAACCCTTTATCAAGTGTTTTTTGACTTAATGAAAGTTGGCTGATTATTAAAAACGTTACTGCTCCGCTTATATATGTCAAAAAATCATATATTCCAAAGCTGTTTATTGGTGCGAGTGCAATTGATAAGAGAAATGTTGCAACAAAAAGTATAAGAAAAATGTTTGCGAATAGGCTTTTTTTGTCTTGTTGCTTAATTTTATTGTGCGTAAATAAAAGCGTTAACGCCGGTATAAATAATAGTCCGGCCCATAAAAAATGGCTGTGCAATGAGATTCCGCCACGATATAATATTGCAAAAACAAATGTTATTGCAAACGGTATTAAGATCAAAAGTTTTTTCATTGTGAGGGTTGTTAATTCGAGAGTATTTTAGCACAAATATTGCAGATTGGTTTTTGAAGGTATAAACTAACGCCGTGAAAACTTTTATAGTCATTCCGGCTTACAATGAGGCAAAAACAGTTAGTCGCGCTGTGCATGATTTAAAAACGCACGGGTATGACCATATTGTGGTTGTGGACGATGGTAGTTCGGATAAAACCTTTGAAGAGGCGGAAAGGGCCGGTGCAAGTGCCGTAAAGCACGTTATTAATTGTGGTGTTGGTGCGGCAACGCAAACCGGCATTGATTTTGCATTAAAAAACGGCGCAGACGCGATTGTGACTTTTGATGCGGATTGCCAGCATTTTGCGAACGATATAGAGCGTTTAATCGAACCGATTTTAAAGCGAAAATATGATGTTGTGATAGGTTCACGCTTTTTAAATAAGCAGAAAATTCCATTTAGCCGTAAAATGTTTAATAAAATTGGAAATCTTCTTACTTATTTGATATCAGGAATTTATTCAACCGATAGTCAATCCGGCATAAAGGTTTTTAGTCGAGAAGCGGCTAAAAAAATTCGGATTACCGCAAATCGGTTTGAATATTGTTCCGAGATTTTTCGTGAAATTAAAGAAACCCATTTAAGTTTTATTGAAGTGCCGGTTAAGGTTTCTTACACCGATTATACGAAGTTAAAGGGTCAAAACTTTGCCCATGGGCTTGAAACAGGGTTTAAATTAATTGTTAGATCATTAATGAGATAAATATGAATGTTTTTACTTTTCATGGGTTTGCTTTATATCAACTTATTACTACGATTTTTTGTTTAGTAATGATTCTTAAAATGATTTCAAGATATAGAAGGCATGAAAGAACTTTGAAAGAACTTATTGTTTGGGTTGTAACGTGGGGAGTTATTGGCGGACTTGCATTTTTCCCTTTTATTATAGACTACATTGCGCAAGTTTTTGGCGTTAAAAGCGGTACCAGTGGATTTTTCGCAATATGGTTGATAATTTTAACCTATGCATTTTTTCGTACATTTGTTGTTGTTGAGCATATAGATAAAAAAATTACGGACTTAACGCGAAAGGCGGCTTTAGATAGCTATGATATTGATAGGGTTTTAAAAAAAGATAAGTAAATTTTATTATGAATTTTCCGAAAGTTTCCATAGTAATGATTAATTATAATGGACTGCAAGATACAATTGAGTGTCTTGGCTCTTTGAAAAAATGTGTATATCCGAATTTTGAAATTCTGCTTATAGATAATGGTTCGGAAGAAAGCCAGTCTAAGGCAATTTTTGAGTTTAAAATGGAAAAATTGCGCACTTTTATTAGCAAAGAAAATTTGGGTTTTGCGGGTGGAAATAATTTTGTTGTCAGGTATGTTTTGAAAGAAAATAAGAGTGATTATATTTATTTTTTGAATAACGACACGATCGTTGAGCCGGATTTTTTAAATAAAGCCGTTGAAGCCGCTGAGAAAGATCTAAAGATAGGCGTTGTTGCGGGATTATCTTTACAATATGCTAATCGCCATTTGATTGAAAACGCGGGGCACGATTTTTTGAATTGTGGTGATTTTGTGCCGAGAGGAAGGGGATTTAAGCGCGAAGAATTAAATGGAAGATGTGAAATTCTGGGAGCGTGCGGTGCTGATAGTCTTTATCGAGTTGAGACACTTAAGCAATGCGGGCTTTTCGACGAATCGTTTTTTTTAAATTACGAGGATGCGGATTTGTCTATGCGATGTATCTTGTATGGTTGGAAATGTGTTTATGAGCCAAAATCGATTATTTATCACAAGGTTAATGCTTCGATTAAAAAAGTCAGAAATTATGCGTATGCTTTAAGATCTCAGGGCAATCTTCTTAAAGCATATTTTTATAACACTCCGGCTTTGGTTTTGCTTTTGAATATGCCATTTTTTATATTTCGCGATATCTCTGTCATTTTAACGAATTTAATATTTTTAAAATTTGAAATCGTTAGGCTTTTTCTTCATTCCAGATTTGTATTTTTGCGAAATTTGAAGGCTATTTTGAAAGAAAGACGAGCCCGAATGAAGCATAAACATGTTTCAAGTTGGTACATCTTGCGAAAACAGAAGTTTTTTCTTAAAAAATATTTTAGATATTTTGTTGAAATAATTTTGAAAGGTCGCGGGTCCGCGCTTCAAGGAAGAGTTAAGATTTAAATAAAAAGTTTTATAATAAACGAATAGGGGATTGCGATTACGTTTATTAGTAGGCGTGTGATTTTAAAAAATTGTTTTGTGTGGAATCCAAGAAGGAGCTCCGGTTTTATATAAGCGGTAAATACGTTTTTTTCATTTTCCGTTAAAGTGTGTAAGTCTTGTTTTTGTTTTTTGATAAAAAGTAATTTACGCCAAATATTTTTAAAATATCTGTTTGCGATAATTTTGCGATTTTTCAAGATCCATTTTTTTTTATTTTTGTTGCCAATCGAATTTTTATAGTCGTGTTCGACAATTATATTTGGATTAAATAGGATTTTTTCATTTGCACTATTGCATCTGATTGCATAATCGACGTCTTCATAATATAAAAATAAAGATTCATCAAAATATCCGACTTTTTTGAGCGTTTTTTTATTCAAAACGAAGGCTGAGCCGCTGAAAAATGTAGTTTCTTTTTTTGATTTTATTTTAGGAGTGCAGTTGTAGTTTAATGGGTATACAAAGCCAAGAACATTCATTTTTAGTTCTTCCACGTTTACGTTTCTGTTTGGCAAAAGTACAAGTGGTTGGATTATGCCGTATTTTTGCAAATCAATTATGTCGAGTTTCAACGATTTTATAATAATATCCGGGTTTAAAACGAAGAAATAATCACATTTATCGTATAAGAGCTTTATGCCTTGATTAACGCCTGCTCCGTATCCTTGGTTGTGCTTGTTTGCAATTAATTCACAGCCAAAGCTTTTAACAATTTCACATGTTTTATCCGTTGAATTATTGTCTATAACTATAACGTTTTTTATGGTCGGTAAACTTTGAAGAAGACGACCAATGCAATCCGCGCTGTTGTATGTGACTATTACAAATCCTAAATTAATTTTTTCCACCACGATTCGTTTTTTTTATACCAATTAATCGTTTCTGAAAGCGCTTCTGAAAAGGAAAATTTTGGAGTCCAGCCAAGTTCATTTTTTAGTTTTGAAAAATCTACGGAATAGCGTCTGTCATGGCCAAGACGGTCTTTTACATATTCAATTTGATCTTCATTTGCGCCCATTTTTTCAAAAACCATTTTTGTAAGATCTATGTTTTGAATTTCGTTTCCGGTGCCAATATTGTAAACTTCGCCGATTCTACCCTTATGTAAAATTTCATCGATTGCAATACAGTGGTCTTCAACATAAATCCATTCGCGAACATTTTTTCCATCACCATAAAGCGGAACCTTGAGTCCGCGCATGAGATTTGTGATGAAAAGGGGAATGACCTTTTCTGGATATTGATACGGACCAAAGACGTTACACGAGTGCGTGACGATTACAGGTAGGTTGTAGGTTACAAAATAAGCCCTGCAAAGGTGGTCTGCGCCCGCTTTCGAGGCGCTATAAGGACTATTTGGCATAAACGGAGAAATCTCGTTAAAAGAGCCGTTATTTATGCTTCCGTATACTTCATCGGTGCTGATTTGAACGTATTTTTTTACGTTATGCTTTTTTGTGGCTTCAAGCAGCGTGCAAGTGCCGACAACGTCGGTTATGACAAAGTCGCGCGGGCCCGTTATTGAGCGATCCACGTGTGTTTCTGCGGCATAATTTATAACCGTATCGAACTTGTGATCTTGGAAAAGCTTATCGACAAGCGCTTCGTCAGTTATATCGCCTTTTATAAATGTATAATTTGGATTTTTTTCAATATCGCGCAGGTTATCCAGGTTTCCGGCATAAGTGAGCTTATCCAGATTAACGATTTGATAATCCGGGTATTTTTTTAGGATGTAATGGACGAAATTTGAGCCCATGAATCCGGCGCCGCCTGTGATTAAGAGTTTCATATATTATATTTTATGCATTAGTTTTATGGATCTTGTTATATATCCGGTTTTTCCATCGGTTTTTATCGTAATGACCTTTAATTTATTTGGCGATTTTATATTTATTATATATCGTGTCATTTCCGGTTTGAATTTTATTGTTTTCACGATTGTTTTATTGTTTTCTGACGTTGCTTCGATTTCGGCGTTTGATTCCGTTGGCGGTAATAGAAAATCTATTTGCAAATAATCAGCGTATTCCGGCTTTGGAATGTCCCAAGACATTGAAGGGTTTTCTCCGGTTGGAGATATTGCGCTGTTTTTTCTGCCATTTGTTTTTATGTCATAACTTATAGCTTTTGTATTTGACATGTCCAGGTCTGTATATTGATAAGATTCAAATGGTATTCTTGTTTGATTTTCGAAATTACCGAATTGATATTCTTTCAATCTGGCTAAAGACCTTTCGGCTATTTCGAAAATTACTATTTTTGTATTTTTTATATTGTAATTTTCTAAAGAGTTCTTTGGTATGGATATGCGTATGCTTGTAAAGTTTGTTGAGTATTCATTTATATAATAATCAAGATTTTCCGCAAAACTGTCTCCATAGAGCATGATTGGCGGTAATTTTTCGTGATTATGGTTTTTTATCTCAGGGATTGTATTCGTTTCTTTTTGAGTCGGGATTCCAAGTAAATTGTCCAAGTCCCCATTCTGATTTTCTACATTTTTATATATTACGTCATTTTCTATGTTTATATCCGATAAATAATTTATTATTGTTTTTGCCGTTATGAATGCTCCGATGTAGTTCCAGTGGCTATCTCTTTTGTAGTAAATCGAATATTTATTTTTATAACTTGATAAAGACTGAATCAGGTCAACATGATTTACGTTTTGTTTGTTTAATTCTTTTAAAAATTCAGTGTGATTATGATCGCATTTTTCACACGTAAACGGCATAAGTTCCGGATAAATCGTGCTTTTATTCGGAGTAATTACAAAAAGAAATTTTATACCTTTTTTATTCAGTTCCGCTTGGAATGTGTATATATTTTTTACAATTTCAGATATTTCTTTGTCTGTGAGTAAAGATCTTTTGTCATAGCCTTCAAGATAGTCCGTGTAAAATAAATAATCGTTTTTTCCTATAACAACCTTATCGTTATTAGTGCTGTTAAAAATGTTGTAGTCTACTATGTTGTTTATTTTTATTAGTGTTTCTCGGAATCCAAAATTATCATTAAAATATTTTTGAAATTGCTCCATAAACAAGCCATTTTTTAAGTTTTCTATGTTGAATTTTGGGATTTGAGTTTTTAGTCTTTTTTCTTCCAGGAAACCAGCTTTGAACATGCCAAAATGCATTTGTATAAATGGCATGAGCGTTAATATCAAAAATATTCCAATGATTACGTACTTTGTTAATTGTTTAGCCTTGTTATTCATTAAAATCTAAAATAAATAAACGGATTAAAGCTTCCTGAAGAAAGCGTTATATACGAATAAACCAATATAATAATTGCCATACTTCCCTTTGTCACATATGCAAATTTGAATTTTTCCGAAATTTTATAAATGAATTTGAAATTTATAAAGCTTAATAAAATCGCAACTATGGTTATAAAAATAATTTTATTATTCATTCCCGCATAATATAGGAGGGATAATGATTTTGAGTTAAAGCTGAATGCATTTCCTATGAAGCTTATCGCTTGTTCCATGTTTTCCGATCTAAATATTGCCCATCCTATTAAAACAAAGAAAAAGGTTATTAAATTTGATATTATTGGATGAAAATTTTCAAGTTTTTTTAATAACCATGCTTTTTCAATAACGATTAATATCCCGTAATAAATGCCCCAAATTAAAAACGTAGTGTTTGCTCCGTGCCAAAACCCCGTGAGTGTAAAAACAATTATTAAGTTTAGATAATTTCTTATTTTTGAACATCTGTTTCCGCCGAGCGGTATATATAAATAATCTTTGAAGAAGCGTGATAAAGACATGTGCCATCTTCTCCAGAATTCCGTGATGCTTTTTGATACATATGGTCTATTAAAGTTTTCCGGGAGATTGAAGCCAAACATTTTTCCTATGCCGATTGCCATGTCCGAATATCCGGAAAAATCAAAATATATTTGAAGCGCATACATAAGCATTCCAATCCATGCAATTGGCATACTCATATTGGAAGAAGAGAAGCTGAATATCGCATCAACCATGGCTCCGATTGTGTTTGCAATAATGACTTTTTTACCTAGGCCGATGGAAAATCTCCAAATTCCTTCTAAGAATAAATCCGAAGTGTGTAGCCTTTCTTTTATTTGATGTGCGATTTCATGGAATCTTACTATTGGTCCTGCGATTAGTTGAGCAAAAAACATTAAATAAAGAGTGTAGTCGATAATATTATAAAATGGTTTCTCTCTTTCCCTGTATATATCCACTACGTAGCTTATTTTGTGAAATATAAAGAATGAGATTCCTATTGGAAGTATGATTTTTGTCCATACGATGGTTTTCATGCCCATTATAGATAAAATCCAGTTGAATTCGGCTTCAAAATAATTTGTATATTTAAAATAAATAAGAATTCCAAGATTTATTATTATGGAAGCAATTAGATATATTTTTTTAGCGTTTCGCCCTTTGGCTTTATCCATCAATATGGTTAAAAAATAATCAATGGTTATATTGATAAGAAAAATCATAAGGAAATTTGGAGCGCCCCATGCGTAGAAAAGTATGCTAAAAAGCACTAAAGTAAGATTTTTTAACGATGGAGCAAGAAAATTTACAGCGTAATATGTGAAAAGAGCCGCCGGCAGAAAAAGAAATAAAAATACAGTTGAGCTGAAAACCATGATTGGATTTTATCTTTTTGTCGTTATTGTATCAAGTATTTATTTGAAATATATAAAAAGACCTTTACAATGATTTTATGCAAATGCTTATTCTTTGCGGTGGACTTGGAACCAGGCTTCGTCCTTTAACGGAAGATATTCCAAAACCTATGCTTGTTTTTGATAATAAGCCTTTTTTGCAGTATTTGATCGAGTATTACAAGGGGCAGGGTATTAATGAATTCGTTTTATCCGTCGGGTATTTGAAGGAAAAGATAATTAAATATTTTGGCAATGGGAAGAAGTTTGGGGTGAAGATTAATTATTCGCAAGAGAATGTGCCTTTGGGGACCGGTGGGGCTTTATTTAAAGCTAGAAAAATTCTTAAAAATGTTTTTTTTGTTGTTAA
Source organism: Candidatus Peregrinibacteria bacterium GW2011_GWF2_38_29 (assembly GCA_000992695.1). Taxonomy (GTDB): domain Bacteria; phylum Patescibacteriota; class Gracilibacteria; order UBA1369; family UBA12463; genus UBA12463. The sequence goes on along the minus strand of LBUS01000006.1, from coordinate 7,106 downwards.
TGGAGATACTTTTCGCGAGGTGAACTTGAATGATTTGCGACAATTCTATAAAAAGCGCGATGCTTTGTGTGTTATAGGGGTTTCAAATTGTATGCGGAAACAGAATTCCGGCTTTGTAAAGTTTGATAAAAAATGGCGTATTATTGATTTTAGGTCTTTCGGTGATACCAAAATTGGTTATGTAAACAATGGCATTTATCTTATGGATAAGCGTATATTTGAGTTTTTTCCGAAAGGTAAATCGTCACTTGAATATGATGTTTTTTCGAAAATTAAAAACGGACTTTTTGCTTACAAAATTCAAAAAGGTTATTTTATTGATATTGGTACTGTAAAAACCTATAATCAGTTCGCTAGAGAATTTTATAAGGTTAAAAATGTCATTGGTAATACGCTCAAGAGCTCCGGTGAGAATTAGTTTCGCGGGTGGTGGAACAGATATTAGCCCATATACTGAAAATTATGGCGGTGCCGTGGTCAGCGCGGCCATAAATAGATATGCTTATTCAACGTTTATTGCGCGAGATGATAATAAAATAATTCTTGATTCGTTGGACATGGGTTTAAGGCTTGAATTTAATGATATTTCCGAGATAAAGCTTGACGGTCAATTGGACCTTGTAAAGTCGGTAATTTTATATTTTAAAGAAAATCATCCGCATTTTTTTGAAGAGCACGGCAAAGGTTTTGAAATTTATACAAGCTGTGAGATTCCACCGAGATCCGGGCTTGGCAGTTCCGCTTCAATGTTTGCAAGCGTTATTGGTATTTTTAATAAATTAGCGAAAGAATATAGGATTGATAATTATGATGCTGCCGAGCTTGCTTATCACCTTGAAAGAGAGAAGGTTAAAAATCCAGGGGGCAGGCAAGATCAATATATTTCCGTTTTTGGCGGTATAAATCATATAGAATTTAAAGGTAATGATTTTGTTAAAGTAAATTCATTTAATTTGAAACGAGATTATATATTAGAGCTTGAATCCAATCTTCTTTTGCTTAACATCGGTCAACGTCAGGATTCGGGTGATATTATTGATGAGCAAATTAAAAACATAAGTGTTAACAAGGGCTCGCTTGATGCTCTTCATGAGACAAAAGAGTTGGCAACTATTGCCAAATACGCTTTACTTCGCGGTGATATCGATTCGATAGGGGAAATCTTGGATGCCGGATGGCAAGCTAAAAAGAAATTCAGTGGTCAAATTACAAATCAACAGATCGATTATATTTATAGTGAATTAAAAAAAGTTGGCGGGATAGGTGGTAAAGTTACCGGAGCCGGCGGTGGCGGTCATCTAATTTTTTATTGTTTTCCAGGCAAGAAATTATATGTTCTTAAAAAAGCTCTTGAGTTAGGGCTTAAAGAGGTTTCTTTTGTATTTGATCATGAAGGTTTAACAGCTTGGCATTCTTCAAATTATGAAAAAAATAATACAATCTTGTATTCGAGAGAGCGTTCGAGTGAAAGAATCGTTTCCAGAAACGCTTATCGAGAAAATAGAGCAATCGGCAAATAAAATTATTTTTTCGCTTAAAAAAGGTAAAAAAATATTAATATGCGGTTGCGGCGGCAGCGCGTCCGATAGTCAGCATTTTGCAGCAGAACTTGTGAGTAAATATAAGCTTGAAAGAAAAGCTTTACCTGCGATAGCCTTAACTGTGAATTCTTCCATTATTACCGCAATTTCGAATGATTATAGTTTTAAAACCGTTTTTTCAAGACAAATTGAAGCCCTTGGAGATTCCGGTGATATTTTATTCGCAATAAGTACTTCCGGAAACTCAGAGGCTGTTTTGGAGGCTTTAAAATGCGCTAAAAAGCAAGCTATGTATTTAATTGGGTTAACGGGTGAAACCGGTGGCAAAATGAAAGGATATTGTGATTTATTGCTCAATGTTCCTTCCAAAGAAACGCCGCGCATACAGGAGTCTCATATTTTAATAATACACATTATCTGTGAGCTTGTTGAAAAAGCTTTTTACAAAAAATAGAGCTGTTTTTTTAGATCGTGACGGGGTCATTAATAAAGATAAGAATCATGTTTATAAGATTGAAGATATTGAATTTTATAATGATGTTTTTTTGGCTTTAAAAAAACTTTCTCCCGATTTTAAGAAAATAATAATTACAAATCAGGCAGGTGTAGCCAAGGGTTTGTACACTGAAAAAGATTATAACATTTTAATGGAGTGGATGATTAAGCAGTTTGAAAGCCATAATATTAAGATTGATAATGTTTATTTTTGCCCACATCACCCGAAGGGAGTTATTAAAAAATATAAAAAAGCGTGTAAATGCAGAAAGCCTAATATTGGTATGTTTAAAAAAGCAGAAAAGGATTTTAATCTTGATTTAAAAAAATGTTGGTTAATAGGGGATAAGTTGTCGGATATTTTGGCCGGTAAAAAAGCCGGTTGTAAGACTATTCTTGTTTTAACCGGACAAGATAGTTGTAACAAAAAAGCGCTTGTTGAAGCTGATTTTTGTATAAAAACCCTTATGGAGGCTGTTGAATTTATCTGTTCCAAAAAGTGTGACCTTTTTTAATTTTATCTCGCCAGTAATTTAATAAGTCCGTCATCGTTTTTTCAAACGATATTTCAGGTTTCCATCCTGTATGTTTTTGAAATTTTGACGTGTCCGGCACTTGAAGATCGGCGTCAAGAGGCCTTAATCTTTCAGGGTCAGTTTCAATTTTTATATCTTTTCGAGTTGAAATGCTAAGCAAAAATTTAAGCATATCTTCAACTGTACATGTGTATGTTCCGCCAATATTATAATATTCACCCGGTATTGGATTTGTTGTTACGAGCATGTAATAAGCTCTTACAGCATCTCTGACATCCGCCCATGTGCGAAGCGATTTTATATTTCCGACTTTAACGATCGGTGGTAATAGGTTGTTTTCTATCATAGCTATTTGTTTTGCAAAGGTCGATTCCGCGAAAACATCTCCTCGTCTTGGACCTGTGTGTGTGAACATGCGCGTTGTCATTATTTTCATTTGGTATGCTTCGGCGTAAAACCTTCCTATCAAATCCGTTCCGGTTTTTGAGATTGCGTAAGGAGATGCCGGGTGAAAATTTACATCTTCATGAATTGGTAATTTTTCTTTTGGCACTCTTCCGAAAACTTCCGACGATGCGCATACATGAATTACCGGTGACATATCTAATTTGCGTATAGCTTCAAGTAATTTTGCCGTACCCAGTATGTTTGTATTAAGCGTTTCAATTGGTGATTCAAAGCTTGTTTTTGGATAGCTTTGTGCGGCTAGATGAAATACATAATCCGGTTTGGATTCTTTTAAAACGTGTAAAAGCGATCCAAAGTCGTTTAAATCGCCGTATAACAACGATATACGATCTTTTCTATTAACTCTGTCCGTTAAGTGCTCAATGTTGTCCATTGGGCTTCTCCATCTACACATGCCGTATATTTCCCAATCCGTATTTTCAAGCAAAAAATCAGCCAAATGGGATCCAACCATTCCCGTTATGCCTGTTATTAAAGCCTTCTTCTTCTCCATAAGTTGTTGTTAATTTTTAGTGCTTTTATTAAACTCCATTCTCATTGCTTTTTCAATGCTTATAGTAGGCTTTCCAAGGAGAGATTTAAGATATAAAGATTTTATGTGAGTCTTTTCCGCTCGGATTTTTAAAAATTCTTTTGGTGGTTTTATTATTTTTATTTTTAAATTTTTATCTATGTTCTTCTTGTATAAATAAGCCAAATCTTGCCTTGAAAGCAGGTTTTCTCCGCAAATATTGAAAATTTGATTATCAAATTTGTTGAATTTTTTTATCAATTTTCTTATTGCACATAAAACATCTTCGACATAAACAACGTTTCTATAAAATGTATTAAAGATTTCGGCGGGTTTTTTATTTTTGGAACAGTCATTTATATATGTTGTGAATTTATCGTTTTTCGCGAACACAAGAGATAATCTGAATATTTTCAAATTTTTTTCTTTTTGAAATTTCTTTTCTATGGCAAGTTTTGTTTTTGCATATTTGCCTAATGGGTGCGGCTTTGAAAGTTCATTTGCGCAGGTATTTTTTGTTTCTCCGTAGATTGTATCCGATGAAAAGAATAATATTTTTGCGCCTTTTCTAAGACATTTTTGTATAAAATATGAAGTTCCTTTTACATTTATTTTATAAGCCAATTTATAATTTTTTTCACATAAATCCGGAGAGGAGATTGCGGCCAAATGAATTATGAAATCATTTTTTTTAATTTGATTGTAATTGAATTTTTCCGGAATTTCCAAATTAATATCCAAGCTTTTTGGCTTAAGATCGCTCTTTAGCGTTTTTATTAGTTTTTTGCCTATAAATCCGCTTGCTCCTGTAATTAAAACAGACATGTTGAATCGTTACTTAATTTTTGCTTTTTCCAGCTTTTCTTTTATTAAATATATTCTTGATTTAAATCTTTCTCCCAGAATTTTTCTGTTGAAATTTTCTTTTATATGTTCTTGTCCTTTTTTTGTAATATTTTTGTCACGATTTTTATAGACATTTAGCATGATTTCAGATGCATGATTTATATCCGGTTCGGCCCATAGATTCCCTTTTTCATAAGGTCCAATGTCGTGTTCTATTTCAATCATTTTGTAGTTAACAAGGTGACTGTTTGTTGTATTTGTAAAATCAAGATTTCCCGACCATCCGGTTACTATTATATGTTTTCCAAGATACATAGCTTCTGCGATACTGTATCCAAAACCCTCCGCTCTATGTAGCGATACAAAACAATCCATACAATTGAACAGTCCAAGCATTTCTTCTCTATTCATATAATCGGGGATGATTTTGTAATTACAATCCCTTAGATCGTTTTCAAGTTCTTTCAGTTGGTCCGGTTGTGCATTATGGCATTTTATTATCAATAAGACGTCTGTTTTATTCGCGAAAACTTTTGCAAATGATTTCGCCACCGCAAACGGATTTTTTCTTTCTATAAGCGATAATCCGTCAAAACAAAATAAAAATACAAATTGATTTTCAGGAATTTTAAAGTGTTCTCGCGTGTATTTTGTATTAACATCAAATTCGATTGGTATTGGGGTGTTTACAACCGGAACAGGGGATTTTTCTGATATTGCATTTAAACAAAAGGTAGACATTGTCCATATTTCGTTTACATAATTGAAGCGATCTTGCCACTTTTCCGGGAATTTTGTTAATTCCCAAGCCCAAAAACTTGTCGTATATTTGTTGGCAAATTTTTCCGGTCCAATATCTTTAATTATATATGGAATTTGATCTGCATTTGCGACTAATATATTTATATCGTACGGTAATTGATTTGAGAAATTTGTGTAGGTTTTATCTTCAGTGCGCGTCCATGCTTGGTCGATATTGTATAAGCTGAACGGTATTTCACTTGTTTCTATTGCTCTTATTATGCCTCTTGCTCCTTCTCCGACGCCCGATTCGGCATTGATATAACCAATTATATTTACTCCAAATGGTTTTTTTTGGTTTTTAATGGATTTAAGGAATTTTTTACTTTTTTCAGATTCGGCTTTTTTATTTTTAAGTTCTTGAAATTTTAAGAATTGTCTATAAAACCACGCATGTCCTTTTGGTCCCGTTAATTTTTTTATTAGTTCTGAAATTTTTGCCAATATGGTATGCTTGTTGATTCTTGTGCGTTTTTTTGATGGTTCTATTGTGCAATTTTTTGAAAAATAAACGTTAAATTTATATTCGTTTCTAAATGAGCCGCATGCCCAATGAAAAACATTCATTTGGTCTTTCCCCCAAATATCGGGATAGGTTCTTTTTACGTCTTCGCGTGAATTATAAATATATTCCATTAAATTGGTTACCACTGAGCCTTCTCTCGCCGGTTGCATTAACCAGTTTAAGAATGAATTTTCACTTGTTTTGTATGGATTTTCGAATTTTTTTTGTAAATCTTTTCTGTCCCAATATAAAGCGCGAAATATATCTGATATTTTTATGTTATTTTCAAAAATACCATATGCGTAAGTCCACTTTCTTGTTTCTTCAAAGCCGTTTTCCAGTGTTCCTTTTTTATAATCTTCAAACAATTCTTTTATTGCCGGTTTTAAATTTTTTAAATGGTGGCGCGTTTGATATTTTGATACCAATTCCATTTCATTCATTGGAAATCCGCTGAAGTGAAAGAAATATAAAGGTTTTCCGTTAACGAAATATTCTTCGTTGGTTTTTGTTATATTGCTTCTTTCATGCAGATTCCAGTATGCAACGTTATATCCCGGTTCTCTCAGTACATAGACATTATCAAAGAGATTGTCCAATAAGATCATCCATTTTTGATCCGTGAAAAGTCCTTTTTCTATGCGGTTTACAGCTTTGTCGTACAACCTTTCTTGCCACCATTTGAGCATTTTGAATGTTTCTTCGTTTCTACGCGTTCCTATGAATCCCAGGTTGTAGCTTCCCGAAAGCAATAAATCAACTTCCGATGGACTGCATCCGTCCTCCGGGATAGGGGATGTTGTATGTGGAGTCACGACGAAATTATGTTTGTCTAAAAGCTGACTTAACTCAGTCATGGTTTTATAAAAATGAATGTCCGGATCGAAATAGCATATTTTATTTATTTCCGGATATTTATTGTATAAATATTCGATAAAATATGGTTTTACGGCTGTGTTTAGCTCTGTCACGTTATATTTGAATGTAAAAGATTTTAAATTTTTTACATTTAATTCTTCTATTCTTACAAGTTCAAACTGTTCTTTTTGCGGATCGAATTCGTTTTTTAATTCATCCACCAATAAGGCAAATACCTTTGACTTTGGATGAAAATGTAAGAAATTTTTTGTTAAATTGCGCGCGAAAGCCAGATAATTTTTTGAAAATATTATACAAATATTCAGTTCATTGTTTTCCATTAGCATTTATTTATAGTATTTAATTTTTAATTTTTTCTTTAATCTATTTTTCCAGAGATTATCTATGTAGGCTTTTCTTTCTTCCAGATCTTTTTTTAAAGATAGGATATATTCATCTTTTTCTTTAATGCTTTTTTCAAGGTCCTTGAGGTATTTGTCTTTTTCTCCGATCGCTTTGTCCAAGCTCGCAATGTATTTTTCTTT
>LBUS01000005.1 GCA_000992695.1 Candidatus Peregrinibacteria bacterium GW2011_GWF2_38_29 | reverse complement strand
AAAGGCTTAACTCCGGCTCAAAAGATACTCTACACTTCATTCTTAAAGCCCATGCAACCCCATTTAAAAAATGTGACTGGAACTCTGCAACTTAACATTTATTGACACGATGATTCGTGGTGCCAGATAATGTTTTCTTAATTTATAAACGATCTTTATCGTGAATAGACCGGACGGAAGATACCTACATAGAACTATCCAAAGTGCTACATATGAAAACCCTAATCAAGTTCTCGCTTTAAGCGTATTAAGAATTTTAGGAGGGACCAGAAAGCAAATATTAATCGTTACGAGGGATCCTGAAAGTAACTTTACACATCCAAATGTTATAAGCGTCCCCACCAAACGCGTAAGCCAAGGTGTCGCAGATGAACTTTTACAGTCTTTGGAAATTGCTGATAAAAAGGATCTAAGTAAGCCCGATGATCCGAAACGTGTTGTTTATTATGAACCAAATAAAATCATTAGCCTTGAAGAAGCAAGTTGCAATCCTTTAAGGCAAGCTGTTGAAATGGTAATGGCTAGCAAGCTAGGAATTGCTGATGAATTAGAGAAAAAATTAATTTCGTACAAAGCATGGGTCACTCTCGCTTTAAATTGGGCTGCCAGATATGCCAATGGGACTGATGCGCGCCTTTCTTCTGAACCTATCAGGATGACGAATATTGCTGTTCATGTTGAGTCCAGCGGGAACGTTTTTCCTAAAAATACAGCCAGCTACTCCAGCATGAAGTGGATTGACTTTGAATATTTTAAACAAATAGCCGAATCAAAAGATCCTAAGATTATAGGCTTAGATCCTGCGCATTATAGCGTAGGCGGAGTCTGCATTGAATCAACGCGTTTAGCCATGGAAAACGACTCTTTTTCGAAATAGCTTTCGCTGATATAATCTCTGAGTGAATAAAAATGATGATTTTTCCAATATAGTTAATATCCACCTGAAACCCGTATATAACTTTATATATAGGCTTGTTGGTAGCGCAAAGGACGCTGAAGACATAGCTCAAGAGACATTTTTTAAGGCGTGGAAAAGTATAAAAACATATAGACCTGATGAAAATTTTAAGACTTGGATTTTTACAATTGCCAGAAATACGGCTATAGATTTTATGCGAAAAAAGAAAAATCTTGTTTTTTCCGATTTTGAAAATGCGGAAGGCGAAAATGTGCTTCTTGATACCGTGGCTGATCCAAAGCATTCTGCGGAAAAAATAACCGCAAAAATCGAGAACAAAAAATTGGCGGAAAAAATATTGAATAAGCTTTCTCCGATTTATCGTGAAATTTTATTATTGAAATACGTTCAAGATCTTACGTTTGATGAAATAGGCAAAGTGCTGAAAAAGCCCTTGCACACAGTCAAAAGTCAGCATAGACGAGCTATGCTTTTTATAAAGAAAACTTTTGATGCACCAAAATAATCAATTAACTCGTATAAATACATATGAAAAGGAATTTTGAGACAATTTTGAGAAGCTTGGATCAAGTGGAAGTTCCGCAAAATCTTTATAAAAATATATTTATGAAAATTGCGCGCGCTCAAAAACGCTCCGCCTTAATCAAGTTTATGATTTTTGGAATCGTTGCGATTGCTTCTTTTATAGAAATGATTCCTGTTTTTCAAAGCGTCGCACAAAGATTCTATCAATCAGGTTTCTATCACTATTCTTCGCTCATTTTCTCTGATTTTGAAATTGTTCTCGCAAACTGGAAAGAATTTGGGTTGTCCTTGTTGGAATCTTTGCCTGTCGCGGAAATTGCAATATTCCTTGCTGTCTTCCTTGTGCTTCTACTTTCGCTCAAATTCGTTGCTGAAAATATAAAAAACGCATTTTTATCGGTGCGATTAAATAATCATAAAATTTAACCAAAAAAATTATGGACATCAAAGGCTTCTTTAAATCAAAAGCGTTTAGATTCACTATTTATGGCATTATCACCTTTATAATCGCCCTTTTAATCTTTCAAGCCGGAATGTTTATGGGCTTTCATAGAGCCGGTTTTTCTTATAAATGGGGTGAAGATTATTATCGTAACTTTGGCGGACGCCGCGAAGCTCCTCTTATGATGGATAGAATGCGCGGAGGCTTTTTGGACTCAAACGGCGTTACGGGCAAAATCGTAAAAATATCTTTGCCTATAGTTACAGTCTTGGACAAAGATAATGCTGAAAAAGTTATCGTCATAAAAGACGACACTGCAATAAGAAGCATGAGAGACTCCTTTAAAGCCACTGATTTAAAAGTTGATGACTTTATCGTTGTGATCGGTTCACCTGATGATAGCTCTCAAATTGAGGCTAAATTGATCAGAGTTATGCCTGAGCCACCTGTCGTTGACGGCAAATTTGACGACAAGTTGCCGCCACTCGCGCCTTTTAAAAAATAATTTTAATAATTAAATAGCCCCGAATATGGTTCAAAAGATTCTTAAATTTGTAAAAGAAAGAAAAAAGTTAACCGCGGTGACTCTTGTTGCTTTAATTATTGCCGGATACTTTATATTTAGACCCGGCGCATCAACTGAAACTCGTTACGTTTTGGCTTCTGTTGCAAAAGAAACGCTCGTTGTTTCGGTCAGCGGAACAGGACAAGTTTCTTCTTTAAATCAAGTTGATGTTAAATCAAAAGCTTCAGGCGATATATTAAGCGTGCTTGTTGCAGAAGGGCAAACTGTTAAATCCGGCACTATTCTTGCTCGAATTAATGCGGTTGATGCCATGAAAAGCGTGCGTGATGCGAGCGCAAATTTGGAATCTGCAAGATTATCTTTGGAAAAAATCAAACAACCTGCTGATAAATTAACTTTATTACAAGCTGAAAATAATCTTACAAAAGCTCAAATTTCAAAATCTTCCGCGGAAGACGGTTTAAGAAAAGCTTATGAAGATGGATTTAATGCTGTGTCGAATGCGTTTCTTGATTTACCGGAACTCATGACGAATACGCATGACATACTCTTTAAAAATACAACCAGCTCAACAAGCCAATGGAATATCGACTTTTATACGGATGCCGCAGGCAAATATGAAGAAAAAGCTTTTAAATATAGGATTGACGCTAGTCAGACATATGAAAATGCCAAAACTTCATACGAAAAAAGTTTTGCCGATTATAAAACCGCAAACAGATCTTCAAGCATTGATACGATCGAATCTCTTATTAATGAGACTTATGAAACAACAAAACAAGTCGCGGAATCTATAAAAAGCGCGAATAATTTAATTCAGTTTTATAAAGATCAATTGTCACAAAGATTGTTGCAAACAGTCGCTATTGCTGATACACACATAGCCGCTTTAAATGCGGATATTGGCACTGCAAATTCACGATTGACCAGTCTGCTTGCCGCAAAACAGGCCATACAAACAGGCAAAGAATCAATAGCAAGCGCCGAAAGATCGAAAGAACAAAAGCCGGTACAGATGAACTCGATATAAAATCTCAAGAATTATCAATTAGACAAAGGCAAAACGCTCTTCAAGACGCATATGAAAATTTGTCCGATTATACCGTTAAAGCTCCTTTTGATGGGATCGTTGCCAATATTGCGGTAATAAAAGGACAAAATGTTTCTGCGCAACAAAGCATTGCAAATATCTCTTTGAATGAAGTTGATGTTGCAAAAATCAAATCCGCACAAAAAGCGACTTTAACTTTTGACGCTGTCGAAGACTTAACGATAACCGGAACCGTGGGCGAAGTTGATACACTTGGGACTGTTTCTCAAGGCGTTGTCACTTATAATGTAAAGATTGTTTTTGATATGCAAGATACGAGAATTAAGCCAGGAATGAGCGTTAGCGCGGCAATAATAATAGATACAAAGGCTGATGTTTTAGCTATACCAAGCGGAGCTGTAAAATCTCAAGGAGATACTTATTATGTTGAATTCGTTGATTCAACAAATACGCAGTCTGCTACGGCAGGCGTTCAAGGCGTTACTTTATTAAAAGCCCCACAACAACAAACTGTTGAAATTGGAATTTCAAACGACACATCAACCGAAATTATTTCCGGACTTAAAGAAGGAGACCAAGTTGTTTCAAGGACAATCACAGGCTCAACGACTGCACCGGCGGCTTCAAGCTTGCTTGGTGGAAATAGGAACAGCTCAACCGGATCCGCAATGCGTGCATTACGCTAACACGTCGCGAAGCGACACTAAAATTATGATTGAAATTAAAAATATAACGAAGACATATCAAACCGGCGACACTGAGTTTCAAGCTTTGAAAGGCGTCAGCTTCAAGATTGAGAATGGTGAATTTGTCGCAATCATGGGGCCTTCCGGCTCAGGCAAATCAACCCTTATGCATATTCTTGGAGCCCTTGATACACCAACAAGCGGCACATATTTTCTTGATGGAAATGATGTTTCAAAATTTAGCGATGACGAACTTGCGGATATTAGAAAAGATAAAATTGGATTCGTTTTTCAGTCTTTCAATCTGCTTCCAAGAACCACGGTTTTGCGCAATACCATGCTTCCCCTACTCTATTCCGGAATTGATAAAAGCATAAGGGAAAAGCGAGCAAAGGACGCTTTACACGCCGCAGGTTTTGATGAAAGTCACTTTCTACATCTTTCAAATCAACTTTCCGGTGGGCAAATTCAGCGCGTTGCAATTGCACGAGCACTCGTGAATAATCCGGCGCTTATTTTAGCCGATGAACCAACCGGAAATCTTGATACAAAAACCGGTGAAATAGTTCTTGGAACATTTCAAAGATTAAATGTTGAGCAAAATAGAACAATTGTTTTGATTACGCATGAAAATGACGTTGCTGAACATGCAGATAGAATAATTCTTATAAGAGATGGCTTAATAGTCAGCGATTCAAAAACTAAAAATAGACGAATAATCCACCACCATGACAATCATTGATACATTGGAAGAAACATACGCGGCTTTGTCTGCAAATAAGGTTAGATCCGGGCTCACTATGCTTGGTATTATTATCGGAATTAGTTCGGTTATAGCCATGGTCTCGATTGGGCAAGGTGCTCAAGGTACGATCCAATCCAGCATACAGTCCATTGGCTCAAATTTAGTCATGGTTATGCCGGGAACTCAAAAAGGCCCCGGAGCACAGGTGAGCGCAGGACGAGGCTCTGCAAAAACTTTAACTCAAGATGATGCCGATGCGATAACAAAAAGCGTCACTTCTGTTAAAGCCGTTGCGGCTGAAGTTTCCGGAAGATACCAAGTTACGGCAAAAGGCACGAATACAAACACTTCAATCGACGGTGTAACTTCTACGTATCCGGCCGTCAAAAATCTTGAAGTGGATGAAGGTTCTTTTGTGTCTGAACAGAATGTTAAAAGTGCGGCTAAAGTTGCCGTTCTTGGGCCTTCTGTCCGTGATGATCTTTTTGGAGAAGGCGCAACCGGAATCATCGGCCAAACTATCCGTATAAAAAGTAATGAATTTAAAATAATCGGCATTACAAAGACAAAAGGAGGGACAGGATTTGGGAATCAGGATGATATGATTTTCGTCCCACTTACAACCGCACAAAAATTTCTTGCAGGAGATAGCTATGTGACAACAATAAACGTGCAAGCGGAAAGCCCTGAAGTAATGACTGATATACAAAGCCAAATAACTTTACTGCTTCTTGATCGTCATAAAATTTCGGATCCAACCCTGGCAGACTTTACCGTCTTGAATCAAAGCGATATAGTTTCCGCGGCTTCCAGCATTACTCAAACTTTTACAATCTTACTCGCCTCCATAGCCGGCATTTCACTTATCGTTGGAGGGATTGGCATTATGAATATGATGCTTACGACCGTCACGGAAAGAACAAGAGAAATTGGGCTTAGAAAAGCCGTTGGCGCAAAAAAACATGATATAAATATTCAATTCTTATCAGAAGCCGTTGCCCTAACCTTCACAGGCGGATTTATCGGAATTTTACTTGGATGGGGCATTGCAAAGATAATCAGCTATACCGGCCTCTTGCAAACGTCAATTTCTTTATATTCTGTTTTATTGGCGTTTGGAGTTTCGGCCGGAATCGGAATTGTTTTTGGGTATTATCCGGCGAAGAGAGCGTCGGAGTTGAGCCCGATTGATGCGTTGCGTTATGAATAGCGCTAACTCAAAAGTCAAAGCTCAAATCTCAAAGCCACAGTTCAAAACTCAAAATTAAATTCACAATTAAATATCAAATTACAAATTAACAATTAACAAAAAATATATGACTAAAAAAATGAAAATCGCGGCAGTTGCAGTAGGAGCAGTTGTGCTCGTTGGTGCAGTTTTTTATGGAGGCATGAAATATGGACAAAGTTCTTTTGGCGGTAAAGCTGGAGGATTTGGCAGCGGACTTAATCAAACTTCTATTGAAAGGCAAGTTCGCAGCAGAATGCAAACCGGCGGCGGTTTTGTGAATGGTGAAGTTTTATCAAAAGATGATAAAAGCATTACAATCAAACTCAACAATGGTGGCTCAAGAATCATACTTTTATCAGGCACCACGAATGTAATGAAGGATACTGAAGGTACAATTGGCGATGTTGCAGTCGGCTCAAATGTCATGATAACCGGCGCTGTTAATGCGGATGGAAGCATGAATGCACAATCGATTCAGATTAGGCCGGTTGGCACTCCTGTACCAGGCATGCCTAAATCTTCTTCGGGAAAATAATTGAAAGAATCATTGAAGCTATAAGCGCGAATACAACAACGCCGAGTGATACGATTGATGATATGTGGATGCCGAAAATTCCGACAAGCATTTTTAGGCCGATGAAAATAAGGATAAAAGAAAGGCCTTTTTGAAGATGGTGAAATTTGTGTAAAACGTTTTCAAGTAAAAAGAAAAGTGCTCGAAGTCCCATGACTGCGAATATGTTTGACGTGAAAACTATAAAGAAGTTTTGAGAGATCGCAAATGCGGCCGGAATTGAATCAATTGCAAAAATTATGTCTGTGCTTTCAACCATGATCATGATCATGAATAAAAGAGTGAAATGCAGTTTCCCCTGCTCCATAACAATAAATTGGCCTCCATGCGGATTTGCGGTGAACCTCAAAAACCTTCTTGCGAGGCGATATGTTTTGCCCTGAGAAAAATCCACATGCTCCTCTTTTTTATCGCTAAATAATTTAATTCCGGTATATAAAAGTATTGCGCCAAAAATATATAGAACCCAGTGAAATTGGCTTATGATAAGCGCGCCCGTCGATATAAATATTGTTCGAAATACAACTGCTCCCAAAATTCCCCAAAATAAAACTTTATGATGATATTTATCTTCAAGCTTGAAGAAATTGAATAGCAACATTATGACAAACAGGTTGTCCACTGAAAGCATTTTTTCCGTTAAATATGCACCCATAAATTCCGCGGCCGGCTCGTGTCCCATAAATATCAAAATCAAAACTGCAAAAATAAGCGCAATTGATATCCAAAAAACGCTTTGTGCCAACGCGGATTTAAAGCCTATTTTGTGAGCTTGGCGATTTAGATATCCAAGATCTACAACCAAAAATCCGATTACAACGAAGGCGAAAAATAAATATAGATAAGTTTGTGGTGTCATGATTTTTTGGCTGGGGCGGAGGGGTTCGAACCCCCGAATGGAAGCTTCAAAGGCTCCTGCCTTACCACTTGGCTACGCCCCAAAGGTGAATCTAAAGGAATTTGCAAAAATGATTCTATATCATTCTATACGGATTTGGAAGTTTTTGGAATACGTTTTGACGCAACGAACATCAAACGAAAATTATTTGCGGTTTTTTCGTCTGCGAATCAAGCTTACTGCGCCAACGCTTGCGATCATGAAAATCGGATATAGCATCACTTCCGGACCGGTTTCCGCGGTCTTTTTGACGCGCTTTGCGGCTGAAGGTTTAAATTTTGGAGTGATTAAATTTGCATTTAAAACGTTTGCCATAATTGCGTCGTTTAGTTGAGCGGCGGCTGCATTAGCGTTAACATTCGCGCCAGTGGACGCTTGGTCCCCTGAAACCGTTGCTGAATCGGTTGCACCCGCATTCACGTCAGCGCTTGCACCTGCTGAAAAATCCATGCTGTACGATTCATCCATTGATGCCGCCATGCTCGTGAACTGATCGTATTTTATTTTAAGCCCGATTGGCAAACTACAATTACTAACTCTTAAATTTTCATATTTTGCGTTAACTGTAGCCATATTTTCGTTTGCGGCCATCATGGCCTCAAAATCAGATAATTTTGCCACACATGGAGAAATCTCGATGATCGGCGTCGCTTGCGGCTGATAATCATAATCTGAACCGCCCGGGTTTACCGCGGCGTTAATTCTATTTTTTAATGCATCGTATCTTTCTCGTGAAGCTGCTGTGATATTACAATATTGCATACCTTCTATTTCGCCCAATTTCCCGTCCAATAAATTTATGCTTTCATCGCGAGCAAGCATTGTGTCAAATTCTGTTTTTTTGGCTTCACATAGCTCTGAAGGCGTTGGAGTTTCCACTGCGACTACTGGGGTCTCCACAACTGGAGTTTCAACAACGGGCGTTTCAACCGCAGGAGTTTCCACAACCGGCTCTTCAACGGCTGGTGTTTCTATCACTGGCTCCTCAACCACAGATTCTTCAACCACGACAGGTTCCTCGACAACCGGCTCTTCAACCGCCACTTCTTCAACCGCACTGATTAATTCTTGATATTTTGTTTCCGCATCTTCGGTCAAAATACATTTACGCCCCGTTGAATTTGCCTCATATAAGCCTTCCGCGCCATTTTTATCGTTTGCAGTTATTTTCGCTCCCATATCTTCTCTATATTTTACGCATGCTAACCTTCCTTCAAGCATGCTTTTATCGGCATTACATTTTGATATCGCTGTATCATTGTCTTTGAGCGCTTTTTCACCTTCCACTGAACCTTTATCAATCTCTTTAATAACAGCACCGGAAAGCTCGGCACATTCCTTGAATTCGGCCATAAAAGCCGCGCTTACTACAGGATTTGTTAAAGGAGAACAGCTTGGTTTCGACTGCTTCATTTCTGCAGATTTTGCCGTCACAGTCTTGAAATTTGCTTCGGATTTTATAAGTCCAAAAAGAATCACTTGATCGTAATAACATGCAATCTGCGCTTTGTTTGTACATGATGCGCTGATTGAGCCTTTTGATGTGCTCATCGTATTAATATATGCCTCCCACTGTGACTTTGTTTTTGTTGCCTTAACGGCATCTTCCAAAGTCTTTTTAGCGCTTGCGCTTGCGGCTGTACATGAATTACTTTCCGCTGCCGCTTCCGTTACAGCTGTTGTTGATGTCGCCTGTGTCACAGCCACAAGATCATCGTATTGTTTTTTTAACGTTGCATCCATTACGCATTTCGCTCCCGCCAAATTCGCGTCATATAAAGCCTTTGCTCCAACTTTATCTTTTGCAGTAATTTTTTTGCCAATATCTTCTGTATATTTTTTACATGCTAATTTCTTTTCCAAAGAAGCTTTATCAAGATTACATTTTGTTATTTTGTCGGCATTATCTTGAAGAGCTTTTTCGCCTCTCACAAAGCTTGCTGTAATTTCTTTATTTATACTAACCGCAATATCTGCGCATTCCTTAATTTTAGCATTAAATAAATCTATAATTGCTCTGCGCGGTATTGTTGATGAGCATTTATCAGCAGTTATTTGTGTTCTTTTTTTAACTATTTCCGAAAGTGACCTATCCGCTTTTATATAAAGCAATAAAATCAATTCGTCTGCATCACATGTCATTTCCGCCTTATAGCTATAACAGCTAACAGTATTAGTCATTTTCGTATTTGCATCTCTTGCCGCCTCACTACCGACAATTAAATCTTCATAATCTTCTACCGTCTGAGAAGTTGCACTACCATCCAACAACTGATCTGTTTGCACTTTAAATAAACCGGATGTACAAAATGGTTTTCCACTTGTTGCGCTCCCTTTCAACTCCCCTCCCTGATTTTGCCAATAATAAATTCCAAAACCAATCGATGCGGTGATCAATATTAAAGCGATAGTTTTTGCAGAGAAAAATAGTCTTAGTTTGACTGAAAATGGTACTTCATAATCGTCATTTTGTGAGTAGTTGCTCTGCATTTTTATTTTTGTTTTTGTGCACTATTTTCTGCGCGTGATGACGGTTGCACCATAACTCATCGCGGCAAATACAAGATATAAAACCGCTTCAGGGCCTGTGCCTGCTGAGCGTTTCATGCCTTTTGTATTTACTTTTGGCTGAGGTACAAACACATTTGCTCCAAGATTTTTTGGAGTTGTTTTTACAGATTGAATTTGAGAATCATCGCCTTGATTTGACGCACCAACTGAATCTGCGCCAATATCGCTTCCGCCAACGCTATCAAATCCATTTTCCAAGCCCCATGAAGGCAAGGCGTTTCCACTGACCATGTCTATATTTGAACTTGTGCTTGTATCCGCACTTCCGTCTTCCGTAACTGTTATAAGCGCACTACCGCCTGTGCCTGAACCTGTAGAAACAGATCCTCCGCCAAGTCCTGTAGATGCGTCACTTGAGCCTGATGAACCCGAGCCACCGTTGTATACATAACCGCCATCTCCGCTATTATCTCCACTTTTTAATGCATTATATAAATCCATTGAATCCTGAGAAATCATACATTTCCCTGCAATTTGATTATATAAAACATCTGCGAGAGAAATAATCCCTTGATTAACAGCATTATCAAATTTACCAATTTTTTGAGCACAAATTGCTTCTTGATCATCAACCACCGGCTCTGTAACCGGCTCTGTTGCAGGTTCTTCATCCACAACCTCTGTCACAACTTCTCCGGCTGCCATCAACTGAGCATATGTGTTTTCCATTGCTGCTGTAACTGATTTTGCACATTCAGCTTTAAGGGAAGTATATGCGGCCTCAAGTCTTGTTTTGCTAACTTGTGCGCCCATATCAAGTAATCCTTGAAAGCTTGCGGTTTTTGCAGGACAAATATCTACCGCGACTGTAACTTCCGGTTTGATCAAATTCTGATATGAAGCTTCGAGCACGGCTGGAATTATGCAAGGTTTTGTCGCGGCTCTTGTCAACTTATTATATAAAGCTTCTGCGCCGGCTTTATCTTTAGCATTAACCAATGCTCTTAAATTATTTACACCTTCCGTGCATACATCAACCGGCGTAATCAAAGGATTCTTTATATTATTTATTAAATTATCCAATGCGGCTTGAACGTCCGCAGGAATCGCGCATCCAAGCTTTTCAACTCTTGGCTTAAGGTTTTCAGCTGCCACTAAATCTCCTGCTTTAATTTTTGCCATAAGACCGTCTGTCGCTGTTTTACATTGTGCCGCTGTAGGCGCTGTCATCGCATAGGAATTTTTCACTTCGTCCCATTTTGCCTGAAGATCTCCCGGAATTGTACATTTATTTGTTGTTAATTCTGCAACCATTGGCGTTCCCGCAATTCTCATTGCATTTTTATCTGTTGAGCCAAATAACATTGTTCTAAAACTTGCGAGCAATTGATCACATTTTGAAATCGTTACAATGACAGGCTCTTTATATGCAAGAACCGCATCCCATGAAGCCTGTATGTCTGCCGGTAATGTGCCACATTTTTCTTGAAACCATTTTCTCATCAACGAAACACCATCCGCTTTTGCTTGCGCCATATCTCTCGTTGCCATAGCGCTTCTAAGTTGAGTTTTTAATCCTTCGCAAACTCTTGAAACAACTTTTGACCCATCGTCAACCACGGGCGCAGCTGTTGCGGGCGTAGCTGTCTCGGCTACTCTTGTTGCGCTTTCAATGGCCGCGGCTGTATTATCCAATGCTGTGCCAACTTTTGATTCCGTTGCGCTATCGATTATTCTCGTTGCCGTTACGTCTGAAGTTGTCGGAGCTGTGACATCAATTCCTCTCACTCCTAAGCCTTTAAGATCTTCCGATTGCTGTCCGGCTGAGTAGTAATAATAAGCACCGCCTCCAATAACCAAAATGATCGCGAGTACCGCGACGATTTTCTTCCATGAAGATTTATTTTCTTCCGGAGCGATCTCGGGCATTTGTGGTGGCACTTGCGCCGGAGTTTGCATTAAATTGTTTGCGTCCATATTTTTTTGTTTTTATTTTTTATTTTTATATAAATTAATTTTGTTTTTTAAGTAATCTTGTTGCGCCGAATGCTGCAACTAAGAAGAATGCATATAAAAGCGTTTCCGGACCTGTTTTTGTCATATTTTTATATTTTGGTGCCGCTTTTTTAACGGCTTTTTTAACTACTGAGTTGTTCGCTGTTTGAGTGCTGTCAAATTCACCTTCCGATCCCCATGCCGGAAGAGTTGTTGCGACTGTATCTCCGGTTGCGCCGGGATTTGTTTGCGAATCGTCAAATGCGATTACGCCGTCTGTGCTATTTGTCGAATTGTCGATTGCCGTTGCGTCTGTTGTAACATCGCTTGTGCCACCATCCGTGAATAAATTTGCCGACATATCCGGTGCTGAATAATCAACTGCTACATCCGCTGGAGCTGAAAAAGCGTCCGGCTGAATCGGAGCTTCAACCTGCGGAGCATCGATATCCTCAACAATATCCGTCTGTTGTTCTTCTGTAACCGCATCTTCTGATGCTTGCGTGCCTTCTGTTAAATATGAATCATCCGCAACAGCCACCATAACTTCATCTGCATTTGGGTTGTATTCTTGCTGTTCGTCGGGACTTTGCAGATCTTGAGTTATAACTGCGTCTTCCGAAAAACCATCGCCTGTTGGCTGTAAACCTTCGTCATTGACTGCGACAATCTCTCCTTCCGGAGCCGGAGCTTCAGCCGCAACTTCTGCGGGCGCTTCTGCCGGGGCCGGTGCCGTGACCTCTACCGGAGCTTGCACTCCCTCACCTTCGGCCATCAAATTTCCTTTGAATGATGTGCCTCCTGTTGAACCGGTAAAATAAATAATACTTCCAATAACAAGCGTCAAACCAAGCATCCATATAAGATTTCTTGACGAGAAAAGCATTTTTAATCTGTCCCCAAATGACAGTTTTGTGCTATCTGTAGCCATTTTTTAGTTTTTTATTTTTATTTTTGAGCCCTTAGACCAGCTTTAAGTTTTAACTTGTAGTTTTGACTTTTGAGCTTTGATCTTTGAGTTATCTTTATATTATATCAAACTTTTTGCCTTTTGTTAAGGGGAAATTACGGGGCAAGCACTTTTATCAAATCTTTGTTGGTATCCGTGACTCCGCTTAAATCGCTAACTTCGAGAGAAACATTATATTCTCCCGGATTATCAAAAATATGTGTGACTTCCGGACCTGTTGCATCGTCAAAGTTGCCATCACCATTCAAATCCCACTTAAACTTTGAAACCGTGCCTGTTGAACAGCTTGTGAATACGACTGTGAACGGAGCAGGGCCTTCATGCTTCGTAACGTTAAAGCACGCTTTTAAAGCCACCGGAGTGACTGTAATTAAGACTTGCGCCGTATCTCTGGTATTGTCAGCGCCAATTGCCGTTACTGTCGCCGTGAATGTACCTATTTTTGCATATTTGTAAGTCAATTTTGCAGTATCAAGACGTTTTGGGGTGCCATCTCCAAAATTCCATTCATAAGAAATAATTTGACCGTTTTTATAAGTTGAACCTGAAGCATCAAAACTAACACTCAAAGGCGTTGCTCCGGAAACTTTATCCGCATCGATTTTTGCCTGAATTCCTGCCGGTTTTACGATTATTTGCAGTGTTGCGGTTGATTCATTATTGTCCGCGTCTTTGATTGTTAAAATCGCTTTAAACGTACCTTCTTTTTCATAAGAATGTTTCGCCGTAGGACCAAATTCATTCGCCGAGCTATCTCCAAAATCCCATTTGTATTCCGTAATATTATTATCCTGATCCATGCTTGAGCTTGCGTCAAAATTCACTTCAAAAGGCAATTTGCCTTCGAGTGTTTTTGCTGATTCCGAAGCCTTTGTAGGAGTTGTTTTAATGATTGCAATAGGAGCTTTTGGAGCGCCCGTAACCGTTACTTTTTGTGAAAGTTCACCTGTTAATTTTGTGCTATCTGTAATTTTCAAAGAGATATTATAATCGCCCGTTTGTGCAAATGAATGGCTAATCATTTTTGAAGATGCTTTTGTGCCATCACCAAAATCCCATTCATATTTTTGAACCGTTCCGGCAGGCGAAGTTGATTCACTGCCATCAAATAAATAGACTTTCCCGGCAATGAATTTTCCACTCGATTCGGCCTGAACTTTTATTGATGGTCGTGGTGTTTTTGCTTCTTCGACAGTTATTTTCTTTTCCGCAATTGTCACGCCATTTTCATTATCTGTGACCTTTAATTTGACCGTATATTCACCAACTTCCTTAAAGCTGTGAGATGTAATTTGATTCACCGAATCTGCAAAAAGACGCTCTTCCCCTTTTCCTTCAAAGTCCCATGCATAACTCACGATTTTACCATCATCCTTTGAGCCTGATGCGTCAAAATTGACAAGCAAAGGCGCTTCTCCTTTTTCAAGATCAGCTTTTATATCAACGATTGGTTTAACATTTACAACTGTGATTCCAACTGTTTCATATTGAACAAATTTTGCCATTGATTTTGGATCCTTTGGGCTCGCGACATATTCTTTGCCTGTTAAATCTTTATATCTTACGGCCAAAACCGCTTCAAAAACTCCATTTGCTTTGCCTTTATCTTTATATTCATGGGAAACGATTGCTCCATTATCTTTTGCGCCATCGCCAAATTCCCATTCATAATTGATAACATTAATCTTCGCTTTATCCAATTGAGCTTTTATGCCTGATGCGTCAAATGTGACCGTCACCGGCGCAACAAGATTTTTTGTATCCGCCGGCTCAACCGCAATTAAAGGAACTCTTTTAATTGTTTTTTCGATCGAACTTAATTTGCTATATAAATACAACTCCGAACCTGCCCATAAAAATAAATTCAATATAAGAAGTATTGCCGTAACCGCAGCTGCGGCCGCAACCGACTTGCGATTTGGATCATCTTTTTTTGTTCCCGCAAATCTGAAAATGCTTATCATTGCCGCAATAAATAATGCGAAAGATAGAACTGCAAAGAAAATTCTTTGAGCCGTTGTAATCCAAGTTACAAGAGTATAAGGATCTACGCCAAGGGCTTCCGCGAGCGGACTTCTTGCCGCGCTTGGGCTTCCAAGAAATATAAAAGTTAAAACGAGCGCAAGTATAATAAGAAATACAAAACCACCGCCACATCCGATTAAGACTTTTTTGCTTCCTGGTTTTTTAGGAGGCATTACGGCCACTGTCCCTGTTGTTTGGCTTGGAGCCGACGCAACGGGGATTGATGTTTGAGTCACCGGAGCCGGCGCTGCCGATTGTGAATTTTGAGGAGGAGTTGTATCTGCCATAGTTAAATTTGTGAGGGATTATTTTTTAATGTGTTTTGAACGTTTTCTTTTTATTGCTTTCGCACTTAATATACCAAATCCAAACATTCCGGCAAGTGCAGCGTATAATTCAGCGCTACCCGGCACAACAAAAACATTGTTTGCACCGGCGCTTGTTAAAGTATCAAAAACCACTTCCTTTATAATAGAATCTTGCGTTCCGGTCTTGCTATATGCTGTGATTTTTACAGCAGTCTTCCCCCACGCGGAATCAAAACTTGATTGATAATAATTTGCTTTATTTGTTGTTTGGAAGTTCGAATCATCGTCCTTCAATCCATTATTATCTGAATCAAAATAAATATTTTTATCAACTACGATTTTTGCGATGTCCCCTGTTGAAGTTGAAAAATCAAATTTCACAACGCCTGTTGCGCCTGAAAGATGAATTTTGTTATCAGGCTCTGTTGCCGGAGTTGTAACAATCTTCAAAACAAATGAAGAATTTGTTACCGAGTTGCCGCTTGTGACTATATTCCCAAAACTAATTCCAGGATTACCGCCTCCCAATCCAAATCCTGTGCCGGTGTTTGAGCCCGTGCCTGTTCCAGTGCCTGTCGTTCCAGTCGTTCCTCCGGTCACTGCTCCACCATTATTATAATTTACAGCCACGCCTTTAATTTCAACCGGATTTGTAACTTTTGTTTCGCTTCCAAAACTATCTACGACTGTTAACTTCACATAATAGATGCTGTATGCAGAATATGAATGTTTTGGATTCGTTTCTGATGAATCCGTGTCATTATCTTTCTTACCATCTCCATCAGAATCCGCAGTTTGATATGAAGAAATTGTGTCAAAATCCCAAATATATTTTGCGATTGTTGCGCCATTTTCCGTGTCTGCCGCAGAATTATTTTTGAATGTTACGTTTTTCGCGCCGGTTTCTTGAACATATGTAAAGGCAGCTTTTGGAGCTTTTGCCTTTGATGTCACATAAACCGTAATCGGATCTGAAACCGTTTCTCCAAAATTGTTATCAATAACTTTTAATCTAACGCTCACTCCTTCCGGAATTGGCTTGTCATATTTAATTGTTGTAGATGCTTTTGTGGATTGCTCTTTGCCTGCAAAACCGGTTCCATCCGTATCCCATATATAGGTAGTGATTTTTCCATCCGGATCAGTCGAAGAGCTTGAAAATGTTATTGATTCGCCCATTTTCACATTTGTTTTATCCGCTGAGAACTTTGCAATCGGTGATTTGTTTGGACCGTTTGCAATATCAAGAGTTGGGAGAGAGTCTGTTCCAAGTAAATCTTCAAGCAAAACTTCCTGATTATTATCATCCGTTAAAGAACCTGCAAATTTGTATTTATATGTATCGCCTTCATTTCCACGCGTTCCAACTGTAATCATCGTTGAAGCGCTTGCTGTAATCTGTTCACCGAGCTTATCTTCCGGATTATTGATATCAAAATACCACCATTTGTAACTTACGACTCTTCCATCTGCGTCTGAAGGTTCAATCATGCTGACATTAACTCTAAGTGGAGTTTTTAATGCCGCTCCTTCCGGAACAGCGATTATTGATTTTGCCTCCGGCTTCATGCTTATAACCGAGACCTTTAAAGTATCTGTTGCGGAAGCTGTTGCATCTGAAGAGCTTGTTATTTTCAAAGTTATTTCATTTGGTTTTTTTGTAAGCTCTTTATATGTATAAGTCGCGATGTCTTTCGTGCTCTTTTTCCCGTCACCAAAATCCCATTGATATTTAAGTCCACTCTTTGAACCGTTTGTATTTATAGAGCCCGTTGCGTCAAATGTAAGAACATCTTTTTTGCTAACTTCAATTGAATTATTTATATCAACTTCTTCGCCATTAACCAAAAGCCTTATAGCGGCGATCGGTTTTTTTGAACCGCCAATTATGATTCTTCTTGTGAGTGAATTTTTATTCCCTTCATCGTCGGAAACAACCACTCTCACTTGGAATACTCCTGATTTTTTATAAACATGAGAAGCATCAATTTTACCACTTGCGGGCATACCACTTTCAGTTTCGCCATCTCCAAAATCAAAATCATAATTTGTCGCGTGCTCACTTAATGCCTCAAATTTTGCCTGCGCCTCGCCTTTATCGTCCAAGCTTGCGGATTCCGTATTAACTTTATCCGTCCATGCGATATCAAGAAGGCTTGTTACGGGAACTTCTTTTTCTTCAGTTGTTGTTTTTTCAGGTTCATTTTTATCCGCAACCTTTAAAGCAACTTTATAAGTATTGATATTCTCGAATTTAACCGTCATTTTTGGCGATTTTTCATCACCTGTGATTATTTTGTAATCCTTGGCATCACCATCGATTTTCCAAAGGTAAGTAATATCTTTATTTACACCGTCCGGATCGTAGGTGCGAGTTGCATCAAAATTTATGATTGCAGGTTGAACAACTTTTCCGTTTATATAAGAAAATTTTGCGATTGGCGGAAATGATTCAATTTTCACTTCTTGCTTTGACGTTGCTTGAGCGCCCGTTGTGTCTGACACTCTCAAATTAACAAAATACAAACCCGGCTTCACAAATTTTTTTGTAATCAAAGGATCCACTATTGAAACTGCTTCCGAATCACTTGGAGTAATTGTCCATTCGTATTTTGAAATTTGACCATTATCGCTTGATGAATTTTTACCGTCGAATGTAAAACTCTCTCCCGTTTTACCTACAGGTTCCGGCATAATATCAATCAATGATGCTATGCTTGAGACAACGACAACAAAGACTTTTCTATCTCTTATTCCTTTTTTATCCGTAACTTCAAACTTCACAGTATAACTACCTATATTGTTATAATAATGATTTTCCACTCTTGAATTAGCGGTGAACTCGCCTTCAACGATATCTGATCCGTCTCCAAAATCCCACCTGACACTTTGAATCGTATCCGCGGTTCCGGACTCTCCCGATGCATTTGAAGAAGTTGTACCGGTTGAATCGAAAGTAATTCCATTTTTTGCTTGTGTAAGCGTGACTTGCATGCCCGGCTTATTAACAAGCAAAAATCCATCCTCGTTGTATTCCATAATCGTAACGTCCTTTTCCACTCCTGCAATTTTTGGAAATGCATGAAGTTTTATTTTTGCCTTTGGAGGCAAAACCTTAACTGTTATATAAGCTTTTCCCGATGCAATCGTTTCGGGCTTTGAGCTTTTTATTTTCGCCGCGATTCTGTATGTGCCCGGATCTGAATATATACATGTTGTACTTTGTTTTTTCGCCTCTTGGCAATTTGCCCAAACCTCACCCGTATTAAACGCGCCATTCCCATTCAAATCCCACTCAACATTATCATTTTTGATCGACTGCCCTGATGGATCTTTTGATCCTTGAGTGTTGAAATTAACAATCAACGGAGCGTTGCCTTCAGCCTGATCAGCTGATAAATGGACTTCCACAAATTGTATGGAAGAGAGGGTTTTTTGAAGAGCGACTATCGATTTCACAATCCCGATTATTTTTTCTTTAATGATCCCCGGGTCTGCCTTATTGTCCGCATTTTTCAAATCATCTAAAGTGGTATTGAGATCTTTAAACGCGTTTTCTATGTCTGAAACTCCGGCAACTCCTTGCGTCGAGACCTCAAGATCTCCAAGCGCTTCTTTAATTTTATCAATCGTACTATTGAAGGTTTCTTCGTTATCGTTTTTCATTGCGACAAAACTGATATTCATAAATTTTGCGTCTTTACCCGTTATTTCCGGTGGAGCACCATCCGCGGTATTTACCAAATATGACGTTAAAGTCTCCCAATCTTTATAGAGAGCCTCTAAAAATACATCCAACTCCTCGCATCCTTCTATACATTCCGCATTTCTTGAAATTCCTGACGACTTAGCCCTCTTGTCCCCAATCCATGAAGCCGTATATATATTAAATTGCGCAGCTCTATCTTGAATGGATGAATATTTTGACGTGCGCATCGCTATTTCCGCAAGCCTGTTCTTTGCGCTTTGAATGCCAATTTCCATCGCAGAAAGCGCGCTTTGCATATCTGAAATTGACGCAACTTTTGCATTTCCGATATTTCCAAGCTTGCCTTTCGCATTTATAACGTCTTCTACCGCATCTGCAATGGTGCTTTTTATTTCCGAAACGGGCGTAAAATCAAAATTCGTGTTCCAAACTTGCGAAATTCCCTGGTCAAGAGCAAGAAAGTCGGTTTGGTTTTGACTATATGCCGTATAGGCTTTAACCAATGCGGTTGGAATATTTTTTAATTCATCTATCGAAAAAACGACCATTTGCTGTGTTTCCGTCTGCATTGTAGCGCCTCCTAAAGCCTGATCTGTGCCGCCCGGAGCCTTTAAAAGTGTGTTAACTATTGCATAAGAGCCCATAACAATTATGAGACCTAGAGCCGCATACATAATGCTTTTTTTACCCTTTTCAACGCCGTCATTTTCACCTGCGGATGTAACATACCTGATGCCACCATAAATAATTATTACTACGGCTATTAATCCTAAAAATCCGAGTGCAAAATTAACGACTTTAATAATGAATTCTCTTGCCGAAGTCACTTGCGTGAGAGACTCGTCATAACCCTCTTTTGATGGAGCCTGAAGTCCGCCTTCAAAGTTTGTGAATGAGCCACTATTCGCATCGTCACATGAGACTCCCGGTATGCTACACAGTGTGTCTTTTACGCCGGCATTTGCCAAATTGCCGGTGCTAAAAAAGCACGTGGCTGCGATTACAAGTCCGAGACTCAGAGTTATGATTTTTTTCATTTTTGTTTATGTTAATTGCTTATACTAAATACAGTGTTAACTATAGCATACGATCCCGCCGCCAAGACAAGCCCAACGATCGCCGCTACAAGAGCTTTTTTGGCTTTTCCGGCACTATCCGGATCAGCCCCTCCAACAACATACATATATCCGGCGTAAAGGAGCATAACAAACGCCGCTGTCGCAATAAATGCTGATGCAAAATTTGTCATGCCTTTAAGTAGAGTTGTCGCTTTATCAATTGCCGGAAGTCTTGTTCCGGTTTCCGGAAAAAGAATATCCTTAACAACAAATTCGGAAACTCCAACAAGCACCAAACCCGCGAGCGACCATGCAATTCTTTGAATTGCTTTTTTCTTACCATCTTCATTGCCAAAACTCATCGCAATTCTTACGCCGTTTATAATAATCATTAAAATTGCAA
The DNA here is from genome assembly GCA_000992695.1 of Candidatus Peregrinibacteria bacterium GW2011_GWF2_38_29. Lineage (GTDB taxonomy): Bacteria > Patescibacteriota > Gracilibacteria > UBA1369 > UBA12463 > UBA12463. Next base: position 102,816 of record LBUS01000005.1, on the reverse strand, counting down.
TCGCTCCAACGAAATATTCAGCAAAATTATAAAGTCCGCGAATCTGATCCGCCCCTTCTTGTGCGAAAAATTCCGCACTTCCTTGGTTTCTAAACGCCTCGCCGTATTCTCCAAAAAACACTTTCCTGACAAGCGTGTCCGCAAGAATAATTACAACTATTGCAAGTATTGCATATCCTATCGTTTTCTTTGAAGCCTCGGCTTCTTTTTCCGAATCTTTTCCTGCAATTATAAGCCTTGCACCGGCATAAATAATCATAATAACCGCAATTCCGCCAACGAAATATTTTATGTAATCCGCAAGATAAAGAATCGTGCTTGTGATCTCGCTTGCGCCATCTTCGACTGAGGACTCGGCATGTAAAGTATCATTTTGCGTTTGTGCTCCCGTTTTACCTAAAACCTGTCCAACCGCGCCCAATCCGTCATATGGATTTTGCGCATGCGCAATAGAGATCCCGAATAGCGGGATTAAAAGCATAAACATTAACGCCGATGTTGCCAATAGTTTTTTCATCCTGTGAATTTACGTGCTATTACTGTTGATACGATCGCAAATGCGCCGTATACGATTACTATTCCAATTGCCGCGGCAGTTATAACTCTTGTGGCTTGTTTAGTTTTTTCTTCCACTCCACCGGAAACCACATACATAATTGCGCCTGCAATAAGCGCCAAAACGCAAAGTGGACCCAAAATCGCGACTACGAAATTCGTTATTCCAACAATTTCTTTTAAACCGGCCACCGCATCAATTGCAGGCTGAACGCCCGTTGTTCCTGTGTATTTTGTTATATCAAGTTTATAGAAAATTTTGTCGATTATTGTGTTTGACATCACGATCAAAATCAAGCCTCCGGCGCCATACATAAGCTTTTTCTTATCTTCTTCAACTTTGGCCGGGTCTTCCATTGTGATCAAATGAAGCCCACTTGCAATCATCTGGAATATTGCAACACCGCCGATCAAATATTTGAAAAATGTGATTACAATCTGTGTTTCACGATTAAACCATGTTACGCTTTTTATCATTTGCGTTGGATCCTTGAGCATGCCGCCTTGGCTGAAATCAAACACTTTCCAAAGATCGCCGGAAAGGCTAATAAGTACAAGTCCGCCGATTGAATACATGATTTGTTTTGTTTGTTTTTTCACAACCTCTTCATCGCCGCCGGCTGTCAAAATGCGCACCGCCGAGATAATAATAAGCAAAACCGCAAGTGCGGTGATGATGTTTTTGACGACGTAAAGGATGCCACCTTGAGCGTTGTCGCCGATGCCAAGAGAAGATTTAACCTTATCAAGCGTTGTTGTGCCCTTTGGAGTTATTAATTCTGTGCTGTATTTAGTGTCGTCCAAAGGAAGCCCACCGGCATATGCGAAGCTCGGCAGAAGGCCAAAAATAACGACTGCACAAGCAGTTGCAATAAAAAACTTAGCTATTAGTTTTTGTCTTTCCTTCATTTTTTGTATTTATATTTATATATTTTAGCAGAAAATGCGTTAAAAATCAAATGAATCCGAGGGCGCGACCTATCTTGAAACCTAATTTGTCACCCAAGCTTAGCGCCCGACTTATGGTCAGGCGCAATTTTCTGCACTTTTCCCCGTATAACACTGCGTAACCCACTTGTCCACTTTTTGCCATTTTTCGGTTGTTTTATCCGCAGTTGTTTTTATTCGCCAGTTTTCAGGCGATTGGTTTTCGTTTTCAATCAGGCCTGCGTGAGCCATTCTTTCATGCGCTTTGCAAAGAGGGATGAGCGAGTCCGGATCGTGTTCGTGCGTAAGTGCGAATCTTTCCGTGTGGTGCAAAATTTCGTACGGCTTCATGCAGTCCGGGAATGCGCATGTGTTGTTGGTTTTTGCGAGAACATAATTTTTGATTTTTGCCGGAATGTATTCTTTTGCATTTTCTTGCAATTGCGGCTTATTTTCCTCTAGCTTTTGTTCATATAGATTTATGAATTTTTCCATGAGGTCGTCCCAACTGCCTTGACCTTTGAGTTTTTGAAGTTTTTCAGCGATTTCTGGCTTAATTTGCAGATTTAAATCAGAAAATAAATCACTGTTTTTGTGACAAATTCCTGAGCCGGCGCAAGGGGCGCTCCGCTCAGATTTTTTATATTCTTTTGCGTATGCTGCCAATGTATTTCTGCTCATTTCCATAGCCTTTTCAGCCCAAAATTTTGCCGTTTCTTGAGTTGCAATATTTGCAATCGGACGAATTATTTCAATCCCTTTTTCTTCAATCACGCGCCTTAATTCGGGCTTGTCTTCGACTTTTTTCATTGCCCAAAGAGCCGCTTCAACCGACGCGTGGCTCATTCCTGCGAGTTTTGCCGCATATTCATAGATGCTGAAGAAGCCCTTTTTCTCCCAAATTCTATATTTTGCTATTTCGGGCAAAAGAAGTGTGCATTTTCTTTTCCATTTTAATGAATTTTTGCCGTAAAAAGTGAAACGTGCGTGGAGATTTTTTTCGAGGATTTGATTGGGATTCTGAACGAGATTTTGTGCGCTATTTTGCGTTGAATTGGTCATATTTTTCGAGTTATGTTATTGCTGATATTCTAGCTCAAACAAGCCAAAGATTCCAGATCAAATACGAAAATTCTGTTGCGAAAAATGAAGGTGAGGATGTACTCACCTTTTAACAGCCTAAAAGCGTGTAATGTTCATATTAAAAACAAAGGCGAACACACCCGGCACTGTATACTAAATCTGTGGGTAAAAAGATCGTTAAAAATAGTCTTTTCGATTTTTCCTTGACAATTTTCTTCTTTTAGTTATAATAGCTCCCATTAAATGAATTTTAAATTAAATTTATATGAATTCTATCCTCAATATTGACCCGAGCTTAGCTTTAGGCGGAAGTGACTTGCAAACCGACCTTACAGCAACAGTATCCGCCCGCAATAATCCACCAAAAATTGGACCTCTTTGTAAATTCATTTCTAAGTCCGTTATTGTCGCTGGACTATTTTTAGCCGGCTGTGGCGCAGCTTCTGCCGCTAGCGATGATTCGACCGATGACGTCAGAACCGACGAAATCACAGATGTTGCAAGCGGCGAATCTGATAGCGACAATACTTTTATAGCATGTAAAAGCGATGAAGGTTGTGTTGCTCAGCTTGGTCATATGGGGCTTGATCCGGATTGCGTAAGAGCCAAATGTACTCCTGATGATCCTACTCAAGATAGATATAGTGGCGATAAACCCGGTCATTGTGAATTTGATATGGAGCCCGAAGATTTGCCTTGTGACGATAGAGATTTGTGCACAGAACATGACATTTGCGACGGATCCGGCGTTTGTAAAGGCACTCCAAAGGAATGTGAATGGGACGAAAACGCATGCCATGATAAAAACTGTGATCCTGCAACGGGCGAATGTAACACTGTTACTGTTGGCGCATCTTGTGACGATGAAACACAGTGTACAACCGGTGGAAAATGCGATTCTCAAGGCGAATGTCAAAATGGAATATTTGTTGAAGATACTGCCGCATTTTGCGACGATCACGACACATGTACAACTGATTATTGCAAAGTCGGAACGGGTTGCGCACATATTGACGTTGAAGATGGAATTAAATGCGGAACGCAAGATGCGTGCCACACTGCTCCACCAACTTGCGTTGCCGGAGAATGCGTAGAAGCAGAAGAAATTATGTGCCCTGATGACGGAAAATTTTGTAACGGAACACCTGAATGTGATCCGGTTGAAGGATGTAAAGATGGCGATGTCCCGCCTGAACATGCGGCTTGTACTGATAACTATGCTGGTGATTTATGCGCCCTTGAAAGTTGGTGCGTAGAAGAACAATGCGTCACAAAAACTTCAATGAAATGCGATGACGACAACCCATGCACCCAAGACACATGCAGACAAGGCGCAAATCCCGGATGCGATCATCTTGATATGCCAAACGGTATAATTTGCGCATCAGCGGATGCATGCCATATCGACGTTGCAAGATGTCTCGATGGCGAATGTGTTGGAACCGGCCTTATCGATTGTCCTGATGACGGAGAATTTTGTAATGGTGAAGAAGCTTGTGATCCCGTAGATGGATGCACACATATAAATGTCCCTATTGACGGATCTGTCTGCACTGATAATGCTGATCAATGTGCATTAGAGAGCGCTTGCGACGACGGCGCATGCGTCACAACTAAATCTTTAATCTGCGAAGCGACATTAAATACGTGCGAAACTTCATCTCAGGTCCACTGCGATACTTCAACCGGAGAATGTGTTAAAGACGAACCGGATCAGGGCGTATACCTCCCGCAAGGACACGAGTGTGACGATCATAATTCTTGCACCACCGGCGATCACTGCGTTGCTCATGTCGACGACTACGACCCTCCAAACTGGCCAACGTATTGTGAACCTACATCGGCTATTCACGGCACTCCCGAATGCCCATAATTACAAGTCTGCGAATTTAACATTTTCCCTTGCCTTTTCTCTTAATAAGCGTTATATTCATCTTGGCCTGAGAGGGCTTTTTTAAAATATCAAACATATGAATATCAAAAATAACGCACTGGTCAACTATTTCAAAGACAGCTGGGTAGAGCTCCGAAAAGTCACGTGGCCTACTAAAAACAAAGCCATCAAGCTCGCAATGATTGTTCTTGGATTTTGCTTTGGCGCAGCCTTGCTTTTCAGTATTTTGGACTTTTTGTTCAACACGGGTTATCAATATTTATTGAAAATATCACTATAAAACTATGTCAAAACAAGCATTACATACAGGTCGTCATTGGTATGTCATTCATACCTATTCCGGTTATGAAGATGCGGTTAAAGATGCTCTTATGCAACGCATCGAATCTTTTGGAATGCAGGAAATGATTTTCGATGTTATGGTCCCAAAAGAAGTTCAGATCGTCATCAAAAAAGGTGAACCTGTAACGGAAAAGAAGCGTATTTTCCCGGGTTACGTTTTCGTTGATATGCTTGTTACAGATGATTCTTGGTATGTTGTTAGAAATACGCCAAATGTAACTGGTTTCGTCGGCGCTGGCACAACGCCAATTCCGGTTTCTGAAGACGAATGGAAAACAATTAAGAGAAAAATGGGCGAAATTGAGCCAAAATTCAAAATCGATTATGCGGTTGGCGATCACGTGGTTATTTTGGATGGACCTTTCGTCAACTACGATGGAAATATCATCAGCATTGATGAAGAAAAAGGAAAAGTTAAAATTCTTATCAGCATCTTCGGTCGTGAAACTCCGATTGAGCTTGATTTTACACAGATAAAGAAGAAATAAAATGCAGAAATCTACAATTTTTATAATCATGCTCGCAGTTCTTACAGTCGGCGTTCTCGGAAAAGTTTTTGCATATGATTATTTGACACAAGGTTGGGCAAATATTTTTGCGGCGGAACAACAAACTCAAACGCAAGATTATAAGCCTTATATAAAATCTCAACAATTGGCTCAAACAAGCCAGGATACAGTTGCGCAAGATCAGAGTCAGACGGCGCAAGGAACGACGCAAGCTGAAACCCCTGCGCAAGATGCAAAACTAACCGAAATTCAAAAACTTCTTGAAGACATCAAATTAAATACGGAAAAATTAACTCCTGAACAATTAACAAGCGTTGGATTTAAAAGCGCAAAAATTACTCCCGTAACTTTTGAAGGACGTGTTTTTCAGATTGTGGACGTGAGCGATATTTTGAATGCGCATAGCGGAGAATTCAATATTACAGATGGCAAAAATATATTCGCGGTTGTTGCGGAAATGCAATTTCAAACTCAACTTGAAGCGCAAGATGTTTTCAATCTTGTGAAGACAAGAATTAAAGGAATGCCGGGCGTTTCCATTAATGAAAGCAATACTTTTGGAGACGGCTCTTATTTCATGAACGACTCAAAACGTATCGGAAGTGCATTTTTGGTTGTCAGGATCAAAAATACCGTGTATTTTTATACCTACCCAAAGACAAATAATACATTTATTAAAAATTTGATAATACTTTTAAACCAATAAAACTATGGCTCCAAAGCAAATAAAGACAGTTGTGAAGTTACAAATCGCAGCAGGAAAAGCAAATCCAGCACCACCGGTTGGTCCTGCGCTTGGTCAGCATGGCTTGAACATTCAAGACTTCTGTAACCAATTCAACGCAAAGACAAAAACAATGGGCGACACAGTCGTCCCTGTTGAAATCTCGGTTTTCACAGATAGAACTTTCACGTTCATCATGAAAACGCCACCTGCCGCTGTTTTGATTAAGAAAGCGCTTGGTATCGAAAAAGGCTCAGGCACACCAAATAAAATTAAGGTTGGTACGATCACGCGCGCTCAATTGCAAGCAATTGCAGAGCAGAAAATGGTTGATTTGAATGCGAATGACGTTGAGGCCGGAATCAAAATTATTGCAGGAACCGCAAAAAGTTTAGGCATTAAAGTTGAAGGCTAATTTGTAAATTGATTATTGAATATTGTAAATTAACTAATCGTGGGAGGTCGCTTAGTCAGCGTGCCGCTATCACCACCAAAAAACTCTATGAAAACACACGGAAAAAAGTACAAGGCTGCGAAAGCCCTTGTAACACAAAAAATCTACACGCTCGATGAAGCTGTAGCTCTTCTTAAGAAAACTTCGATTACGAAGTTTGACGGAAGCTGTGAAGTACACGTTAACCTTGGAATCGATCCAAAAAAATCAGACCAAATGGTCAGATCAACTGTCGCTCTTCCACATGGAACAGGTAAAGAAGTTCGCGTTATCGCGTTCGTCGGCGAAGACAAGGTGAAAGAATGCAAAGCCGCAGGTGCAGTCAAAGCCGGTGGCGAAGATCTTGCAGAAGAAATCGCAAAAGGATGGCTTGAATTTGATGTTGCGATCGCAACTCCGGATATGATGAAAGCGCTTGGTAAAATCTCAAAGATTCTCGGTCCTAAGGGCTTGATGCCAAATCCAAAAGCAGGAACTGTTACAACTGATGTTATCAACGCAATTGGCCAGATCAAGAAAGGTAAAGTTGAATTTAAAAGTGATAAATTCGGCGTTGTTCACAATATGTTTGGCAAAGTTTCATTCGGCGAAAAAGAATTGAAAGAAAATCTTTTGACTCTTTTGAAAGCTTTGAATGATTCAAAACCTGCAAGCGTGAAAGGTGTTTTTATCGAAGGAGTCAGCCTTGCGACCACAATGGGTCCCGGCATTACCGTTGATAGCTCAAAAACATTGCTTGAACAGCTTAAGTAGCACGTCGCGAATATAATAAAACTCGCCATGAAGGTGCGCATTAAACGTTTAGATAACGATTTGCCTCTGCCGATTTATGAAACAGATGGAAGCGTTGGATTTGATATTTCGGCACGAACTGATTGCGTTGTTGAAGCGCGAAGTTTGGCTTTTATACCTAGCAATTTGATTGTCGAAACTCCGAAGAATTACATGCTTGTTGTTGCTGCGCGTAGCAGTGCGCCAAAGAAAAAAGGCCTGATGACTCCTCATGGAATCGGAATTATTGACCACGATTATTGCGGCCCTGAAGATGAAATAAAAATTCAGGTTTATAACTTCACAGATAAAGCGGTTGAAATTAAGCGCGGCGAAAAAATCGCACAAGGAATTTTTGTGAAGATTGGAAAAGCGAAGTGGAAGGAAGTGGCGGAGGTTAAAGGAAAGACGAGGGGCGGATTTGGGAGCACTGGCGGGTACAAATAAAATTAATTTTCTAATACAAAAGACACCATACTTCCTGTAGAGCCCGTTAAACGATCTACGCATTCACTAACGCGTGTTACAACAGCTTTAAGCCCTGTATCTTCGTTTTTCGGAAAATATGAGATAAAAACAGGAAGCCTATCTCCTACTTCTGGCCTCCTTCTTAACGCAACGCTCAATTCAAGCCCTTTCTTGAACTCATCAACTTCGCCTCCTGGAACTAACTGTATAGTATCAAGCATAAATTTATTATTAAATACAATCGAACTATAACAAATAGTTGTCATATTGTCAAGCCTCGTTAGATCACCCCCAAATAGCACCCTTCACAATAAATCGGCTCCGACCTTTCCGGTGCGTATGAGCTTTTAACGGAGACGCCACACTTTTCTCCCCGGGGAGAATTTGGCGCCACTAATAAATTTCGTGCTATAATCTCTTCGTGAAAAAAGGCAAATTAATCACTTTTTACGGAATCAATAATATTGGCAAGACGACGCAATGCTTGAGGCTTGTTAAACGGCTTAAAGATGCGGGTTTTGACGCTGTTTATACGAAATATCCAAAGTATGATTTGGCGCCGAGCGGACCTTTTTTAAACAAAGTTTTACGAGGAAGTGCGAAAAATAAGCAAAAAATTTCCGAAGAAGAACTACAAATGTGGTTTGCAATAAATCGCTACCAATATCAGCCGGAAATTGAAAAAATGCTCGCAGAAGGAAAAATTGTTGTCGCGGAAGATTATACGGGAACTGGCCTCGCTTGGGGCTGGCTTAAGGGCGCAAAACTTGAATGGTTGGAAGAAGTTAATAAATTTTTGATCAAAGAAGACCTAGCGGTCCTGCTCGAAGGCAAGCGCTTTCTCCACGCAAAGGAAATGTCACATATCCACGAATCCGATGATGCTCTTGTTGAAAAATGCAAGAAAATTCATGCGACGCTTGGAAGGAAATATTCTTGGAAAGTTTTGAACGTTGAGCCGTCGAAAGAAAAGACTGAAGAAATCATCTGGAAAATGATAGAAAAGTTCTTGAAATAATTTTTGAGATAATCCCCGCCGTGTGCTAATATTGAATTGCACTTAACATCTTCATTCCAATGCAATTAATTGATGGAAAAAAAGTTTCACTAGAGCTTACCTCGCAAGTGAAGCGCGATATAGAAGTCTTAAAAAAAGAAACGGGTGCAAATCCAAAGCTTGTTGTTGTGCAGGTTGGCGAAGATCCGGCAAGCAATGTTTATATAAATCAAAAAAGGAAGGCTGCGGAAGCATCCGGAATGCTCTTTGAACATATGAAGTTTGGCGCAGACATAAGCCAAGAAGAACTGATCAAAAAAGTTGTTCAACTTAACGAAGATAAAGCGGTCACGGGATTCATTGTGCAAACTCCCCTGCCAAAACATATCAATGAACCGCAGGTTTTTAAACACATAAATCCTTATAAAGACGTTGATGGTTGCACTGCTTATAACACGGGAAAAATGTTTTTGAGTCTTGAATTTGAAGATCTTGCGCCTTGCACACCGCTTGGATGTATCCGACTTTTGGAACACTACAAAATAGACGTAAAAGGCAAAAATGTCGTGGTGATCGGATCCAGCAACACTGTTGGAAAACCGCTCGCAATTATGCTTTCAAACAGAAAAGCGACCGTTACAATTTGCAACAGCAAAACAGTTGATTTGGCGGCGCATACAAGAAATGCGGACATCGTTTGCGTGGCTGTAGGTAAAGCAAAAATGGTTACAGCGGATATGGTGAAAGATGGCGTAATTATCATCGATATTGGCATAAATCGCACAGAAGAAGGAAAGCTTGTTGGAGATGTGGATTTTGATGAAGTCGCAAAGAAAGCGAGTTTTATCACTCCTGTTCCGGGCGGAGTCGGACCAATGACTGTCGCATGTTTAATGGAAAATACTTATAAAGCCGCAAAACGGCAAACAAATAACCTTAACAACAAATAAATATGTGTGGAGTTGTTGGAATTTTTGGGAACGATTATGTCGCACAAGACATGTATGATGCGTTGATTTGCCTGCAACATCGCGGACAAGATGCAACGGGAATAATCACGTATGATGGAGAAATTTTTCACACGCAAAAAGATCTTGGACTTGTGCGTGATGTTTTCCATACAAGACATATGCAAAAATTGCTTGGATATGTCGCAATCGGACACACGAGATATTCAACGATTGGCGGAGGAGCGGTTGAAGACGCTCAACCATTTTTGAGCCAATCTTTTGGCGTTATGCTTGCTCACAATGGCAATGTTTTTAATTCCTATGACTTGAAAAAAGAATTGCTTGAACATGATCATAGATTGGTAAATTCAAACTGTGATGCTGAAATAATTTTGCAGCTTTTCACAAAGGAACTTGCAAGACAAAACGATAAAAGTAAAAAATCCGATCTTTCCGTAAAGCAAATTTCAGACGCCGTAAAAAGTGTTTATGCGAGAGCGCGCGGTGCGTATAGCGTTGTTTCTTACATCGCCAATAAAGGAATGGTGGCTTTCAGAGATCCTTATGGAATACGACCTTTGCTCTTTGGAAAGCGAAAAAACGGACTTGCTTATGATTATATTTTCGCATCCGAATCGATTGTTCTTGATGTTCTTGGATTTGAATTTGTAAGTGACGTCGGACCCGGTGAAATGGTTTTTATAGATGAAAAAACGCGCGCCGTGCATCACGTAAAAGTTATGCCAAAGACCCTTACGCCATGCGTATTTGAATATATTTATTTTGCTCGACCGGATTCGGTTTTGAATGGAATTTCGGTTTATAAAGCGCAAATGAGAATGGGCGAAAAGCTCGCGGATAAAGTGAAAAAACTAAAACTCGATATTGATGTTGTTATGCCTGTGCCGGATTCCTCAAGAGCCGCTGCTGTTGCTATGGCTGACAGACTTGGAATCAAATACCGCGAAGGTCTTGTTAAAAACAGGTACATTGGAAGAACGTTCATTATGCCCGGCCAGAAAATTAGAAAAAAATCCATTCAATACAAATTGAATCCGATGAAACTGGAAATTACGGGCAAAAAAATTCTGCTTGTGGATGACAGTATTGTCCGCGGAAATACGTCAAAACAGATTGTGCAGATGATAAGAAATGCAGGTGCAAAAAAGATTTATTTAGCTATATTCTCACCTCCGATTATAAATCCTTGTTTATATGGAATTGATATTCCAACAAGGGAAGAATTAATTGCTTCCAGCTTTTCCGTTGAACAAGTAAGAAAATTTACCGGAGCCGATGCTCTCATTTACGCTGATCTTAAAGATGTTTTTGAAGCTTGTATATCGGGGAATCCAAACGTCAAAGATATGTGCATGGCGTGTTTTGACGGAAAATATAAAACTGGAGATATTGACGAAAAGGTTTTGAAAAAGAATGCCGCATCAAGATTAAACGACAAATCGTGCGGACAAATTGAAGAAGAATTTGAAACCGGCCCGGAAAAAAGAAAAAAAGGTCAATTAAATTTAGTTTAAATATGAAAAAAGTTTTATTAATCGGCAACGGCGCACGAGAACATGCGATTGCCGAAGCTTTGAAAAAAAGTAAATATGGTGTGAGCTTGTTCACTTATGCGAAAGCGAAAAATCCGGGAATATTTGATTTGAGCGATGGCGGGTATGAAATTGGAGACGTTCTTGATATAGCGCATATTTTGGCATTTGCGGGAAACATTAAGCCTGATTTTGCGATAATCGGACCGGAGGACCCAATTGCGGCCGGCGTTGCGGATGAGCTCGGTAAAATCGGCGTACCTTGCGTGGCGCCTAATAAATATGCGGCGCAAATTGAAGCAAGTAAGTCTTTTACGCGTGATTTGATGCAAGAATATGAAATTACAGGTAATCCGGAATATAAGGTTTTTACGTCGCCTGAAGGCATAAAAGAGATGCTTGAAAAACTTGGTGGAAACTTTGTAATTAAGGCTGACGGCTTGATGGCGGGCAAAGGCGTGAAAGTGTCGGGCGACCACCTAAAAAGCGTCGAAGAAGGCGTTGTTTATGCCACAGAGTGCCTGCAAAAGGCGGGACGCGTTGTTGTTGAAGAAAAGCTGATTGGACAGGAATTTAGCCTTATGAGCTTCACGGATGGAAAAACTCTCGCGAATATGCCGGCTGTGCAGGATCATAAACGCGCTTTTGATGGCGATTTGGGACCAAATACCGGCGGAATGGGAACATATTCCGACGCAAATCACTCACTCCCGTTTTTGACAGAAAATGACATACAGCAGGCCTCGGAAGTGAATAAAAAAATTATTCAAGCTGTGTATAAAAAAAGTAGTCAACATTTCAAAGGAATTATTTATGGCGGGTACATGGCGACAAAAACCGGCGTGCGATTGATTGAGTTTAATGTGCGATTTGGCGATCCGGAAACCATGAATGTTTTGCCGATTTTAAAGACTGATTTTGTTGATGTTTGCGAAGCAATAATCAATGGCACTTTAGACCAACTGAAAATTGAATTTGAAAATAAGGCGACGGTCTGCAAATACGTTGTGCCAAATGGCTATCCCGATTCCCCTATCAAAGGCGAAAAAATCGAGATTGGAAGTGTGCCGGAAAGCGTTCGCGTTTACTATGCGTCCATCAATCAAACTGAAAATGGACTTGTTCTTGGCGGAAGTCGCGCTGTTGCTTTTGTCGGAATTGGAAATACGATTGGCGAAGCCGCGGAACTTGCTTCCAGCGGACTTTTATCCGTTAAAGGGCCTGTGTTTTACCGCAAAGACATCGGCACAAAAGAGCTGATTGAAAAGAGGGTGAATATGATGAAGGAGTTGCGCGGATAATTACATGAATAATTAATCAAATCGCGGCTGATTTTTGTAATATTGGCGAACTAATTCGTAAACATATTGCACAGCCCCAGACTCTGACCTTGTGCGATATTGTTTTCCGGAATAATCACCATTTACTTCAAGGCTATACATAACCCCTGCGCTTGTATATTCAAATCTCACAAATGCAAATGACGTTTTTAATGTCCAATTCCACTCTCCATCCGGACTGTTTTCGGGATTTCTTTCATAAACAACCAGGGCTATTGCATGTGGATTTTGATCACCGTTTAAATTAACGCGTATCGGCATAAATCCGTCGCGACATTCTGTTCCAAGCACTTGCATCATATGGTCTGCCGCGGCTTTTTCTTCGCTCCTTTGCTTCTCCAAATCTTCTCGACTCAGCGTGAACATTCCCGCGCCGCATGAAGGTGCGACGGCTAATAAACCTGCTCCGACCAATACTTTCAATAAACCTCTCCTTGAATCGCTTGTTCCGGTAGAATTTGGCTGAACTATTTCGGTTCTTGTCGGCTCCACGTTTGCCTCTGTCTCTCCGCTGTCTCTATGTTCAACTTTCATATTAATTAATTAATTACAGGAAAAAACTATAATACCGATCGTATCAAATGTCAAATTTCCGTACTAGTACGGCGCGTGCATGCAATTTTAAATATTTCTTTTTACTCTTCGTCGCGATTAACCGCTTTTTTAATCTTGTCTTTTAGCTCGCTTGCTTTTTCTGCGTATTTTGACTTCTTAATGCTTGTTCCAATTTCTTTTCCCGCGCCCTTCATGCTGTTTTTAAGTGCATTTAATCCTGTTCCGCCACTTGCGCGTTCTTTACGCATTTCAGCACGAAGTTTGCTACCGGGATTTGGTGCAAACATAAAACCTAAAGCTGCTCCTGCGGCTAATCCCAAAAGTAATCCAAGTTTTCCTCTCATAGAAATTTGTTTTATTAATATTGTGATTTAATATTAGGCGCGAATTAAGTTTGCGTCAAATTTTGTAAGTTGACGCGTGATAGCTGGAACGCTTGTCTTACATTTATTTTAGCCATATACGCTCTATATAAAAACTATATAGGAATTGTATAGAAAAATATATATAAGTTATATACATCCAATAGGGCTATAAAAGCGTGAGGAAAAAAGCCGGATCTAAAACTATGAAGCAAAATCTTATTATTGCGTGTGCAATAGGGAAAAACTGAAAAAGCTTGAAATAAGTCGGCACTGCGCTTGACTAATTTCGGCGCTTTTTCTGCTCCACTTCAGGCACACTAAATACGTGTGCCTTGCGCTCCGCACCGTTTTTCTCGCTACTAATAAAAAAGCCCTCCCCATCCCCTTCCGAAGTAAACTGAAGGTTCTAAGGAGGGCTCCCCCTCACATAACTTTAGTGCCCTTTTGGGCTCATCTGCGGCCTAGTATGCCGGTGTTGCATACCCGGGAACAAGATACTGACTATCCGGTGTATATGTTGGTGGATTTGTTACACCATTGAACAGACCTTGAACTTGATATCTGTAGAACAATGATGCGACATCACCTCTTTTCATTGGCTTGTCCGGGTGGAAATAGCTTCCGATACCATCAACCAATGTGTATTTTCTTGAGTAGCAAACATAAGGTAAGTACCAAGCTGTATCGTATGTAACAGGCGTATCTTCATAAGGAGCATATCTACAAGCAGGTAAGCTTGAACCGGCTGTTCTGAAGAACATCTTGAGAAGTTCAACTCTATTTACCGTATCCGCAGGTTTGAAACTTCCATCCGGATAACCGTTGATGATGCCCATTAATTTTGCAGTATAGAGATAATTCATATACCATTCGCCTCCGTTAAGATCCCAGAAACCAATGTTTGTACCATTCGTGACCTGAATTGGCTTGTTAAGAGCTTTCAAAATAACTTTCATTGTTTCAGCTCTATTAATAGGAGTTGTTGCCCCAAATGTGCCGTTGCTGTAACCTTCGAAGATTCCAAGCTTGACCATCTGAAGAACTGCGCGGCAATATGGGCTTGAGATGCTGATATCGTTGAAACCGCCACAAGGCATTGTTTCGCCGACTTTTGATGTTGCGTAGATATAATCCGTTTTAACATCCGAGCCATATCCGTTTTCCGCATAAATCTTATATGTATATGTTCCGACTGAAACGTAATTCCCGTTATAGTCGAGACCATTCCATGTGACATAATTGACACCACCATTCTTGAATTCATTATTTGTGATTGTTCTGATCGTGGCTGTATCTTTCATGATAAGGACTGTGACTCTTGCGCCTGTGTTAAGTGTAAAGTTGATAACAGGGCTGTTATATCCAACTCTAAATGGATTTGGTGTCGCATAATCATTGAAGATATATGGTCGTGTGTTATAAGTTGGGCAATAATAAGGATCGTTGCATGTTGTGCCGTTGTTATAGTCATAATCGACTGTAACATTAACGTTTCTCATGTCGTTGCCGTATGAATTTGCGGCTGTTAATTGGAATGTATATGTGCCTTCCGGAACAATTGAGCCTGAAGAATCGCGGCCGTTCCATGTGACATAATATGTACCTGCTGATCTATAAACTGTATCAGCAAGAGTAATCATATATCTATTTGTATTGTATCTATCCAAAACTTGGATTGTGATATTTGCACCTGCATTTGCAAGTGTGTATTGAAGTTGTGTTGTTTGTGTATGAGGATTGAATGTCGAAGGATTAACGCTGGCGCTTGTAATTGAAGGAGATGTGCCTGTGTTGCCGCCATTTCCGTTTCCGTCATAGTTCACATAAACATATCCATAAGCCGTGACTGTTTCACTTCCGACAAATGCATAAATTTCATATTTATATGAGTTGCTTGCAACAACGCTACCCCATTGATCTCTACCATCCCAGATTGCGCTTCCGCTTGTCGCGTCACCTGTGAAAATTGTTTTAACCAATGCTGAGTTATTGTCTCTGATTCTTACGTTTACGCTTGCTTGCTTATTCAATGTATATGAAATCGTTGTTGATTGTGTATTAGGATTGAATGTTGAAGGATACGCGTTGTGGCTTGTGACTCTTAAATTTGTAGGAGTAACAGTTCCATAATCAACCGTAACGCTTCCAACAGCTCTTGCTTCTTGTCCATCAACTGTCGCATATACAACGTATGAATATGTGCCTTCAGGAACTACTGATCCGCTTGTATTTCTACCATCCCATGTAATTGAACCTGATTGGCCATAAACAGAAGTTGAAAGAGTTTTAACAACCGTTGAACCGCCATTCATAATCGTTACTGAAACATAAGCGGATTTATTTGTTGAATAATGAATTGATGTTGTGCCACCCGCCTGAGGATCAAACGTAATAGGAGATGCGTAATTACTTGTAATAGCTAATGAGTTATTAACAACATTCGCATAATCAACTGTGACATTTCCTGCTGCTTGAGCTTCTTGTCCGTTGATTGTTGCGTATACAACATATGTATATAAACCTTCTGCGACAACTGCGCCGCTTGTGTTTTTACCATCCCAAGAGACATTTCCTTGTTTCAAATATGCTGACGATGTCAATCTTTTAACGAGCGTTGAACCTTGCATAACTGAAACTGTGACATATGCTGATTGATTTGCTGTGAAGTAAACAGTTGTGACTGCGCCCGCTTTAGGATCAAAGGTAACAGGTGATGCATAAACATTGCTGAGTGCAAGCTTTGTACCACTGCTGCCATATGCAACTGTGATTAAAGCTGTGGCTGCGCCTGTTCCGGCTGTGTTTGTAGCTGAAGCTCTTGCGATATATTGTCCTGCGGCAACAGTCTGGCTATTGCCATCTTTGCCTGACCAATAATATGTATATAAACCTGCGCCAAGATTTGCGCCTCTAAAGATTGTGTTAACAACCGCGCCTGTGCTTGAAGAAGTAACCGTTAAATCAACAGTGGCCGCTTTATCCAAATAAAATGAAATATTTGCAACTTCATTATTCTGTGGATTGATGGTTGAAGGAGTCGCCGCCATTCTTGTAACAACAGGAGCTGTTACGAGCGAAGGAGATCCGACTGTAATTGCGGCATCTCTATAAGATGAACCGGATGTATTTGAAACCATGACTCTGGCTCTATATGAACCTGCGGCGACATAATTTCCCGCATTGTTTCTACCCGACCAATAATATTGGTGTGTAGCAGCTTGGACTTGGCCATCTGCAATAATTGTTTTAACCAAACCACCTCTTGTATCTAAAATCGTTAAATCAAGACTTGCGGCTTTATCAACCGTAAACGTAATCGTTGCTTGCTGTCCTTGGTTAATTGTTGATGGAGACGCGCTAACATTTGAAACGACAGGAGCTGTCGAGTTATAAGCAGGCAACAGTGCTGTCCTTGAAGGGACGACTGTTGTGTCCAATGTGTAGGCTCCGACTGGAGCTACGGACATCAAAAACATCACTGCTCCGATCAGTAATGAAGATGCTTTGGACATGACACTTGTTACTTTATTCATTTTTTATATGGTTATATTTATAATAAATATTTTTTGCGATGCCTTGATTTTAAGCCATTTTTAGCAAATTTCAAGACAGGGGTGTAATTGTATAGCTGTTCTTGGATTTTGTCAATAGTAATTTAAAACTACTTGTTTCTGTGCTTGTAACTATATAATAGGTTGACATTCTTAGCTATATTATTTTATATTCTTTACGCCGTTAATACAACTATACACGGCAAACATTAAAATATTCTAAACAAATCTTAAATTATGCCTAACACGAAATCAGCAAAAAAATCCATGCGCAAGAGCGAAGCAAACAGAAAAAGAAACTATGTTGTTCGCGCGAAAGTCAAATCCGTTATTAAAGATTTTCTTCTTTTAACGAAAGATAAAAAAGTCGATGAAGCAAAAAAATTGCTTCCGGAAGCATATTCAACAATCGACAAATCTGTTAAGACTTTTGTTTTACACAAGAATAACGCGGCAAGAAAGAAGTCAAGACTGGCTGCGGAACTTGCGAAGATTGAGAAGGCAAAATAAAGTTCAAAATCCAAAGCTCAAAGGACAAATGAAATCCAAATGACAAATAAATTTGGGATTTTTGAAATGTTGTCTTTTCAAATCTGAAAAAATATATAGAATGGAGTAGAGCTAATTTTTACACGGGCCCGTAGCTCAGCTGGTTAGAGCGCTCGGCTCATAACCGATTGGTCCCCCGTTCAAGTCGGGGCGGGCCCACCAAAGTTTTAGCTCGCAATACGCACACCGGCATAGAATTTTTTTGAATATGCGCTGTCTAATTTAATAGTTTTTGTCTGAACTCCATTCACGGGTCCGCCATTGTGTCGCATCGTTACATATCCATTTCCGGCATCAACTACATATCCAACATGACTTATCGTGTTCCATTTATCCCCATATGTGCCTCTAAAGAAAATCAAATCTCCTTTTTTTACATTTTGAACTTCCGGAATAATTTTCCCGCCTCCCTTTACAACTCTTGTGAATAAAGATGGCGCGGAATAATCCGGTGGCTTAATCCCAAGCACGTCCGAAACGTATCTTGCGCACATAAGATCGCCGAGAATTTTTCCGTCTCTATAAATATTTGGATTAATCATCATCCGGCTTGGCGATACACCGGGGCGATTTCTAAACATATTTATATAGTCGTCAGGAGTTACAAAAGGCATTCCGTTTTCCGCCATTCTTCTTCTAAATTGAGGATGATTCCTAACTTCATTCAGATTCATTGCGCCCTCTCCAAGAATAAGTTCTTTCGTTACTTCTTCAAAGCTCATAGGCAAGCCACCTTTGCTCGCAAATGCTTTTTCAAAATCCTTCATCATTAATTGCTCGTTGTTCGCATATTTCTCGATCCTTTCAAGGTCGCCAAGTTTAAATTCATATCCCTGAATAAGTGTAAATTGTCCGAACGAGCCGCCCTGACTGAATCTTTCAAGGAGTTTTAATGTTTTATTTTCCGGATCTTTAATTTCATTTTTTTCAGAATCCCAGCCGCCAAGTTTTTCCGATGCTTTACCTTTTAATGAACGCAAAATCTGCGCATCTGTCATTAAGCTTTGAGCATTTATTCTGATTCTTTTATCTAAAAGAATTTTTTCTGTATTTTTGAAATCAGCAACGTATTCGCTATTTTCATCTTTACCTTCTTTCAACATTTGATCGACAGTCTCTTCTTTCCATGCGCCGTTTTGCGCAATTTCTTTTTGACCTTTATAAAAATCCGATTCTTTTTTAAGAAGCTCCTTATACAAATCTCCTTCTTCGCTTATTGTTTCAAGGATCTCAACTTTATATCCGCTAAAAACTGGGGTATACCCTTGATTGTCAAAATAACCGACTTTGTCTTTTATATCCCTTGAGCCAATTCTGACTCCGCCTTTGTTATCTATAACTTTCACTTTTTGGACTGAAGGTGGAAATATGTGCCCAAGCCCAATATAAAGCTCGAACTTTGCGTTTCCTTTCAAATCAATTTCCAAGGCTTTACCCTTTACGAATTCTCCTTTTGTAAACGCGCCGGACATTTTTTCATATTGCTGATTGGATTGGATATCAAATATTGAAGTTTTTGAATCGTCCGCATACTCTTCTATGGTTTTCACCTTATCTTCTTCTTTTTGTTTTGATATTTTTTCCGTAAATTTCTTAATATTTTCGTCGTGCTCGCTTGAAACTACAACTTCTTTTTGCATTAACCAGTCAACTATTTTTTCATTTGGAATCTCTGCGCCATTTGAAAAATCAATCCATTTATACCCCGGCATCGCGCCTGTGTTTCTTATCTCCGCTATTTCTTTATAATGCAATTTATCACCTTCGGGTTTTTCGATTATTTCCTTTTGAAGACGGTCAACTTCCATTTCCACGCTTAAACGTAATCGCTCTTTGCGACTTTTTTCTTTTTCCATCTGCTCTTTTTGCTCTTGCGAAAGGTTTTCGGCTTCACGAGTATCAAGTCCGGAGTTTTCATTTTCAACTGAACTACCCGGTCCCTTTGGCAATGATGATCCTGGCGCCATTTTTTGTTTTTATTATTTGTATATTATATCAAAAATTGGCCTATTTTACAATCTATAGTGCGTGTAAAACGCGTTTTCTTTGTATAGAATGTCTGCGTATGAAAGAAAAACAAATCATTACAGGAGCTCCGCAAGTCAAGCTCTTGGCTTATACAAGCGGTGCAACGAATTTGGCGGTGGCGAGTGCAAGGACATGTTATTCGCCTAGACTGATTGAGCCGAATGAAATTACGCCCGATCACATTGATCGAATTGGAAAAGGAATTTATGAAAGCGGGCACCACACGCCTTTTACGCATCCGACTTTTGTTTTTGGACTCAGCAATGTTTCGCGACAATTTGTTTGGTCGTTTTTGCACAATCATCCTTTTTATAATTCCGAACAGCAAAGCCAAAGATATGTCGCGATGAAAGAAATTAGTGTTTTTGTTCCGCCAATTGAAGGTGAAAATCTTAAAATCTATAAAGAAGCTATTGCAAAATCTTATGATGCTTATGCGAAAATCTGGGGACTTATGAACACCGATAATTTTCGCTTGATGGAAAGCATTGGAAAAATTAAAGGTCAAAATGAAAAGCAAATCAAAACCGATTCAGAGAAAAAATCCATTGAAAATGCGAGATATGTTTTGCCGATTGCGGCTAATACTGCTCTTTATCACACGGTTTCCGGAATTGTTTTAAAAAGATATATTCGAATGATGAATACCGGAGACTGCCCTTATGAAACGCGACTTGTGGTTGAAAAAATGGTTGAAGAGGTGAAAAAGGTGGAACCGGATTTCATTGATAAAATTCCGGAAGAACCAATGTGGCCGGAAGTTATTTTGGAAAATTTTGGACCGGAATCCGATCCTGATGAATGGGTTTTGGAATTCGATAAATCTTTGGACTGTCATATCTCAAAATTGATTTCTTTTGATAAAGGTGCGGAAGCGATTGTTGCGCAAGCGGTGCGTGACGTTCTTGGCTTAAGGAAGACGCAAATGTCGGACTTGGAAGCGATTGAAATGGTTATGAATCCTGCAAAAAATGCATATCTTTTGGACACTTTAAATTCTTGGACACTCAGTCCCTTGATGCGCGTTTTGAATCATGCAAATTACACTTTCAAAAAACGAATAAGTCATACTGCGGATAGCCAAAATCAGCGTCACAGGATGACGCCGGCATCGAAAATTATGCTGAGTAGAACGCATACTGAGAAACCTGATTATATTATTCCCGCAGTTGTTGCGAAAAACACTGAGGCCTCTGAAATCTATAAAAATACGATGGAATTGCTTTGGGATGCGAAAAATAAATTAATCGCGAATGGTGTGAATCCTGATTTTGCCGTTTATTTGCTTCCGAATGCCGTGAATGTGCGCATGACGGAATCAGCTTCTGTGCTTCATTTTATGCATAAGTGGCGCATGAGAACGTGCTTTAATGCGCAAACTGAAATTTATGACGCCTCCATGGATGAATTGATGCAGGTTCGCGAAGTTCATCCTAATTTGAATAAATATATCGGGCCACCATGCTTCACGCGAAATCTTGGCGGAATCAGAACTGATTTGAAAGAAGGCCCATGCCCGGAAGGGCCAAGGTGGTGCGGGATTAGCGTGTGGCTGAATTTTCCAAAGGTTAAAAGACCGTTTTAGAAATTACAAAATCCAAATCGCTCCAAATGACAAATGGTTTATTGAAAAATTTGCAATAAATATACTTTATGATATATTTATTTCCTTAATATTTAATTTTTAAAATTATGGCTAATTTATTAGAACATCGCGATAGTGATTACGTTGGTGAATCAGATTTGGCAAGTACTATATCTCCTGTTTTAGAAACCGGAAAAGTTCCCTATGTCCCGGTTGAAAGACGTGGTAAGGAGAACCTTTTAGTGCATGAAGGTGACCACGTAGTCGACATGCAAGATCTTCCGGATGAAATTTTTACAAGAGTTGCGAGAGCTATAAAAGAACAAGGAAGCCCACTTGTTTCAATTGGAAGCGTTGTTGAAAGAGATCCTGAGAATGAAGCGCAACGCATTAAAGATGTTGTTGGAATTGTTTTGCCATGCCTTAAAGCTCAAGTTGACGAAATGTTTTCTGATGAAAAGCGCAATGAAGCGGTTACGAAATTGCTTACTAAAGGCGCAGCACATCTAAAAATTACTTTGCCGACATTTGCCGAAAAAGACATGAAAAGCGGCAAAGGGTTTAGCTTTAACAGAACCCCAACCGGCGGAGATCAAAAATACGCCAATGATGAAACGTTCCGCGATAATAGAAATCAATGGTTCGCAACGAAAGTTATGCCAATTTTAGCCGAGGAATTAAAAAGATATTTTGCAGAAACAGTTGTGCCAAAAGTAAAAGGCAAAGCGTACGTTCCGGCAAATAGCCGTATGCCTCATGAAGTTGGTATTCATAACGATAAATTATTTGAAGACGACCGCGAAGTATTAATGAAAGCTTTGGATCCGCAAGCACCGTTAAGTCAACTCCCTGAAGTTGTTCCTTATAATTCAGAACTTTTTGTAAATACTTTCTGGGAACGTGATGTTCAAAAATGGCTTCAGCATGAACGCTTTCATGTTTTTCATGATGGAAGCTTAGGAAGCCCTGAATATCTTGGCAAAAGAAGGTTCTCTACACATTCGACTGTCCCAAATAATGAATCTGACAACACCTTTTACATTGCTTGGGCCCACGATCGAAGAGATATGACACTTGCAAGCGGGTGCGCCGATAGAGTTATCTTGGAAAAATAGTTTGTGCTATGATTGATCCAGATGAAAAAACAACAAAATAGGCAGAAATTTCTTGCCGCGATGTTTGATTTTGATGGCACTTTGACCGAAAGGACGCCAAGATCCCCTGTTCCAAGATCATTAATAAAAACCTTGGAGGATTTATCGAAAATTGTTCCTTTGGCGCTTTGCACAGCAAGGCCTTTTCGAACTGCTTATCCAAAAATGCAATCGTGTTTTGGAGAAAAATTTGAAAAAATGGGATGGGTTTTGATTGTTGAAAATGGGTGTGCGGGATTTGAATTAAACGGGCGCGGAAAATGGGTGGAATTTTATCGGGTTAAATGGCCGGAAAAGTCTATTAATAAGGCAAAGCTCACGCGCACAATAAAGAAAAAATTAAAAGAGTTTATCGGGCACAATGGAGAGGATTTTCAATACAATGAATCAAGCTTAATCATGCAACCTTCATATGAAAATGCGGATAATAGCGGAAATGCGAGCAATGATGAAATTGCAAAAAGGTGCGATGTGCTTGAAAAAGGCATAAAAGGCGTTTTGAAAAAATTTGCCGGTGCAAACAAAATAAAAGTAAAAAATTCAAAACTCGGGATAATAATAATCCCAAAAATTGCGGATAAAGATACGGGGATAGAAAAGTTTGGCGAATATCTAAAGAAGAATCGTAAAATGAAGTTTTCGGCTAAATATAGAGAAATTATCACTGTTGGAGATCAGCCGGAAAAAGGCGGAAATGATGAAATGTTTTTGAATGGAAGGATTGGAACGCCGTTTACAGCCGGCGAGATTTTGAAATTAAAAAAATATCCACTTGGCGTTTATAAAAATAAAAAACGTTTGATTGGACCAAGCGCGACTGAGCATTTGCTAAAGACGGTGAAGTTTTGCTAAAATATGAACACTTAACTCAAAAAATATGACATTCACAAAAGTTAAAGTAGACGTAGACCTCTGCATTGGATGCGGAACATGCCCTGCAGTTTGCCCAAAAGTCTTTAAAATCGGTGAAACCGGGAAATCGGCTATTATTAAAAAAGATGGAACAACTTCCAATGATTGGGTGAATTTTACTGATGTTGATGATACGCCGGAAAGCGTACAAGGAGCTGTTGATTCATGCCCAACACGTGCGATTTTGGTTGAGTAATTTTTAATAAACAAACATGACTTACGGAATAATTATTATTGGTGGTGGACCCGCCGGTTTGAGTGCCGGAATGTATTCTGCGCGTATGAATATGAAAACGCTTGTGCTCGCGCTTATGCCCGGCGGACTTTTAACTTCCATTCATGCGATTGAAAACTGGCCCGGCGAAAAATCCATTGATGGAATCGATTTGGCAAATAATTTGATGGAACATGCACAAGGAAGCGGTGCGGAAATTAAATATGAAGAAGTTGTTTCTGCTGAGAAAATAAAAAGTGAAGACGGAAAGGACGCATATCGCGTAAAAACTACGAGCGGAAGTTATGATACTTATACGATTATGTTTGCGACAGGCGGAAAACATAGATTACTCAACGTTCCCGGTGAAAAAGAATTCAGCGGAAAAGGTGTTAGCTATTGCGCACTTTGTGATGCAAATTTTTATAAAGGAAAAACCGTTGTTGTTGTCGGTGGCGGAGACGCGGCGGTTAAGGACACGCTTGTTTTGGCTCAGCATTGCGTAAAAATCTATGTGATTGTCAGAAGCGTTCTTAGGGCCGAACCTGCGAACATCAAACTTTTGGAACAAACTCCAAACATTGAAATGATCTATAAAGAAGAAGTCGCGGAAGTTCTTGGTGGAGATCCGAAAGCCGGCGGCAAAGTTGAAAAAATCAAATTTAAATCCGGAAAAGAAATTGCTACTGATGGGGTTTTTGTGGCGATTGGAACCGAACCAATGAACGCGATTGCAAAAGACCTTGGCGTTATATTAAATGAAAAAGGCGAAATCATTGTGAATCGCAAAAGTGAAACGAATTTGCCCGGCGTTTATTCAGCCGGAGATTGCACGGATATTGAAGTTAAACAGGCAATTCTTGGCTCTGCGCAGGCTGTTATGGCAAGCTATTCGGCATTCAAATATACAAGATCGCTTTAAAAAAAAGTTAAGATAAAGTTAAAAAACTTTTAGAGATTTTTAATGCTGTTGGCGTAAAATGATGCATAAGCAATAAATTAATATTTTTATTGCTTGTAAAATTTATATAAATTTTATATAATAGTTATATAATTATTATATAAAAATAACTAACATGGTAATGGCTATTTCAATCGACAAAGAAATCAAAGACAAGGCTTTTAAAAGGGCTAAAGATGATAATTTATCCATCAGTTTTGTTGTAAGAATGCTTCTTTCCGATTATGCCAATGGAAAGATCCAAATCGGAACACGTCTATCTGATAATTTTAAAGCGGAAGTTATAGAAGTTGATCCGGAAACACAGAAATTGATGGATAGAATTGTAAAAAAATGGAACGAGAAAAATAAATGAAAATAATATTTCCCAGAACCGCTTCAATAAAAGAAAATATTGAAAATGATAAAATCGATATTATAAAAGCTGTTGTAAAAGGGATTTTTGTAACTATTAAAGGCATTTCTTTACCTAAATATTCACAATTAATAAAAATTTACATAACAACCCGTAAAGGAGCACGAAGAACGGTTTTTCTCGTAAATATGAAGGATGGTGACAAATTTTTTTTATTTTATCGTTCAAAAAATGATGAAATTGGAAAAAATATTAGCGTTAAAAACCCTAAATTCAAAAATGAACTTGTTAAATATCTTCTAATGCTGGAAAAAGATGTTGATGATAATAATTTGGATATTTACACTCTATAGCTTTTTAGTGTAAAATTGTAATAATTTAACCCTCACACACATGCAGAAGGAGTATATTAATTTGAACCTGAAAAATCCTTATTCAGGCGCTTATTTGTTAACCGTTTATCATCTTGTGCCGGAAAAAGGCACGGATCTTCTTGATGCGGCAAGCGAAGTTGCGGCAGAGTCCAGCACTGGCTCGAACGTAAAAGTTGTTGACACAAAATTTGCGGCAGGGCTTGATGCTCAAGTTTATAAAGTCGATAAAAAAAGAAGTTTAGTTTGGATTGCCTTCCCATGGAGAATTTTTGATCGCGGTGGAAACGTGCAAAATATTTTAACTTATATTGCGGGGAATGTTTTTGGGATGTCGAATATTATCGCTCTCAAACTCCTTGATGTCTGGTTCCCAAAAGAAATGCTTAAAAAATATGATGGTCCTAGCACTTCTCTTCCTGAGGCAAGAAAATATTTGAAAGTTTATAACAGACCAATTCTTGGAACAATTATTAAACCAAAAATCGGACTTAAGCCTGAAGAATTTGCAAATAAAGCATATCAATTTTGGGCCGGTGGCGGCGATTTTGTAAAGCACGATGAGCCGCAGGCTGATCAGGATTTCTGTCCATATTTTAAAACCGTTGATAAGATTCGCGATGCAATGAATCGCGCGGAAGATGAAACCGGTCATGCAAAATTACATTCGTTTAATATTTCCGGCGCGGACTTTGATACAATGAAACGTCGCGCAGAATATATCATCAAAAAAATGCGTCCGGGATCGTTTTGCTTTTTAGTGGACGGGATCACTGCCGGTTGGACATCCGTTCAAACAGCTCGCAGACTTTGGCCAAAAGTGTTTTTGCATTTTCATAGAGCCATGCATGGCGCTTTCACAAGAGCTGAAAATCCGATTGGATTTACGCCCGGCGTTTTGAGTAAATTTGCAAGACTTGCAGGCGCTTCAGGTGTACACACGGGAACTGCCGGAATCGGAAAAATGGCAGGCAGCGCAGAAGAAGATATTTTTGCCGCATATGCCGCATATCAACCAAAAGTTAAAGGCGAATTTTTTGAACAAGATTGGCACGGCATGAAAGGTTGCGTATCGATCGCGTCCGGAGGTTTAAATCCAATGCTCCTTGCACCTTACATTAAAGCGATTGGCCATGTTGATTTCATCACAACAATGGGTGGTGGCGTACACGCGCATCCAATGGGAACAAAAGGTGGCGCGACTGCTTTGGTCCAAGCTTGTGAAGCATGGCAAAAGGGCGTGAGCATTCAAAAATACGCGAAAGATCATGAAGAGTTGGCGCTTGCGATTGGGAGATACCAAAAATAAAGCTCAAAAGTCAAAACTCAAATCTCAAAGCCACAATTCAAAAGTCAAAATAATTTTAAGCGCTTTATTTTAAGTTTTCCAAGAAATCGACAAGCAAACGGACGCCAAATCCCGTTGCCCTATCTTGTTCATATGGCTTTGGATCGTGCGTGAAGGCTGTGCCGGCGATATCAAGATGCGCCCATTTTGTTTTATCGACAAAGTGCTTCAAAAATGCGCCACCTTTGGAAGAGCCAGCCATGTAGCCCGATCCGTGTTCGACGTTTTGGAGATCCGCAATTTTTGATTTAGTTTTCTTGTCAAAATCCGGATGCATTGGAAGCTCCCAAACAAGCTCGTCTGTGCGTTTTCCGGATTCAATAAGGAGTTTGTTCAATTTATCGTCATTACCCATTGTAGCGGCAAATCTATCACCAAGAGCGACAACACATGCACCGGTGAGAGTTGCAAGATCGATGATATAACGAGGTTTGAAATTTTTATTTGCATATGCGAGCGCGTCGGCAAGAATCAAACGACCTTCCGCATCCGTATCAACAATTTCAATTGTTTTACCGGAATAAGAAGTGACGATATCGGCGGGTTTAAATGCACGAGGACCAACAAGATTTTCCGTAATCGCCATAACGCCAATCACATTTTGCTGAATTTTAAGTTGCGATAACAGCTCAAATAAGCCAAAAAC
The DNA here is from genome assembly GCA_000992695.1 of Candidatus Peregrinibacteria bacterium GW2011_GWF2_38_29. Classification (GTDB taxonomy): domain Bacteria; phylum Patescibacteriota; class Gracilibacteria; order UBA1369; family UBA12463; genus UBA12463. The sequence goes on along the minus strand of LBUS01000005.1, from coordinate 75,655 downwards.
TGCGCATGCTCCGGCTTTGTCGCCTTGCATGTCGTCAAGATGCTTGCTTGGTTTCAAATTATATCCGCCAGTATCAAATGTTACACCTTTTCCGACGATCGCGATTGGCTCCTGATTTTTGATTGGCATATATTTCAAGATAACGAGTCGCGCTTCCTGCTCTTCTTTATCAGCTCCTGCGTTAACAGCTAAAAGCGTATTTAATCCGAGTTTTTGAAGTGCTTTTTTCTCAAGAATTTCAATTTTATATCCATATTTTTTTGCGAGTTTTTGTGATTTTTCTGCGAAATCTTTTGGAGATAAAATGTTTGCAGGCGCGTTTGTCATTTCTTTAACGGCGTTCACAGCTTCGGCAATTTTTAAGCCTTTTTGAAGCGCTGGCGCGAACCTTTTTTCATCTTTTGTTATAAATATAACTTCCTCGATTTCCGCTTTCTTAAGCTCTTCAAGCCCTTCTCCGGTTTTATATTTCGCAACTTCATAATCAGACAAGAACATTCCCTCTGCAATTTCCTGCGCGAACTTTTCAAGCTCCGCATATAAGAATACTGCAACCGTTTTTTTCTTGAATGATTTTGCTTTTTTGAATCCATTCGCAAATGCGTTTCTTACTTTTGCAGAATCGAGCTTTTCTTTTTCACCAAGACTAATAAAAATTAGCTTTTGCTCACCGTTAATCGTATACATTTCATCATCCTTGCATTCGAAATCTTTGGCTTTAAATGGGGCAGAAATAACCTTCACAAGATCTTGTGGAATTGAATGCGTGAACAAAGATTTTTTAAAAGTATAAATCGGAACAATCAGAACTTTTTCGGAGTGCGATAATGATGAAATGAATTTTGTTTTCATAAATATGTGAGGTTTAAAAAAATTAGTGCGTTTTTATTTTACCAAATACTCATGCGCTTTTTCCAGAACTTTTCTTGATTGATCAAATGTGATTTTTTTGCGCGCTTCTTCATATGCAAACCAACCGGAACCCTGATGCTCATGCGAAAGAACGACATTTGTTTCATGCGTTTCCGCAATAAAAAAATAAACATCTTTATAAATCATTTTCCCTTCGTATCGAAATTGATAGCTGATTTTTTCGCGAAAACCTTCATAAAATTCTATTTCTGAAATTCCGGTTTCTTCTTGGAGTTCGCGTGCCGCGGTTTCAAGCTCTGTTTCCCCTGCTTCAATGTGACCTTTCGCAAAATCAAAATGCCCTTGAGGGTAATGCAGAAGCAAAAATTTCACCTCAGAGTCGTCATTTTCACCGCGATTCACAAGCACTATTCCGCAAGATTTTTCTCTAATTTCAGGCATTTTTTATAATTTTTAAGGTAAATATATGATAACGCCAAAGGTTTTAATTGGGTATTGACAAAATGTTGATTTATATATATAATAATCCTCCTAAACTTAAAACTATGAAAGAAAAAGGACCGGATCTTGGCAGACGATGGCTTTTTACAGCCATACCCGCTGTTGTTGTTACTTCAACTGCGGCGCTCGCCGGTGCGAGATCGGCTTTTGCGCAAGGCGTATCGGACGTTTTGGATGCATTGTGTACTGATGGCAAAAGCATCCCCGCAATATGCGAAGCGTGCGATCCTTCCATTGATGAAGAAGCTAAACAAAATAATTTTCTTAATTCGTCGCGTAGCACTGCAGCCTTTGTTGAACTCGCAAATTATGCTCCTGAATTTATCGATCTTTCCAACCGCAAATTAAAATGCCTTTATCCAGGCGCAGGCTCACATATCGCACCACTGTTCATGGCTACTCAATTAATGGATAACGATCAAATTGATTCAGCTGAGTTTATATATACAGAAGTTGACCCAAGGTCACAAAACTGGCTTGAATTATCTGCTCAATACCTACCCCAATTTGATGAAAAATTTATATATTCCGAACACCATACTGAAAAAAATGATGATGGCGTCGTTGATACTATTATTTTTTCAATCACGTATAGAAATAAACCAATAAAAATTACCTTAAAAATAAATGACCCTAAAAAAATTGACTGGTTTGAGCCCGAAGATCTTTCTCGATCAAATTTGCTTGTTTTGCATGACGTGTTCAACGGCAAAAGCGCCGTAGGTCCACTTTTCATGATGCTTAAAGCTTTTAGAGCCATGAAAGATAAAAATATTCAAAGCACCGCCGTAACCGCTGAAGACCTAACCAATGTTCTGCACCCCGGCGAACGCAGTTTTAAAACGGATTTTAGCCGTAGATTTGACTTGGAACTTCTTGGAAAATTTCAAAGGAGTACACACTCGTATGGACATAGAAAAATGATTGGCGACATTGAAGCCGGTCCAAATAGCTTTAAAAATGGCGTTATTTTAAAAACTTATCCGCAATTAATGTCTTTAAGCCTTGATGAGATTCAAACTCTCATGGAAGTCAGCTTGGTCGCAAATAATGGCCATAGCGATCATGACGGAACCGCTTTTCATCGCTTGGAGCAACATAAAAATCCACTTGATAATATTGAATTATATTCAGACGAAACATTGGCCAAAATAATCACGAATTCACCAAGGATTGTTAATGCCTTAAGAAATATCAACAAGCCCTTGCATGACGCATTTGTAATCCGCTTAATACAAGCTGTCGCAAAACTTTTTCACGAAATACCTGATTTTATATTTAAACGCTGCGTTAATCCCGATGATGGATTTCAATGGCTTTTTTCAATTATTCATTTTGCGGAATTTATCGACCCTGACAAATTGCAGGCTATTTACCCTCAAGTAGTCCAATTGGAAAATTTACTTTTCCAATTACAGAGGAATTATTATGATAAATATGAAAAGATAGAGGAACAGCTTATTCAAGCCAGAGATGTTGATCGCGATGAGTCCACCACCGATACATTCGCTAACCAATCTTATGAATTACGAAATGATGTTTTAAGTCCTATAACAGATCAGGCCTGGGAAATCGCAAAATCGCTTGGTCCAATGGCGGAAAGTTTGATGAATGAGGCTAATCTGTGATATTTTAATTTCGTATAAGCGCTATTAATTTGCCGGGGTGGCGGAATGGCAGACGCGCACGTTTCAGGTGCGTGTGCTCGCAAGAGTATAAGGGTTCAAGTCCCTTCCCCGGCACCAAATATATGAGTAATTAAAAGATTTAACATCTTCTATAGTTTCTTCAATATAAGCGGCTAAAACAAATTAGCCATTTCTCCTGTTTAATATATCTATTAATTCCTGATTAATAAAAAAATTATATTTACCAATATGAACATTCCCTAAAAAGCCTTTTTTATTTAAAGCCTTCAAATATCTACTCGCGGTTGTATAGTGCACGTTGATATCTTTAGCCAATCTTATGGGAGTTGTAATCGGATATGTAAATAATTTTTCTATTAATTCAATTGAATAAATCTTAGGAATTTCAGCCTTTATTCTCTCTTTAAAATCCTCAAACTTACTCATTATTTGGAATAGAATTTTTTTTGTAATTTTAGCCTGTGAAGCAAATCCTTTTAAAATAAAAATTATAAAGTCTTCCCAAGCCTCATTTTTAGTTACGTTCAAAAGCTTTGAATAATATTCTTCCTTGTTCTTGTTTAAATATTCACTAATGAATAAAATTGGAAAATATAAAATATTTTCTTGAATTAAATGTAGAACCATAAGAATTCTGCCCGTCCTCCCATTGCCATCCTCAAAAGGATGGATTGTTTCAAACTGATAATGCGCTATGGCGTTTTTTATTAGAGGGTCCATTGGATAGTAAAGCGCTTCAGTATTTAAAAATTCTTCAAAATTTTTCATCAAATCACCAATTTTCTGAGCCTCCGGTGGAGTGTAAATAATTTCACCAGTAGCAGTGTTTTTAATATGATTTTGCTCTTCTCGATATGAATCACGTTTATACTTTGGCATCAAATTATTTTTTATTGCTAAAATCGTTCTAGTACAAATTGGCATCTTACTCTTTCTTATTTCAGAATAACCATACAAAATAGCTTCCCTATACCTGAAAACTTCTTTATCTGGACCTCGCTGTTCTGCTTCCTCTACGACCAAATTCTGTAGCGCGTTAATCATTGTCGTATGTATATTCTCTATTTTTGAGCTAGCAATAGCGTCCTTGATTACAGCCGGAGATAATAATATCAATGGGTCTGGCAAGCTAAAACCGTACCCTTTAAGCTCTCCAAGTTCAGCTCTGGCCTCTACTAGAGCCATAACTATTTTTGGAGTCATAAAATCTATATTTTTAGGAGGCAAAAAAGGCGGATTGAATGGTATTTTTGGATCAAACATTGTTATTATTTGTTATATATCATATCTAGTATATAACAGATAATCAATTTTTGCAATATATCATGACTAACATATAACGATTTACAAAACTTCCGAGCCTTCTCTACTATCTTTAATACCAAATATTCTTTTGAAAAACGTATAAATTTGTTATAATTTCCCCATGTCCTACATCGACATCCTCGGCTACATCGCAGGAATTCTATCAACGGTTTCGATGATTCCGCAGACGATTAAAAGCTGGCGCACGAAGTCGACCGGAGATTTGTCACTGATTCGATACGCGATGTATTCGCTCGGGCTAATTTTGTGGACTATCTATGGCTTTTTGATTCAAAGCTGGCCAATCACAATAATGAGCGGGGTCGGTTCCGCGTTCGCGCTTTCGGTTTTGGTGATGAAGGTAAAATATAAATAAAGACTAAGCGCTCTCTAAAGTCTCCGCGACCGCATATCCTGTGCCTTCTTGTAAATCCTCAATTGTTTTTCCTTCCATATAATCAACTATTTTTTGGCGATCGTTTCCGAATAATCTAATAGCCAAATTCAGCTTTGCTCTTGCTGTTTCTGTTGTCATCGCAAGCGGGACTATTCCGTGTTTTTTTAATTCGTGCGCAACCTCATACGCCTGATCAATGCTTCCTCCAAGGACTTGATTAACATAGAAAATCGGCCTACCTTTTGCTCCGTTTGTAATTGCCCGCAAATCTTTCATCGCTTGAGTGAATGACGCGTAAGTTTCAACCAATATCGCCTGACTTTCTGAGCTTCTCACTTCGCGCATTAATCTAAATTGATCTTTTGAAACTGAAGATTTTATAGTCATAACCTCATCAACGCCTCTAAATGCCCTTGTTTTATTGTAAGGTTTTTTAAAATCTTCATCGCTAACTTTTCGAAACCGATCAGGCTTTGCGGTCCTTGCTGTTTCTCCGGTTCTGGAATTAATCAACTTTTCTCCTTGAAATGACGGATTCATTTTTTCTGAAATTTTTCTTGTTTTTGAGGGATCGTATAAACCGCCTTCAACTCTAAGCCCAATAACAGAAAGCCCTCTTTTACGTAAAGTTAATAAATCTCTAAATGCATTTTTAAAATTATATTTACCATCAGATCCCTTTACTCCAATTGGCTTCATTGCTCCAACAGCGACTACTGAAAATGGACAATCCGGACCAAGCATGGTTTTTAAAATCGTCATAACTTCAACGCAAGTGTCTGTTCCCATCGAAACCACGAATCCCGCGAATGAACGCCTTTCTTTTTCCGTTAATTCATTCCATATGCATGTCATTGCTATTGCAACATCCGCTATAAAATCTATTTCAATTTGAGAACTATCAATACCATAATTAGCCTCTGAACCTTGCGTTATTTTTGCTTTTGGAAAAACGAATGATCTACACGCGCAATCTGGAAAAGTCTTCTCCAAATGTTTCTCAAATAAAGATCCAATTTGACCCGTTGGAACCAACCCCTGTTCTTTAAGCTCCATCATTATTGTTCCACCAAGATTTACTCCAATAACGGCAACCTCCTTCTCTTTCCTAACCTCTATGTCCATAAAAGCACCGTTTATGACTCTTGGAGAAATGTCATGACCCCAATTGAAAAATCGCAAATTCTCAGGATCAGTCGGATCGTCAAATTCATAAGCCGGATTATTTGGTGCCGGAACTTTTCTACCCGCAGAAACTTCTATCCCGGGAATATAATTCTCAAGCACAAATTCTCCTCTTTGAGTTGAGCTTAAATCTATCCATGGAACAACTTTTTGAACTATTTCACCCGTGACCGGATCTCTCAAATTTCGAACGCCATGGATTCCAGGCTCGTCTCCCGGAGCCGGATCAGGCAAACTACGTATAAAATTAGCCTTATCAATATCTGCTTCAGCATAACTTATTGCTTCAAGTCCTTTTGTTTGCAAATCCACACCTGGCTGATCTCCTTCCGGAGGCGTAGCGGATGCCATAAATTTTATTATTTATATTTATAAATTATAACATAAAATTAGCAATAAAGCAATTGCCTGTACTCTTTATCGTATATCCACTAAATATTTTTTAAAATTCTGTCAGGAATTTGTTAACTTTTTGTTAAAAATCCTTAATGTGCTTACCATATAATCGTTTTGCTAGTTTTGATGTATGTTAAGCTTTACTTTAATCTTAACATATGTTAAGATAGATGTATGAATAAACAATTCTTTTCTACATCTGAAATAGCGGAAATGCTTAACGTAAGCCGAATAACTGTGTTTAATAGAATAAAAAATGGACAGATAAAAGCTGAAAAAATCGGCAGAAACTATGTTGTGCCGGCTGAAAGTGTTACACCTTTTCTTCAAGATTATGTGAGCGAATCCGACAAAAAAAATATAAAAAAGCTTGTAGATAGAGCTTTTGCCGAATACGGAGAAACCATTAAACGTCTTGGCGATGCGTAAAATTAAAGATTTGAAAATAGGGCACATCAAGGATATTGCTTTTGATATGGCTGAAAATATGATGTCATGGAATGAGCCGATTCCGGCTTTTGAAACACGTTTTCCGAATATATTGGAAAGTTGTCTTGCTGTCCCGTTTCAAACTTTTGATAAAAAACTTTTATATAAAGGGCTGATCGATAAAGCCGCGATTTTGTTTTATTTGATGGTCAAAAATCATCCTTTCCAAAATGGTAATAAAAGAATCGCGATAACAACTTTGCTGATTTTTTTAGGCTTAAATGATAGATGGCTGACCGTACCAAATCAAGAATTCTATAATTTTGCGGTTTGGGTAGCCGAAAGTCCACCTCAATTTAAAGATCAGGTTATTAGTGCGATAGAGAAGTTTTTGAATGCGGGAACAAAAACAAAAATTTGACTTTGCGCTAGTAATTTATTTTGCATAGTTTTGCATAGTCATGATATTTAATAAATTAAGTATGAAAATAGATATAAGCAAATTCGGAACGACTCTTGTCTCAAGACCATCCGGCAAGGAGGCTTTTTTGGCATTCAAATCAAATTTGTCGCATTTCGATAAAATTGACCTTATTAAATTAGATTTTGCGAAAATATCTGTATTGGCTCCAGCATGGGCTGACGAATTTATAACTCCGCTTGTTGGAATTTATGGAAAAAAAGTTTTGTTTTTAAATACCAAAAATCCATCTGTACAAGCTACGCTAAATATTTTAAAAAAATCTAAAGAATCTTAAACATGAACCCCTCTTTAATCCTCGCCGAGCTCAAATCTTACGCAAATCCTGCAAATGTTGCGGGCATGGCGCGGTTTGGGATTACGGGAAAACATGTGCTTGGCGGACCGAATATTCCGACGATTCGAAAAATGGCGAAAAAGATTGGCAAAAATCATAAGGTCGCGCTTGAACTTTGGATAAGTGGAATTCATGAGGCCCGAATTTTGGCACCGATGATTGATGAATTTGAACTTGTAACCGAAAAGCAGTTTTTGGCATGGGCAAGCGATTTTGACTCGTGGGATGTGTGCGATCAATGTTGTACAAATTTGTTTGATAAAGTTCCGTTTGCGTATGAAATGGTCGTGAAATTGAGCGGGCACAAAGAGGAATTTGTGAAAAGAACGAGTTTTGCTTTGATGGCGGTTTTAGCTGTGCATGATAAAAAAGCATCGGATAAAAAAATGGCTGCGTTTTTTCCGATAATAAAACGCGAATGCAAAGATGAAAGAAATTATGTAAAGAAAGCGGTTAATTGGGCACTCCGCCAAATCGGAAAAAGAAATGCGGATCTTCGAAAACAAGCGATAAAAGTCGCGGAAGAAATATCAAAAATCGACAACAAAGCCGCAAAATGGATTGCGGGCGATGCCTTAAGAGAGCTTAAAAAGATTAAAAATTAATATCTTGCAATTCCATGATTGGAACAACGCCACTTTCTTGCGGCTCTGTTCCATAAAATGCGTCATAACCGATTATCCTATTTGCATCTTTGCGAAATATTCCTCTTAAATACCACAACTCTTCCGCGATTTTAATCTGCTCTCCGCCATTCACCAATTCGAATCTAGGGGCTTTTGCGCTTGATAAACTAAATCTGTGGACTATTTTTCCATCTGGAGTTTTACAAATTATTCCAGCTATTTTTTCTTTAGGCACTGTCGGATTCCCTTGCATATCGACATATTTGGCGTTTGGCGCATCGAACGCCCTATCCGGCTCAGCAATTATTACAGGATTTCCATATGGCCCCTTTACAAGCTGATAAAAATCTCTTTTACCGTCTGCGCCCGGATTCGTTATCGTATATCCGACATCGTCCGCTTCCAGCCTCCACTGACCATATGTTTTTTCAAAATCATCCATAATTTTAAACATTAAGGATTGTGATTATACATCCAAATATGCATTAATCAAAACTAGAAAATCTAAACCTCCGATGACCCCAAGTATTTTTGATGCAAATAATAAGTCAAATACCCGACGCCCATCAAAGCCAGCCCTGCGATAACTAATGAAAATGCCCAGCCGAAACCGTGGCTAAAGTATTCGCCTGTGATTTTTATGATATATGTTATTAAAAATATTGACCCTCCAAAAAGGAAGATTTTGTTTTTTAAATAAACACTGATAAATATTGCCGCAAAAATCAGTCCCGGATAAATTATTTCCCAAAACATGTTTTGATCGGGCTTATATCCTCCAAGAATCAAAGCTGTAATGAAAACGCCACACATTCCAAATGCATATAGCATATTTGAAAAAACTTTCTTATCGATTTTTGAGTAATAATAACCAAGAAAAAGAAAAGAAAGGCCCAAAACCAAAGTCCTATATTCAAAGAATTTTTCAGCATCAAGAATCGGGTTATTATCTGCAATTAAGCTTGTTAAGCTGAAATAAAGCCATGAAAAAGCTGCAATCGCCAAAATATTGAAAAGATATGTTTTATAAACAAAATAAGAAATCACATATATCAATACCAAAGAAGCTGAAACAAATGCATTCACGCCCGCCGCATCAACGTCAAACCCTGCAATATCCAGAGTTACATAAAAACCAATTGGCATGAGAATTGCGGATATAAAAAAGAATGCCTGACCCGCCGCATAAATGATTTTTTCATACCTCGATAAAATGGCTCCAAGAATATATGCCGCAATTGCCGAACCAAGGCTTGCAAGAATTTTTCCAAAATCATTCATCTTATCCCAGTTCGTGAAAATCAAAATCACTATGCCCAAAATAATTATTCCGCCTCCTATAAAATACAAAATTTTGGAAATATCAAAACTGGTTTTTTCTGATTTATGACCTGCGATTCCTTCGTTGTAAGCCGCAATAAGTTCGTCTTTGGAAACCAAATTCTGCGAAGCTACAGCCTTAATCGCCTTTAACAATTCGTTTTTCTCCATATTTTAATTTGTTATTTTATCCAACCTAAAAATGTAAATGAATAATTTCTTATTTCAACATTCAACTCTTTACTTACGCTCCCGTTAATCGCAAATAAATTTCTGCCATCGTTTGAATCAAACAGGCTTGTGCGCCTGCCTTGCGCAATTGTGAAGCCATCCAAAGCGATTCTGCTTGTATCTAAGTTTAATTTCGTCGCATCTTCAAAGCTTATTTCACGCGCCTGATCTTTTGCCACATCATATAAATATAACTTTACCTCTTCTCTATTTTTATAATAATTTTGCGTCTTATCGTCATATTCCACTTTTGCAATTGTGCCATTTTCGACTTCATATATTCCGCTTGTATAACCTTCAGCGTATAAAAAATTATATGTCGGATGCTTAAATAAACCCGGCACATAAATTGCCACCGCCACAAAAATAATCATCAAAATCGGAATTGCAATTGCTGCAATCAAAGGAGCATTTTTTCTATAGTCCATATTAAAAAGTTAAATGATATTTGTATTATTTAGCGCATTTTATTTCCACCCTTTTTTCTTGAGTCCCTTTTTCGCGGCTTCCTGTTCAGCTTTTTGCTTGCTTGAGCCCGAGCCTTCACCGCATAATTCATCTTTAACATAAACGCCAACAATGAAACTTTTTGCATGATCAGGGCCTTCTTCTTTCATCACTTTATAGACCGGCATACCAAGCATTTTTTCCTGAGTGATTTCTTGAAGGCGTGATTTTGGGTCTATATGAAGCCCTTGCTCGATGATTGGAGGAAGTCGATCGAGAATGAATTTTCCGATAAATTCGTGCGCGATTTTATAACCTTTATCAAGGTAAATTGCGCCGATTAATGCCTCAACCGTATTTGCGAGAATATAAGGTTTTTCCCGACCCTTGGACATTAATTCGCCTTTACTCAAATATAAATATTTTCCAAGTTGAAGTTCAATTGCAATGTCTGCCAAGTGCGGACCTTTCACAAGTGCGGAACGCCAATCCGTCAGCGTGCCTTCGTTTTCTTTTGGATAAGATTTGTATAAAAATTCCGTTACAACAAGCTCAAGAACCGCATCACCAAGAAATTCGAGACGTTCGTTTGATCCGCCTTCACGCTTATGCTCATTTACATATGACCTGTGTCTAAAAACCGTTTCCAGAAGTTCTGAATCTCTGAATTTTACGTTAATTATTTTTTGAAGCTCTGCGTATTTGTCCATTATTTTTTAAGATATTCGCCCGTTTTTGGGTCACGATATGTGCAATGCTTAGTCATTATACTACTCAAAACACCATTTATGAATTTTGCGGAATTCAAATCCCCAAATTCCTTTGCAACTTCAATCGCTTCGTTTATTGCGACAACCGGCGGAACGTCTTTTGAAAAAAGAATTTCAAATGCGCCGAGTTCAAGAATTGCGCGATCAACCGGTGCAATTTTCTCAACAGGCCAAGCCGGCGCCATTTCTTGAATTTTCTCTAAAATATCTTTTTGATGCTTGATTGTGCCCTTTATTAAGCCCTTTGCGAACTCCGGGTCGTCAAGCTTTAAATCGCCATCCGTCAAAATAAAGTCAAAAATTTTATCAACCTTCTCCTTGTGATGTTCGTATGCGAAAAGTGCTTTCATAGCAACAATTCTGCTTGCGCGTCTCTTAAAAGCCATACTGAGTTAATTTACAATTTACAAGCTTCAATTTACATTCAATTATCAAGATTCAAAACTCAATTTACAATGAATTTACAATTTTCAATTAAGCCTTGATCTTCTTGATCACGTCTTTGCCTTTATCAAGCGGTTTTCTATCAGCGTAGCTTCCGCAGATTGGGCAGATGTGATGATTCAGCTTTACTTCGCCGCAGCTTTTGCATTTTGCGAGCGAGTATTTTTCAACAAGCTGTTTTTGTGCTCTCTTCTTGAAACCACTATATCTTTTTTTGGTTTGGCTTCGTGGAGCTTTTCGTTTGTTTGTCGGTCGTTTTGCCATTTTGTGATTGTTTAAACAATTCTTTTAATTTGAGTAAAGGTTTTTGGGTCTCGATAGATGAAATATCGACGTCGTGATTATGTCCGCAGTCGCCAAGATTCAGATTCTTACCGCATACCGCACATAGACCCTTACACTTTAAAGAGCATAGCGGAATAAGCGGAAAATGCAATAGCAATTCTTGTCGGAACAGCTCGGCGATGTCAATTGTCGCATTTTTCATATCAACAAGATACAGATCATCGGCGTCTTCAACAACGCGCGGTCGTTCAAACAAGAACTGTCTTTCGATGAGTTTGATCGAAATCTTTTGCTTAAATTTCTTAATGCATCGTGAGCAAATAACGCTTGTTTCTGCGGTAAATTTCTTTGCGGTAACGTTCACTTCGTGCTGGAGCTTCATAACTTGCACTGCAGCTGTTAATGGAATTTCATTTTTGTCGTCCAATTTAAGTGACGCATCAATATCAAATTCAACGTGCGCGCCCTCTTCGGCTTCCAAAATCGAGCCAATATTAAGTTTAAATTTATTTTTACGCATAAATATGTTTTTTACATCAGGCGAAGAATATATATAAAAAGATTGAAAATGTCCAGATAAAGCATTAAAGCCACGTCCATCGCGAATTCGTGAGACGTATTTCTTTTGAGCATGAGCTGAAAATCCACGGCCGTATAGATGCTGAAAAGCGCAACTCCAAAGCCGGAAAATATCATTTCAAACGTATTGCTCCATGGAACAAAAATTCCGATTACAGAAACGACGATCATTCCAATTAAAAACATAAAAAGCCAGCCGCGAATTCCCGTGAAATCAACTTTTGCGGTATAGCCGATTATTGCCGATGCTGTGAACATTAATGCGGTTGCGGCGAGTGCTTTGATGATAAATAAGCCTCCGAATTCCGCTACAGTTACAGCTAAAAGAGGTGCAATCGTTACGCCGGTTATAAACGTAAATGCGGAAAAAAGAATGTAATTTATCGGACGTTTGCGCATCCACATTCGTGACGTGAAAATGAGTATTAATTCAAGTGCAAAGATCCCGTAAATGAGGCCGCGAGATGCGACGATCATTGGCAGAAAATAGAAAAATCCTGCGTATGCGCCAACCGCGGACATCAAGACCGCTAGCGCGAAATAGAACATAACTTTTCCAAAAAACGTTGGAGCAATTTTGGCTCCCGTATATTGTAAATTTGCGATTTGCATATTGTTATTGTTAATTGAATACGTATTGGAAGCATAGCAGAAAAAACGTGGAAAGCATAGCAAGTGAAGCAAGACGCAATTTAACCCTATTCCAGAGAATAGATTTTTAAAATGTCCATTTTCCGTACTAGTACGGCATCTGTACGATTTTACGTTTTATTTTTTAATAAAAAATTCCGCCCCGGGACGGGAAGTCCGACGAATTTTGGCTTAAATCAGCCGTTTTAAAAAAATTCCTTGTAATGTTTCAAGAAAATATTTACGCAATTTAAAAATTATTTTATCGCATAGAATTCCGTCACGTGACAAGCGTGGAAAACCCACCTCCGTCCCCCTATTTCTGCTTCAAATTCATGATGTCGCATTTTCCACAAATCTTTTTCCATTCTTTTTTGCGGAAATCTTGAAATTTTTTGCTATGCCAAACGGCTTGCAAATCTTCCGAACCAAGATCTCCAATATTAAAATGCGGCAACATACAACAAGGCGTGCCCTGCCCTTTTACGTTTATATAAAGATAATCTTGAACCTTTAAACATGGCTTTTGCATGAGTGTATTGAGCCCGTGAAATTGCCTTTTGAATCTGCGAAATAAAAATCCGCGGAGTCCCGAGCCAATTGAATTTTGAATGCTATTAACTTCAACGCCAAGAATGCGACCGAGCTTGAATGCTTTTTTGAGAGAACTTTGCTCTTCTCTAAAGTTTGGACGCGAGAGATTTGATAAAAATCTTGTATCCAAACGCAAAATCTCTACATTTCTGATGTGATTTCTGGCGGCAAAATTTATAACATCAAACAAGTCATTTTCACGATTTTTTTGGTTGCATGCTTGAAGCGAAATGTCCGGACTCCCTGATTCTTTTGCGCGTTTCGTGAAGTCGATAATGTTTTTTAGAGATGATGAATTCCTGTGGCCATCGCCGCTATAATCCGTGATTGAATCAACGGAAAAAACAACCTGATCAATTCCGGTTCTTATAAGTTTTTTTTGAATTTCTTCGGTTAAAATAATGCCGTTTGTCGTGATACTGACGAAGTGACCACGTTTTTTTGCCTCTTTTATTGCATTAAAAATCTGCGGATAAACAAGCGGCTCGCCCCAACCTGTGAGGTAAATCCTTTGAACGCCTTTCAGTTTTTTTAAAATTCGCAAATAAAGATCGTAATCCATGTGCGCCTCTCCTGTTTTTAGCGTTGTTCTCGGGCACATCGGACAAGCAAGGTTGCAAGCGTTTGTAATCTCAAACTGCACCTTCATTGGTGTTTTTGGAATTACGTAAAAAATCTTTTTTAGATAACGAAGCATGTGGGCCAATTATCGATTATCGATAATCAATAATCAAGCAATTTTCAGTTTACAAGATTCGATTTTCAATCATTGATTGATTTTGCGAGAATTTTAGCTTCTGCGAGAATTTTTGCAGAACCGTTGAGGGGTTCATATTTTGCATACAATTTAATTGCCAATTTAGGGTCTCTTCTTGCCGCTTCCATAATAACCTCATAAGCAAAAGGCTTGTCTAAAAATCTTGGCGAATAAATTATTATAACGTTCGGATATTCTTGCGCTATAAACAGTAAAATTTCTTTTGCAATTTTTGATTCCAAAATCGTATTAAATTCTTCCAAAATAAGCCCCGGACAACGTAAAATCGCCTTTTTTATAGACTCTAAATCATCCCCATGCAAAGTCCGCTTTAGCTCCTCCAGCTCTGCCGCGTCAATTCCTCTTTCTGAAATGAGTTTAAATTTTGGCGCGTCTCCGTCTACGGCTTGGCGTACATCTAATGCTGGCCTTTGCTTTCTTGGCGCTCTTGCAGTCGGCAATCCAGATCTCGCCGGTAAAGGCTCCACCGCTTGCATCGCATCTCTTCCATGAGCCAAACGTACTTCCGCTATTGGACGCAATTCCACGGTTGCCCTGTCTACAGTAACAGCATTTGCAATATGCAAAAAACCACCTTCATGACCCATCATCAAATTTGCCCATCCGCGATTAATCAGTGATAAAATTTCCAAACAATCTTCACGCCCTACTTCTCTTACTGCGCGTCTAACCGCAGCACTTATCCTATGATCTTCCCCTAAAAAAACTTCGCGGATTGCTCTTGCCACACCTAATTCACCGGGCCTCATCCTGAAAAGTTTCTCTGCCATATCGTCGACAGCATCGCCTCTTTGTTTTATACTTAGAGCCATAAAATAATATGTAAGCATTTAAATTGTAAAATATATTTTTCGTTATGTCAATTTATAATTTGACAAATGCCGTACCTGTTATTTATAATCGAAACCTGAATTTAAAAAAATATCATTATGAATGCAACACCCGCTGCACCATCCACAGAAAGGGCAATGATTGTCCCTGATCTGGTTCAAGGTCTTTTAGCCCATTACAAATTAAGCGACATGAATCAGCTTGGATCTAATGTCCAAATGGCTGTTCTTTCCCTAGTATCCGACTTTCAAGCGCCGAATGGTGCAATTTCAATAAATCCTATGTCAGGTAGGTTTGACTCTGATGCATATGTCGGGTCCCTCGTATTACAAAACGAAGATGGAATTCGCACTAATGCGACGATCGTAAAACAATTCGCAGATTACGTGAAATCTAAAATGCCTTACGCTAAAGTTGTTTCTGAAAACAGTTTTGCTATGGTAAATCTTGTTATTCCTCTAGAAAACGGTGTTACGGAATTAATAAAAGCCGCATGGGAGGTAGAACTTAAAAAAGCAATGAAGCGTATCCGAGAACAGGCTCTTGCAGCAATGCCAAAGGATCAAAGCCATGGTAGTGGCGTTTTCGAAAAAAGAACACGTGCGTAAAAAGTCTTCACAGAATAATCACTTCTTTTTAAACATTTTTACAACCGCCCAGAGTTTGAATATTGCGACTGGGAGCAGGATTAAAAGCGCGAGGAATCCGAATGTTTTGCGGAGAATTTTCATTGTGTATTGTAAAAAATCGTATAAAGTTAATATAATATACAAGAAGCCAAAACTCAAAACTTTATGTCAAAAGTCAAAACTGAGCCAATTAGCAAAGTTGAAATAAGCAAAAAAGCGCTGGAGCATAATATTGCGGCTTTTAAATCTTTGATTGGTAAAAATACGACACTTTGTTTTTGTGTTAAGGCGAATGCATATGGGCACGGGCTCGCTCAAGTTTCGAAAATAATTTCCGAATATAAAGATAGTGGGTCGTCTATTTGGCTGGGCGTTAATGCTGCATTTGAAGCGGAAATCCTGAGAAATGCCGGAATCAAAAATCCGATTTATATTCTTGGATATGTGCCGCTGGACCAGATTGAAGCGGCCGTAAAAATGGACGTGCGATTTGTTGTTTATAATAAAGAAACGGTTGACACCGCTGCGAAAGCTGCAAAAAAGTTTGGCAAAAAAGCGCGACTGCATTTGAAAATAGAAACCGGAAATAACAGGCAGGGCATTATGCCGGAAGATGCTGTTAAATTTGCAAAATATATTATCGCAAATAAAAATCTGGAACTGGAAGGGTTAAGCACGCACTTCGCGAATATTGAAGATACGACTGAGCATGAATTTGCTAGCTTCCAACTCGAAAATTTTAAAAAAACAATCGCGAAAATTGAAGCAACCGGAATAAAAATTAAATATAAACATTGCGCAAATACAGCGGCAACAATCCTTTTTCCGGAAACGCACATGACAATGGTGCGCGTTGGAATCGGACTTTATGGGATGTGGCCTTCAAAAGAAACTTATGTTTCGGCGCTCCAAAAAGGTCGCGGAAAAATAAATCTTGAACCTGTTTTGACTTGGAAAACAAAAATCGCGCAGATAAAAATAATTCCGGAAGGTTCATATATTGGCTATGGATGCACATATAAAACGACTGCAAAAACGAAAATCGCGATAATTCCGGTTGGTTATTATGACGGCTATGATCGCAGACTTTCAAATAATTCTTACGTTTTGATTCACGGAAAACGCGCGCCAATTTGCGGACGCGTTTGCATGAATATCATTATGGTTGATGTGACGGATATTCGCGATGTGAAATTGGAAGATGAAGTTGTTTTACTTGGAACGCAGAAAGTTGGTGGCGGCAAAAACGGCGCAAAATCGCACGCCGAAACCATTTCCGCGGAACAAATGGCCGGATGGTTTAATACGATTAATTATGAAGTTGTGGCGAGGATTAATGAGCGGATACCGAGGGAAATTTCTAAGCTCTAAGTGCGCTAATTTCTATGAAAATTCTAATATCTAATTTCTAAAAAAGGGCCGAATACGAGATCCAGCCCTTATATTGATTTTATAAATATTCGCCCGCTTATTTCCTATATAATTCTTCGAAAGCGTTTTTCAACTCTTCAATTTTTGGCATTATTTCATCCAAGGCGTCGTAGTTTTTCGCATCACAAGCGCTAACACCTTCTGCGAACAAAACTTTCATTTCTTCGGCTGCCGCAACAGCTTCTTCGCCCATTTTGCTAACCTTTTTTGGAAGCGCGTCTACTGATTTTTTATTACTTTTAAGACCTTTACACATACCAATCTTGTCATATACATCATTCATACTTTCTCGAATTTCATCCATTGAATCGCGAAGTGGCTGCAAAGTATCTTCAAATAAACTTTGCATAAAATCACCGCCTTCCATATCCTCTTCTGACAATCCTTCTGTTGGATTTTTTTCAAGAGCCAAAAGTTGATTTAAAACGTCCTGCATTGAATTAACAATATCGTCAGGCATTTTGTTTTTCTTAGCTTTTGTTATTTCTCTTGCAACTTCTTTATTAAATTTCTTAACTTCTTTTGTGAATTTCATAAGCCCTTCACAAGTCCCCATCTTTGGCATAACTTGGCTCATTTTATCCATCAATGATTCATCTTCCTCTGAATTTGGGCCACCTCTAAGGTTTTCGAGCTTTGTGCGAAGAGCATCCAATTCTTCTTCAGTTGTTGCCTTTGCCTTCTGGAGCTCTGTTAAAGTTGCTTTTGCCCCGTCAATAAGAGTTTTTGCCTCATCTATAACCGGGCACGCTACGCCCTTTACTTTTTTTGCCATTTTATCGACCTCTCTCTTCATTCTTACGATTTCATTGAGGAAATTTTTTGCTTCACGTTGAATATTTTTCACTTCCATTTTAACTTGCTTTTCATCCATCTGATATTGTTGTTTATCAAAATCTTCCCGGTTTTCGCCTTGATTGCTTTGATTGAAATTCTGGCTTTGATCAGAAGTTTGAGTTGAGTCGTTCATCGGCGCAGGCTTCATTCCCCATGACTCACAGTAACCACCTTTATCGTCTTGAACCCACTTTCCGTTGCATGGTTTATCCGTAGAGCCTTGCTGTTGATTTTGAGGCTGATATCCTTGATTTTGCTTATCATCTTGCCCTTGCTGCATCATTGGCTTATACGGCTGTGGTTGAAAATTTCCATCTTGACCTTGCATTGGACGATTTTCATATTTCATGTTGTTTGGACCTTGATTATTTGAATCAAATTCTCCTTGCATTGGCTCAAACTTTTTACCATCGTTGCCCGGCATAAAGTTATTGCCCGAACCTTGCATTGAACCCTGATCTTGCCTTGGGCTTTGATCCATTCTTGGGCCTTGATTACCAAAGCCGCCGCCTTCTCCGCCCGATGGAGGCGCGTTATCCGACTCTTGAGCTAAAAAAGGCCCAAACATAAACGTCTGGATATAAGCTCCAACAGGAACAGACAGCGTCAATGTTGATATGATGACAACTGCCACGGTTAAACTCGCGAGTTTTTGGTTTTTCATTTTTATTTTGGTTATATATATAAATTATACGTCATTTTGGTTATTTTGTCAATGGTGTTTTGACAAAGTCGCGACTAAAATTTAGATATGAAAAAATTAAACCTTGGAATCATCTTTGGTGGTCGTAGTGGCGAGCATGAGGTTTCGCTTGTTTCTTCAAAATCGATTATTTCGCACGTTGATGCAAAAAAATATAATATTTTTAAAATTAAGATAACGCAGGATGGAAAATGGTTTTTGGAAGATAAAAAATCTATACCGGTTCTTATAAATCTTGCGCCTGAAAAAGGAAAACTTATTTTGGCTGACAAAAGCGGTAAATCACTTTGCGACCTTGACGTTGTTTTTCCTGTTTTGCACGGACCTTTTGGAGAAGATGGCACGATTCAAGGGCTTTTTGAGATGGCAAACGTGCCTTATGTTGGATGCGGAGTTATGGCTTCCAGCGTTGCAATGGATAAGATCACAACTAAAAAATTGCTAGATAAAGCCGGTGTTCCAAATTCAAAATACATGTGGTTTACGCGTGAATATTTTGCAAAAAATTCCGCGGCGGTTATGAAAAATATTATTCATGAAATTCGTATTCCATGCTTTGTTAAACCTTCAAGAATGGGATCCTCTGTTGGAATTTCAAAAGTTAAACACGAACGTGATCTTGAAAAAGCAATAAAACTTGCATGCGAATATGACAGCAGAATTTTAGTCGAAAAACATATAAACGGTCATGAAATTGAATGTGCGGTTCTTGGTAACAGCAATCCAAAGGCTTCGACTGTGGGCGAAATTATTCTTGGTGGAGAATTTTATGATTTTTATGATAAATATGTGAATGGAAAATCGCGCGGCGAAATTCCTGCAAAAATTTCTCCAAGATTAAGTGAAGAATTCCAATTGATGTGTTTAAAAACTTATCGCACGCTTGATTGCGCTGGAATGGCGCGCGTTGACGGATTTCTATCAAAAGATGATAACGCGCTTTATATAAATGAAATTAATACAATCCCCGGCTTCACTTCAATCAGCATGTATCCAAAAATGTGGGCTCATGCGGGAATTCCTTATGAAAAATTGATTGAGGATTTGATTGCGCTGGCTTTTGATGCGCATAAAGAAAAAAACAAGAATAAAGTAAATTTCAGCTCGAAGTCGGATTGGTTTAAGAAATAATCGATTTCATAAAACCTGCGAAAAGAGGATGTGGCTCTGTTGGCCTTGATAAAAATTCCGGATGATATTGAACTCCGACCATAAACTTATGATCTGTTACTTCAATGGCTTCAACCAATGATTTGTCTTCATATACGCCTGCGATAACCGCACCTGCTTTTTCCAAATCTCCGGAAAATGCATTATTGAACTCCAATCTATGCCTATGTCTTTCTCTGATCATGCCGCCTTCCGGCATCCCATATGCTTGTGCGTACCTCGTTCCCGGCATTACCTTGCATGGATAACCTCCAAGTCTCATGGATCCGCCTTTAATAGCATCCAGCTGTCCCGGCAAATAATGAATTATATATTTATCCCTTGGAACCAATCCTTTAACGTCAAATTCCTCTGACGTCACGCTTGAATCACCGCGAGCTTTTCTGCCCATTTCTATCGCCATAACGTGCATGCCAAGACAAATTCCAAGATACGGCTTGCCTCTCATTCGCGCATATTCGGCAACCGATATCTTACCTTCTGTGCCTCGTACGCCAAATCCTCCCGGCACTAAAATTCCACCTGCATTTTCAACCATTTTCCATTGGGCATCATCTCCTTTTTCCAAAAGCTCTGAATCCACATAATTTACGACGACCTTTCTGCCGATTGCCGCTCCACCCGCCTTCAAAGCCTCTGTAACAGACAAATAGCTATCACCAACATCGGTATATTTTCCAACAATCGCAACCTCCACTTTTCTTCTGGCTTTTAACAACACCCCTACAACTTTTGCCCATTGTTTAAGGTCAACATTCTCAAGTGGCAAACCTAATTTCTCTCTTAAAATCCTTGAAATTCCAAATTTTTCGAGATGTAGTGGAGTTTCATAAACAGCTTCCATGTTCGGCACCGGTATAACATTTTCCGGATTAATATTTGCAAATTGAGCTATCTTATCAAGACTGTCTTGCCCAATTGGAACATCTGCTCTAGCAAAAATCATGTCTGGGCTTATGCCGCTTTGCTGAAGCATTCTTGTCGCAACTTGAGTTGGCTTTGTCTTTAATTCCCTTGGCGCTTGCAAATATGGCACATATGTCACCATCGCAACCGCAGTATCTTTTTCCGGCATCTCACATCTAAATTGTCTTATTGCTTCCAAAATCGGCGCCGCTTCTATGTCTCCAATCGTTCCGCCAATTTCCACAATAACGCAATCCGCATCTGATTTTTCCCCAACCTCTCTAATCCTTCTTTTTATTTCATCTGTTATATGCGGGATAACCTGAATTGTACGACCGAGATAGTTGCCTTTTCTCTCGCCTCCCAAGACCTCATCATAAACTTGACCCATTGAAACAGACGATTCCTTTGGTAAATTTTCGTCTATAAACCTTTCATAATGACCCAGGTCAAGATCTGTTTCCGCTCCATCGTCAGTTACAAAAACCTCGCCATGCTGAAGTGGGCTCATTGTTCCGGGGTCAATATTGAGATACGGATCTATTTTTTCTATTACCGGCTTTAATCCCGCTGATTTCATTATTCTCCCTATAGATGCAGCCGTTATACCTTTTCCTATAGACGAGCAAACCCCTCCAATAACAAAAATGTATTTTCTTCTTTTTGCCTCATCGACAGATACAACTCTTGAAGCACCTCCTTCATGTAAACCCCCTGTTTCCATTGACTAATTTTTATATAGGGGTGTATTTTAATCTATTTTTTTGAAAAAATCTAATAAAAATTCTATACCTTCAATTATACGTTTATTGCAAATATCCTCCGGCTGTATATGCGAGAATCCTTCCGGTCTAATATCTCTACATAAAAAGCTCTTATATTTCTTTTCAAATTCCTTTGTAAGCTTATATGCAAGCCCCTGAAGTGGTTCACGGGATTTTTTGTAAGTATCGCGCCCATACATTAAAGAAAGCACCATTAGCCCTGCGTCGAGGATTCCGCATTGTGCGCCCGCGCGACCTCCTCCGTTCATGAAAGACGAAGCTTTTAACAGTTCTTTACTCTCTTTTATGCCAAGCTCTTTCAGCAAAACTCTGAAAACCGTTTCGCCGCAATTATAGTCTTGCGCAAGAAGCTCGGCAGCATATGATTTAAAGTTTTTTCTCTGCATATTTTTAGCGAGGTTGCATCCCGTTCACTATTGTATCAAACTCCGTTGTTCTTATAACATTTGTTGGACAATTTTCCAAATAATATCTTAAAAGTTCTGCATGAAAATTATCATCAACTTGTTCTTCTGCGCCTTTTTTACCGCCTTGATTTGCATAAGCTTGGAGCTCTATTGTCGCCACACTTGCATCTCCTTCTTCGCCTGCGCCTTGACCTTCTTTTGATCCACATTCGCCTGTCACCAAACAACTTACACATCCCTTTCCTCCGCTCGAACACATTTGAGACAACCACTGCCTAAGTCTTTGATTCCTGAACAACGTAAGATTTTCCACCAATCCATCCATGATATTTCCAAGTCTTTTATTCGAATCACCAACGTGGCGCTGGCATGCAAACATATCTCCGTTTGAAGTTACACAAATCGTTGAAATCCCTCCCTCACAAAGAGATGGTGAATTTGTCACGGATTGTGCGATTGAAAACTTCCAATGCCCTGTTAGCTCCATATCAAGTTCTTTTGCTTTTTCGTGAGTTAATCTTACGATATCCATTTTTTCAGCCGAAGTTAAATCTCTAATGCCAATATCTCCGGCAAAATCGGGCACGTGCATAAAACTATAACTCAGCTGATTTATTCCCAATTCATTTTTTATATATTCCATAAGCTCTGCAATTTGATCATTATTTCTTGAAGATATAACCGTATGAGGACATACATAAATTCCCGCTTCTTTTAAACGTTTCATGCCTTCTATTACGAGTTTATAAGTTGGCTTTCCTCCGCGTAAAGGCCTTTGTGCATTATGAGCGTCTTCATCACCATCAAGACTCACTATCATAAATAATTTTTCAGCAAATGGTTTGAGAGCTTCAACCGTTTTTTCGTTACACAAAGTGGCATTTGTATTTATTACAAACTTCACATCCATTCCTTTTTCCTTGGTTTTTTCGTCAGCGTACTTGAGCGCATCTAAAAGCAATTTTCTGTCAAAAAATGGCTCTCCTCCAAGTAAGCGCAATTCAATTTCTTTAATACCAACAGCCTGTGCTTGTTCAATAAATTCGTCGATTGTTTTTTTGATAACTTCCGGAGACATCGTTCTTTTATTATCATGCCTTATATGCTCCGGGACATAACAATGCGCGCAATCCATATTACATGCATCAGATGTAAATAAATAAAGCGCTCGAGCCTTAAAAGTCCCTATTCCCTCAGGTATTTCCGGATGCTTTTTTTCAGTCATTTGCTCATCGTCGACAACCAGTCCAAGTCTTATAAGCTCGTCAACAACTCTCTCCGCCTGTTCTTCATATTCTTCGCCTAATAACCCAATAAACTCCATGCGATCTCTTTCCTCCTTTAACATCTCGAATATTATTCCTTGCTCTTCCGTTAATTCCACAAGTCCACCCTTTTCCATGTTAATAACTCTTAAAACCGGCACGCCATCCTCTTTGTAGACACCTTCCATCAAATTTTGAGACTGTTTAAGCATATTTTAATTTGGTTATTTACTGTTTAATAATACGTGCTCCGGCCTTGCCAACATATCTTGTGGTATAAATTCAAGACATCGATTCCACCATGCATCGTTAAAAGGAGCTGTATGAAAAACCGTTAGCCCGCCTTTATTATCCTCATTCCCATCTTCTTTTTCTTGCAACATTCTTTGGACCACATAAGGCAAAGGATTAAATGTTTTCCATCCGAGATGATGATCTCTAAGAACATCTCTTATCGCTTGTTCCGCTAAAACAAAATGTGTGCAACCAAGCACTATAGCCAATTCATCAACCTGCACACCCCTTCTATCAACTTCTTTTTTCATTCGATCGACGGACTCCTCAATCGCTACAATTGTTTTTGCTCCGCTCGCGCCTTCACTTTCAATCACCGTTTCCAGCCCATTCCCTTCCAATGGAGCAACTCCCGCTTGATGATCGCTCAAACCTCTTTGATAGGCACCTGAATTTATAGTCGTATTTGTAGCAAAAATTACCAATGCCGTATCACTCAAATTATCCCTTACCGCTTGAATTGTATCGATTATAGGCCCTTTTATAGACATGTCCGAATCTTCCGGCAAAAGACCCTCTGTCATTGCTGTAACCGTATTGCAACCCAATATTATTTCTGAAACACCTCTTTTTTTTAAAAACTCCGCAACTTGAAGAAGCCATTTTGCGGCTGTTTCTCTTGGATTTACGCCATATGGAAAACGACCATTATCTGTAAAAAAATGCACGTCTCTGCCTGGATGTTTTGCGTGGATTTCTTTTACGAGAGCCAATCCGCCCATCCCTGTGTCAAAAACCGCTAATGGTGAAGAATTTGTAGTTTTCATTGTTTTCTTGTACCAAAACTAACACCTAAACACATTGTATCGTTTCTAACCATGCTCCCTCTATATGAGCATGTTGAAAATGTCATGCCCCTGTCTTTAGCCATTGTTCTCACCATGTTAAGAAACCTTATTCTTTCTTCGTTTTCTATATATAAATCTCCCCTCACCTGATTGATCGGTGACCCATCTTCTCCAAAATAAGCTGTGCGTATTTTTTCAATCTCAGCTGCCGGCAATACTTTTTGCATATAAGCCCATAAATCAGGAGTCAATCTTAATATCTCAGCCGTTATGTGATCAACGTTTGATTCTGCCGCAGACTCTATTATTCTTCTCATGTTATCGGCAGTATTTGTAATGCCCGGAATTACCGGATCAATTTTTAACACAGTTCTAACTTGAGCATCCGACACCTCTCTAAGTGCCGCAAATCTAGACTCTACAGGAGAAGCTCCCGGTTCGAGCATTTTTCTAATATCATCATCCGCGCTAACGATCGACATGCACACATTGCATTCAACTCCTTCAGCTGACATTAAATCCAAGTCTCTTGTAACAAGATCTGATTTTGTAATAACGAAAAAAGGCCTTTTTTCTTGAATCAACATCTCTATTGTTCTTCTTGTAATTCCAAGCCTTTCTTCTGCGGGCTGATAAGCATCCGTCCATGGCGAAAGATAAACAGGCATTCCATACGCAGCTCTAGGCAATGCTCTTATCTTTTTCCTCAATACTTCCGGAAAATCAACTTTTGCTCCAATCACCCTCGACTCATCCGCTGAATTATGCGTAGATATGCAATAAGCACAGTCATGCGCACAACCCTTGTATGGATCTGCCGCAACGTAGCATGGGCAACTTGGATATTTACCCATATCTCTTTCACCATCTTTAGACACATCGCTTTGGGTTTCCTCAACCGTGAATACTTTATCCGTTGTACTCATATGTTTATTATTTAATGATTTAATATTCTTCTTGCATAATATTGCACCCCTTTAGTCACGCTCGAAATACGCTCTGAAATCGTTTCCGGCTTTTCCAAATCATACGCTCTAAATTTTTCCGGATTCTTATGTCCAAGCGCTTTCGCAAACGCATAAACAGAAGCCCTTAAAAGACCTCTGTCCATTGTTAAAGGCGGAGTAACGCGTATAACGGTGTTTTTCCCGGAATGGGTTGAGTTTGTCCATACACCTTCTATCTTTTTGCCCCTATATACAAAACTCGATTCTCTAAATTTTTGACATATATTTTCCGTATCCAGCGCTGTTACTTCTATGCCTATCATAAGCCCCATCCCTCTAACTTCTTTTACATAAGGCAAGTCTTTGCAGACCTCTCGAAGTTGCTCGATAAAAAATCCTCCATTTTCCCTGGAAGCATCACGCAGCCGCCTATCCTCCATTTCCTTTAAAGATGCTCTCATGATTGCGCATGCTATTGGCGACCCTCCAAATGTTGAGCCATGCTCTCCCGGTCTAATCAAATCTCCATATTCTTTCTTCATAAGAACCATGGATGCCGGCAAAATTCCTCCGCTTAAAGACTTTCCAAGTGCCGTAAAATCGGCTTCAACTCCAAAATTATGCTGTGCGAGTAAAGCGCCGGCCCTTCCAAGTCCACACTGAACTTCATCCAAAACCAAAAGCACATTGTGCTCATCGCAAAGTTGCCTAACTTGTTTTAAATAATTTTCCGGAGGAACGTTCACTCCCCCTTCTCCTTGAATTGGTTCAAGCATTATTGCATAAACGTCATCATCTTTTAATGCTTCTTTTATGTCGTCTATGTTGCCAAATTCAACCATTCTCATTTCTTGCTCCATTGTTAATGGCGCGAATGGATCTTTATATTCCGGAGACGATGACGTGGCTTTTGCCCAAAAACTTCTACCGTGAAAATTTCTTTTTGCAAAAATAACTTTCGGAGTCACTCCTTTTTCTCTCATTTTATTTCTACGCTCTTCAAAACGAGGATGACGATTGAATGCCAATTTAGCCAATATACACGCCCCTTCGCTTGCTTCGCATCCGGAATTCATTGGAAGCATTTTATAATTTGGACCAAACAGTCTTGTGATTTCACCTCCAAGCAAAGCCAGCTGCGGACTTTTTCTTGCTCTTGATAAAACTGATGACATTGCCTGAGCCCAATTAGCCGCTCCTGTTATTCTTGCATTTCTATTTCCCAGATTATTCGCTGAATATGCGCTTTGAAAATCAGCCCACTGGCGACCGTTCTTACCGTAAATAAAATCCCCCTCAGCCCTTTCAATGAATATATTTGGCGGATTATAGTTTTTTACCACGCCTCCTGACTCCATCTTTTCCAGTTCGTCCGCTGAAATTTGACTATCCCGAACAAGCCAACTTATAAAAGATGCCATTTCCTCAACGGCTATTTCACCTCTGCCTAATGCCAATCTCCCTAAATCCTTTAATCGATATATAGCACCATCTATGTTTTCCATAATCGCGCTAAAATTAAATATTGGTAAACCACTATATTGAGCCATTGCGCATAAGTCAATCCTGTAAATAGAGTTACATCACTTTTTGACTATGATGGCTATACGTAAAATACCTTTGACTTAATGTTTGTCCATGTTTATAATTGTATCCTTTAATAAAAACAACATGAACGCAATTAGATCATTCAATACTGCTGATGGAAGCCGCGATGCCGGTTTACAGGTCGATGTAGCTTACAAAGACGTCTGCTTAGAAGAATTTCGGACATTTTTGAATTGTCACACAGAAGGCGGTGAAGTGAGGGGCTATAGTGGCGCCGTAACTGCCTTGGGACGCCTCGTAAATCACGTTATTCAAAAAGCCGAATCCGTTGGATTGATTCCCGCATTAGAATGGGCTCGCGATGCTTTAAAAGAAGCGGTCGCTTCTGATGAAAGATATGCGGAAGTTAATGTCGATGAACTATTTGCTTCATTCATAGCAGACGTTTATGTTGAACTGCATAATAGAAGCGCTGATGTGACGGCTATGCGCAGACATGTTATGAGTGAAGTTCTGCAAAACACAAGCGTTTAATAATAAATTTTCGCCATAATCAGCTTGCGAAAATATACGCGCACGAATAATATAAATGCATGGGATTTTTCTCGTCGTCTTTGCGTAGAAGAGGGAATTTTTATTTGGCGCTTGATATCGGAACCGATGTCGTAAAAGCGCTCATTTGCAGTAGTGAAGGCACAAAAGGGCGCGTTATTGGTGTTGGAAAGTGCTATCAAAAAGTTGGAGACATGCAAAGTGGCGTTGTAATGGACATCGCGAGCGTTATTCAAAATTGTCATAGTGCGATTAATGATGCGAAAAGAATTGCGAATGTAATTCCGGATAAAATGGTAATTGGGATTGCCGGAGAGCTTGTTAAAGGCGCGACTTTAAGTATGCATTATACAAGGCGCGAGCCGGATACGAAGATTGATTTGGCGGAATTAAAAAATATTGTTCATAAAATTCAGTGGAAAGCTTTTGATCAGGTGCGTGCGCAATTGGCCTTTGAAACAGGTTATAATGAAATTGACGTTAAACTTGTTAATGCGGCGATTGCGGACGTGACGATTGATGGATATCGCGTTAGCAACCCGATTGGATTTCAGGGAAAAGATGTGATTATCAGCATATTTAATGCGTTTGCGCCGCTTGTGCATTTTGGCGCACTTCAAACAATTGCGTCGGAATTAAATATGGAACTTTTGGCGATTTCCGCGGAACCTTATGCGGTTGCAAAATCCCTTGGCGAAACCGAGAGCATAAATTTGAATGGAATTTTTATTGATATTGGAGGCGGAACAACTGACATTGCGATTGTTCGAAACGGCAGAGTTGAAGGAACGAAAATGTTCACAATTGGTGGCAGGACTTTCACGAAAAGACTCGCGCAAAGTTTGAATGTTTCTTTCACGGATGCGGAAAGAATAAAAATCGCATACAGCACTGATAAACTGGAAAAACATTCAGAAAAACTTGTTCGTGATGCAATGAAAGGCGATAGCGATGTTTGGCTTACAGGAGTCATTTTAACGCTTAGTGAATTTGAACAAATCGACATGCTCCCATCAAAAATATATCTATGCGGAGGTGGCTCGCTTTTACCTGAAATAAAAGAAATTCTGGAAGGTCGCGAATGGGTGAAAACATTACCTTTTGTAAGAAAGCCAATCGTAAATTTCATGACGCCAAAAATGGTTGAAAATATGACTGACGATACAAAACTTTTGACTGAAACAAATGATGTTACGCCTTTGGCATTAGCAAATATTGCGCTAGAATTTATAGGAGAAGAATATGTGCTTTCAAAATTGCTCAAAAAAGTTGTAAGACTTATGCAAATATAAAACATGACAGACAAAACCTCACAATCAGAAAATCTTGCACCGGAAGAAAAAATCGTTCCCGCAAAAAAAATTATTTATGCGGAAATAGACGATGAAGTCACGACTATTTTTGATCGTGCGCATGAGACAAAAATGAATGATATTTACATTGTTGCGCCAAAACAAGCAATGATCTTCCAAAGCCTTGTAAATCTCAAAATCTTGAAAAAGAAGATCGAAGATTTGGGCAAAAAAATGTCAATTATAACGAGTGATACAAACGGGATTCATCTGTGCGGACAAATTGGCGTGCCTGTTTATAATCGCGTTGATTTGGGAGGATTGCCAATTCTTTCACAATGGAAAAATAAAGATGATAAAGAAATTAAGATAAGTCCCTTAAAGGCGTCTGTGAACACAATGGAAGATGAAACTCCAATGCGACTCTCCAGCAAAAAAGTTTCGATTGTTGATTTGATTGGGCGTGGAAGCAAACGCGAAAAGCCTTCAATGATGCCAAAAGGATTTAATATTTTTAAAAGAAAAAGCAGTCATGAAGACGTTGTGCCGGTGACTGATCCTGTTAATCGAAAACTGGTTTTGATTGCGCCAAATAAACAAGCTCTCGTTGCTCTTATTTCAATCAGCGTCGTTGTGCTTTTGATAATTGCGTATATCGCCTTGCCGGGAATTACGATTTATATAACGCCAAAATCGAGCGTACTTGAACAGTCTTCAAATGTTTTACTTTCTGATTATGCAAAAAATAAAGGTGAAGTCGATTCGCATCAGCCGCGCGTTCTTGCAATGCATCAAATCACACTGGCTGTGAAAAAAACGAATTCATTTTCCGCAACAGGAAAAATCTTTAAAGGGTCTAATGCATCAGGAAAACTCACGATTATAAATAATACGACCAGCGCCAGACCTCTTATTGCAAAAACAAGATTTCAAAACGCGGACGGCGTTGTTTTCCGAATTCAATCCCCTGTTGTTGTGCCGAAATCCGATGGCGTTAATCCCGGAAAACTTGAGGTTCCGGTTTTTGCCGATGAATTTGATGCAAATGGAAATGTGATTGGAGATCGCGGAAATCTTGGGCCAACCAAATTTATTTTGCCGGCACTCATGGGAAGCACGCAACAGCAGCTATATGGGGAAAGTTCGACTCCAATGACCGGCGGAAAAAGCGATTTTAGTAAAAAAGTTTCCAAAGAAGATTTAAAAACCGCGACTAAAAATATGAAAACGATTTTGATAAATACCGCTGCGGATGAGCTTGTAAAAGCGGTTGGTGAAAAAAATTCGTCTCTTGCCGATAAAATGAAATTTGACTTGGTTAATAATAAATTCGCGATTGATATTTCCGAACCAAGGGTTAGTGTTGATGAATCTCTTGAAGAAAAAATCCAGGATCAATTTGATGTTTATGGTGAAGTTGATTTGAAGGGCTATTACTTTAATAAAACCGAGGTTCTTGAAATCTTGAAAGCGGAAATAAAGACAAAACAAAGTCCGCAAAAAAGAATCGCAAGAATCGATGAAGGATCACTCAGCTATAGAGTTTTTGATATTGATAAAAATACTGGACACATCAAAATAACGGCTACAATTAAAGCTGCGGAAGAATTTGATTTGGACGCTTCTCAAGAACTTGGCGCGCAATTGGTGAGAAAAATAAAAGAAAATATAACTGGCAAAAAGATTAATGATGCAAAAGACTTTGTGAGAAATTTGCCTGAAGTTGAAAAAGTCGAAACAAAAAGTTGGCCGGCTTGGGCGCCGACTGTGCCTTCTATACCCGACAATATCACGGTGGAAATAATTCGATAATTGGTAATTCTTTTCGTTCATCCGATTCGGCTTTTGATCCATCTTTGGCTCGTTTCGTTCGAATTGCTATTCGGCTACGCCTAACGCAATTCAGCTTTCAGATACTTCAACTTCGCCAAGATGGATACCTCAAAAGCCTCATAGTCTTCACTCAAAGAAATTACCAACTATCAATCCTGTCCCACCATTTACTTGACGGTTAATTGCCAAACGCCGTCCCAGTTCCATGGCGGATGGTTTTTGATAAAGGCCTCGCAGCGGGAAATATAGGTTTTGGATGGGCCGTCGTCCGGATAGACTTTTAGGGCTTCTTCAAAGGCGGTTTTTGCTTCTTCGAATCTGCATTCACGATATAAGGCGAGCGCTTTTTCAAATGCGGATTTTAAATTTGTGCCGATTTCGGAAAAGTTGTTTTTCTCAGCCATAAGCTCGTAAATATGAATTGGCTTGAGCTTTCCGACAACGCGAATCAAATCAATTTCACGGAAAATAAATTTATCTTTTGTAAGTTCATATGTTGATTCGGAAACGATTATGTTTGTGCCAAATTGTTTATTTGCGGATTCAAGGCGACTTGCTGTGTTAACCGTATCGCCAATAATCGTGTAATCAAAGCGGTTTTCCGATCCAAGGTTACCCACGACTGCTTGGCCGGTTGAGATCCCCGTGCGAAAATTTATCATTTGAAAATTGCCGATTTTTAAGCTGTTATTAAGTTCTTCTAGAGCGCGACGCATTTCTAAAATTGTTCTGCACGCAAGTTCAGCGTGATTTGCCTGATCGATTGGAGCGTTAAAGAAAGCCATAATTGCGTCACCTTCAAATTTATCTAGAGTGCCGCCATGCGCCAAAATAACTTTCGACATCGCGGAAAAATATTT
Organism: Candidatus Peregrinibacteria bacterium GW2011_GWF2_38_29; assembly: GCA_000992695.1. Taxonomy (GTDB): domain Bacteria; phylum Patescibacteriota; class Gracilibacteria; order UBA1369; family UBA12463; genus UBA12463. The sequence continues at coordinate 44,320 of LBUS01000005.1, read as the reverse complement.
ATTCAAAATGTTTGTAACCATTTCCGGTGGAAGAAGTTCGGAGTATGAAGTGAAGCCTTCTATGTCAGTAAAAAAGACTGTAAGTTCTTTCTTTTCTCCGCCAAGTTTTAACATTTCCGGATGCTTGATTATTTCGTTTACAACCGATTCATTAACGTAATGGCCGAATGCATTTTTGATCGCTGATTTCGCCTTATACTCGGCAAAATATCGATAAATCAAACTTGAAATATATGCGAGCAAAATAGATAAATATGGATAAACCATGTCTGCAATTTCGGCGGAATTATTTGTTTTATCAAACAGGTATTTTGCATATAAAAAGTGCAGGCCTGAAAGAATAATTATTATCAAAATTCCTGCAGCAAAGTGAAAATTCGTCGCGAATAAAATCGTAATAGCGGCTAAAATAAAACAAATCGCGAGCGTCATGACCTTACTTTGCGGAAGCAAATAATCTTTGTTTAAAATTGTTTCGATCGCCTGCGCCTGGATTTCTACACCCGGCATCGGAGTTGAAGTTGAAATCGGCGTATATTGCAAATCCTGAAGCGACTTTGCCGTTGCGCCAATCATGACTATTTTATCTTTGAATTCGGACGGATCGACTTTGCCGTTATAGACATCAGTGAAAGAGAATTTTTTGAAGCGAGAGGTGCCGGCCGCGCCTTTATAATTAATAAGCATGCCGTTATCGGACGGCGTTGAGCCTGTCGGATACGCGATATTTGGATATGCAAATTGCGCTATAGCAAGCGGCAAATTAAGATTTGGATCTTCTTTATATATCACTGCCAATGGAATTCTTCTGACGACATTATCCGCATCGGGAAGAACGCTTATGTTGCCGTTTTGTGCACTTTTGCGAATTATTTCAATCGGATTAATTATCGACGTTGCTGTGAGATAATTTTGCGGTTTTTCAGTTTGAATAACTGCATTTTGCGCGATAAAAACATTGTCATATTTTCCGAGTTCATCTGCGAATTCGATGTCATCCGGATGGTCATCTTTAAATATAAATGAACTTAAAAAATCCACAAAATCTTTTGCGTTTTCGGGAGTGAGACTTTTGATTTCGTTAAATTTCGCTTTCATCGCATCTTCCGGAATTCCGCGAGTGCGTGTGGAAAACAAGATATCGAAAGCGACGGCTTTTGGAGTGCCTTTTTCGATTTCATTAAGCACTTTTGCGTAAAAAGTTCTGCGCCAGTTTTGAAAACGGCCAAGGCCGGATGCGTCATCAAGACTTTTATTATCGATTTCGACGATAACAATATTTTGGCTTAAATCTGCAGTTTTTTGATATAAAACGTTTTGAAGTTTAAGGTTCCAAGATTTAAGTGCGCCGGAAAAAATCCCCGCAGAAACGAGCACGGAAACCAAAACAAGCATGCCGGCAAGCGCCAAAATTTTTGTTTTTATTTTTTGCATAATAATTATTGCGCGAATCGTGCGCTTATTATCGTAACTTTTAGCCGCGCCCGATCGCACGTTTTTTACAACAATATCATGAAATTATAGCATACAAATGCGGAAAATGCAAGAATGGGAGTGCTGACTACGTGATTGAATGGACGGACAAACGCGCTAACAAACCAGGCCGCCCCGGGGCGGGAAGTCCGACAAATTTTGGCTTAAATAAGCCATTTTTAAAAAAATTCTTGTAATGTTTCAAAAAAATATTACGAAATTTCTGATTTATCACATAATAAAGAATTCCATTTCGAAATGAGCTCAGGAAAATTTGCGCAAACATATAGCTATGTTTCGATATAAATTTTTGCCGCGCGGCAAGCGTAAATCAATTCGCAAGATCGGAATTTAGCGATTTATTTACCATCAAGCACTCTTCGAACTGCAACCCTGGCCATGTGTGCCCAATATGTTGGTCCGCCGAATCTTTTTGCCGCAATAACTCCGGCCATGGCAAGCATCAAAGCTGCGCTTGATAGGTCGCCTGCGTGAATGCGCGTATTGACCGCACAACCGCCGCCACCGCCTTTTTCGGCTGGTTCGACCGTGAATGTGTCGCCTTCTGCGTCGTCACCCGCCAGCCCTTCATCGCCGCCTAAAACGTCTGCTTCTGCGTTGCCTTCGCCAGCGACTTCTTGAACAGCCTCCTCGATAGCTTCTTGAATAACTTCTTGCGCTTCGGCTGGTGGGAGCTCCGGATTTTGTTCTGGATTTGGCTCCGGTTTTGTTTCGGCTGTGTCAACGCCTTCCACCGTATCAACACCTTCAACAACTTCTCCGACCACTTCTTCAACGACATCCGGATCAGCGGCTTCAATAACCTCTGCAGGAAGTTCAACCGGAGTTTCAGGCAACTGTTCCGGCTCCTGATCAACAACTGTTACTGTTTTTTGTGTATGAATTCTCATCCATGTTCCGGAAATAGCAAGTGCGACACCTTCATCGCCTGTCTGCCCTTGATATGGCTCATCGGATTGTGGAAAATCGACTCCTGCTGTACCCGCATTATCCGCGGAACCTTCGCCCATTTCGATTGTGAAATCTGTTCCTGCGGGAATAACAACTGTCATATTTTCAGATGCAGATCCTGTGCTTGTGATGACAACGTCTGATTCTTCCGGAACGGAAACTGTTGTTTCGTTGCCTTGGGTAATCACATCCGCGTCTCCATAAACCGTATGACCCGGAGTTGTCTGAACATCGGCTGAAGTGCCATAAAGTTCTTGAGTTGAAACTGAAACATCAGCTGAATCTTGGCATGCATCGCCGATGCCTGTACCGGTTGTATCAAACTGTGAAGGATTTGGGACGGTTGGGCAGTTATCGACAGAATCAATTACACCATCTCCGTCTTGGTCAATAACAGCTTCACATGCATCTCCGACTCCATTGCCGTCCGTATCGAGCTGATCGTTGTTTGGAACGGCTGGGCAGTTGTCGTCGATTTCATTGATTTTATCACTGTCTGTATCCGATGTGTTTGTAAATGAAACAATCCCATCATAGCTGATACCTGTGACGACTGAGCTTGTAACGCCATTGTTTGTATCGAAAACAAAGTGAACCATTTTTGTTTTTCCACCTGTATTTTCCTTTTGTGCGATGTCTAGAACATTTGGATTAACACTTGAAAAGCCGCCAATCATTGTTCCGCAGTTTGGAACTAATGCGTGGAGGACGTCTTCAGAAACTGCAACCTTGACACCGGCGGATGGATTGGAGATGTCGAGGGAGTAGATGTTGTCGTTCATGCCAGACATAAACCAAAGTTCGCTTGTTCCTGGGCGGACGCCGAACACTGTTTGCAATGTCGCTATGTCGACAGATTGCGGTACACCTTGAAGGTTATTTTCATCAAAAATATGTATTTTAGTAGTTGCTGCTGCTACGACTTTACCGTTATAAGTTGTTGTATATTCAACCGGTCCTACAACGCCCTGTGTTTTTTCTAACTCAGTATAACTACCTGGCGCTGTTTGAGAAAAACGTTGAAGTAAATATTGCCCACCCGCTTCTGTGCCTGCGTATAAATCACCGTTTTGTACGAAGTTTAAAGATTGAACAGTCGGTTGCGCACCAGTTTCCGCTTTTGGATTTGGTCTAAAAGTTTGACTCGTCCCATCTGGGAATAGTACAACTACTTTTGTTCCATTCGCCGTATCGGATTCTGCTGTCGCAAATGTATCATCATTACTTGTTGCTGTTAAACGCCATGGTGCAACTAGTGGCACAGATGAATTTTCTTGAGCTGTTTTTGGATCGCGAAAAGAAACATTTCCCGTATCGGCATCACCTGATGCTGCTGCTAATCTTGCATTTGAAAAAGCAACTTCATGCGCATTTGCAGATACAGGTGTTCCCGGAGTAACAACATTGTCTTCAACGGTTATTACCCTAATCTTTCCACCACCATCTGCAACAGCAATTCTATCTAATTCTTTTGATAAAACCTCGCGTGAGATTGCGCCTGCTGTAAAAAGAGTTATAAGAACACCGATTGCATTTTTTGATCCCGATGAACTTATCGCATCAAATGCTTTAGCCGGCACTCCACCGACTGTTAAATGTCTTTTAGCTTGTTCGGCTAAGCTAGATTCTCTATTTGGTACGTTTGGCGAATTAATCATTTTTAATTTTATTAAAGGAGATGATAATACTATATATCAACCTTGTTTGTCAAGGCTTTTGATAAATATAGTCAAAGCCGGTTGGGGTTTCGTAAATATTGGCTCTGATCATATGCCTGAATCCACCCGAATAACCTTCGCCTATGATAACCGGGATGCCGGATATTTGACTCGTTCCTGCAGCTGGGTCTCCTCCGTTGGTTTTATATAAAATTTGATATTCAAGATTTGGGATGCTTGTATCATTTTCACCTACAAAATAGTGCTTGTTCGAAAATGGAAATTCGAGGGTGAGTCGAAGGTATGGGTTTTCAATGCCATCTGGTGGCAAAGACAACGCGGCTGATAACAACTCATTTCTCCCTATGGCGTCTTTGATTTTCAACTTACCGATTTTCCGTGTACCGTTCATATCTAACACGTCAAAACCACTTTCCTGTTTATTATTTATATTGCGGGTCGTAATATTATAAGCATCAACGTCTTCTGGCGACCCCTCCTTTATCGGTATCATATAACTTCCATCCACCTCCGTATACAAACCCCAGTTCACAATCGTATCCGCTTCGTTGTCAAGCGCATACATCCCATACCTCTTCTCCGCTTCACACATGCCCGCCCCTTCATATATCAATTCTTCTGTGGTTGGCTCGTTTCCTTGACCAGTTTGTCCGTTCGCGCCTCCTGGCGGATTACTCGCTCCGCCCCCCGGAATATAATCATCATTTGGCCCCCTTATCGCCGACGCATTGCATGCTGTTCGAACCCTAACTTTGAACTCTGTAAATTTGATTGGAGTTTTATTACCTTCTCCATCAACTCCATATAAAGGGATTTCAATTGCAGAATCGTTATATTTTAATTTATTCCAGTTGCAAGGATGATCTTGAGGCTCGCCATATGAGCCTATTTCTTTTTCGAGATCTTTCGTACTTTCACCGCTTGTTGATGACACATATTTTGCCAGTGAATATATAAATTTATCCACGGTTATTGGCGCATCATACGCATCGCAATCTTTTCCTGCTGTACCCGAACCGGGAAATGGATAAGAGCTCCAAACCTCACTTTTACTATCCGTAATCTCATTTATCAGCCCTTCCTCGCTCCCAACTCCAAGAACCTTCCATTGCATTTCGCCCGCACCTTCTTCGTCTTCGCTCGGTGCACCGGACAAAACTCCTCCCGGATGCGGATGTTTATAATTATAAAGCGCTGTCTCCATCGCCGTTTCCGCGTTATAAAAAGCTTGAGTGGATTTATACGAACCGCCGGTGCTTGTTGCCATATTTGTCGCAGTATTTGCAACGGTTGTTGAAATTGTCAGCATTGCCATCATGAAAATAAGTGCGACGATGACCGCTATTCCTTTGCGCGGCTTGTTTATTTGCGAGCGCTGCGCCAATTTCCTATTTTTATTTTCTTTCATCATATTTAATTGCTTTTTACCTCATTCATAAGCCTTGGAGTTGCAGTTGTTTGAATTGTTACTCCCGCAAAATTATCTGCTGCGCTTCCAAAATATATTTTTGATGGCTTGATTGTCATCACAATTGTTACGCTTGGCTGATAAACATATTCCTCCATTGCATAAGCTTTATATGGATCGTTCCATGGCGTGATATAAAAGCGAAGATCTGTGATATTTGTGCGCGATGAACTTACCGGATAAAAATCGCCACCATGCGGATATCCGGGATCGCTCCAATCACCACCGGAATAAGTTAAAGTATTTATACTATCACACGTTTCGCTTTCCCTTCTAAATCTATCGGGAATCCCATCCTTTGGCTCGCTGTCACAACCCAAAACTTGCACGTTTGATAAAACATATTCACAGCCCGTAACAGTATCACAGCCAGAACTCTCCCCTGTATTCAGCTCCGTCCCATAAACTTTTTTCGTGAATCCATCCGGACTAATCAATGCCAATTTATTTTCATAATATGCCGTAGTAGCTCCATCTCCATATCCAAGCGCCGTCGTGCCACCGATATCTCCGTGTTCAAACATGCCCGCATATTCGCCATATACAAGACCAACCGAGCCATGCAAATTGCCTTCATAATACCCCTCATAATCCACCGCGTTATTTTGAACTTCTGTTGCCAACAAATTCATGACCAACTGCGCGTCTTCCGTCACTGCCTGATTCATGGAAATATATTTATTTGTGCGCATAATATCCGCCAAAGCTTGCGCCGTCAGACCGCTCACGATTCCAACAAGTCCAATCGCAATGATCATCTCGATGAGCGTGAACCCTTTTTTATTCTTGCCTAATTTTGGCTTATTAGTCATTATCTCTGATAGTTATTATAAAAAGTTTCTGACATACTTATTTCTTTTGCGCTATCGTTAGAGCCCCATTGAACGATCGAATCTACTTTCATTTTTTTCACTTTTATCGCATCCACATCGTATTCCGGCGTAATCTTTATCATTCTATGAAATTTTGTAGTGCTTGTATACGCCGCATCTGATGTATAAAATTTTCCGTTATTAACTTCGCCGAGTTTTAATTGATAATCGGCGTTCCTGTCACATGTTGCCGGCGTTTTTAAATCCAATGCGCACACTCCGGAACGTACCAAATCAATTTTAAAATCTTTTGGTGCGCCTGCGGCCGGCTCACTAAAATTCAAAATATAATTATTATGCCCGTTTCCGCCCAAATGAAAATCCTGAATTCTGCAATTTGTTAGCGGATCTGTCGCGGTTGGCTCAAAATTCCAACATGCCGCATCGCTATAGCGAATCAAATTTGAATTAATAACTTTTCGCACAACTTCAACACCCTCGCGAGAAAGATTTTGCGCAATCAAAGTATCGCGAATTGTCATCACGGTTTTGAATGCCACAGACACAATAAAAATCGAACCGACAATCACAGTTTCGATTACAAAAAGCGAAACTATAACTTCAATCAATGTTGTGCCGCGCCTTTTATTCATCATGATTTTTCCGGCAAACCGGATGAGTTACGATATATTTTAATTTGTTTTTGAGGGTTAGTTCCGTCGCATGCCTTATAGCAAACTGAGATAAGGGCGAAATCCGCAGGCGCAGGTGGAGCAGGTGTTTTATTCATCTGTAGATTAAATCTTCCAAGTGGCGGATAGTACAAAAACGTAGCATTATCAAAACCATCCAACTTTAAAACATAATTATCCGGAATCTCGTAATATTCAAGAACGTAATCCGAAGAGTTGACGCTCGTAGGAAGATTATCATTTATTAAAGCTGTTTGTTCTGCATCGTATCTATCTTTGCTCCCATTATTATAATCAGCAAAAAGCACTACCACTAACTTATTGCCATCGTATGCAGTCGTTTGCAAGTAAACCCCATATGCATTTGCGGTAGTTTTATCTATTGTACTGCCATCGTGATTTGCATCCGTATAATCTGTGACCTGTTTGCCATTCACCGCAAATCCACGCGCCTGCTCAATCATGCTACTAATTTTTGCATACGCCTCGTTCAGCTTCGCAACTCTTTGCATTCCGGAAATTCCATTAACACCGCTAACTGCCAAAATGCCGATCAATACAATAACAATCAGGATTTCGATCAACGTAAATCCATGTCTTTGAAAACTTTTGAGGGGCGCAGTCTTCTGCATGAAAATATTTTAACACTTATTCTGAAAATTGAAAATTTGAAACTCAAAAATTATTTGATTATTGTAAGCAAATTGATTATCGATTATTTCCTCTAATTTCCCTGGCTGATTCCCGAACCCATTGTTCCGTTGAATATTGGCAAGTCTTTTGAGGATGGCTTGTATGTAATAAATATCGAAGCGAATGGATCTGAATCACCGCCTTCCGCAAGCCTATCAGCATCTGTAATTTCCGTTGGTCCTCCCTCAGCGCCCGGATCCGGCTTCATTGCACGCAAGCACCAGATGCTCCCATTTTGATATTCATTTGTCTCTCCAAATGTATTTTCATTCGAACTAATCGAACCTTCAATCATAAGCTGTCTCCATAATTTATCTTCGAGACCTGTGAATATTGATTCGGCATCAGGGTCATAACTATAAACTCCTCCGTCTGCAAAAATCTGAATTTGAAGATTTTTCACGTTACTCCCAATATAAACATTTCCACCTCTTGTGTTTTCTTTAATTGCAATTATTCCAAGTTGAATATTTTCCGAACTCTTAAAATCGCTTTCGATATATACGTCACCGCCGACAACCACGAGGGTTTTGCTTTTTGTCCATTCAGCACTAAACCCATAATCGCTACTTAAAGTTGCATCTCCATTTTCAACCAAAACCGCATCTGATGTACTAAGGTCATTTGGACTGCCCATGCCGTTTCCGTAATAATTTCTTAGCTTTTCAATATTTTTAATAATCAATTCTCTATTTTGCGATTCTCCTCCTGAAACAACAGCTTCGCCCTGCGTGTTGCCACCAATAACAATGCTGTTCTTTTCATCTGATGTACATGCGAATTCCGGATATGCCAAGCAACCCGGAGCGCCTTGATAACAACATTTTGCAACTACGGACGGTGGCCTTGGAGTATCGTCAATTACGCCATTACAATCATCATCTTTACCGTTATCACAAAGATCTTTTGTATATGTTTGCGCGCCTTCTGTGACATTGCATGTCGCCACTCCATCAATGCAAACTTTCACACCATGTCTTTCACATACACTATAAGGCGTTCCAACCGCACAAAGCTCACCTTCCCCGGCACAAGTCCCTCCACCATCCACATTACATCTTCCGTCACAGTTTTTATCGACGCAAACTCCGCCAATAACAACGTCTGCTGCGCCCGGGTTCATCGACGCATCATTATCATTACAATCGCCCAGCAATTTATCGCCGGGGCAAGATCCGTCTCCAATCGCGCAATAACCATCGCCATCAATATCATGAGCGATTGCACCGTTGACCGGAATATTTACTCCATTAAAATCAAACCAACCAACTGCGCTTGACCACCCCGCTTTTTTCTTCCAATCGTTTGGAATAACGCCTGTATCTTTATCTCTTTGAAGTGGGCCCCATACAGCAATTCCAGGGACAGGCGTTGCACCACCTATATCAATAACTCCAACTTGAGAGCTATATATTCTTGATGATGATAAAAACCCACCACTTGCTCTTATTACCGCCTTATATTCATAATCACAGTCCCATCCCATGTTATTTCCTTTTACGCCCGGCGCAGGATTTGTATCATTACAATAAAAACTTATCATTCCAAGGTTATCGTCCCATTCCCAACCTTTAAGTATAGATTCGCCCGTTGGGGTGCCATCTTCTTTTAATATTTTTTCTACACAAACTCCTTGGCCCGCACCAATAACGACACCTGTTTTATATGTTTTGCTTCCGACTGTAACGTCTTTAATATCCATCGAATTGTCGAAATCTATAATTCCGGCATTGGCTATTCCCGCGGTCAACACGGCTGTTGTTTTCCCTTTCAAGGGCACGCATGGATTTGCCGCAGCAGCTTCAGCTACATTGATTTTTGAATATACAAAGCTAACGACCGCTATCGAAACCATTATCGAACAAAGTACAAAGGTAAAAGCGAGCTTACGTTTTGTAAAATTACTCATGTTTTTATTTTTATTGTTGTTTAATAAATTATAACACAATTTTGATATTTTTGCAAGTCGCATAGAGAGGGGTTTGCGAGTAAAAAACTCTTCTGATATAATTAACAATTAGCACGTAAAATAAATTTTAACAACTTAAAAATGAGAACAAAAACCCCTCGCGTTTTCGCTTTAATCACAGCGGGAACCCTTTGTATTATGCTCGTTTCCGGCTTTACAATTGTTTATGCCGCAAACCCGCCATCCGGTAACGTTGTGCCAAATTTTTCAGCGCTGAAGGTGGCGGGAGATACGACGATAGGAGGAGCATGCACGGTGAATGGGCTTACTGTCACTGGGACTTCGGACCTAAAAGGCAATGTATCAAATTCGACAGGGGACGTAACGGTTAATGACAATCTTAGGGTTAATGAACTTTTAAGCGCCTTGAAAGCGCTCACTGTTGGCACAACGGCAACTGTGACGGGCTTGGCAACTTTGAACGGTGGAGCAAGAGTTTCCTCAGGCACAGCTGCTGATGATTTGATATTAAAAGGTGGAACCGCAGCAAGCAGTGATACCGGACTTATCGCAGGTCTCAAGCATTTAGTTCTTCAAGCGGGTAGCGACATCATCAACCTCGACACTTTTGCGTATGCTCCTGCCAGAGGAACTATCATTTTAAGCTCCTTAGCTGACCAGGGCGCGTTTTTAGGTAATTCTAAAGCTTCTGTGCACACGTACGTTTCTACCGGTAAAGGCGTATCTAGTATATTTGGTGAAGTTATTCGATTAGCTGGAATAATTAATACATCCGGGACAACTCCAAATTCCGATGGAACCGATATGGATGCGGTGAGCTTAAAAATCGCAGACAACGTTGATATTAGCGGATCGATAAGCAATCCCTATGAAGACGGCCTTCACGCACAGTTGCCTGTTAAAATTGATGACGATTTAAACCTTACCGGCAAACTGTTAAGTAATTTGACCGTTGGTAAAAGCGACGATTTAAAGAATATCTATTTTTATGCAAATAAATTTGTTCTCGCTAATGGTAGCGATGGCGGAGCCTTTACCCCTGACTTTAAATCCGTTTCATATAATGGAGATAATTTTAATGTATCAGGCAGCTCCGGCAATCATATTAAATTTAATGTTTATGATGCTGATAGTACTTTTCAAGGCCCTGTGGATATCGACGGAGACGTAACTATACATAACAATGTTGGTCCAAAAAAATTAATCGTTGATGGTAGCATAGAGGCGGGAGACGTAACTGTAAAAAATTTAGACATACAAACCGGAATATTGAAAAGAAATGGAAACGATTATATGAAAACTGTTTCATATGAAGATGACCTCGTGGTTAAAGGAGATAGCTCGCTCCATGAAATACAGATGCACTGCGGTGATGATGAAATCCCGGTATATTGTAATTTTTATAGCAGCTTACCAAAATTAACCATTCCTAGCAGAGTAGTTATTGACCCATCTAGTGATGTAAATGGATGCAAGGCTAATGCTAAAAATACATCAGGAGTCAACCTCTCTGTCCTAGGAGCACTATCTTGTATTAAAAAATAATATACGTCTACTTCTTAAAGGAAGCTTTACATATATTAACCCAATATTGTTTTTCTAATGTCGCGCACTTACCCCCATCTCCGCTGGCAACAATTTCATTAACTCGCCTATTGAAACTCATAACCTCGTCATACTTTCTTTTATCTTCCTCTTTCGCTTTTATAGCCGCGTTTATTTCAACTTCACAAGCTTTTTTTAAACCTTCACTTTTTAATTGTGCACATTTTAAAAGATCCATCCCGACTACTATTTCATTTTTCAACTTTTGCTCACTTATAGTCATTTCGCAAATCTCTTTTGTTTTTTGATCTTGAATTGCTGCGCATAGATCTAAATTCCGTGCGCTTATCGCCTTTTGAAGCGCTTGTCCGTCCAGCGCTTGTTGCGCTATCTCTTCCGGAGTCAAACTTTTTGCGCAACCGGTTAAAGATAAAGTTGCGACGAGCGCGAAAACTAAGGCTGTAAATAGAAATTTGTTTTTCATTGTGAAGGGTTTAAATGATTTCAAATGATATATTAATTCCAAAATGCTATAATCGCAAGCAAAAGGGGGACGGAGGTTGAACGATGGTTGGCAGTGAAAACAGGGACGGAGGTTGAGGCGAAGACGTATTTAAATAGAAAATTACTATGAAAATTGCGTTTAAAACATTAGGGTGCAGGGCGAATCGGGCGGAATCTGATAGACTGCTGGAACGGCTTACTAAAGCCGGATTTTCATGCGAGACAGAAGATGTTGTAAAAAAATCTGATGCGGAAATTGTGATAGTGAATACTTGCAGCGTGACGAATGACGCGGATAAAAAATCCAGACAAGCAATTCGGGCTATAAAAAATGCAAATCCAAAAGCGAAGATTTATGTTTTTGGATGCAGCGTCCGCGCGGATAAAAAGTTTTATGAAAATATGGAAGAGGTGGAATTTGCGGGCGAAATAGACAAAATAAACTCAAAGCTCAAAGGTCAAAAATCAAAGCCACAACTTAAAGCTCAAAACTTAAATACGGAGGTGGCGCTTTCTCGCACGCGCGCTGTCATAAAGATCCAAGATGGTTGCAATAATTCGTGTTCGTACTGCGCGATTCGGCTTGTGCGCGGACGCGAGGAAAGTTATCCAATGAAGGAAATTTTGGAACAAATAAAAGAAAAAGTTGCGCTTGGATTTAAGGAAATTGTTTTAACGGGAATAAATATCACAAGCTGGCGCGGTGAAAATGGAAGCGGCGGAAAAAAAGACGGCGAAGGCAATTTTGACTTTGCGGATCTGATCGATGAGATACTTAAAAAAATAAACGTTCCCCGCTTGCGTATCAGCTCCATGGAGCCCGAAAGCATCAATGAAAAATTTGCTAAACTACTAAAGAACAAACATTTTTGCTCGCATATTCACCTGCCCCTGCAATCCGGATCGGATAAAATCCTAAAATTAATGCGCAGAAAATATGACACGAATAAATTTGAAAAAGCGTGCAAAATGATTCGTAAATTTGCGCCTGATGCAGGAATCACAACCGATGTTATTGTCGGATTTCCCGGCGAAACTGAAAAAGATTTTAAAGAAACCTTTAATCTTTGCAAAAAAATCGGATTTTCAAAAATTCATGTTTTCCCCTACTCCAAGCGAAAAAATACGCCTGCGAGTATTATGCCAAATCAAATTGATGAACGCGTAAAAAAATCTCGTGCAAAAACTCTTCGAAATTTGAGCGAACAACTTTCAAAAAAATTCATCAAATCTCAGCTCGGCAAAACTTATGATGTTTTATTCGAAGAAAAAAGCGTTGGATGGACGCCAAATTATATAAAAGTTCACACGTCGCCGTATAAATCACTTGTGAATTCAATCAAGCCGATCAAGCTTACAGAAACACTAATTGTAAAATCCGGAATTTAGACCGCCCCGGGGCGGGAAGTCCGATGAATTTTGGCATAAATAAGCCATTGTTGCGTACTGGATATTTAATCTACTGCGCTTGTTACTGAGCCACATCTTGATCCTGCTCTTGCTGTTCCCCTTGCACAGGCGTCATGACGCCCGGGACAAAAGCAACAACGCTAAAAATCATGACTGCAATCAAAATAATTACTACCAGCTTTTTCATTGTATGAGGGTTAAATAAGAAGACTAAGCAAGTCCGAGTTTCTTTCGAATTTCCTCGGCTTTTTGATCGTCTTCGACGGATTTTTTCTGTAATTTATATGAATTTTCCAAATCCATCCAATCTTCAAAATGCTTTTGCGCAAGCTTTTCAAGCTGATCCGTATATTTTTTGCTGAGTTCCGCAAATTTCTTTTTTTCGTCTTCAAAAATCTTTATAAGTTCATCGACTTGAGCCTGTCTTAATTTAGAAATCGATTCAACAATTCTTTTTTTCTCATCTTTCGTAAGAGAAATTGAGCCCGCAAGAAGTCTTAAGAAATATTGTTCATCGAATTTTAATTCGTGCTTTGGAACCGGAATATTTAGAACTTTTGGAAGTTTTGCGCCAAGTTGAAAATTTGCAGGAGTTTTATCTTCAGGCTGTGCAGGTGGCGGAGTTGGTCCGCCAAATTGGCCGCCCATTGGTTGACCTGCCGGTGGGAATGCGCCCGCTGGAGCCGCGCCGCCGAATGCGCCTGCTGGTGGCATACCTGCGCCAGACATACCCGCTGGTGGATATGCGCCATATGGCTGACCGCCAACTGGTGCCGCGTATTGTCCGCCCATTGGTGGTTGACCCGGAGCTGGTTGTGCGGGATATTGCTGAGCTGGATATGGTTGTTGTGGAGCCGCGTATTGTCCGCCCATTGGAGCTTGCTGTGCAGGTGGATTCATTGGTCTTGGAGGCATTGGCTGCGCCGGTCTTTGCTGCTGCGGAATTGGCTGACCGCCTTGTGGTTGACCGCCAACTGGCTGCCCGCCCTGAGGTTGCCCTTGGAATTGTCCACCTTGTGGGTTTTGCCATTGTGGATTTTGTCCTTGTGGATTTGCCGGATTGTATGATTGATCTGCCATAATTGTTTGTTTAAAGCGTGATTAATTTAACACGAATTTATATTAATGTAAAGATTATGTAAATAAGAAAAACCAATTTCAAAGGGATGATTGGCACTTTTTTGAATGCCTCAACCTTCATAATTGTAAGCATAAAATTTATTGCGACAAGCCCATACCACGGAAACGGCATAACGGAAAACATAATCGCCTCGGTTAATCTATCCGCATAAAGCTTTGTTTGATTCTTATTTTTCAAAAGTATAAATCCTGCGAAGTCCGCTATATTTAACATGATTAAAGCCTGAATTGAAGCCGCAAAATACGATTTCGTAGTAACCGCAAAAATTATCCCAAAAATAATTGTAGCAGCAGAAAGCATGCGCGGAATCGCACCGGCCCTAATGGCTCTTTCTTTATGCTTTTTCAGATCGACCGCGATCGCAAGCATGTGTGCTGATTTTTGCATTAAATGACCCATAAAATAAATGTTAATACCGGCACGGAAATGATATCCGCAATAATTCTCATTTTTTTATCACCAAAAATTCTTATTGAAAGCAAATTAGGCGAAAATGGCTTAAACGCGTGATAATAACAATCGATGAGCGCATCCATTCCCATGTGCAAAAACACATTAAAACAAATTATTCTCACAAGCGTTGTATCTATAAAAAAAGACAAAACCATCATTAGCAACATAAAAATTAATTGCGAATGAACTCTGTGAAAAATCCCCTGCAAATTTGGAGTTGTATGACCGGTTTTAGCCTGTTTAATAACCGGCTTAATGTGCTTTATAAAATAGAAAATATGGTCAACGTCCATTGCCGTTGATGCCAAAATAATAGGCATAACATTATCTCGAGCGATTTCCGGCCCAAATATGATGGACGATGCGGCAAAGCCTATAAGTGCGTGTGAAACTGTATTCATTTGATTATATTATAACATGAAATGATAGGAATGTGAAGGGCAACATATGGGCGCGTTTAATTAAAGCAGAAAAATAGAGAAAATTCAACATACTCACTCTAATTTCCACCATAATACTCGTCACTCGCAATTGCTTCATCTTTCAATATCCCTGGAATCCAATCCGGATTCTCCAGCAAGTTGTCTAAAGTTGCGGGTTCGCCCGTATCATAACTACCGTCGGGACCAAATGTATCAACCTGTCCGTTTTCTAAAAGTCCTTCCACTAAATTCCTAACTTCCTCAGCAATTGTTCCTGCCATAAAAGGTCCATATTCATTATCAAGCTGATCTCGTTGCGGTATTCCTCTTCCATGCATCCAATAAGGCATACCGCCGGTTAATTCAAAAATTCTTCTCATTTGTGACGCGCCCTGTAATTTACTTTCGTCAAAATTACCTGGCTTAAACTTATTAGCCGCTTCCAGCTGCATGTTTAGCGAAGCTTGTGAAATTGCGCCATCAATCAAGATTAATGTCTCCCAAATTGCTTCTGCCGTTTCTTGATCGGGTTTAAACATCTCAACAAGCTCCCTGAATCCCGTCTCCATTCCGGCATTTCTTTCTTTAAGGTACGCCAATATTTCATGGGGTTTTGATCCATGATGAGCGTCAAACTTGCAAGGCGGATATTGCACAAGATTTGCAAATGCGTCCTTAGCTCTTGAATTTGCTTTGAAAAATGCATGCATTTTATCTTCATCGATCTGTCGTGGCCCTTCTGATAATGGCATATGGTTGTTGTTAAAGGAGGTAATTGTAATACGGGTGTTTAAGATTTGTCAAAAAATTATATAATTCCAATGCATCTATTTGACAATAGTGCTTGTTTTTTGTATAATACCATCCTTTAAAAATTATCATGGAGATTCCTTGGCCAATAGCATTGGACGATCACCCCTTTAACTCATTTAAAAATGGGTCTCGTCCTGCGCATACATTGACGCCAGCTGATCATGAAACCGTTACGCTTTCTCCTGAAGAAGTTGCAAGATTGTGCTTTCAAAATCCTTTATATTACCGCGATCTTATCTTAAAACACGTTGTCATTCCTCCTCTAAACAGATATGAAGGAGGTGATCATTTTTATATATGGCTAAATAAAAATTGTCCTGTCGGCTGTACCTTTTGTTTTTATAAATCGCCTAAAGCCGGTGAAAATACACAAATAACTCCCGAGGGCATTGAGCGATTGATTCAAATGTCTCATGACACAAAGATTGATAATTTTTATATATCCGGCGGTGGCGACCCTATGACGAGCAAGGCCAGCGTAAACAGATTGGTTCGAGGATTAAATGTAAAATCATTAGATGTATATTCGAGCGCTTTTTGGGCCGCCTCTCCAGAGTCCGCGGAAAGAATAATCATGGAACTTTATGAAAGCGCAAAAGCAAATCCAAATAAGCCGGTCTTTACATACAGATTAAGTTTAGACAGACACCATTTTGAACGCCTCTCAAAAGGTAAAGGGTTTTCTTATGCGCACAACGCCCTAGATCAATTTCGAAGAATAAATGACCCTAATTTCAAATTCCTGATTCGTACTGTAGTCGGTGACGATACGGTGCAAAATTTTCTTCGTGGATTAAACCCGGTTTCCTGTGTTGACCATGGCAATGATGATGAAAAACATACAATCGTAACACTTCCTGATGGCTATAGTTTTAAAATTAAATACTTACTTGAATACGAATCCGATACCCAGTTTGATTTTGGCACCGATGAAGGCAAAGACGTGGCTTACAAAAATTTTGCTACTTTCCATGAATTTACAACCCGTTGGCGACATGGCAATAATGCACTTTCTTATCATCCGGATGGCAAGTCAAAAGGATTTTATTTTGTTATGCATTACGACGGAACTATAAATATACTTAATGCAAGCGCTCCCGACATAGAGTCTTCTATCTATAAAGACGACCATCAAGCTATTTTAAACAGAAATTTTAATGACATTTTAACTTTGGGAATTATAGAAAAGGGTACTTTACATGTTGCGGATATCGTATCAGAAGTAAATCCATTGGCCATGATTAGAGCTAATGGAATTGGTATTCGTGATTTTTATACAAGAGTTCTTTTGGAAGAAGATCACACTCGTTTATATGCTTCCGTCAGATACGTCCAAGAATTTATACAAGAAGGCCGTATAACGAGAGACCAAATGGCTAGTTGGCCACCTGAACTTTTAGCGCTAGCGTCTTTATCGCCGGAACAATTAAAAGAATGTTATCATTTGTCAGGATTTTCCATTATTCAACAATACTTGAGATGGCCTGATGTTACCGCGAAAAGCTTGGTAAATCTTTATAATTTAATTGCATTGGGTCAATACTTTCCTTTAACAACAGGCAATGTGATGCATGCGGTTATGCATTCTGGAATAAAAGAAGAAATTAAAAAAGCGTTTTTTCATAAAATTTTATACGGAGACGATGAAATAGGCCCATACATATCAATGACTGATGAAGCTTTGAATGCAGAAGAAGATCGCTTAGAAGCACTGGCGGATGAAACTATCGCCAAAGGCACTGACGTTTCTGCAATTGCGGATGCTTACTCCTCTACTGTGCTTGCAGGATTTGACAGGCTCTTTGATTCGCCTCAAAGCACAAGGGATCGATTAATTAGTTGTTTAATGGAAGACTGGACGGATTGAATGGACTTTTTGCTTGGAATAAAGTTTAAAAAGCCTCTAATATCAGCTTTATCAAAAACACCGACGCAACAACTATAAACAAAACTTTCACCCATGCGTTGCCGCGTTTTATTGCGTAATGGGAGCCGAGATATGCGCCAAGTGCACTTGCGATTGCTTGCGGAATTGCGTAGGTAAAAATTATCGCGCCGTGAATTAAAAATATGATAGCCGAGCCGAGTGATATCAAAAATCCAAGAAATACGGCCATGCCCATTGATTGCGTAAAGCTTTGCCCTTGAAGAACGAAGAAAAATGCGAGAAATGTTGGCGTTGCCATTCCGATTGCGCCGCCGTAAATTCCGAGCACGAACATTATTGGAATCAGTAAAAATAAATGCTTATTTTTTATTTTATATTCGCTGTCTTTTAATCCCGCTTCTTTTTTAAAAATTGTAAAAATGAGGAGTGCGAGGATTGCGCCGATTATTATTTGCTTTAAAAGAGTTTCATCGATTGTTACTGTTATATATGCGCCAATTACACCGCCGATTGCACAAATTATGCCAAAAATAATTGCGTTTTTTAGTTGGAATTTCTTTTTGCGAAAATATATGGAATTGCGGCCGCAAGATTTGTAAAAACATCGCTGAATTTCATAGTCGCGATTGCGCTTGAAGGCGAAAGTCCAAGAAATAACAAAACCGGTAGCGTAATCATTCCGGATCCTCCAACTCGCCCGCCGATAAAACCTGCAAATAGGTTTGCGAGGATAATTATTGCAATGTTGAGGAGGTCGAGGTGCATAAAAAGATTATACACTATACGCCTTTATTCAAAAGCCAAAGGTGAGCATATGCTCACCGTATCATAATTCAAAAAAACTTCAAGCCTATTTGCTGGATTTTCCTTTGTTTTAAGCTAAAATATAGACATTCATAACTCTAAATAATATGGAAAAAATATCTCCGAAAGACAAAATAATTCACGACCAATTTTCCGCGTATGGCAAAAACGCAAAAGAATGGATGAACAAATGTGTTCTGCTTTTGCCGAAGATTGAAAAGAATCAGATTTGGCAGAAAAAAGGCTTTGAAAGCATCTACGAATACGCGGCAAAAATTGCAGGAATGAGTCGAAACAAAGTCAATGAAGGGCTAAGAATACTTAAGAAAACTGAAAATTTACCGGAAATACAAAAAGTAATAGAAATAAAAGGCGTTTTTGCAGTAAAACCAATAGCCAACATCGCAACCAAAGACACCGATCAATTTTGGGCGAAAAGAGCGTCTGAGATGACAAAAAGTACGCTTGAAACTTTCGTTAAAGATTATAAAAAAGAACAGATTTTAGACCGCCCCGGGGCGGGAAGTCCGATAAATCTTGGCTCATATAAGCCAAACATTTTTGAAAAAGAAAAAATTCAAATATCAATGAAACTTTCTCCTGAAATCGTTGATATGTTGAAAAAAATAAAAGGAGATGGCGACTGGAATCGGGTTATGAAAAAATTGCTTAAATACAGTCAAAGTGGAATTGAAGCTGAACAAAAAATTCTCGAAATAAAAGAAAAACAACTTCACGAAGAGCTGAAGAAAGAAAAACCTGAAGCCGTTAAAGCAAATGCTCATACAGTAACAACAGCCATCGAAAACTATATTATAAAGCGCTCTGGCGGAATATGTGAACATCCAAATTGCAATAAACCTGCGAAACACATCCATCATCTTGAGCCTTTTGCGCTAAAAAAGAAGCACGATCCTGATAAATTAGTTCACCTTTGTACAGAGCACCATCAAATAATTCATCTTGGATATATCGATGATGGTTGTATTGTCCCTAAAATGGCAACAAACTCTACGAATCAAAAAATCTCCTTATGGCAACGAGTTCAAAAATTACCAAGTTATGATATAAAAAACGCCATCAATAAAAAGATTTTTGACTTTAGACGAAATTACAATTCGCAACAGCTTATAACCTAACCCAGATCCACCATGAGCGAAAATAAAACCATCGCAAGATTAAAAAAACTCAATGAGCCGGCTTTTATATGTCAGCATCTGCTGGTGAATCGCCATCTGAATTTAAATTTTCCCTATAGCATAGAAGATAATGAAGCTTGGTGTGATGAATGTAATAAAGTTCTTTTAGAAGAGGGTGAATGGACCGAAAAAGCTTTGAAATTTGCAAACATAACGCCATACTGCACGTTTTGCTTTGCCGAACTAAGGCGAAATCATATAGAAATGCATTCGAAGCAACCATAAGCGCAAACGCAAAATACCACCCTTCGCTGCGCTGCGGGTGTGCATGTTGTCATTTCGTGACATTTTATTTATAGTGCGCGGACAGACATAAGGATCCGCGCATGTGGTGGACGGTAGTGGGTTCGAACCACTGACCCTCTCGACGTCAACGAGATGCTCTACCAGCTGAGCTAACCGTCCAAAAAACGTTGCGCAAGATCAATATTCAACTGCGCGGGATTAGTTTATTAAGTTTTTTGCTAAAAATCAAGTTTGTTAATAAAAATTTAATAAAAAAGTTAAATTTGGTTTAAAAGGATTTAATGCGGATGTGATTGAATGGCGGATATGGACAGCCGCTTAAACAATTATGCCTTTATAGATAGCCAAAATTTGAACCTTGCGATCAGAAAAACTGGAATACAAAAATGAGAGGTATCGTAAGCGAGGACAGAACCTTCGCCCCTAACCTCTCGTCGTAATTGGTTCAATTATAATACGAAAGATTTTCAAAAGTCAACATGCTCATATTAAATTTTCTTAACAAATTTCTGACATTTTGTCTGGGAATCTTATTCCCTGTTTTGTGTGTTGCGTGTGGAAAAGAGGGCGGATATTTGTGCAAAAATTGTTTGCCGAAAATCTGGAACAAACGATGCAAATATAGAATAAGCACAAACGGCGGAATTCATATTGATGGAAGCTTTTTTGTTTTTGAATATGAAAAAAATAGTGCCGTTTTAAAACTGATCCAAAAATTAAAATATACTTTTTCAGAAGAAATTGCGGAAATTTTGAGTGAGTTTTTGTATGCACATTTTGAAGACATCTTGATTGAAATCCAAAAATCACAAAATTGGGCGATAACTTTTGTGCCGATTTATAAAAAAAGATTTTTGTGGCGCGGATTTAATCAGGCGGAATTAATAGCGCGAATTATCACATATAAAAGCCGTATTCCGATGTATCGATATTTGATAAAAACGAAAAATACTGCGACGCAAGTTGGACTGGACAGCATTGGAAGAATTATAAATTTGAGAGGTGCGTTTTGCGTGGCAAATGAGTTTAGATCGATTCGTAACGTTGAGTCGGCGTCGGATGGGCGAAAAAAGTCAATCAGTAAAAATGTGATTTTAATTGATGACGTTCTAACAACGGGGGCAACATTGAATGAATGCGCAAAAGCTTTAAAGCGTGCCGGAGCGGAAAAAGTTTATGGAATGGTTTTATCTAAACGGGTATAATCAAATCATGATTCTTGGCATTGATGCATCGCGAATGAGTTTTGAAGCCTCAACGGGCGTTGAGTTTTATTCGAAGCATATTATTGCGGCTATTTTGAAGATTCTGAAGGATGAAAATGACGACGAAAAGAGCGGCAGCGTGGAAGTCGTTTTATATTCGCCAAAAAAACTTGATATTATTTTTCCGGAAAATGAATTTTATAAACACGAGGAGCGCGTTATCCCCTGCCCGAGGCTTTGGACACAGGCTCGACTTGGATATGAAATGTTTGTAAATCCGCCGGATGTTTTGTTTGTACCGTCGCATGTTATTCCGATTTTTCATCCGAAAAAAACCGTGACAATGATTCACGATGTGGCTTTTAAATACACAAAAAAGGCATATTCTTTTGCCTCGTATCATTACTTAAATTTTGGAGCGATGTTTGCGTGCAAATTCGCTTATAAAATTTTTACGCCAACAGAAGCCGTGAAACAAGATTTAATAAAATTTTACAACTGCAATCCGAAAAAAATTGTTGTTGTGCATCATGGATTTGAGACGCCGGATGTGCCTAAAAACGTGATGATCGCAGATGAAAAAAAAATTCTTGCGCAATTTGGAATCGGAAAAGATCAAAAATATATATTCTTTGTTGGACGGCTTGAGGAAAAGAAAAACCTCGTTCGATTGATTAATGCTTTTGCGGAATTTTCCAAAAAAAATAAGGATTATAAATTGCTTTTATGTGGAAAACGCGGGCTGAAATTTAAGAAAATTTGGCGTGCTGTTGAAAAAAATAATTTGTGGAGCAAAGTTTTGATGCCAGGATATATCACTGAGGAAGAGAAAAATATTTTGATGAAAAATTGTGATTCTGTTGCGTTCCCGTCACTGCAAGAAGGATTTGGATTTCCAGTTTTGGAAGCGTTTTATTATAAAAAGCCAATTGTTGTTTCGGATATCCCGGCTTTGCGTGAAATCGCAGAAGATGCGGTTGTTTTTGTTGATCCTTATAATGAAAAAAACATTGCGGATGGACTTAAGAAAATTAAAAATTGCGAAGAATTGATTAAAAAAGGAACTGAAAGATTGAAGAAATTTACATGGAAAAAAGCCGCTGAAAAAACATTAAAAGTTTTATTGAGTTAAAAATGGACAACCAAAGCATCGCAAAAATTTTTGAAGAAATTGGAAATATTTTGGAAATCCAGAATCAAAATCCATTTCGCTTTAAGGCTTATTATAGAGCCGCGCAGACGATTGAAAACTTGTCACAAGAATTAAGTGAAATCTATAAAGCGGATAAAAATGGTTTAACAAAAATTCCCGGAATAGGTCGCGCGCTTGCTGATACGATCATCGAGATTCTGGAAACCGGGAAAAGTCGCGGACATGATGCGCTCGTTAAAACTCTGCCTGAAGGATTTTTAAACATGCTGGATATTCGCGGAGTTGGACCAAAAAAAGTAAAATTGTTTTATACGGAATTGGCTGTGAAAAATATCGTGGAATTAAAAGAGGCCGCAGAAAAACGCTTGCTTCAAACGCTTCCCGGCATGGGTGAAAAAAGTGAAAGCGAAATTTTGGCGGCAATAAATGAATATTTGTCGACATCGCATGATAGAAGATTACTTTTTGATGCAATGCAACAAGCGGATGAATTTGTTGCGCATTTGGGGGACGGAGGTAGCGGCGGAAAAAATAGCGCGACGTCCAAACTGATTGAGGCGATTGAGCCTTGTGGAAGCCTTAGAAGGCGCGCGGAGACTGTTGGAGATATTGATATTTTGTGCGCGAGCAAAAATCCGGAAAAAATAATGGAAAGATACGTGAGCTATCCGGAAATTGCAAAAATCTTAAGCCAAGGCAGTACAAAATCTTCTGTTGTTTTAAAGTCCGGAATTCAAGTTGATTTGCGCGTTATTGATAAAGAATCTTTTGGGGCGGCTTTGCAATATTTCACGGGTTCAAAAGAGCACAATGTCCGCACGCGTGATATCGCGAAAAGAAAGGGCTTAAAGCTCAGCGAATATGGCGTTTTTGATAATGATAAAATGATTGCCGGAAAAACCGAAAAAGAAGTTTATAACGCAATTGGCTTGCCTTTTATTCCACCGGAAATGAGAGAAAATCGCGGAGAGATTGAGCTCGCGGAAAAACTCGGAGTCAAAGGTGAAAAAAATATGCCAAAATTAATTGAACTTAAAGATTTGCGCGGAGATTTGCATGTTCATAGCGATTGGAGCGATGCGTCACAAGACATTGAAACTGTCGCGATGGCTTATAAAAAAGCCGGATTTGATTATATTGCGATGACGGACCATTCGGCTTTTATCGGAATTACGCATGGAATGGATGAAAATCGAATTAAACAACAGTGGAAAGAAATTGATAAATTAAATAAAAAACTCGCACCGTTTAAGATTTTAAAAGGATGCGAAGTTGATATTCATAAAGATGGTACACTCGCTTTGCCGGATGAAATTTTGAAAAAATTAGATATTGTAATTGTGGCTGTTCATAGCGCTTTTACGCTTCCAGAACCCGAACAAACCGCACGAATAATCAAGGCTTTAAAAAATCCTTATGTGAAAATTTTAGCGCATCCAAGCGGAAGATTAATAAATAAAAGGCCCGCTTATAAGGTTGATATGGATGCGATAATAAAAACCGCGGTTGAAAACGATGTTGCTTTGGAAATAAATAGCTCCCCTTCACGAATGGATTTGCAGGATATTTATGTTAAGCGTGCAAAAGAACTTGGCGCAAAGTTCGCAATAAACAGCGATTCGCATCATTCAAGCCATATGGAATATTTGAAGTTTGGCGTTTTTGTTGCCAGAAAAGGATGGCTGGAAGCGAAGAATGTTATAAATACAATGCCTATTTCTTAATTCTTGGCGTGCCCGGTTTTGTAAGATCCTTTAACGGAGCAACTTTATAGTCGCGAACTATTTCCGGTTCAACCAATCTAACTTGAGCCATTGTCACCCTTATTTTTTCAGGTTTTACTTGGGTTTGACCATCGATTTGAGCGCCAGCCTTGGCCACTTGAAATGCGCCGCTCCTCGTAACTAAAGCTCTAGCTGATAATAAGCCTTTTTCAAAAGCCGCTGCCTCCATAGCACTAAGTAAAATTGACATTTTTAATCCATCTCCCGGTTCTGCAAAAACCGTTCCGTCTGTTCTGAATATACGTTGAGCTGCTTGCAAATCAATTTCCGCTCTTGGTTCGCCCATTTCTAATTCCGCTCTTGTAGCCATATAATTTTTAATTAAATTTTAAATCTGGATATGAATTTTAGTTATATATTACCCTTTTGTCAATGGCGATATTATTTTTAAAGCTTCCTGCACTTCATATGATATAATAATTTTATGAAAGTTGCCCTTGTTCACGATTTTTTAATTAGGCTTGGAGGCGCGGAAAGAGTTCTCAAGGTTTTGAGTGATATGTATCCACATGCGCCGATTTATACGCTTGTATATGACGAAAAAAAAGTTGGAAGTGTTTTCCCAAAAGAGCGCGTTCGGGTTTCAAATTTGGATAAATGGGCGAAAGTTTTTGGACATAGAGCTCTTTTCCCAAAAATGCCGCAAGCTGTTGAGCAATGGGATTTCTCTGAATTTGATTTGGTGATAAGTTCATCGAGCGCTTATGCACATGGAATTCTTGTTCCGCTTCACACAACGCATATTTGCTACTGCCACACACCGATGCGATATGTTTGGGATTATGCGCACCAATATTTGGAAGAGCAAAATTTGGGACCGGTTTTAAAGCTTTATATTGAACATAAATTATCTCAAATTCGGCTTTGGGATAAGGTTGCGAGCAATCGTCCGGATTTTTATGTTGCGAATTCAAAGACGGTTGCGGCGAGAATAAAAAAATATTATAGGCGCGATTCAACGATTATCTATCCGCCGGTTGATACGGAAAAATTCAAATCGCAAAAAAAGAATGAGGATTTTTATTTGATAGTTTCGACTTTAACGCCTTATAAAAAGATTGATTTGGCGATTGAGCTGTTTAATAAGCTTGAAAAGCGCCTCGTTATTATTGGTGGCGGAAAAATGCTGAATTATTTGAAGGAAATTGCAGGTCCAACCGTTGACGTTCTTGGTCGCAAACCGGATGAAGTCGTTCATGAATATATCGAAAACTGCCGCGGCTTTATTTTCCCGTCCGAAGAAGATTTTGGAATTACGCCTGTTGAAGCCATGGCCGCAGGGAAACCAATTTTGGCATACAGAAGCGGTGGATTAACTGAAACCATGATCGAAGGCGTGACCGGCGAATTCTTTGATGAACAAACTTTGAAATCAATGGAAGAAGGATTTGAAAAAATGGTCGCGAACGAAAAGAAATATCACACTAGCAAGATTCGAGAACAAGCGATGAAGTTTTCCGTGGAGGAGTTTAAGGAGAGTTTTAAGAAATTTGTCGCGAAAACCAAAAAATGCTAGTATAAGTTCCTCAAAGCATTTTTTATGGAAAAAATCGCATTTTACAGAAAATATAGGCCACAAGGCTTCACTTATCTTGTCGGACAGGATCATGTTAGGCAGACTTTGCTTAATGGCTTGCGAGAAAACCGCATGGTACACGCTTATCTTTTCACAGGACCACGTGGTACCGGAAAGACTTCAACCGCGCGTTTGATCGCTAAATCTTTGAATTGCTTGAATATGGATGCGGATATGGAGCCATGCGGAAAATGTGAGATGTGCGTGAGCTTAAATGAAGGCAGATTGATTGATTTGATTGAGATTGATGCGGCAAGTAACCGCGGAATTGATGAAATTCGTGATTTGATTGAGAAAATTAACTATGCTCCAACTCGTGCGAAAAATAAGATTTATATCGTTGATGAGGCTCATATGCTCACAAAAGAGGCGTTTAATGCGCTTTTGAAAACTTTGGAAGAACCGCCGAGCTATGTTTATTTTATTCTTTGTACAACTGAAGCGCACAAAATCCCGGAAACGATTATTTCAAGATGCCAGAGATTTGATTTTAAACGCATTGATCCGAGGACGATTATGGCAAGATTGAGCTATATTGCCCAACTTGAAAATATTGTGGCTGAAGATAAAGCGATTGAGGCGATTGCGAATAATGCCGAAGGAGGGCTTCGTGATGCGATTGGAGTTATGGAACAGCTGGTTGTTGATGGAAAGTTAACATATGACCGCGTGAAGGAAATGCTGAGCTTAAGCGGAATTGAAAACCTTGATGCGTTTTATAAAATGCTTGAAAGTTGTGATGCAAACTCTGCACTTTTGTTTGTGCAAAATTTATATAAAGAAGGTGCGGATTTATCGCAATTCACGCGTGAAATTCTTGAAGTTTTGCGCTCGAAATTGATTGCGGCCGTGCAAAGTGAAGAAAAGGATGCTGTGCCAAGATTGATGCTTATGACTGATTCTTTTCAAGGCGCTCTTGAGAAATTTAAAAGCGCTGCGATACCTCAATTGCCTCTTGAAATAGCCATTATTGAGATATGCGGATATCAGAGGGCGAAGACACCGGAAGCAAAAGTTTTTGCAAAAACCGGTGGTACGGTCATGGCATCTAAACAAGCAACTAAGCAGACGGCCGACTCCAGTGCGCCGCCTTCTGAAACTTCTGAACCTGCGCCCGTTTCTCCAATGGATCCAATTGACGTAACGATGCAAAATATAATCAGCACATGGCCAAGAGTTATTGAAAGAATTAAGACTCCAATGCTTAGGCAGGGTGTTAAAAATTCGCAACCAAGCGATTTGCAAGGCGATACTTTGACTCTTGAATTTAAGACGACTTTTTATCTTGAAAAAGTTTCCGAGACAACTCATTTAGCGGAACTTGAAAAAGCCCTTTTTGATGTATTTAATAACAAAATTCGCGTTAAGGGAGTTTTGAAAAGAATTGAGCTTGAGCCGGTGATAGCTGGGGCGGAAACTACGGTTGCGGATGTTATGGATATGGCGATGGCACCTACAGGTAATTCAGGTGCGCAGACCAACACTGCTGCGCAAAAAAAATCTTCCAACGCAAATGATATCGCTGACTTTTTTGGAGGAGAGGTGTTGGAATAAATTATAGCATCTTTAAAAATTCCTCCTCATTCAAAATCTTCACGCCCATTTCTTTCGCTTTCTCAA
The DNA here is from genome assembly GCA_000992695.1 of Candidatus Peregrinibacteria bacterium GW2011_GWF2_38_29. GTDB lineage: Bacteria > Patescibacteriota > Gracilibacteria > UBA1369 > UBA12463 > UBA12463. The sequence goes on along the minus strand of LBUS01000005.1, from coordinate 16,838 downwards.
GCTTGCTCCCCGCTTCTGCGCCAACGACCAAAAAGTCAGTTTCTTGAGTTATGGCGCTTAAAACTTTGCCACCAAGCTCTTTGATTTTTGCTTTTGCGACATCGCGAGACATGCTTTCAAGCGCGCCGGTTAAAACAAAACTTTTGCCTGTTATATTCGCGTTTGTTTTTGCGGGACCAAATGTAAAGCGAATTCCGAGCTCATATAATTCGTGCAAAATTTCCAAATTTTTATCATTTCTCGAATAATCAAAAATACTTTGACCAACTTTTTCGCCTACACCTTCGATCGAATGAAGCTCGTCGATAGTTAAATTTTTAAGAATCTCTATAAAATCCGGAATTTGAAAATCTTCAGGATGGATTTCTTTTTGCAAAATATACTTTGCAAAGTCACTGCTATTTTGCTCACCAAGATAACGAATTCCAAGCGCATAAATAAATTTATCAAGCGCAACTTTCTTTGATTTTTCAATCGATTCCAAAATGTTATCCGCTTTTTTATCTTTAAACAAAGGCAAAGAAAGCAGATCTTCTTTTTTTAATCTAAAAATATCGGGTGGAGCTGCAATCATCCCTTCGTCCAAAAATTGAATAACAACTTTTTCACCAAGCCCTTCAATGTTCATTGCGTCCTTGGAAACAAAGTGAATCATTGATTCTTTTTTCATGCCGAAACAATCCGGATTTGTGCATCTATAAGCCGCCATCCCCTCTTCACGAATTATTTCCGAACCGCAAACCGGACAAACTTTTGGGAAAATAAATTTCTTTTCCGCGCCTGTTCGAAGATCAGTAATGACGGAAACAATTTCAGGAATAACATCGCCGGCTTTTTGAATAATCACAGTGTCGCCTATTCGAACGTCTTTTTTCTCCATCTCATCTTCGTTGTGAAGAGTCGCGCGCGCGACCGTGCTTCCGGAAACCAAAACCGGCTCAAGAACTGCAACCGGAGTGATCGCACCAGTTCGACCAACTTGAACAATAATATCTAAAATTTTTGTTGTAACTTGCTTTGGTTGAAATTTGAAAGCAACCGCATAACGTGGAGCTTTAGCCGTAAAACCCATTTGCTCCCAGTGCGATTTACTATTCACCTTCACAACGACGCCATCAATTTCATATGGCAATTTTTCACGAATATTTGGAATATTTTCAATATATTCAATAACTTCTTTTATATTTTTGCAGAGATGAAATTTTTTATTTACTTTAAGGCCCAATGCCTGCAATTTATTCAAAGCTTTTTCCTGCGATGCTATTTTTGGAAAAATCATGTTCGCACCGATTTCATAAAAAAACGCTTCAAGCTCACGATCTGCCGCAACCTTTGGATCAAGCTGGCGAATGGCTCCGGCAGCCGCATTTCTTGGATTTGCAAATGCATCAAGACCCGCTGCAATTTGTTCTTTATTAGTTTTTTCAAAAGCCTTTTTTGAAATATAAACCTCGCCTGAAACTTCAATGTCAATCGGCTCATTCAATTCCATTGGCACGCTTTCAATCGTCTTCACTGTGTGTGTCACATCCTCGCCTTTTTCTCCATCACCACGCGTGATCGCCTGAATGAATTTTCCTTTTTTATAATGCAAAGTTATATTGAGTCCGTCGATTTTCAATTCGCAAATAAAATTTATTTCCTGATCCGGAACAAGTTTTTGAATTCGCTCAACCCAATCAATTAATTCCTGCGCAGAAAACACATCTTGCAAACTTTTCTTTGGTGAAATGTGTGTGATTTTTTCAAACTTTCCTGATAAAACGCTCCCCACTCTTTGCGTTGGCGAATCAGACGTTATGAATTCCGGAAATTCAGCCTCAAGCGCGCGAAGCTCCTTTTTAAGCGAATCTCGAACATCTTCGGAAACCGGACTCTCATCCAGCACAAAATACTGATAATTAAGCTCTTTTATCTTTTCTTTTAATTTCTCAATCCTGGTTCTAGCCGATTCTTTATCCAATTTGAAAATGCTTTAAATTCTGATATATTATATATAACAAATATGGCTGATACAAACACACAACAAGCCTCACAGCAATCAACGGGAGCGGTCAGTGTCATTAGAGACGGAAAAATGCTTATTCAAGGCACGCGCGGTCGTTTTTTTATAAACGCGGATCAAAAGAAAATTGACGAAATTGTCGCAAAATATAGCATCCCTACGTCTGTCACTTCGAAATATCCGGATTTAATCGCACTCGCAATTCAAACTGAATCCATGGACGATTCCGAACGTGAATATTGGTATCAAATTATGCCCGTGATGACCGATGACCAGATTGTAAAACTCAGGAACATCCTTGTTAATGAAAAAGAACAACTCACAAAGCTTGATGAAGAATATAATCAAGACCTCAAGTCTCTGAATGATAAACATATGTCTGAATGGCAAGACTTTGAGCGAAAACAAAAAAGACAAAAAATGATTGAAGCCGAGAAAGCAACTGATGAAACTGAAGCCGAACACGAGAAAAAACTCCTTGAAGAGCTTGATAAGCTGCAAAACCCTTAAATTTCCACCGAAGTCAATTTTGCTTTAACTATAAGCCTGCGAAGGTCTGTTCCAACAGGCGTACAGGTTATAAGAGTCAGGATATCGTCTTTTGTTTGCTGAAGAGGCCCGATGTCTTTTGGAGAAACTTCCGTGATTTCAAAAACCGTATAAATGTATTTTTTCTGATTATAAAAAATCGCTATCTTATCTTTATCTTTGACCTCACTTAAAATTGCAAAAACGTCTTTGAATCTGCCCGATTGCCATGGAAAATAAGAACTGTGACCGGTGATAACGATGTTACCGTGCTCGCCGGGTTTTGACGTTCCCGGATAGTTGATTACGCCATCCTCAAGCCCTTTTTGGATATCCGCCTCAAGCGCTTTAAAATCTTTTTTGATTAATTTTTCATCGCTGATTTGAATGACGGGAATATTTTTATTTATACTTGGAATAATTATTCTTGTATCCGGTGGCGCGACTGCGATTGAAAGCGCCGGAATATTCTTTTTTTCTTCAGCCGGCGTTGCGCCAACTTTTAAAAGCGTTTGCTTAATAGGCTTTTTAGGCGCAATAAACTCCTGCATTGTATTCGCCTGAGATATGTTCGCAACTTGATTATATTTTGTTTCGAAAATCTTCACATATGCGGACCAGTTTAAAGCCAAGAAAAGAACTCCGAAAATAGCGGCTGAAAGAGTGAGCTGTTTTGTTATTTCAAAGCCTTTTTTGAAGACCGTGCTTGAGAAAAAACTTTCATTAATTTGAAAATTTTGCATCTTCCTGTTTTGTGGCGTTTTTTTAGCGTCAAATTGTTTCGCTTCAATTGGGCCAATCGCCAAGATAGCCTCCTTCTGAAGTTTTTCTTTAGCGGACACAGAAGTCTCTTTAACATAAAAAATCTCTATTCCACCTTTTTCATTAAGCGGCTTTAAAAACGTGAAAACGTCTTTGCTTTTCGGACCACCGAAAATCTTTCTTTCGATTTTGTATATCTCGTCGCTCATTTTTTATTTGTTTTTGTTTTCGTTTTTCTAATTTCGTATTTCTTATAATTATACAGCATTTTTGGCTTACAGACAAGACTTAAGACTCATTTTGCCCCTTATACCACTTGACGTGTTTGGAATATTTGTCCTATATAATTACCCCGCCGCCCAAAACCGTATTTTTATCGTAAAATACGGCAGATTGGCCGCGCGTGACCGCTCTGACCGGTTTTTTGAAAGTCATCTCTGCGGAAGAGCCTTTTAAGCTCAATTTTGCCGGTACAAATTTGCTTCCATATCGAATTTTAGCCTTAATATTGCGCGTTTTTGGCAACTTCCCTGAAATAAAGCTTATATTCTTTATTTTGATTTTCTTGGAAAACAGATGCTTTTCATCGCCAACAAAAATCGTATTTGATTTTTTATCGATATCAATGACGTAAATTGGAGTTTTTTGTCCGCTGATAACGTTTTTTCGCTGACCGATCGTATAAAGCGCAATTCCGTTGTGTGTGCCGAGAATTTTACCTTTCATATCTTTAATCGGGCCTGATTTAAGCTGAGCCTTGCTCAAATATCTTTTTAAAAAATCCGTATATTTTTTATCAGGAAAAAAACATAGATTCTGACTTTCTTTTTTTGATGCGGATTCTTTAATTCCAAATTTTTGTGCAATTTCTTTAACTTGTGATTTTTTCAGATCTGCAAGCGGGAACATAACATGCTTTAATTTTTCTTGCATAAGCGTATATAAAAAATATGTTTGATCTTTTTCTTTATCTTTTGGTGTTTTGAGACTATAAATTCCGCCCTTGCTAGAAATTTTTGCATAATGACCTGTCGCAACAAAATCCGCTCCCAAACTTTTTGCAATTTTTAAAAGTTCGCCAAATTTTATATTTCGATTGCATTCAACGCATGGATTTGGCGTTCTGCCGGCCAAATATTCATCAATAAAATAATCAACAATTTTCGTTTTAAATTTATCCGAAACATCGATAACGCTAAAAGGAATATTCAACATTTTTGCATTTTCGCGCGCAATCACCATGCTTTCCGTTGAGCAACATTTGTTTTCCTGAGTTTTTGCGGAAGTCGGGCATGAAGGATCGTTCCAAAATTTCAAGTGTATCCCGATACACTTATAGCCCTGCTGTTTGAGCAATAGCGCGGTAACCGAAGAATCCACTCCTCCTGACATCGCGACCACAACTTTTTTATCTTTTACTTTTCGCATGATGAGATTATAGCATTTTCGTCATTTTCGTTGACTTGTTTATGCGTGTTATGAGAAGATTGATTGTTGTATATGGCATATATTTTGAACGATATAAAAGCGATAATCGAAAAGGTAAAGTCGAGAATTCCCGGCTTTGATTCCAATCGCTTTTTAAAAGCGTATCATTTCGCAGATAATGCGCATAAAGGCCAAATGCGCTACGAAGGAACGCCTTATATAACCCACCTTATTGAGACTGTTAAAATTTTGTCGAATTTGCGCGTTGATGAAAATACTTTGATTGCGGCAGTGCTTCACGATGTTTCCGAAGATACTTCATATTCAATAAATGATATTCAAAAAGAATTTGGGGAACACGTTGCTTTCCTTGTTAATGGTGTCACGAAATTGTCGAAGGTTTACTACAAAAACGCCATGGAAAAGCGTCAAATTGAGTCACTTAAAAAGCTTCTCCTCCATACTTCAAAAGATCCGCGCGTGATTTTTATTAAACTCGCAGATCGCCTTCACAACATGCGAACTCTGCATTTTGTGAGGCCGGATAAGCAGACCAGAATCGCAAAAGAAACTCTTGAAGTCTATATTCCAATCTCGAATTTAATGGGCATACAAGGCATAAAATATGAACTTGAGGACTTGTGCTTTAAGCATTTATATCAAAAAGAATATCGGGCTTTTATTGATCGACTAAAAAAATACAATAAAAAACATGACGATATTGCGCAAAAAACTATAACTGAAATGTCAGCCATTCTTGATAAGAAGAAAATCAATGCAAAGGTTTATTTAAGGCCAAAATCAATCTTTCATATTTTCAAAAAGATTAAATCTTTTGATGATCCGGGCGCAAAAAATGTTCTGGATTTAATCACAATAAGAATCATCACAGACACCCCTGATGATTGCTATAAAGCCCTTGGCGTTGCGCATTCAATGTATAAGCCCGATGCTGGAAAATTAAAAGACTACATTGCTGTTCCAAAAATAAACGGTTATCAATCCATACACACAATAGTTCTTGGTCCAAAAGAAGCCAGAATTGAATTTCAAATTCGTACACAAAAAATGCATGATGATTCTGAGCTTGGTATTAATCTTGTCACAACAAAATCCATGCCTGCAAAATATTTAAAATGGATGGAGCAAATTCTTGAACTGGAAAAACAAGATTCTGATGATGATTATTTTATGCGTGATTTAAAAGAAGAAATTTTTAGCGATAGGATCACGGTTTTTAATCAAAATGGAGAACCTTTTTATCTGCCTGCCGGTTCTAGTGTTATTGATTTTATTTATGCGACTGAACCAAAAAAAATATCCTACGCTTATGAGGCGCGAATAAATGATATTATTATGCCGCTCACGACAATGCTTAATTCGAATGACAAAATAAAAATTCTTATAACGCATACCGCACACGAGCCAAGGCTCGAATGGCTTCCTTATACTAAAACCAGTAGCGCGCGCGGCAGAATAAAAGAGATTTTTAAATCAAAAACCAGAGCTGAAAAAACGTCAATCGGTAAAAAGCTTTTACAAAGCGCTTTCAACATTGCCGGACTTGGATTTATCGAAGATATGAAATTTAAAAAGCTTCAAAAAGTCCTAAAAGAACGCTTAAACGCCGACTACAATTCAGCTTATGATTTTTACGTTGCTGTTGGCGAAGGAACAATCTCGCCTTTTGATGTCATACAATTGATATATCTCGAAAGAAGTTCACACGGTAGAGACGCTGATGTCATCGACAACTCAATCCCTTTTTCAAAAAAAACTATCAAGCTTGAAATTACCGGCAAAGACAGGCCCGGCTTTGTCATGGATGTGACAGACGTTATACGACAATATAATGTCAATTTATTAAGTATATGGGGCGCAGGCGACAGATCTTTTGGTAGAAAAGCAAGTCTTATTATCGATTTTGAGATGAAAGATTTACGAATGTTTACTGAAATTATAAAACGGCTTGAGCAAATTCCGGGATGCGTAAAAATAACAAGAAAATTTGCAGGACAGATGGGTCTATTTGTCACATTTGCCATATTAAATATCATTGGATGGGCATTGCACCCTTTTATTGTTGGGATATTTGTTGAAAGCGGGTTTTCCAATGCGAAAACTATCGTTGGAGTGTCAATTTACGTTGGACTTTTCGTTATATTTGCTTTGTCTTTTTATTTAAAAAAGCTTATGGAAAAAAATTTCCCGGGAACTCGCAAGGGTTCTATAGGCTTTGCGCTAACTTTATTCGTTGTATCCTTTGTTGCCGCAATGACATATGCCGAATTCTACTTTTACAAAATACCGCTTGATCCAATGGTTATCGGCATATTGATCGCATTGATTATATTTTATATGCTCGCCAATTACATCGAGCATCGAAAAGTTCAGCTTCCAAAGAATTAAACGCTAACTCTAAAGAAAATGATATCGCCGTCTTTGACGATATATTCTTTACCTTCGAGCCTCATGAGGCCTTTTTCCTTTGCCTGAACTTCTCCCCCGCATGAAATAAAGTCTTCATAGCTAATAACTTCCGCCCTGATGAAATGCTTTTCAAAATCCGTGTGAATTACGGCGGCCGCTTTTGGGGCCGTATCGCCTTTGTGGATCGTCCATGCGCGGACTTCATCAGTTCCCTGCGTAAAATACGTTGCAAGGCCAAGCAATGCGTAGGACGCACGAATAACTTCATTCAACCCTGTATCTTTTAAGCCCAGTTCTTGTAAATATGCTTTTCCTTCTTCCGGAGATAAATCCGAAACCTCTTCTTCGATTTTTGCACAAATTGGAATAGCTGGAACATCTGCTGCCAAATCCATTTTTTCTCTAATAAATTCCGGCGTAATGTTTTTTATTTCACTTTCATCAATATTCGCAATATACATTATCGGTTTTTGCGTTATGAAATGAAGGTCGCGAATTCTTTCAGAATCTTCTTCCGATAAATTCATATCTCGAACGGTTTTGCCTTCTGATAAAGCTTTTTGAATATTTTGCAAAAGTTCCAAATAAATTTTCGCCTCCGGTTTTCCTGTTCTTGCTTCTGTGCTCGCTTTTTCAAGGCGCTTTTCAAGAGTCTGAATATCCGCAAGAATAAGCTCTGTATTGATGATTTCTTTATCTCGTTTTGGGTCGACTGAACCGTGAACATGCGGGACAACACCATCATCTCCGAAAAATCTAACAATCTGAATTATTGCGTGGCTTTCACGAATATGTGAAAGAAATTTATTTCCAAGACCTTCACCTTCCGAAGCGCCCTTAATAATGCCTGCGATATCTTTAAATTCGACTGTTGCAGGAATCGTTTTTGCGGGTTTTGCAATTTCAACAATGCGCTTGATACGTTCATCTGGAACTTCAACGACACCAATATTCGGATCGATTGTGCAAAATGGATATGGCGCAACAGAAGCCATTCTTGAACGAATCATTGCGTTAAACAAAGTTGATTTACCGACGTTTGGTAGTCCGACGATTCCAATATTCAGAGCCATTTTAGTTGTTGTAAGATTTAAATTCGACCGTTACTTTAACACGATTTGCGTTTTCATTCACTAGAGAAATGTTTTTTGAAATATTTAAGAGTAAATATTTTTCGGTTGTTTTTGTCATTTCTGAAATGTCAAAGTCTTCGGTATCAATATAGTCCAAGGCATCAATGTATTTTGCATCACCTTTTACTTCAATAGCCGAAGGCTCAACTGTGATTTTTCCAATCCAGCCGGTTTTTGTAGAACCTTTCACGGACACCTTAACGCCGACTGTTTTCTGCTTAGTTACCTGCGTTATAGTGATATTAACTTTAACGTTTTCCGGTGTTATTTTTACTTCTTTGATTTCAACGCCGCTTTGATCAAACGCTTTTAATTTTATTTCTTTTTCCAATGATATATTTTCACTGCCATCAAATTTTATTTCAGCTCGAAGTTCACTGACTTTTTTTATCAAACTTTCCGCGCCTTCGACTTGAGCCTTATCTAGGGCTAAAACCGGTTTTTCTGATTTATATCCGGCATTCAAATTTCCACTTGTTATAGCCTTTATCGCGACTTGCCTTTGCATCATATTTTCGACTTCAAAAGAAACTCTGGAGGGCTCTGCGGCCACAACCGTTACGTTTTGTATTTTTGGCGTAACTAAAACATCAAGAGTGTGCATCCCTTCTTTGATGTTTTTTGTATCGATATAAGCTTCAAAATCAGCTTTTGTTAATGTCTGTAAAATATCTTTTGTTGTGACGATTTTGATTTTTACTTTTGGCAACGAAGAAATCAGACTCATGTTTTCCGGCATATTAAAGGCCTTAACCTCAATTTCATCCGTGAATTGATATGGCGTTTGTTGTGATGCAATAATCACAATCCAAACAATAATCGCGATTGCTAGCGAGAATATTTTTGTTGGCAAATTTTTGTAAAAAATACTTATCATTTTTGAACTTTTTTGCTTTTAAAATAATGTTTTTTCTCTTTTGGCTTAAGGAATTCGAGCATTAATTCAAGTTTTTGAGGCGTTACGTTCTGCTCAATTGAACCGTCTTCTATAAATGAAATCGAATTGCGCTCTTCTGAAATCGCGATGATTTTTGCGTCCGTGGATTCGGAAAGAGCAAGTGCGGCTCTGTGCCTTGTTCCAAGCGTTTTGCTATATGCTTTAAACGAGTGTGGCAAAATGCAAGAAGCGGCTTTTATCTTATTATCTTTGATGATTATTGCGCCATCGTGAAGTGGAGATCTATCGTTAAAAATGCTTACGATAAGCTCTTTTGAGACATCCGAATCAAGCGCAACGCCTGTATCAATATATTCTTTTAAAGAGGTGTCTCTTTCAAAAACGATTAATGCACCGCGTTTTCTTTCAACCAAATCAGCGGAAGCGGAAACAACTTGGCTGATCAAAATGTCGGCTTTGATTATTATGTGACTCATAAATAGCTTTGTTTTACCAAGTTTCTCGAGTGCACGACGCAACTCTTGCTGAAAAATAATTGGGATTGCGATGATAACAAGTGTTAAGAATTTTTCAAAAAGCCAACTAACGGCAACGAGCGAAAACACCTTGCTGATGAGATAAATGATGCCAAGCATCATGAGTCCCCAAACAATGTTGAGGGCGCGTGTTCCTTTTAAAATCAAAACCAAATAATAAATAAAAATCGTAACTAGAAAAATGTCGGCAGCGATTTGCAACCAAGTGAAGTTGAGATAATTCACGTTTTCGACAAATCCTTGTGCGGATTTCTGCACGAACAAAATGGAGTTCGCTATTAAATTATTTACGGCTTCAAACATGGCTAAATAATATAATATAAAAGTCAAAACGCAAAACTCAAATTGTCATTTTCTACACTTCCTCTCCAAACTCCGCTTTCGCCTTCTCCGCAAGCACTTTCTGCACAAATTCAATATCCATTGTCACGGATTTGAGGGGTCTGTGTTGCATTTCGCTGATTTGCGCGGCAACAAAACCTTCCATCTTATTCAAAATAAATGCTTCGCGTTTTTTGGCGTCAACTTTGGAAAGCTCTGCCATCAAAAATCTGAATAATTCTTTTTTGGAAGAAATATTTTCCGGCGTTTCATCATCGCTTTCCATTGGGACTTCATTCACTACATTTTCAATTTCTTTCTCCTCAAAATAATCTTCAATTTCGGACGTTCTTGGAACCGCTTCTTCTTCAATCGGAATTTCTTTCATATCTTCTTCTTTATATTCATCGATTGCAGTGCGGATCTTACTTATTGCGACTGTATAAAGCCATTGTTCAAGAGCCTTGCCTTTCATTTGCGGATTGTAATTTGCATAAAAATCAAGAATCACATCATTCAAAATCGACTCACTTTCAACTACGTCTTGCGGAATGATATCGAGCGATTCGTTGTGAAAAATTTCCCTCTTAATAAATTTGTTTAATTTGACCAAGTGCGGCTGTAGAATGTCCGCGAAAATATCTTTATTTTTTGGCTTAAGCTCAGCAAAGGCCGGTATTTTATCAAAATCAATTTCCTTAATATTCAGCTTGTGCTTTTTGCCATGTTTTGACCTCAAAAGCTCTTCATGTTTTTTGAGCTGACGGACAATCCTATCCTTTGCCAAATCAACGGCTTTTGTGATTTCATGACTCGCCTCTTCCCCAATAATAATTTTTGACGGAAGATGCAAAACAAATTCGACTTTATAAGCACTTCTCCTCCCCAACTTTTCCGCGTTAATGCGCAGATTCGCCGCATCCGGAGCAAAATGCTGCAGCAAACTCTCAATCGCCGGGACTTTTGTCATCGAATACTCCTTAACCTTTTTCACCTCTTGCGCTGACATCTCTTTTGTAAAAATTTTCACTTCCATGGGGGATTTTTGTTAAGTGATAATTTTGATGAAATTATATTATCATCAATAATAAATTATCGGACTTTTCATGTCGAAAAGCAACGCAAATGACTGGCGCAGTTTAATAATTCTGTCGATTTATCGTTTGGCTTGTGGAAGCCAATCAATACACCTTCTTCAGATAGCATTCGTTGCAAACAATCTTGCGCCAACTGTCGGCCGGATAAACGGTTTTGATTTGCGCGGCGCAAGCGCTGCAAACCGTATCGCGAAGGCGTTTTGGAGGCAACATTTTGAGCAACCCCATGTATCTTTGATGTGGGGAAATACGCGGAAGCGGCAATTTCATTTGTTTATAAAAACGGAGTTCTTGCGGAATAATGTTATATAGTTTGCCGGTTTCCTCACAAACAAGCACTTTTTTGCAAATCGATTCATCCGCTTCTTCTATGTTGTATGGAATTTTATATTTTTCCGCCGGTGCAATTTGCTCCTCTTCTTCATACCATTCAAAGCCTTGCGCAAGTGCTTGATCCTTCGTTAGCGGATAATATTCCTGCGCAACGGTTATGTTATATGGAAATGGGGTTAAAGTAGCTGGAAATGGTTTGCCCCATTCGCCTGTTTTTTGCATATAAACCTTTATTTTTTTAAGCATTTCTTCGTAATCCTCTTTTGAATATTTTTTATTTAAAATGCAATATTGCTGATGCTTAAGCCCAACACAGCCGAAAAGATTTTTATTTATCATACACTGATCCGTATATGTACAATCTCTTTCTGAAACCGAATATGTGCAAAGTTTGCAGTTATACATGTCATAAGCCGTATCAACTTCAAGACACAATTCCGATTTATCGTTCGCAAGATTATCGTGGCAATTTTTACATGCATAACAATCGTATAAATTTGTGCAATCCTGCAAATCCGAAACGCTAAAACAATTTATCGCATTTTTTGAACTTGATATAAAGTCACCAACTGAATCTTCGCTCTTTGTGATGCGAAGATTTTTGTATAAAACCAAACGCTTTATTTCTTCAAATTTCTGCTTTGCTACATTCATATTTTGCCCAAGATTGGCCAAAAACTCTTTCTTCTGCTTTTCATATTCTTCTTTTGAAAGTTCTTTATTCAAAATGCAATATTTTTTATTTCGAAGTTGCGCGCAAAGGATGCAATCGGCGCAATTCTTACAATCAAAAACAAAATAAGAATCATTGCAGGATTCAGAAGACTGCGAGTAATGAACACCATAACACTTTTTGATATCAAGAGAATTTGAGCAATATTGACTGTCATTTACGTTCATACAATCAATGCAAAAGCTCGATTTTATAACGCGCATGCAATAATGCATTTGCTCGCCATCACATGAAGAGAAAGCCAAATAACTGTCTTTCACATTCGCACTGTTATTGGAAAATTCGCTGTTTTCCACATTGAGGCAAATTTTTGACCAACGCGGAACTTCTTTTTTCAATTCTTTAATTTGATCAAAAAATGGTCTGTTAAAATCAAATTCATGACCGTACATTGTCGCATCAAATCGATCACTCCACCACTCCTCCGAATCGATGATTCTGTGTTTTGTTGTTTTTGGATAAAGCGAAATTATATTTTTCCCCGAAAGAAAACTTTTTGTATTAAACAAATTTCGCTCATTTCGAAAAATCAAATGCCTTCGGTGTCTACAATCCGGGCACGCATCTGACAAAACCGCATCGAACATTTTATAAGCTTCGATTTCGGCTGTACTGTGGTCAAAATTTTCTTTGCATTGGGCGCATTGCATGAGGAGATTATAGCAAATCTTATGCGGCGCGCGCCAATTCAATTAGTTCGTCACAATGTGGGTTATCTCTTTTTACAACGAGCGTGCCAAAGCCATTTTCCGGATTTGTTAGCGACGTTTTCACGTCAGCAGCTCCTTTTTCTCTAAGAATCTCTTCGATTCCTCTGCCGTCTATAAGCATTGCTCCGGTTGGACTCATCGCTTTATATGCGTTATAAACCCTTTCCGTTTGCACAAAAGCGTCGTATTCCGCATGCCTATGGCACGGGCCCTGCCTTTCGTATACAAAATCGAAACGCCCATATAATTCTCTCGCAATTTCATCTGAATAACGCCCCACATATTGTTTTTCTATAAATGGATGATCAAAATCAAGAGCTTCAAATATTTCTATACCAAATTCTCTTTGCAAAAATAGCATAGCGTCCATTCTGCACGATCCGCCATAAGGCTCGCTTTTACGCCCGTCTAATACTGAAGACTTTCTCCTGATCAAATCTTCTACGCTACCGCTTAAAGACGTATGTTGCGCCAAACAGCCTTCCCCAAATAAATCTTTTACAAATCTCAAATAAGGATTTACCGGTTGAAGTCCGAATGCTGTTGTTATTTTTGCTTGTGGAGCCAAATGACTCATCTGCGAAGTCCCTGTACCTGATCCAGGTCCAAATTCAAGAATTGTTTTAATCTCTTGCCTTGTTGATAAAATTCTTGCAGCCAATTTAATTAGATATCTGCTGTTAAAAAGAGACAGCCCTTGTTGATGCAAATGCCCATAATCCTCTCCCCATTCGCAAATTGCACCATGCTGAACAACACAGCCTCTTTTCTCGGCTTCTTCAATGCCTTCCATGTACCTTGTTGGTGTAGCCATTTTTATTTATAAAACAAAATAGGAAGATAGAATAACAGATTTGGATGGATATGTCAAGTTTTGTGCGGCACACTTGCTAATCTTATTGCTTTAACATTGGCGCCAAATCAAAAACTAAAGTCCTATCCTCCATCATCTGAAATCCTGCCTTCTCATAAAAAGTTTGCGCTTTTTCATTAAGCGCGTCAACGACCAACAACCTGCAAGGCAAATACCACTTCATCATGCGAACTATTGAGATCACAAAATTAATTGCACATTTACCATATCCTTGGCCACGCTTTGTTTCATCTATTATCAATTGCCCTATTCTTATAGCCGGCCTTTCAAAAAGCCCTATATTCTTTGGATTTTTTAATTTTCTTGCATTTATACTGCATAAAGAAAGTGCCAAATATCCGACGATCCCTTCGCTCTCTTTTAATTCAAAGCACCTTGAAACATGTTCCCTCTGACATTTTAATGCTTTATTTTTGAAAAAATTAAGAATTTCTTCATCTTCTTGCTTATATTTAAAATCAACGCCAACCGCTGTTTCATCATTAAAAGGCAAAAATCCTAATATCTTTTTATTTTCCATTAGCTATAGATGCAACGTATTTATCAAATTTCTTGGAACCTTCCAATAATTCTTTCTCCTGTTTGTTAAGATAATTTCTTGAGTCATTCTCTTTTAACATTTTCTCCAATTTAGCGAATGCTTTTCTTGATAAAGTTACTGATCCTAATTGTGATTTAGTTTTCATAAATAAAAATATTACAATTCAATTTTAACACTATGTGTATTTTTGCAATATTATGTTATGGCTAAAATTGGAAATTGTTTTGCAAATACCTTACTACTGGTTAAAATTCGTCACTTCTTGCACCCTATTTCCCAGCGAATCAAAGACCTTTTTCAAATCAGACGCTTTTGCTTGCACGGTTTTTGTAGGAACAACTGGGCTAAAAAGCATCCATTCTTGTTTATAAATTTCGGGATCAACGAAAATCCTATACTGCGCGTCAAAACCAAACGGATAAGCACAACCCGGCTTTGCGCCGAAATATTCATTTAATTCTTCGGGCGTGGAAAGTCTAACCTTATTTACACCGAGTTTTTCTTTGATTGCATCGAAATTGACCCGCTTACCCTGAAGCGTCATATAAACGATTAATTCTTCGCCGGCTTTCAAAACCATGCATTTCATCTCTGTGCCAAAAAATCCGGTTTCTTTTTGCACTGCGGCAAGATCTTCCCATGTTAAAGCTTCGCGATGCGAAAAAAGTTTATATTCGACGTGGTTGTTGTCGAGCAAATTGATTAATTTTTCGTAAACGATGTTTGGATCAACCATGGGTTGGGTTTGTTATTTTATGCATATATATTATAATTTATTGATCCTTATTTCAACTTAACAAAATTTGACTCGTATCTTAAGCCGTGATATCCTATAAGCAGAATCACCACAAAAAGAGCCCTTTAAGGTTTTGTCTTTACTGGGTGCTTTTTATATTCGTATACGAGTTATATAAATCTTATATATTTCTTAATATGAAACTTATATATAAATTATATAATGCGCACACGGTTTTAGAAAAAGAAACCCTGAATGAATGCCGCCTTTCGCTGCGCTATACATTAATGCATTTCCAGCCTTATACAATCCACAAATTCCCCTTGGAAGAAATCTTTTTTCTCTAAAATCTTTTCTTTTTTGAATCCGGCTTTTTGATACGCCTTAATCGCACGCGGATTATTCATTCGCGCCTCAATCCAAGCTTTATTCACTTTAAGTTTTTTCAAAAGAAATTCGCACAGAGTTTTTATTGCGTCAGTCCCGTAGCCTTTATTCATGTCTTCTTCGTCAGCAATGATTATGTCTATTTCGGCGTTATTGTGCTCATCGATTTTATTATATGCGATAACGCCAATTTTCTTCCCTTGAACCATTATCCAAAAGCATTGGCCCTCTTTTGGCTTTTTAGGGTCAAAATACCCTTCCGTCCAATCATTAAAAAATGCTATTTTAGATCTCTTTTCTCTTTTGATATCATCATACCAAAATTTTGCTCCATATGATTTTGTAGCAATTGTATAGAAATAGTCCTTATCGGAGCTTGTGATCGCACTAAGAATTATTTTATCGCCTTTGATTTGCATGGCTAAATTGTAACACGTCAAAGCCTAAACGAATGCCGCCTTTCGCTACGCTACAAGCGTACACAACGTGCAAACTGAAATATTCTCAGCCTAAGTCTTCAACCTCTGCCTCTGAGATATCGTCCCATCCATTATCAGCATGATCTCCATCAAAATCACTAATAATAGCCGCACAAGCATCCCCATACCTCAATCTCAATCTTCTCAGTTCGTCTAAGATCGATCGCTCTTCATCTTCAGATAATTTCCCATATAATACTCCTCTGCAAATTTCAATAATCCTTCTTACGTCCATCGCTTCTTGTGATTCAGGACCATGCTGTTCAACAAACATCGCATAAATATCTTCATGGAATTTCCCTTTGTATGGGTTGCCTTCTGTAAAAGTCTTCGAATTAAATACAAAAACCCTTTCTCCTTCCCATGAAAATGGATAACCATTCTTCCATCGTACGTTGAGTCGCCAAAGACCATTGTATTTTACAAATGACACAATCAAATCTCCCTCTATCTCAACTGATTCATCCTTCATTGCTGAGGCAGATGCTCTCTCCAATAACGCAAGAGCCTCTGCCGCTAATTCATCCAGTTCTTTTTCGCTTTTTTTCCCTATATTTCCTCTGCTATAAACGCCATCTAAAACGTTTGGGTTAAAACTGCCCGGGATCACTGAGATACCCGTCTGCCCGAGACGTCCCGCATCGTCTGTATGAAATGCGACGTTTTCAATTACATGCATTATTTCATCTCGCATTATTAATTCAGCGGGAGTTAAAACTTCTCCACTATCATTTACTAAGGTCAACCCTTTTGACATATCTTTTAATTAAGATAAAAGAGTAACAAATTGAAGCTAATCTGTCAAGAGTTGTTTAGTTGCAGAGTTCCAGTCACATTTTTTAAATGGGGTTGCATGGGCTTTAAGAATGAAGTGTAGAGTATCTTTTGAGCCGGAGTTAAGCCTTTC
>LBUS01000004.1 GCA_000992695.1 Candidatus Peregrinibacteria bacterium GW2011_GWF2_38_29 | reverse complement strand
TTTTCTAGGCTTCGGTCTGGATTCTACCCGATACACACAAACAGGGAGTATCAAGGCAGGTACTATAAAAAATCGACCACACATAGGCAAGGAAACAAACAAAAACAAAAAAGTTCACAGCCAAACAAAAACAAAAATTATTTTATTTAGGCTGACAGAAACTTTCACCCCACTTCGGTGGGGTTTTTTTATTTTACTTTCAAAGATTTGACTATGTCTTCCGCGGAAGCTTGAACAGACGCTTCTTCAGTTGGGAGCATTGCTCCTGTTAAAATATATGCTTGCGTGCCTTTTACCGCATATAGTTGAGAAAATTTGATGACAGGGTCGGTTGCACTGCGTTTTCCTTCAAATGTGACAAATGTGACTTTTTGATTTTGTCCGCTGATTGGAATTTCAATTTCATTTCGTGAAAGTTCGTTATAATTTTGGAGGAGTGCTTTTTGATTTGCGATAACTTGTTTTCCATAATCAATAGAGTCTATTTCAGAAGGAAGCGTGCTGTGTGCGATATTTACATTTGTTAAGAAAAGTTCGTTTTTTATATTGCTTTTGAATATAACGATTGTCGAATTTGGCGTTCCTTGCGGAAAATCTTTTTCTTCAATCAGATCCCAATCTTGAGGGTATGAAGTTTGAATATATTGAGTTTCATACGTTTTATATTTTTGATTTGAAACCGTTGCGGTTGTCGGAGTGCTACTTCCGCAGCCGGACAGCATAAGCAAGCCAATTATTAAACTCGTTGCTGTAATTTTTTTGTGTGAGGTTTTCATTTTTTGAAAGTTAAATTTGTGAGAGATTTTTATTTTTTTAATTTTACCACTTTTAACTTTTATTTGCATTTTTTTCGAATTTGAATATAGTTTGAGCGTTAAAAACAATATTATGAAAATTGCAGTTTTAACGTTTGAATCGATTGATAGAAAGTCGTCTAAGGAAGATTCGCGAATTGTTCAGGCGGCGCGTGAGCTTGGGCATAAAGCAAGAATTTTTAGAGCTGATAAATGTCAGCTTGTTTATGATAGGCATAATCCGCGCGTTTTTTACGATGGAAGCGTTTTTCCCGATTATGATGTCATTATCCCGCGCGTTGGACTTCTTCGAAACATTGAACTTCAGGCGGCACTTGTTAAGCAATTGCAGTTGATGGGATTTCCGGTTGTTAATACTTTTCACGCTATTTCGAGAGCGAAAAATAAGCTTAGAACTATGCAGATTTTGGATCACTTTGACATTCCGATTCCAAAGACGATTGTTGTGCGTGATTTGAAATATATAAATGCTGATATTTTGAAACAAGTTAATGCTTTTCCCGTTATTCTTAAAACGCCATTTGGCTCTTATGGAAGCGGCGTTGTTATTGCGGAAAGCAAACGTGCGGTTATGTCTGCATTAAGCTTTTTATGGAAGCAAAGTGGCGTGAATATTATCTTGCTTCAGGAATATATGAAGGAATCAAAAGGCAAAGATGTTCGCGTTTTTGTCGTTGGAAATAAAGTTGTTGCGACAATGATTAGGTCAGCCAAGAAAGGGGAGTTTAGATCGAATATTGAGCTTGGCGGAAAGGGCGAAAAAACGGTTTTAACTAAGCGTGAAATTGATGTTGCGATTAAATCCGTTAAGGTTTTGAAGCTTGAAATTGGTGGTGTTGATATTATTCGTTCCAAGAAAGGTCCACTTGTACTTGAAGTCAACGCAAATCC
Organism: Candidatus Peregrinibacteria bacterium GW2011_GWF2_38_29; assembly: GCA_000992695.1. Taxonomy (GTDB): domain Bacteria; phylum Patescibacteriota; class Gracilibacteria; order UBA1369; family UBA12463; genus UBA12463. The sequence continues at coordinate 129,263 of LBUS01000004.1, read as the reverse complement.
CGGCTTTAAATCCCTCGAAGAAGTTACGGGAGTTGATGTTGCAAAAGCAATTGTTGAATATGCAGTTGAAAAAGCAAAGCTTGTTAAGTTGACGAAAGAAGAGGCTTGACAATTATTATAAGTTGTATAATAATTTAAACCTTTATTAATTTAATTTAAAAATTATGAATGTCAAAAATACTTTAGTTGCCGGCGCTGCTATTTTAGCCGGATTTGGCGCATGTGGTAGTGATAAAACTCAAATGTCTCCTGCTGAAAGAGCTGCTATTTGCGAAAAATGCAATAAAGGTAGAGATGCAACGCATAATAGTGCTTTGAATGCAGTTAATAGAGCCGGTGTTATGCCTGCTGGCGGTGATATGTCTCAAAGATTTGTTGATACTACAGCGGAAATAGATCGTTTAACTTGCTTGAGAACAGCCGGTTTGCCAGCTGATGCTTGTTCTAAATAAATAAGCTTATATGGAAATAAAGAAAAGTTTTTTAGTGCCTTTGGCTTTTGCCGCTCTTGTTGGTGCTAATGGTTGCAATAAGAGTTTTGATTGTATTACTAGGCATTGTCAGCATATTGCCGATGTCACTTATTTGCATGTTATTGAAGCTCTTGGTGGTGTTGAGAATTCAGTTACGGTTGAAGAAGCGCAAGCGAAATCCAGATCAGCGCAAAGTAGATGTTTATTGGATTACGATATTGACCCTGAGTTCTAATCTTTTCCTTTAATTATTTCATCAATCAAACCGTATTTCTTGGCTTCTTCCGCTGTCATGAAATTGTCGCGGTCTGTATCTTTTTCAACTCTTTTGAAATCTTGCCCTGTGTGTTTTGCAAGAAGTCCATTGAGTCTGTCTTTTGTTCTGATGATGTGTTCAGCGTGAATCCTTATGTCTGAAGCTTGACCTTCCGTGCCGCCGAGTGGTTGATGAATCATGACTTCTGCATTTGGTAAGGCATATCTTTTGCCTTTTGTGCCTCCTGCGAGCAAGATTGCGCCCATTGATGCCGCCATACCGACGCAAACAGTTGAGACGTCGCATTTCATGGCTTGCATTGTGTCGTAGATTGCAAGACCTGCCGTGACGTGTCCGCCCGGGCTATGAATATACATTGTGATATCTTTTTTTGGATTTTCTTTTTCAAGAAATAGAAGTTGTGCAATTACTGTGTTTGCAACAATGTCGTCGATTGCAGTACCGACAAAAATAATTCTTTCTTTAAGTAAAAGAGAGTAAATATCATATACTCGTTCGCCATAACTTGTGCGTTCGATGACTGTTGGAACGAGTATGTCAGACATTCTTTTTGCTTTTCTTGTTGTCATATTTTTATTTGGTTAATTTTAGTTTATATTTTGCGCGGAGAATCCGCGCTGGTTATTAAATTATATCACGAAAAATGGGTTTTACGCATTCTAATGCCGTTGACATAACTTTTATTAGTTATTTAAAAAAAATATAAAAATCTCCTTGACTTTGGCTATTTATTGAATATTATATTATGTGCCATCAAGTTAAAGGTGATGGGTTTTATTTCTGTATCGAAAGGCTCCTTAACGAGTTCCTTAACATCTATGGTGTAGTAGAGAAATTAGCAGCTAATAAATTATCTTTTATCTCTAGTGTTATCTAGAGATAAATTAAGATCGATTTTCGATCTATTTTATGAAGAGTTTGATCCTGGCTCAGGATGAACGCTGGCGGTGTGTCTAATACATGCAAGTCGAGCGGCCCGCAAGGGCAGCGGCGAACGGGTGAATAATATGTTGGAACCTACCCCAAAACAGGAAATACCCTTTAGAAATAAAGGATAATGTCCTATAATCCCGCAAGGGTAAAGTCGCAAGACGTTTTGGGAGGGGCCTGCATCCTATCAGCTAGTTGGTGAGGTAATAGCTTACCAAGGCAATGACGGGTAGCTGGTCTGAGAGGACGGTCAGCCACAAGGAGACTGAGACACGGCTCCTACTCCTACGGGAGGCAGCAGTAAGGAATATTTCACAATGGGCGAAAGCCTGATGAAGCGACACCGCGTGAACGATGAAGTTCGTAAGGATGTAAAGTTCTTTTTTGGGGGAAGAATTCTGACAGTACCCCAAGAATCAGCGACGGCTAACTACGTGCCAGCAGCCGCGGTAATACGTAGGTCGCAAGCGTTATCCGGAATTATTGGGCGTAAAGCGTACCAAGGTGGTTTAGAAAGTTGGATGTTAAATATCTCGGCCCAACCGAGAAACTGTATTCAAAACTTCTAGACTAGAGACTTACAGAGGCAAATGGAATTCTGTGTGTAGGGGTAAAATCCGTTGATACACAGAAGAACACCAAAAGCGAAAGCAGTTTGCTAGGTAAGTTCTGACACTATCGTACGAAAGCGTGGGGAGCGAAAAGGATTAGATACCCTTGTAGTCCACGCCCTAAACTATGAGTACTAGGTGTAGGCAGGTTCGACCCCTGTCTGTGCCGACGCTAACGCATTAAGTACTCCGCCTGGGTAGTACGGTCGCAAGATTAAAACTCAAAGGAATAGACGGGAGTCCACACAAGCGGTGGAGCATCTGGTTCAATTCGATAACAAACGAGGAACCTCACCAAGACTTGACATCCCACGAAGACTGTCGAAAGATGGTTGTGCCGCAAGGAGCGTGGAGACAGGTGCTGCATGGTTGTCGTCAGCTCGTGCCTTGAGGTGTTCGGTTAAGTCCGTGAACGAGCGCAACCCTTGTCTTATGTTGTTTTTTCATAAGAGACTGCCTCGGCCAACGAGGAGGAAGGTAAGGATGACGTCAAATCAGCATGGCCCTTATGTCTTGGGCAACACAGGTGCTACAATGGCCGATATAGCGGGAAGCAATGCCGTAAGGCGGAGCAAATCCTTTTAAACTCGGTCTCAGTTCGGATTGAGGTCTGCAACTCGACCTCATGAAGTTGGAATCGCTAGTAACCGCGCATCAGCTATGGCGCGGTGAATATGTTCCTGGACTTTGTACTCACCGCCCGTCAAGCTATGAAAGGTAGGGGCGCCTAAAGTCCCTGGTTTACCGGGGCCTAGGGTGACACTACTGATTGGAGCTAAGTCGTAACAAGGTATCCGTAGGAGAACCTGCGGATGGATCACCTCCTTTCTAAGGAGTGAAACACGGCTATCCCTTCGGGGTATGCCACAGGTCGAATTCCTTCGGGAATTCAATCTTACCTTTTATGGGTGAGAATAAAGTCTAGTTTCTCTACTGCATTATGGATGTTAGGGGTTTACGAAGAGACCGAAAGGTCTTTTTTTCGTGGGAAGATTTTAGTTTGACTAAAAATTGAATATAATTTATCTTTTTATCTATTTTTTTATTTAATATAAATATTTCATGAAGAAATTTCCTACAATAGAAGATTCACGAACTCAAGCATATCTTGATGCTCCTTTTAAAAATCAGCGATTCGATAATGGTAGGCAGGCGAAAAGCGTATTTTGTGCTGCAGGGCTTCCCGAGCGCGTATTAAGACATTTTGCTGAAAATAAACGGGTTTTGGATCCATTAGGTAAATTATTGGGCTCTATTATTATTGAGTTAGAGCAGTTGAGGGGATTAAAAAGAGAAGAAATTTTAATGAAAGTTTTTGGTAAAATGGCCGAAGTTGATTTGTCTAAGAATCATCCTTTGGTGTCATTTTTTGATAATTTTAAAAATTGGTCTGCAAAAGACGGCAATGGAAATTATTTACTTAGTGATGACGAGATTGATCGTACTAAGGTTGCTATTTTGGAATATTTGCATCTTGACGCATTGGTGACGGTTGAATCCGTTGCTTTAATTTGTGAAGAAACTGGTAATGCCGTAGAGGATGGAAGATTGAAGCTTCTTATAGGTAAGCCTTTTATATATACGTCCGGTGAAGAAAAGGCATATTTCATGAGAGAACAGGCCTTTCCGAGCGTTGCGCAATATCTAAAAATTGATTTGGACCTCTCTGATGATGGAAATGCTCAAATTTTAGTAGGAGAAGCGATTGAAACAACTTTGCCTGATTTAAATGCTTTTTTCGATATGCTTAAATCTATTGATCTTGGAAGTGGCGGTAAGTTATTTTTATTAACCGCAAGTGCAATTGACGAGAACGGTAAAGGAACTTGTGTTATAGAATCGAATGGTGATTATAGAGCATATAAATGGATTGGTCGTGAAATCCGAGAAGTTTCGATTAAAGAGTTGCCGTCGAGGAGAAATGGAATGATTGAATTGGAAATTGATGGTGAATTTATGCAAAAAGCCATTGCAGGTTTCCCTGTCAAAGTCACGTTATTTGGAGAGTTAACGATTTTTCCAATGCAGGTTTAAAGTCTTGTAAAGTCAAAGAATCGTTTTTTTTGGTGGAGTTGAGGGGAATCGAACCCCTGACCTCCTGCTTGCAAAGCAGGCGCTCTAGCCAACTGAGCTACAACCCCACGTGCTAGGAAAAATTGCTATCTATTTATATCATGTATTATTTGAGGCTTCAATAGAATTAAGCGTTTTTAGATTTTGCCGATTAATTCAATCCCAGGTTTTAACGTTTCTTTTCCTGGTTCCCAGCTTGCAGGGCAAACTAATGCGCCATTATTTTTGCGAACAAAATCTGCTGCTTGAAGTCTGCGCAAGATTTCTTTTGCACTTCTACCTATGCTGTTATCGTGAATGTCTGCCATCTTTAGCTTTCCATCAGGATCGATAATAAACGTCCCGCGAAGCGATAATCCTTCATTTTCGATATAAGTCCCAAATATGCGGCAAATATTGCCTGTTGGGTCTGCCAGCATTGGATAGGTTACTTTTTTTATTAATTCGGAATTGTCATGCCAAGCTTTGTGAACAAATGCTGTGTCTGTGCTTATGCTTAGAATTTCTGCGTTTAATTTTTTGAATTCTTCATAATATTTTTCCGCTTCTCCAAGTTCTGTTGGGCATACAAATGTGAAATCCGCAGGATAAAAAAGAAGCACTACCCATTTTCCTTTGTAATCAGATAATTTTATTTTTTTAATCTGATCGTTGACGTATGCGTCTATTTTTACCATTTTGTTTTTGGTTATATGGTTAATAGATTATTATATTATAAATTTTTATAAATACAAATTGCTTTACTTTTGGCTTTGATAAGGGCAGAATGTGTTCATGCATAGATTTTTTATTTTTCAGCCGGATGTAATTGATGACGAGAAGGTTTTGATAGTTTCTGAAGAATTGTGTCATCAATTTTTTAATGTTCTTCGATTTAAAGTTGGTGAAAAGATTATGATTTTGGATAATTCCGGCGAGGAATATTTGGTTGAATTATTGGAGATTTCTAAAAAAGAGGTCGTTGGAAAGGTCTTGGAAAAACGAAAAAATAACGCCGAGGCAAAAATTAAAATTTGTCTTTATCAGGCAATTCAAAAAAGTCCGGAAAAATTTGAAATGGTTTTGCAAAAGGGGACTGAGATTGGTGTGAGTGAATTTGTGCCTTTAATTACAAAAAGAACAGAACGTGAAAGTTTGCATAAATTGCCGCGTTTGGAAAGAATTTTGAAAGAATCTGCGGAGCAAAGTGGTAGAGGAATTATTCCTGTTTTGAAAGAGCCTGTTAAGATGCAGAAATTGTTGGAAAAATTGGCGAAAAGTAGCGAGGTGAATAAAAAAGTTGTTCATGTTTTAGCTCATCCTGAAGCTGAAAAAATGCTTAAGGATGTTTCAAAAATTTTAGCCGATGGAGTTGAGCAAATTAATGTTTATATTGGACCTGAAGGTGGTTTTACAGAGCAGGAAATTGAGAGTGTGAAGGAAGCAGATTTTATTTTATTGAACGTTGGTTCAAGGATTCTGCGATCTGAAACTGCCGGAATTGTTATTCCTGCACTTCTGACATTTTTATAACATCTGTTTGACGCTTATATATAAGCAATATAGAATTGCATTAATTGTCTAAATTTAACTTTATAATTTTATGAGAGCATCTTTAAAAACAGGTTTTAGTTTTGGTCTTACTTCCGCGATTATCACGACCCTTGGACTTATGGTTGGACTTGATTCCGTTACTTCATCAAAATATGTTGTTTTGGGTGGCATTTTAACCATCGCGATTGCTGATGCGTTTTCCGATTCTTTGGGAATACACATTTCTCAGGAATCTGCAGGTGATAAATCAACAAAGCAAGTTTGGGAGGCGACTTTTTCTACGTTTGTTTTTAAGTTAATTTTCGCTTTAACATTCGTTATTCCTGTTTTGATTTTTCCTTTAACTACAGCTATTTATGTGAGCGTTATATATGGAGTAACTTTGCTCGCGATTTTGAGTTATTTTTTAGCAAAAGCCGAAAAAACAAAGCCTTTGCATGTTATTCTTGAACACGTTTTGATTGCGATTGTGGTTATTTCCGTGACGCATCAAGTTGGAGATTGGATTGGTATGGCTTTCAAGCAATAAAAGAGTTTTATCCAACGTGTTCTAAGTAGCATTTTTCGCATAAAATTGGCGAAGGATTTTCCGGAGGATATGTTGTTTGAGTTTTTATTCCACATTTTGCGCATGATTTTTCCCAGAGCTTTCTTGGATTCTTTTTTGCCATCCTTGTCTTGTGTCTGCATAAATAACAGCTATGGGGAATTGGTAAATTCGATTTTTTATAGAATTCTAATTCTTGTGAAGTAATCTTGTAATTTTTTCCGCAAACTTCGCATGCGAGCGTTTCATTTGTTATGGAAGATGGAATTTGCGTGATTTGATCCGGAATAATATAGGTTTGTTTTTTATAATCTTTTTTATCGTTATCTTTCCATGTGAATCCGAGTTTTAATGCATCTTCTTTTTTAAGTGGGAAATATTCACTTGCGACAGATTCGTTATATCCAAAAGGGGATGCTTGTGCCGGAAAGAATTGGCTGAATTCACCTGTTTGCTTCATGTGTTCGTTTATTCGTGGGATTATTTCTTCATATTCTTCTTTTGTATATTCTTTGTTTAAAATGCAGTAATGTTTTTTGCGAAGCCCGACACATCCAAAAATATTGCTGTTTCCAAGGCATAAATCGCAGTATGAGATGTTTGAGTTGCCTTCCCAGGAATTCATGCAGAATTTGCATTGAATCATTCTGATGGCCGAGCTAACCATTTGATAGCAAAGTTCGCTTCCCTCGGCTACAAAGTCCCAATCTTGGCTGTCTTTTGCGTCGTTTAGTTGTGTTGCATATTTAACGTCGTGAAGTTTTTCGCTATCGAAACAAAATTTTGCGTTTTTGGAATTTTTTAAAAAGTTTCCAATGCAATCTTCAGAGTTGACATTTTCGAGATGTTTTTTTGGACATGTTAATAAAAATTCATCAGTTTGTTTTTTGGCTTTTTGTAGGCCTTTATATGATCCTAAGTCCATTTTTTTTATTATTTTTTCATATTCTTCTTTTGTTGCTTCTTTGTTATGAATGTAATATTTTTTGTTTCTTAAATTTGCGCATCCGATGCAGTCGTGGCAGTTTTTCATGTCATAACAAAATAATAAGTTGCTACATCCGCTTATTTTTTGAGAGAAGTGGCAATTGTTACACCGTTTGGCGTCAAAAACCTCATAACAATGTGTTGAATCGTTCGTGTAATCAAAGTCTACACATTTGAAGCAGTGATAATTTATGCGTCCATAATATGAATCTTCGCAATAATCGGTTGTGAAAACCATATAACAGTTTTTATTACGAAATGCATAGTTTGTATAGTAACTATTTTCACTGCTTATTACGTTTAAAGACATGCGTGGAACGCTTTTTTGCAGGTCGATGAATTGTTCAAAAAATGGCTTGTTAAAGTCAAAATCGCGACCAAATTGCATTGGATCCCATTTGTCAGACCACCATGTTTCTTGGTCATAAATTTTATAAGGTTTGTCTGGTGAATACATTGAGATTATTTCTTTTCCTGAAAAGTCGCATTTTCGCTGATAAAGATAAAATTCGTTTCTGAAAGCGAGCCTGCGCTGTTGTCTGCATGATGGGCAAAAGTCCGGTTTTGTAACTTGCATTTTTATATAAAACTCTTGGTCTTCATCGGGAATTTGAAAAGTTTTTGCGCAAGTTTTGCATTGTTTTGCATGTATCGCCATGGCTGTATTATACTATCCTTACTTTAATCAACAAACATGACCCCATTTTTATATTCGCTAGTTAGCGTTTTTATCGTTAGCGCAATGTCGCTTGTTGGCGTTGTTGCTATTTTTTTTAGAGATAAATCTTTGCAGAACGTTCTGGTTTATTTTGTTAGTTTTTCCGCAGGCGCTTTGTTTGGTGATGTGTTTATTCATCTTCTTCCGGAAGCGGCGGAAGATGGCTTTAATCTGCAAACTTCGCTTTATATTATAGGTGGAATTCTTACATTTTTCGTTATTGAAAAGTTTATTCATTGGAGACATTGCCACGTGCCAACTTCAGCTTCTCATCCGCATCCGGTTGCACTCATGAATTTGGTTGGAGACTCTGTGCATAATTTTATCGATGGGCTTGTTATTGGCGCGAGTTATATGGTGAGTATCCCGGTTGGGATTGCAACGACACTGGCCGTCGTTTTGCACGAAATTCCGCAAGAGATAGGGGATTTTGGCATTCTTCTTTATGGTGGTTTTTCAAAAAAGAAAGCTATGTTTTTTAATTTTGTAACAGCTTTAACAGCGGTTCTTGGCGCGGCTGTTGTATTTTTGGTTGGAACCGTGAATTCAAATTTAACTTTGTTTTTAGTTCCATTTACGGCAGGTGCGTTTATTTATATTGCCGGATCAGATTTGATTCCTGAATTACATAAAGAATGTGGTTTAAAGAAGGCGTTTTTTCAGTTTATATTCTTTGTGTTTGGGATTGGGATTATGATGCTACTTTTGCTTTTGGAGTAAAAGAGTATTGTTTGTAAATTGTTTTTATGTTAAATATATTTGTGCTTTTCTTGCACTTACTTGCAAGAGGGAAAAGCTCTCCTCGCTAAAAAATAAATAAATTATTTTTTGCTCGGAGTTCTGCGCTTCGTGAACGCTAAATACGCATTCACTACGCTTCGAACCGCTTTTCTCGCACTTACCGGGGCCATAGCTCAACTGGCTAGAGCGCATCCATGGCATGGATGAGGTTGTGGGTTCGACCCCCATTGGCTCCACCAACTTCTGCGTATTGACCTTTTATTTTAGGCATGATATAATTAGATCTCCTAACTATTTAGATACCTAAATATGCCAAAAAATATAAATGAGAAAGTGATAAAGCTTTTCTTTGAACTTGGACGAGTTATACGTTCGCGCGCTTTGCGCAAATGTTGTTTGGGGCTTAATATGTCGCAATTGTTTGCCATTATGTTTATTAAAGAAAATAAAGCAAAAATGAGGGATATTTCAAATATGCTTGGTATCAGAAATGCTTCAACGACTTCTCTTATTGACGGGCTCACAAAGGCCGGATATGTACAAAGAAAGCATGATAAAAAAGATAGGCGTGAGGTGAATCTTTCTGTCACAAAAAAGGCGGATTCAATTATTGATGCGGCATGGAAAAATAATGTTGCAGGCTTTCTTGCGCTTGATTCTTTAACCGATAAAGAGCTTATCGATCTTGAAAAAATTCTTATAAAACTTAAAAAATATTCACATGACTAAAATTTTTAATAAGATACGTGCGATTTTGCAGTTTCTAAAAATAAAATGGAAGACGTCGCTTCCTATTGGACTTGTTTTATTGATCATTGTTTACGCAATGATTCCAAAGGCTGCAAAGCTTGATTTTACAGCGGTTGAAGCAAAAATCGGCAATATGAGCCAAGAAGTTTCCGTTACCGGTAAAGTTAAATCTGCTGAAACTATTGATCTTACTTTTGATAAAGCCGCTAAAGTTGCTTATATCAATGTTAAGGTTGGAGATAAAGTGAAAGTTGGCCAGGTTTTGGCCGCGCTTGTTAATAACGATTTTTCCGCTCAGGTTAGGCAAGCCGGCGCTAGCGTTGAAGCTGCAAGGGGGCAGTTGATGCAGGCGAAAGCAAGTCTTGATTATCAAAAAGCAAATTTTGAATCTATAAAGAAGGGAACTCGCGATGAAGAATTGCAAATAGCACAGGCAAGTGTTGATAGTGCCATGACAAGCCTTAGAAATGCTGAGACAAAGGCTGAAAACGATCTCACTTCTTTGAAGGACGACGTTAATGATGTTTTGGCTGATGCTTTTACAAAAGCTGATGATGCTGTTCGAAAGCAAACAGATGGGATGTTTTCAAATTCTGAAACTTCGACTCCGGGTTTAACTTTTTCTGTTTCAAATTCACAAGTTAAAATTGATACCGAATGGCAGAGAATGCTTTCCGGAAATGAATTAAACACATGGCGCATTGAATTGGATGCTTTAAAAGCAAATGTTTCACCTTCTGAAATGGTTTTAAATCAAGCTATGATTAAAGCAAAATATCATTTATCGATTGTTAGAGCTTTTTTGGATAATTTGATGCTTGCTGTTAGTTATGCTTCAGATTTGTCTTCTGCGACTTCCGTGTCTTATAAAACTTATATTACGCTTGGTCGCACGGGTGTTAATACTGCAATTTCATCAGTCGTTGGACAACTTCAAGCAATTGATGCACAGAAAATTACAAATCAAACGAATTTGGCAACTGCGCAGTCTGCATTAACAGTCGCTCAAAACAATTTACTTTTAAAAAAGGCTGGGAATACGGTTGATCAAATTTCTGCGGCTGAGGCGCAGGTTAAATCTTCCGAGGCTAATGTGTATTTTTATGGTGCACAGCTTAATTCTGCGGCGGCCAATTATCAAAACATTGCCGCACAATTTGAAAAAACAATTATAAAGTCTCCAATCAATGGAGTTATTTCGAAAAAGAATCTCGAAGCAGGTGAGACTTCTTCAGTAGCCGTTCCTGTTCTTTCTGTTATGAGTGATGCAAAATTTGAAGTTGAAGTTGATATTCCGGATGTCGATATTGCTAAAATCAAAGTTGAAAACGTGGCTCGCATAACGCTTGATGCTTATGGTGACAATGACGTCTTTTTAGCAAAAGTTATTTCTATTGACCCTGCGGAAACCGTTATTGAAGGTGTCCCGACTTATAAAGTTAAATTAGCTTTTGATAAAGAAGATGAACGAGTTAAATCCGGTATGACGGCAAACATCGATATTGTGACTGCAACGCGTGAAAATGCTCTTTATGTGCCTCAGAGAGCGGTTTTTGCGATTGACGGAGAAAGGTTTGTGAAAATTCAAGATGAAGATGGAAAAATTTACGATGTTAAAGTTAAAGCTGGAATTCGTGATGTGAATGGGAATATGGAAATTTTGGAAGGAGTTAAGGCGGGGGATAAGATCGTCATTATGAATAACTAATATGAAAATTATTGAGGTAAAAAATTTGGAAAAAATATATGGCGAAGGAGATGCCAGAACAACGGCTTTGGACGGTGTTACATTTGATATAAAAAAAGGCGAATTTGTAGCTATTATGGGCGCTTCCGGATCAGGAAAATCAACGCTTCTTCATGTTCTTGGATTTTTGGATAAACATACTGGCGGTGAATATTATTTTGAAGGTAAAAAGATTGAGTCTTATACGGAAGATGATTTGGCAAAACTTCGAAATAATAAAATGGGGTTTGTTTTTCAGGCTTTTAATTTGCTTCCAAGAACAACTGTTTTGGAAAATGTGAAACTTCCACTTTTATATTCGGATATTCCGGAAAGCAAATGGGATGCGCTTGCCATGGAAGCTATTGATTCGGTTGGATTGATGCATCGTATAAATCATGAACCTTCGCAGTTGTCCGGTGGTGAAAAACAAAGAGTCGCAATTGCAAGAGCGCTTATACTTAATCCTTCAGTTATTTTTGCGGATGAGCCAACCGGTAACCTTGATTCAAAATCCGGACAGATTGTTATGCAAACGCTTCAACGCTTACATGAAGATCATGGAAATACAATTATTTTGATTACGCATGAAACTTATACCGCCGAACATGCAACTAGAATTATTAAATTGCATGATGGGAAAATAGCGAGTGATGAAGCGGTTAAACATCGCCTTAAAGCAACTCAATTTATAAAATAATTATGATTTTAAAATATACATTAAAAACAGCGATTACAGGGCTTCGAACGAATAAATCTCGTTCTATATTGACTGTCCTTGGTATCGTTATTGGGATTACAGCTATTATGCTTATTGCTTCGCTTGGCAAAGGCGCACAGAATTTGATTTTGGATCAAATCCAAGGGATGGGTTCAAAAACAGTTATTGTTTTGCCGGGAAGACAACCAAAAGGTGCAAGCGATAGCGCACAAATGTTTACAGATTCTTTAAGGGAAAAAGATTTTGATTCTCTTTCGAAAAAATCAAACGCTCCAACGATTTCAAGAATTATGCCTGTTGTTTTTGGGGCTGAGACCGCTGTTTACGGGAGTGAAACTTATAGAATGACGATATTTGGAGCTTCACCTATGATTTCTGAAATTTTTGATTTGGATGTTGATAAAGGTGAGTTTTTTACGGATGAGGACGTGAAAAGTTTGGCAGATGTTGCTGTTATAGGTGCAAACATTAAGGATGAGCTTTTTGGCTCTTCTGATGCAATTGGTCAAAGAGTTAAAATTAAAAATAGAACATTTCGAATTGTTGGAACTATGCCAAAAAAAGGACAAGTTTCATTTTTTAATTTTGATGATATTGCGGTTATTCCCTATACAACGACTCAGCAATATATATTGGGAGTGAAATATTATCAGCGTTTGATAATTCAGGCGGATTCCGAGGCCAATATTAAACGTACGGTTAGAGATGTTGAAACCACTTTAAGAAATAATCACGATATTACAGATCCGGAAAAGGACGATTTTCATATTGAAACGCAAGAGGATATTGCTTCGAGATTGAGCGTTGTTACAGATGTTTTGACGATGTTTTTGATTGCGGTTGCCGCGATTTCATTAATTGTTGGAGGAATTGGGATTATGAATATTATGCTTGTTTCCGTTACGGAAAGAACTCGTGAAATTGGGCTTAGGAAAGCCGTTGGCGCTACGGAAAAAGATGTTTTATTTCAATTTTTATTGGAATCGGTTTTATTGACCGGTACAGGTGGCGCAATTGGTATTGCTCTTGGAGCAATTTTATCGTTTTTAGTTGCATTGATTTTGAGTAATGTTGTTGGGCTTTCTTGGGAATTTGTGTTCCCATTGTCCGCGACCTTGATTGGACTTTTTGTTTCCGGAATGGTTGGTCTTGTTTTTGGTTTGTATCCTGCGAAACAGGCGGCGAGAAAGAGTCCAATGGAAGCGCTAAGGTATGAATAATCAATTATCAAACTTCAATAACCAAATAATTTTTAATTATTAATTTTTTAATTTTCAAAAAAATGTGGTTCAGGTTGGCCAGATTGGCGCACTTGATCCTTGTTTTACGATTGTCATTGCCGTTCTAGTTTTTTCCATCATCTCCATAAGCGTTGCGATTTGATCGGCGATTTCAGGCGCGTTGATTGGCTCTGTCAGTTCTGTTGTTGGTGATAATGCCTTAAGAACCTTTGTTCGCATTTGCGTTATTGGTTCATCGATTGGCTTGAGTCCCGTGAGCCACATTATGAATTCAACGTCTTGAGATGCTTGTTCGATTATTAGCACTGCCATTTCGGTTTCCATTTTGGTTTCCATATTGTTTTTGGTTAAAGTTTTTAATATATAAAAAATCCCGAGATTTTAGTCCCGGGATTTGTGATTGTTATTTTTCACGTTAAATTCCCGGGCTTAAGTGTCCAAAAAAGTAAAAGAAAAAAGTATTTTTGGTGCCGAGAATGTTCATTGGTTTAAGTTTATTTTGCTTCTTTATCTAATACGCTTAATGCGGCTGCTCCATGGTTTTGCCAGTCTTTGTCTGACGCAACTGCTGTTGCTATTGCTGTTTCCGCTCCAAGTGATAAAGCTGGGGCGACTTCCGGTGCGTCCGATGGATCGTGATATGTGTTTGGACCTGGTTTCATATTATTTTTGGTTAATAATAATTTTTTAAAAAAAATCCCGAGCTTGTGGCCCGGGATAATGTTTTACAAATTAAATCCTCGGGCTTTTAAGCTTTGCAAAGAAAAACATAATTGATTTATCGAGGATATTCATATTGGTTTAATTGTAGTTTATTGCTAGAGCGATTGTCAAATTTTTATTGAGTAGCGTGGATTTAACTTTATAAAAGGCATTTTAAAACCTGCTTTTACAACTAAGCTTAACAAGAAATTGAAAAGCATATACGTAAGCGTGATTCCGATTGCCATTAACATTCTTTCTTGCCAAACTATTGGAATAAGGCTTGTCCATACGGCTGCCTTGAGATTGAATGCGTATAAAAATGCGACGCTGCCGACTGAGTGTGCGACGAATGTTGCGCCGAGTGCGCGTGCGAAAACAAATTTATCGCGGAAGAAATACATTGCGAATGGAATGATCCAATACATCGCATAATACCAAGCGGTTCTGCCTTCCGGATGTATCCAAAATGCAATCATTGCGAGTCCCGGGGCGATTAAAATCCATGGAGTTTTTTTGGCGAAATAGATGAGCGCGAGCAGCATTGGGAGAAATCGTATTAATGTGCCGGCATCGGTTGCAAAGCCATGAAATGCCCAGTTAATGATTTGCATTGCTGCAACAATAACCATTCCCCAAACTGATCCAATGAAGCTTCCGGCGATTGGTCCGTAGAAATCAAATAAATTGAATTTTAAATTTGTGACACCGAGGATGTTTGAAAAGGGGACTTGCATCGCAAGAAATCCGATGAGCACGAAAGCGCTTATGAAAGCGATTTTTTTGAGATTTTCATTCATAGTAAAAATTGTTAGAAAATAAGTGACGTATGAATTTTAGCACGGAAAATTTTGAGGTCAAATTTGGAAAAATTTTGTAAAAATTTGGAGATTTTTTGGTGCTGGTTTATAATCGTGGCGCAAGAAAGGGTATCTTTGATATATTTCTTGCAATAGGGTTTTGTTCGCCTCATTCAAAAATAATTCTCGCTTTGCTCGAATAATTTTTGATTCGGCGTCCTTCGCTGCGTGAAAAGCATTCCGCTTTCACTACGCTGCGGACCACAAAACTCGCTACTTTGGGCCTGTAGCTCATCTGGTAGAGCGCAGCATTCGCATTGCTGAGGTGGGCGGTTCGAGTCCGCCCAGGTCCACCACGCGCCTAAAAAACGGCGCAAATTCAAAATCCAAAGTTTAAAATCTAAAAAAATGCTTCAAACCTTTTCAGATTGGCTTACATATGACATTTTAAAGCTTATCCCAAAAACGCATTTTGCGGATAGTTTGAATTTTTTTATTGCGGATACGATAAAGATTTTTTTGCTTTTAATCGTGATCATTTTTGCGGTTTCAATTATTCGATCTTTTATTTCGCCTGTGAAAATACGAAATATTTTGGCGCATAAAAATAAATATGTTGGGAATGTTTTGGCGGCGGTTTTTGGTATATTTACGCCATTTTGCACGTGTAGCGCGATTCCATTATTTTTGGGATTTATCGAGGCCGGCGTGCCGCTTGGAGTTACGTTTTCTTTTCTTGTTGCTTCACCGATGATAAATGAAGTTGCGATTGTTTTGCTACTCTCTATGTTTGGTTTAAAAATTACACTTATTTATATATTGAGCGGACTTGTTATTTCGATTGTTTCCGGAATTTTGATTGGCCATATGAAAGTTGAAAACTTGGTTGAAGAATTTGTTTATAAAAATAAAGGAGCAGAGGATGAATTTGCCAATTTCAATTGGAAATTACGCCTTAATTATGCGAAAAATTATACTTTAGGTATTTTGGGAAAAGTTTGGATTTATATAGTCGTTGGAGTTTTCCTTGGCGCGTTTATGCACGGATATGTGCCGGCGGATTTTCTTGCGCAGTATGCCGGAAGCGATAAGTGGTATGCGGTTCCTTTTGCTGTGCTTTTGGGTGTTCCTTTATATTCAAACGCGGCCGGAGTTATTCCTTTTGTGAGCGTATTAACCGAAAAAGGTGTGAGCATTGGAACTTCGCTTGCTTTCATGATGGCCGTTACTGGACTTTCTTTGCCGGAATTTATGATTTTGAAAAGAGTGATGAAATTAAAGTTGATTTTGATTTTTGCAGGAATCGTTGCGGCGGGAATTATTTTTACCGGGTATTTGTTTAATGCGGTGATTTAAGGTGAAAAATAGAAGTTATATTGACTACGAGGCGTTTTTCTATTAAGTTATTTTTTGCAAGAGGGTTTTCCTGGTCTCATTCAAAAATAAGTTTCACGTTCGTTCACCTAATTTTTGATTCGACCTCCTTCGCTTCGTGAACGCTAAATACGCGTTCGCTACGCTTCGGACCGGAAAACTCGCACTTAGCGGGCGAATAGCTCAGTTGGTTAGAGCGCAGTCCTGATAAGACTGAGGTCCGTGGTTCAAATCCACGTTCGCCCACCACACGCCGTTCTGCGTAGCAGAACACAGGCGGATATGAAAAAACGTCGCGAAGCGACACCTTAATAAGCCTCTCATGGATAAATTCTTTGTTGCCATAATCGGAATGCCTTCGGCTTTTGTGATTATTTATTATAGAAGGCAGATAAAAGATTTTATTGGAGATATTCCGTTTGCGGAGAAATATTTGGGCATTGGTGGAACGCATAAATTTATTATATTTTTTGCGGTTGGAATTTTTATTTTTTCATTAATGTATGCGATGGGGACTTGGCAGTCATGGAGTACGTCATTTTTAGGACCGCTTTTTGGCGAATAAAAGCTAAAAACGCGATTTTGAAAAGAAAGTTAAAAAATCCCTTGACTTACATTCGACCACTATATAAAATGTTTTAGCAATTTAAAAATAATTAATGCAAATTACAAGTCTGTATACCCTTAAATTTAAAGGTCCTTAGGAAGCTCGAAATTCCAAAATCTTTAAACTTGAGGGTGTGCAGAAGGCACACCTTTTTTTATGCAGTTACGAAAGAAGTCCATTGAAAATTAGGTTCATGTAAAGTATAAGAAACAACGATAATTTTAATTAATGTATAAATGGCATTTTTTTTATTGATAGCTAGTTAAAAAATAAATTTAAAAAGTTACTCAATGCATAGAGCGGATGCCCTGGCACTTAACTTCGATGAAGGACGTGGCTAACTGCGATAAGTTTCGGCGAGCTGTCAGCAAGCTATGACCCGGAAATTTCCGAATGGGGAAACCCAATTCGATTTATATCGAATTACTCCGCAAGGAGAGAGTTACTCGGCGAATTGAAACATCTTAGTAACCGAGGAAAAGAAATCATTATGAGATTCCCTTAGTAGTGGCGAGCGAAGAGGGAAAAGCCCAAACCATTTTGTTTCGACGAGATGGGGTTGTAGGACTTCGATGTGATCTATATTTTCTTAATCAAAGGTCTTTGGAAAAAGCCACCATAGAGGGTGATAGTCCCGTAGGTGAAAAGAAAATAAAAATCTAGAAGTATCCTGAGTAGGATCGGACACGTGAAATCCGGTTTGAATCTGGGAGGACCACCTTCCAAGGCTAAATAGGTTAAGTGACCGATAGTGAACTAGTACCGCGAGGGAAAGGTGAAAAGACCCCCTGTGAGGGGTGTGAAATAGAACCTGAAACTTTATGCATACATAGACCAGGAGTCCCGCAAGGGATGACTGGGTGCTTATTGGAGAACGAACCAACGAGTTAGCTGTGTGGCGCTAGGTTAAGGGAGTAATACCCGAAGCCGTAGTGAAAGCGAGGACGAATAGTCCGTTTAGTGTCACATACTAGACCCGAAGCCGGATGAGCTACCCTTGGGCAGGTTGAACTCTAGGGAAACCTAGAGGGAGGACCGAACACACCAGTGTTGCAAGACTGGGTGATGACCTGAGGGTAGGCTAGAGAAATTCTTATCGAATTCGGCGATAGCTGGTTCTCCTCGAAATAGTCTTTGGGCTAGCCTTGGTTTCGAAACTAAGGGGGGTAGAGCTCTGTTTAGACTAGGGAGCGAAATAAGCTTACCAAATCTAGACAAACTTCGAATACCCTTGGTGAATTACCAGGAGTCGGACGATGATAGTCAAGTACCGTCGTCAAAAGGGGAACAGCCCGCACCATCATCTAAGGTCCCTAATGAGATTTAAGTGTTGAAGGATGTGAGATTACTTACACAACCAGGAGGTTTGCTTAGAAGCAGCCACCCTTTAAAGAGTGCGTAACAGCTCACTGGTCTACGTGATTTCGCGCCGAAGATATATCGGGGCTAAAATCTCAACCGAAGATATGGACTTTACTTTTTAGTAAAGTGGTAGAGGAGCATTCCTGTCAGCAACGAAGCATAACTGTGAGGTTGTGTGGAGCGTCAGGAAGAGAGAATGTTGGTATGAGTAACGTTAGCCGGATGAAAAATCCGGCCGCCGATTGCCCAAGGTTTCCCAAGCAACGATAATCGGCTTGGGGTTAGTCGATCCTAAGGTTTAGCCGAAAGGCAAAGCTGACTGGATAACGGGTTAATATTCCCGTACAACTTTGGAATCGCCAGAGCAAAACTAGAAGGGAGCAGAAGTTGGTTATTTCGACTTCGGTTGAAATAATTGACACCTGCGAACGGAAGGTCGCGCTAGATTGGGAGTGACGCAGATGGATAACGTGAGCGTATTAATGAATTTACGTGTAAACCATAAATTTATGCTCTTATAGGCAAATCCGTAAGAGTTAGTGAGTGGTGACGCCGAATACCCTACGCAAGTAGGACGAGTCGTGTGAGTTCATCTGCCAAGAAAAACTTCAAAATCGAGATTCCAAAGTTATCGTACCGTAAACCGACTAAGGTGGGCTAGGAGAGGATCCTAAGGCGATCGAGTAATGCTTCCCCAAGGAACTCGGCAAAACAGCAGGCGTAACTTCGGGATAAGCCTTGCCTTATGGATTATTCAGCAATGTTTAGTCTGTGAGGCCACAGTTAAAGACATCGGGCGACTGTTTATCAAAAACACAGGTCTCTGCAAATTCGTAAGAATATGTATAGGGGCTGACGCTTGGCCAGTGCCAGAAGGTCACGAGGAGGGGTGTATGCTCCGAATCTAAGCCCTGGTGAACGCCGGCCGTAACTATAACGGTCCTAAGGTAGCGAAATTCCTTGTCGGGTAAGTTCCGACCCGCACGAACAGCGTAACGGTCTGATGACTGTCTCAGGGAAGTACTCGGTGAAATTGCAGTATCGGTAAAAATGCCGATTTATCGCGGGAGGGCGAAAAGACCCCGTGAAGCTTTACTATAACCTGGCATTGACACGAGATATGTTTTGCGTAGCATATGTGGGAGACTTTGATGTTCCGCTTCTGGGTGGGACGGAGTCGACAGTGAAATACCACACTGAACTTATTTTGTTTCTAACCCACGCAAAACGTGGGAACAGTGTTTGGCGGGTAGTTTATCTGGGGCGGATGCCTCCTAAAGAGTAACGGAGGCGCGCAATGGTTGGCTAGCTTCGGATGGAAATCGAAGTGGTCGTGCAAACGCACAAGCCAGCTTAACTGCGAGACAAACAAGTCGAGCAGATACGAAAGTAGGCGTTAGTGATCCGATAGTTACACGTGGGTGTACTATCGCTCAACGGACAAAAGCTACTCCGGGGATAACAGGCTAGTCGGGCCCAAGAGTTCATATCGACGGCTCGGTTCGGCACCTCGATGTCGGCTCATCGCATCCTAGGGCTGGAGAAGGTCCTAAGGGTTTGGCTGTTCGCCAATTAAAGCGGTACGCGAGCTGGGTTCAGAACGTCGTGAGACAGTAGAAATTTTGGCTTATACAAGCTAAAAAACGGCCATTGCTGTCTATAAATTTGGCTAAATGCTGGAAAATCTGAGTATTTCATATTACCGTGTCGTAAAGTTTATGATAAGGTGAAAATATATGAATGCAGACAATCAGCAGGAAAGATCAAATGGTGGATTATATAATTACATAGCAGGTTTTGTTGACGGAGAAGGTAGTTTCCATATTGCAATTCAACGTAGAAATTCAATGCGTTTGAAATGGCAATTAATTCCGGAATTTCGAGTTTCTCAGCATAAAGATCGCATCAATATGCTCAGAATCATTAAAAAGACTTTCGGATGTGGAATAATAAAGCCTAATCATCGTCACACAAACGACAAAAACTATGTTTATGTAGTTAGGAATCGAGATGATCTATATAATAAAATCATTCCGTTTTTCGAAAAATTTCCTTTAATATCAGGTAAAAACAACGATTTTAAGAAATTTGCCGATATTATAAGAAGAATGAAAAACGGGGAACATCTTGTAAAGGATGAATTTGAAAAGATGTTGAAAGTTGCTTTTAGTATGAATCGTAAAGGCAAATATAGAACAAAGTATAATCTTGATTCGTTCATTATTTGAAATCCTCAGAGACTATACGCCAAACTCTCGGTAAAACGAGATAAAGATATAGTCCGAGCTCTTCAGCGATGAAGAGAGATCAGCAGAAATGACTGATCCGTTTATTTCACATTTGTGAATTAAATGTAACAAAACTGTCGGCCTCTACCCTCCGTGATCGTTGGAGCTTTGAAGGGAATCTGCCCATAGTACGAGAGGACCTGGGTGGACAAACCTCTGATATATCTGTTGTCACGTCAGTGGCATAGCAGAGTAGTTATGTTTGGTCTGGATAAACGCTGAAAGCATCTAAGCGTGAAGCCGTACCCAAGATTAGAGCTCCCAATTAATCTCCCGGTAGACCACCGGGTTGATAGGCTACAGATGTAAGATTAGTAATAATTTTAGTCGAGTAGTACTAATAGATGACTGTACTTTTTCTATTTATTTTCGCTTAGGCGGCGGCATATAGAGACTAAGCTTGCGGTTTATTTCGCAGGTTTGGTCTTTATATCGCTGTTTAACTAGCGATCTATGAAAAAAATGTTCATTTAAACGTTATTTAAAATATTGTATTCTTATAAAAGGCATTGTGCTGGTAATTTTAGAGAGTGGGCTACACCTGTTCCCATTTCGAACACAGAAGTTAAGCCATTCTTCGCCGATGATACTCTGAGCAGAGCTCGCGGGAAAGTAGGACGTTGCCAGCACAATGCTTTTTAAAAAGATGAAACAAGGACCATTGGGTCCTTTTTTCATACTTTTTTCTCCGGACTGAGTTTGCGAAAATGTTTTACGCTTAAGCTCGCGATTTTTGCAGCGCCATTAATCTCATGGCTAACTGCAAAAATCGCTCGCTGTGCTAACGGCAATTCGACTAAAGTCTCATTGCCTAAACATTTTTGCAAACGCTTTTAGAGCCAATAGAATTTATTGGTTTTTTGTCGTGCGCGTGAGCACGAAAATCATTTTTTTAACAAATTTATTGCGTTTTTGAATTTCGAGGTATAATATAATAAGCCAAATCCCAATTAATATGAAAAAAACATTTGAAATAGTAACGTTGAAGCAAAATGGATCCATTTATGGCATCTGTCCTCAACTTGGACTTGTCATAGATGATGAAGATCATGAAATCGTTGTGTATAGGTTGCTATATGAGATTAAGTCTTATGCAAACGATAAAAATCGAGATAAGCTTCATATTCCGAATTTGCCTGAAGAGATGCAAGAATCGTTTGATAAGGTGAAAAATGAAAATTCCAAACAACATGAGTATTGGGAGATAAAAAAGACTTTATGTTGCGCGAACAATGGCTAATTATCCTACAAACGGAAGGATTATAGAGATTTTATTGTTTTTTTATTGTGAGTGAGAACGATAAAATGTTTGTATTTTTTTGGGAATGCGTATAAAAAGGAGTTGAATACAGTATTTTTTTAATTTATTTACATGAATATGGATTTTTCTAAAGTAAAAGATAAATATCCTGATAGTATATCGCAATTTGAATTTACAGAAATTCTTAATAATCCTAGCCATGGTAAGTTGAATTTTTCTGAAGTTGAAGAGGTGTTTTCAAATATGCTAGACATTATATATCAATTAGAGTTGCGAGATTTTCGCGCTATTTTATTTCCGGAAGACAGGGATCGTGTTGAAAATTTTAGAAATGATATAAAAAATAATTTTATTAAAATACAGGATTTTGACATTAGTCAAGCTAATTCAACTCAGATAAGGCAAGGTGTAATAGCTAATATACAAAGTTTCTATAGCAATCAATACGGAAAAATTTATGCTATATTGAGAAACGTTAAAATAGACAACCTGTTGTCTGATCCAGCGGCGGATTCTCTAGATGATTTATTGACGAAGGCGAATGAAGATTCGAATAGAATAGAGGAGATTAAGACGAAGATGGAAAATTATGTTAAAGAGGCGAAAAAAGGTGTCGAAGAGACTGGCATTTCAAAAGGCGAGGTTGGTAGTTTGGAATTGGCTAAGTTTTTCCTTGAACAGTCAAAAATTCATGAGAAAAATGCTATTGGTGATGATGGGAATGGTGGTTGGTTATATAATAGAAAAATTTTCTTTTGTATTATTGCTGTGTGGTTGATTGTAAATATTATTTTATATGTTTTAAAGATTTTTGAAATTAATTTTTTTACAAGGTTTTTTTCAATAGAAAACATTATTGAATATGGGGTTTTGTCTTTAGCTGTATTGTTATTGCTTTATATTGGCATGTCTTTTGCAACGAATAATTATTCAGTGGAAAAACAACTTGAGGTTGAAAATAAACATAGAAGCAATATAGGTAAGACGCTTCAATTATTTTTAGCAACTCCTCAGTCTGAAAATAGCAGGTCCATTGTTCTGCAGGAGGGAATTAGCGTTCTTTTTTCGAATATTAATGGAAATTATTCAAAATCTAAAATTCAAACCGTTACAACGCCAGCGACTGAGATAATAAATATAGCTAAAAATGTAAAGGATATTGCTAGATAATACCGTTTGCTTTGTTGGTTGGTTTTAATAAATTAAGACGTCGCGCATTTTATGGGGAGTAACAATAGAGCAGGGTTGAGATTTTATCAAAAATTTGTGATTGTTGTTTTTAAATATAACCATTAATTGTTTATGAAAAATTTAATATTTTTTTATAAGGATTTAATATTTGCATGATATAATTACGATCGAATTGAAAAAAATAACTAAAAAACATGACTAACTTATTGATTGCTTTGAAGAATCTAATAATGATTCAATCAGCTGATATAGAGGCTTATAGCAAGTCTTCTAATCGAGCAAATAGCATGGGGGATGCTTTAGAAATTTATATAAGGGACTTATTTTGTGGATCATCAAATGCAAAGCGGGAAGAAAAAGATTTAATCTATAACAATCACTTTTCTTATTTAGGGAATCAAAATAATCCACCTGATTTGATTATTAAAGGAGGAGATGCTTTGGAAGTGAAAAAAATTGAGAGTTTGAGGTCTGGGATTGCATTAAATAGTTCTTATCCAAAAGATAAATTATATGTAGATAGTCCTATGATTACAAAAGATTGTAGGTTATGTGAAGCATGGAAAGAGAAAGATATTATATATTGCATCGGAATTATAAAGAACAATCGGTTAATTGCTCTTTGGTTTGTTTACGGCAATTGTTATGCTGCGAATAAAGACATATATGAAAGAATAAAAACACGTATTTCTACTGGGCTTAACGAATTAGATGGGGTTGAGCTTTCAGATACAGAAGAGCTAGGTCGTGTAAATAAAGTTGATCCATTGGGTATAACATATTTAAGAATAAGGGGTATGTGGGGGATAGAAAATCCAGCAAAAGTTTTTGATTATATCGCTGGTATTGAAAGCAATAAAGAATTAACGGTAAATGCGATAATGTTAAAAGAAAAATACGATTCATTCCCGGAAAAAGACAGAGTAGGCTTGGAAAAACTAGTAAACTCGAGTTTAAGTATAAGTGATATAAAAATAAAATCACCAAATAATCCCGCAAAATTGTTAGAAGCAAAATTAATTAAATTTTCAAAATAAATTATGGATATTATTTCATTATTTACAGGTGCAGGAGGTTTAGATTTTGGATTTGAAAAGGCTGGTTTTAATACGATTTGGGCGAATGAATATGATGAAACGATTTGGGAAACTTTTGAAATAAATTTCCCAAATACTATATTGGACAAGAGAAGCATTGTAGACGTGCCTTCGATCGATATTCCAAGTTCAATTGGAATAATCGGAGGGCCTCCATGTCAAAGTTGGAGTGAGGCAGGCGCAGGTCGCGGCATAAATGATAAAAGAGGGAAATTGTTTTATGAATATATAAGGGTTCTTAAGGATAAAGAGCCGTTATTTTTTTTGGCAGAAAATGTATCAGGGATTTTACTTCCAAGGCATAAAGAGGCTTTTCATGAAATAATAAATCAATTTAAAAGTTTGAATTATAATGTTACTTATAAATTGCTTAATGCTTATGATTATAGTGTTCCGCAAGATAGAAAAAGAGTGATTATAGTTGGTTATCATAAAAGTATAGGAAAAACTTTTGAATTTCCGAAAGCAGAAAATAAAAAATTGACTCTTAAAGATGCTATTTTTGATATGCCTGAGCCAAAAGAAGCGTTGCAATATAATAATGCAAATGATCCTAATTCTTTAAAATTACCAAATCATGAATACATGAATGGTGGTTTTTCAACTATATATATGTCTAGAAATAGAGTCAGAAGTTGGGATGAACCGTCATTCACGATACAGGCTGGTGGCAGGCATGCTCCAATCCATCCCAAAGCGCCTAAGATGAAATTTATAGAGCAAGATATAAGAGTTTTTATACCAGGTAAAGAGCATTTGTATAGACGACTATCTGTGCGCGAATGTGCAAGGATTCAAACATTTGCAGATAGCTTTGTTTTTAGATATAAAAAGGTTGCTGACGGGTATAAGATGATTGGTAATGCCGTACCTGTAAATTTTGCATTTGCTATCGCAAGAAAAATAAAAGAAGATTTAAATAATCTAAAAAGAGAGAAAGGTGTTTTAACTCGTGAGCTTGTTGCTGACGATACTTGCGTGGTTTTAAAATAGGTTCAATCTTAATTTACCTCCAAATTCAATTGTCCAACATCCTTAACCTTCTGATTTCGTGAGGCTTGGGGATTGTAGGTGTTATAAAAGAGTTCGATGAGTTCTTGGGTGGAGAGCTGGTCGTTTTTGACGCCGCAGTTTTCGAGACCTGATTTGACGACATTAACGCGTTGAGTGAGGTCTTTTTTTAATTGTTCGAATTCGGAGTGGCGTTTTTTGATTTCTGCAGTTGAATCAGCCGGGCGGAGGCGGGCTAAGAATTTGTCGAAGAAATTGGCTTTTTCCGCTCTAAAAGGGTTAAAAGGCACAACGACATAAAATTCTTTTGCCATAATATCCGCGTATTCGACAAGTTTTTGGATGAAGTCCGCGTATTCAAAAGTTTGTTGTCTAAGAAGGGGATTTTGTTGACCTTCGCTGAGTTTTTTTAACTTTTCGATATATTGGTCAATATCCATTTTCTTTGATCGAACGACGATTTGAACAGGAAAATCGAGAGTGTTTAAAAATGCTTGATAACCGGAAATTAAAGCGTTTTGTTCTTGTTCGGATTTGAGGTTAAAGTTCAAAGCTGTACACTTTAAAATAGTTCTAAGGCCGCCGTTTTTAAGCACAACCGTATCGTCGTGTATTTCGGAAACGCGCATATACATTTGAGTGCTCATTTGAGGACCTTGTTTTCTTTTTTTCACGCTGTCTTCGTATTCCGGCATAATATTTTAGTTAATTTTATTTTTATATTTTCGTTTTATGTCTGCGGTTTTTTAATCATTCCTTGATGGTCTAAAATGTGGACAAGTTCGTCAATGCTTTTCTTTGGCTTTGTGTCTTTCACTTCTTTTATTTCTTTCTTTTGCGTTTGTGTTGCCATTGGTTCAAAAGCGAATACATCGCCTGAGCCTTTTATGAATGCTCTTTTTTTAGGCAAAACCATGTATTCAATCAGATAAAGTATGTATCTGAAAAAGCTTAAATTGTGTATTTTTACGAACGCGAATGTGACTGTTAAAATAACTGAAAAAGCGACAGGTAAAAGCCAAACTTCCACATAGTAGTCTTTGGCTAATGTAACATAAATAACGTAAGATATCGCGCCTCCTGCGCCGCATATAATCAATTGACGCATTGTAAGAGGTCCTACGATCGTATCTTCACGTTGTACGTCCGATGGGACTTTGTATGTAGACATATTTATTTTTGTTTTTCATATCATTATAGCAAATTTTGGGGAAAATAGCAAGGGTGAAAGAGCTCAAATGTCAAAGCTCAAAAGTTAAAACTACAAGTTGAAATTCAAAACTTAATGGTTGCCGTTGCCTCTGTTCCCGTGTTAAAATCTTTCCGCCAGACCGTTCGCTGTAAGTGAACACAGGTCTATATAAATAAAGTTGTTTGCGAAGCAAACACCGCACATGGAAAATCATCTTAAAAACATCAGGAATTTTTGTATTATTGCGCATATTGATCATGGAAAATCGACTTTGGCGGATAGGTTTTTGGAAGTTACGGGAACCATCGAAAAGCGCAATATGAAGCATGGGCAAATGCTTGATTCTATGGACTTGGAGCAGGAAAGGGGAATTACGATCAAATTGACGCCTGTTCGCATGGATTGGACGTACGAAGGTGAAAATTATATTTTGAACTTGATTGATACGCCCGGACATGTGGATTTTATGTATGAAGTTTCACGTAGTTTGGCGGCTTGTGAAGGTGCTATTTTGCTTATCGATGCTACGCAGGGGATTCAAGCGCAAACACTTGCAAACTCTTATATGGCGATTGAGCATGATTTAACGATTATTCCGGTTATAAATAAAATTGATTTGCCGGCGGCGGATGTTCCAAAGGTTTTGAAGGAACTCGAAAATGCTTTTGGGATTAAACCTGAAGATGTTATTGCGGTTTCTGCAAAAGATGGAACAAATGTTGAAAAGGTTTTGGAAGCGGTTATCAAAAAAGTTCCGGCGCCTGTTTCTTTGAATGAAAATAATGAAATTAAGGGTTTGATTTTTGATTCTGTTTTTGATTCGTATCGCGGAGTTGTGGCTTATGTTAGGCTTAAGTCCGGTGAGGTAAAACGCGGTGATACAATCTATTTTATTTCAAATAGAGAAAAAGTCGAGGTTCTTGAAGTCGGATATTTTAAACCGACTTATTTTGCGGCTGATAAACTTTCCAGCGGTGAAGTTGGATATATCGTTACGGGTTTGAAAGAAGTTGCGCAGGCCAGAGTTGGTGATACAGTTTGGTCTCCGGGAAATTTACATATTGATATAAAAGACGCTGTGCCGTTGCCCGGTTATAAAGAGGTGAATCCATATGTTTTTGCCAGTGTTTTTTGCGTTGATGGAGACGATTATCCGGCTTTGCGTGAAGCTCTTCAAAAATTACGCTTGAATGATGCGGCTTTAACTTTTGAGCCGGAACAGTCAACCGCTCTTGGACAGGGTTTTAGATGCGGATTTTTGGGACTCCTTCATCTTGATATTGTTCAGGAAAGGCTTGAGCGTGAATATAATTTGAATCTTGTTGTTACGGCTCCTGGTGTTTCACATATTCTTATGTATACGGATGGCCATGAAGCCACAATCAGCACACCGTCTCAAATGCCTGATAGATCTTTTATAAATGGGGTAAAAGAGCTATGGGCAAAGCTTGAGATTGTTTCGCCAAAAGAATATATCGGTGAACTTATGGAGCTTACGCAAAAGCGTCGTGGCATTTATCAAAGTATGCAATATATCAATGAAAATCGCGTTATTTTGCTTTTTGAAATTCCTCTTATTTCTATAATTATTGATTTTTACGATAAATTAAAAAGCATTAGTTCCGGTTATGCTTCTATGAACTATGAAATGATTGAATTTCGTGAGGAGGATTTGGTGAAGTTGGATATTTTGATTGCTGGTGAAAAAGTTGATGCGCTTTCCGCGATTGTTCATAAAAGTGAGGCGCATTATGTTGGTGGAGCTCTCGCAAAAAAACTTAAAGACGTTATTCCAAAAGAGATGTTTGAAATTGCAATTCAGGCTGCAATTGGCAGTAAAGTCGTTGCTCGTGAAACGATTTCCGCTTATAAAAAAGACGTTACCGCAAAGCTTTATGGTGGTGATCGCACTCGAAAAGATAAGCTTTTGAATAAACAGAAAGAAGGTAAAAAACGTATGAAACAGGTTGGAAGAGTGACTTTGCCGCAGGATGCATTCATGGCGATTTTGAAGAAATAGGGGATTGATTTTGAATGTGTTTTGTGTTATAATAATAATAAGAAGTAAAAGAAAAATAAAAACCAAAATGAATTTTTTAGGCAAAATAGTCAAATTTTTGTTGATAGTTGCTGTAATAGGGCTATTTATATGGCTTACATTGAATTTATTTTTTCCTGAGATGTACAAAAAGCTTGAGGCTCAGTTTTTGCCTTATTTAAAGCCTGTAGCCGAGAGTGTTGGAGTGGATACTGCGAGCAATTCTGCGCCGGTTATTGCTGAGCGTGAAAATTTAACAATTGCTTTTGCTCAACCGATTGAAGAACTTGAGCCGACTTTTATGGATCCTGAAACCAGAAATAGACTTGTTCAAATATATGAACCGCTTGTTAAAACAGATAGGTTTTTGAATATTTCAGGGGCTTTGGCTATGAACTATGGTCAAATTGATGATAAAACGTGGACGTTTAAAATTAGACCAAATGTGAGTTTTCATAATTTAAAAACTCTTGATGTGAACGATGTCTATGCAAGCTTTATGCGAGCTCAGAATTTTTCCAAGTCGCAAATGAAAAATCTTGTTGCCGGAATGCATATTGAAGTTGTTGATAAAGATACTTTGAAAATTACAACAGATGTGCCGGATCCTTTATTTTTACAAAAGCTTTCTTTTGTTCTAATAATGCCAAAAGATGCCGCTGATAGTGAGAGTGTTAAGCCGGTTGGGACAGGATCTTATAGATTCGTTGAATGGCGCAAACATGAACAAATGACTTTTGCTCGTTACGATAATTATTGGGGCGAAAAGCCTTATGTTAAAAATTTGAAATTTGTTATCATGCCTGATCCTGAACAGAGGATTAAGGCTATTTCCGGTGGTCAAGTTGATTTGCTTGCCAATGTTCCGCCGTCTTATATTGAGAGTTTAAATAAATCAAAAGTTGATATTAAAACAATGCCGAGCTTGGAAGTCACATTCCTTATGTTTAATATGAATTCCGGTGTTTTTTCTAAAAAAGAAATGAGAGAAGCGGCCGCAATGAGCATTGATAAAAAGAGATTCATGCTTTCTTCAGTTGGTTATACAAAAGCCGTTAATCAATTTGTTAGCAGTGGAGTTTTTGGCTTTAATCAAAGCATTTTGGGCGTTCAATATGATTCTGAAAAAGCCGTTAAATCAATTAGTGTGATTTCTGAATTTGAAAGCATTCCGATTAAACTTGTTGTTCCTGCCGGAATGGTTGATGTTGGAAAAGAGATTGCAAGCATGCTTGATCAGTCCGGTTTTGCTGTGACTATTTTATCTAAAGCACCTGAGGAATTTGAGGCGTCGTTTAACGACGATTCTGTTGATCTATATCTGATGGGATGGAAGTCTGACATGGGTGATGCTTATGACTTTTTGCACGCAATTGTTCATTCAAAAGATGAAAAAAAATCATTTGGCATGATAAAGTAATAGAAGAAAATTTGCAGGAGATGAATATGGTGAAGCGTTTAAAAGCGTTTCAAGATATAATGAAAGTAATTACGGAAGATGATTTGATAGGCATCCCCCTGTTTGAAACACAAATAATATATGGCGTTTCCAAAGATATAAAGTTTGACCCTCGAGCTGATGGACGAATCTTCGTGAGCGAAATAATGTAAAAATAAACATAAATATGGGATTTACACTTCGTACAAAATTGATCATTGCATTCACCGCTTTTGTTGTGGTGCTTTTTGGTCTTTCCGGAGTGCTTTTTATACGTGAAAAAGAGCAAGAAATGGAACAGGCGATTTTTGCTAATACAAACTCATTTGCGGAGTTTACAGCGCACGCGATTGTTGATAATTATGAGCTTAATTGGGTTAATCAGAATGTGATTTATTTTAACAAGGCAATCAACGACTTTTTGTCTAACAATTCGGATATAAATACAATTAAGCTTGTTAGTTATCAGGGCGAGATTTTGTATAGCTACCTTGATGAGCGTGAAAAACCTTATGTTGGAACAAAAAGAATGGTTGGAAATCAGGCTATGTTTCCGGAAATTCAATCTCAGAGACCTTCAATTTATACAAATAATCAGAGAATCCTGTTTATAAAGAAACTTGCTAGTGGATCTGTTGTGTTTACAGATGCTTATGATAAAGAAATTGAACCTTTGAAAAGAGGGGAGAGGATCGCATATTTTGTTTCTCCCGTTGATAATAAATATGCTGTTTTTTATGAATTGAATTATTCAAGTCTTGATGACGCGCTTAACACTTTAAAGAAAAGAATTTTATTGCTTGGACTTTTTGGTATTATGCTTGGTATCACAATGGCTTATTTGTTTGCTGAAAGAATCACAAAGCCTATTACAAAAATCACGCAGGGTGCGGCAATTCTTGCCAAGGGTGATTTTAATTATTTGGTTGATGTTCGAACAGGTGATGAACTTGAAATTTTGGCTAATGCATTTAATGGGATGGCTCGTGAAATTGAAAAGAGTACAAAGGCTATGATTTATAAAGAACGTGTTACAAAAGAACTTGAGCTTGCTTCGAAGATTCAAAAAGAAATTTTGCCAAAACAGATTCCGCAAACTCCAACTCTTGATATTGCGGCTGGGCTTATTCCCGCGGAAGAAATCGGAGGTGATTGTTATGATTTTATTACAATGGGAAGTCGTTTGCTTATGTATATTGGTGATGTTACCGGTCATGGTGTGCCTTCCGGTCTTGTTGCTGCTGTTGCGAATGCGGTTATTTATAGTTTTTCCGATAAAGCGGCCGCGAAAGAAATTTTGATTGAAGCAAATAAGGTTCTTAAGGCTAAGACAATGCCAAACATGTTTATGACGCTTGGGATGATGGATTATAGCGAAGAAACGAAAAAGATGATTTATGTGAATGCCGGTCATGAGCCTTTGCTTTATTACAGCGCGAAAGATAAAAAAGTTACTTCAATTGAATCAAAAGGTATTGCGCTTGGTATGTTTCCGGATATTTCAAAACACCTTGAATCTCAGGAGATTGAAATGCAAAGCGGTGATACAATTTTGGCTTATAGTGACGGTATTCCCGAGGCTTGGAAGAATGAACGTGAAAATTATGGCATGAGCAGGCTTAAAAGAGCGTTTAGTGATTATGCGAGCCTTTCTTCTGCGC
Organism: Candidatus Peregrinibacteria bacterium GW2011_GWF2_38_29; assembly: GCA_000992695.1. Lineage (GTDB taxonomy): Bacteria > Patescibacteriota > Gracilibacteria > UBA1369 > UBA12463 > UBA12463. The sequence goes on along the minus strand of LBUS01000004.1, from coordinate 97,913 downwards.
TCGCCATTAGAAATGCGGTTTTGAGTGATGTGAAAGAATATATTGGGGGATACAAGCAGATGGATGATATAACCTTGATTGTTATAAAGAGAAAATAACAATCAAGGAATTTTCAATAATTAAGTCTCAATAATCAAATAATTATCAATTTTGAATTTGCAATTTTTAGTTAATTATAAAATTGATAATTATAAATTATTTGATAATTGTAGACGAATTGATTATTGATTATTACACCTTTATTCCTGGCACTGGGAATTTTAGGCAGGTTTCCGTGACTTCGGCTTTTACTCTTTTTAAAGTCGCTTCATCTTTTGGATTTGAAATTACATCGTTCATCCATTTTGCAATCAATTTCATTTCAGGCTCTTTAAAGCCACGAGTTGTTACAGCGGGTGTGCCAAATCTTATGCCGCTTGGATCAAATGGTGAGCGTGTATCAAATGGAACCGTGTTTTTATTGAGAGTAATGCCAACTTCATCAAGAACCGCTTGAGCTTCTTTGCCCGGAATGTTTTTATTTGTAAGATCCGCAAGGATCAAGTGTGTCTCTGTCCCGCCGCTAACAAGAGAAAAGCCATAATTATCTTTTAACTCTGCTGCTAAAGCTTTTGCGTTAACTATGATTTGTTTTGCGTATTCTTGGAATGATGGTTGAAGCGCTTCTTGAAATGCTACGGCTTTTGCCGCGATTGCGTTTTCATGTGGGCCACCTTGAAGTCCGGGAAATACTGCTTTATCAATTGCTGCCGCATACTGTTTTTTGCACATAATTATCGCGCCACGTGGACCGCGAAGAGTTTTGTGAGTTGTTGTCATTACAACGTCAAAATAGGGGACCGGGTTGTGCAAAGCTTTGCCTGCAATTAAGCCTGCTGTATGTGAAATGTCTGCGAATGCGATTGCGCCTACTTCGTCACAAATTTCTCTAAATTTTTTCCAATCAATTTCCGGCGGATAAGCGGTATAACCGGCAACGATCATTTTTGGTTTGTGCTCAAGTGCCATTGTGCGGATTTTGTCATAATCGAGTTTTAAAGTTTTTGCATCAACTTCGTATGGGATGAATTTATATGATTTTCCTGAAAAGCTTATTGGCAAGCCATGTGTGATGTGTCCACCATGATCAAGTTTGAGTCCCATAACAGTGTCTCCATAATTTAAAAGTGCAAAATAAACCGCTGTATTTCCCGGGCTTCCTGAATATGGTTGTACGTTTGCGTGTTCCGCTCCAAATAATTGTTTTGCTCTTTCTATAGCCAGTGTTTCAATAATATCTGTGTATTTTTGTCCGCCATAATAACGCTTTCCAGGGTATCCTTCTGAGTATTTATTTGTGAAAATTGAGCCTAATGCTTCCAAAACCGCCGGAGAAACATAGTTTTCTGACGGGATAAGTTCAATTCCCTCCATTTGCCTTTTGGATTCACCTGCAAGTGCGTCGAATATTGCCGAGTCGGTTTGTTGTAGGTTTGTCATTTTATTTATTGTTAAAGGTTTTTGATTGTTTTTTCTTCTGTTATTATTTCGTCCATTGGGACGTCGTGAACTTCGCAAGACATATTTTCAACTATTTGAAACTCATAAGCAAGGCCGATTTTGTAGCATTTTGTTTGTTTTAAAAACCGGTCATAAAAGCCCTTGCCAAAGCCAATTCTGCCGCATGTTTTGCTAAAAACCACTCCGGGAATAAATGCGAGATCGGTTTTTTTTGGATCGATTTTTGGGCATGCGTGATGAGGTTCTTTTATGTTATATGCGCCAATTTTTAGCTCTTCTAAACTTTTTATTTGATGAATGTGGATGGAATTATTTTCTTTATCCGTGCGCGGGAGAAATATTTTTTTGTCGGTTTTTAATGCGGTTTCAATTAATGGTGTTAAATCCGGTTCGCCGTGAATGGGCATGAAAAATAAAATGCCTTTTGAGCTTTTGTATAGCGGATTCTTCGTTATTTTGGAAAGTATTTTTTTGTCTTTTTTGAGTTTTATTTTAGTGCTTTGGCTTTTTCTAAGCTTCAAAATCTTCTCGCGAAGTGTTTGCTTGTTTTCCATGCAGACTTATTAAAGCACATAGTCAAAAATATGTCAGCTTGAATTTTTTTTGGTTAGAGTTAAAATTTTAAACACTGTTAAAAATTAACCAAATTTTATATGCAACCAATGTCAAAAAAATTTGTAGTTTTCATTGTTTTTGTGTCTTTCTTTTCAGGTCTTTTAGGCGGGATTATAACTAATGAATTTGTTAAAAGTAATGTGGATAAAGCAACTAATACAGTTGTACAAAAAGTGACTGAAGAAAAGACTTATGTTGAAGAGTCTGATTCAATTGATGCTATAAAAAGAGTTAGTGCTTCGGTTGTGTCGATTGTTCTTACAAAAGATGTAAAGGTTTATAAAAATTCCCCTTATCAATTTTTTAATTCTCCTTTTGAAGGCGATCCTTTCTTTAATCAGTTTTTTGGTCAACAATATGCGCCTCAACAAGGTCAATCTGAAACAAAACGCCAGAAGGTTGGTGGTGGAACCGGATTTATTGTTACTGCGGATGGCTTGGTTATAACGAATAAGCATGTTGTTTTAGACGATAGTGCCAGTTATACGATTATTACAAATGATGGGGTTGAATATGGTGGAAAAGTTGTTAGCAAAGACCCAATGAACGATTTGGCGATTGTCAGAATTGTCCAGAAAGATGATAAATCGCCAAAAGTAAAAACATTTCCGATTGTTGAATTTGGTGATAGCGATACTTTGCAAATAGGACAGAGCGTCCTTGCCATTGGTTATGCTCTTGGTGAATATCAAAATACTGTTACGAAAGGTATTGTTAGCGCAAAGGGTAGAGAAATTACGGCTGGCGGTTCCGGCGTAGGTGCCGAAACATTGTCCGGTTTGATACAAACGGACGCGGCGATTAATGGTGGAAATAGCGGTGGTCCGCTTATAAATATGAAAGGGCAGGTGATTGGAGTTGATGTTGCGATTGCTGCAAATGCGCAGGGGATTGGTTTTGCAATACCTATAAATGATGTTAAGCCTGTTCTGGAAAGTTTGCAGAAAAACGGGAAAATTATTCGCCCAATGCTTGGAGTTAGATATTTGATGCTTACGCCTGAAAAAGCTGAAGAACTTCAGATTAAAGTGAACAGTGGAGCGCTTCTTGTTGGAGAAAATGCTCAAGGCAAATTTGCTGTTGTTCCGGGAAGCGCTGCGGATAAAGCCGGGCTTAAAATGAGTGATGTGATTTTGCAAATAGATGGTAAAGATATTTCGATCGATTATACTCTTCAGCAAGCAATAAGGAATAAACAGCCCGGAGATACGATTAAATTAAAGACTTGGAGGAGCGGAGAGACTTTGGAAAAAGAGTTGAAGCTGGGTGAGTCGGACGGTGGAGCTGGTGATAAATAACAAATACTTGCGATTTTAGTCGGTTGCTTGTAAAATTTCTTCGCGATTATTTGAAATTCAGTATTTAGTTGCCGGGGTGGTGAAATGGCAGACACGCTACTTTGAGGTGGTAGTGGCCGAAAGGCTGTAAGGGTTCAAGTCCCTTCCCCGGCACCAACGCACAAAGCTTTGCTTAGCGCGGTATCTGTATTCGTTTGAAATTTGGAATTTGAAATTTGAGCTTTGAAGTTTATTCGCGGACGTTTAGCTCAGTTGGTTAGAGCGTCTCGTTTACACCGAGAAGGCCGAGGGTTCGAATCCCCCAACGTCCACCAACGCACGAAGCGAAGCGCAGTGCGGCATCTGTTTTTGGATTCGATATTTGCTTTGAAATTAGCATTTGACTTTTTTAAAAACTCTAGTATAATATTTGAGCTTAGTTTTTAATTATAAGTCAAAGATGAATGATTTTTTGGATAAAAGTTCTCGCGATGACGAGGGTGGCGTCCATGTTATATCGGGTGGAATAGATCTTTTTAGCGACGATACCGTCTTGTCTAATTTAGAGAGGCGCGAGCGCGATAATGCGTTGCATTCTTGTATCACCGAGCTTGAAACGCTTTATGTTTGCTATCAGCGTTTTAGAAATAATTGGAAGGCTACTTCAGATGCTGACGCAAATGTCGATGGGTCCGGTGATCATTTTGATACTGCTGTTGAAATTGAAAGACGTAAACTTAGAGGCAGGTTTTCAAGTTTGGCGTTTGTTACAAGTAAAAACGATGATCCTGTTCATACAGAGAGTTATCGTGTCGCTTTGTCTGAGCTTCGGATGTTTAATGAAGTTCATCCTGTTAAAGAAAGAGTTAAGACCTGGAACGAGATTCATGCTATGAAAAAAAGACACGATGATGAGTGGTATAGGGCTATACAATTGTTTTTTAAAGATCCTAAAATTCAAGGCCGAATTTATGCTTTAAAAAATGCTCTTGATGATTCTTTGAATAGGCATGATTATGCTTCTGTTATTGGATATATTCAGGCTCGTGTTTTTCATCATACTGTTCATACCGCCGCTCAAGATTTGCTTGTTGATTTGATATTTTCAAAAATTAGCCATGTTGCTAATAATCTTGATCAAATGTCGCAAGATCAACTTGATAAGCTTTTGCTTCCAATGGTGCACGAAGTGCTTGAGGCTCTTGGAGATAAATCTTTTGACCCTAATGATCCAAATTGTATTCACGTTTTTACGACACGTTCTATCTTTCAGGCTATTTTAACAAACCATCTTGATCCGGCTTGATATAAGTATCAAATCTTGGTATTTTTATTGTGCAATTTAACCCAATTTTTATGGCTCGTAAAAGTAACAAGTTTTTTATTTTTTTGATTGTGATCATTGCCGTTATCGCTATTTTGGTTGTTCTTTTTATAACGAATTTATTTCACTTTAGAAATTTTGTTTTTAAGTATATCCCTGCGCCGAAATTTGCCTTTATGGACTTAGTTGGAGTTGCTCCTTCGTATTTTCCAAGCAAAACGGTTGCAAAGTGGGAAGGGCTTTTAGACGAGGTTTCCAGTGATCAGAAAGGGTGGTTTTCAGTCCAACTTCCAAAGGGCTGGATTGTGAATAAAACAAAGACGGGCAATGGGTTTTATACGGATCGTGACAACGTTCTTTATGCGCTTTATGTTTGGTCTGCGATTCCTGAAGCAATTGATCCAAAAACTCTTAAAAAAGGCGAAAAAATGCCTGAAATTCAACCGCAAAAGATTTTTACGCTTGATGATTTTGTTAAGTGGAGGACTTCAACTTATGAAAAATTGATTGTTGATAAAACGACAATGAAAATAGGGGATCATGATGCGATTTTGGTTTGGGCAAGAGGCGCACAAGGTTTTAAAACTTTGAATATTTATATGCATGGTAAGGATTATAAGTTTTATGAATCAGCTTTAAGGGGTGCTGAGGAAAATGTGGATTTGTATAAATATATTTATATTTATAGCTTGCAAACATTGAAAGATCTTTGATTTGTTTAATTTAAGGGCATTTAGCTCAGTTGGTAGAGCGTTCGATTCACATTCGAAAGGTCACTGGTTCGAATCCAGTAATGCCCACCACGCCGCCTTTGGCGGCAAATTCAAAATCCAAAGTTCAAAATCCAAAATAAATTTCAAATCTGAAAGCTGAAAATATGAAAATCACCTACACTTTTCGCAAAAGCAAGCGCGCGCGATCCATTAGAATTTCGATAAATCATGAGTCGCGCGTTATGGTTACGATTCCACGACTTATGCCGGAATTTTTTGCTGATCGATTTGTGAAGAAGAATTCAAAATGGATTTTGGATAATTTGGAAAAAGTTAGGTTAAAAGGACCCGTTTTTCAGCTTAAAGGAAGTCGAAAAGAGTATTTGGAAGATAAAGTTCGTGCAAGGAAAGTTGCTGAAGAAAAAATTGCTGAATTTAATAAATTTTATAATTTTAATGTGCGAAGAATTGCGATTAGAAATACAAAATCGAGATGGGGTAGTTGCAGTAAAAAGGGGAATCTTAATTTTAATTATAAGATTGCGCAATTGCCGGAAAAGCTTGCGAATTATCTTGTTGTGCACGAGCTATGCCATCTTGAACAGATGAATCATTCAAGTAAATTTTGGGATTTGGTAAAAAAGACTGTACCGGATTATAAGGCGCGCAGAAAAGAACTTCGTAATTTTAAACCTTAATCTTTTGCTCTTTTTCTTTCATTCTCAGTAAGACGTTTTTTGCGTAAACGAATGCTTTTTGGAGTGATTTCCACGTATTCATCTTCTTTGATATATTCAACCGCTTTTTCGAGCGTCATTTCTACGATTGGGCTTAAAGACAATGCTTCATCTGAGCTTGAAGAGCGCATGTTCGTGAGTTGCTTGTTTTTGTTTGGATTAACAACCAAGTCCGTTCCGCGATTATGTTCGCCTATAATCATTCCTTCATAAACTTCTGTTGCAGGATGCACAAATAAAGATCCGCGTTCTTGCAATTTCCACAGAGAATAAGCCATTGTCGCTCCGGTTTCGCCGGAAATAAGTGACCCAACACTTCGTTTTTCAATTTCACCTCTCCATTCATCAAATTTTTCGAATGAGTGATATAAAGTTCCTTCACCACGCGTGAGCAAGATGAATGACGAGCGAAATCCAAGTAACCCGCGTGTTGGTATTTCAAATTCAAGCAATGTGTTTCCATTTTCAGATCTCATGTTTTTCATTTCGCCGCGACGTTTGTTTAAAGCTTCAATGATTTTTCCGGACATTTCATCCGGTACGTTAATGACGGCTGTTTCAATTGGTTCATATGTTTTGCCGTTTATCTCTTGTGTTATGATTTTTGGTTGTGAAACTTGCAATTCAAATCCTTCACGGCGCATTCCTTCGATTAATACAGTTAAATGCATTTCACCTCTGCCGTAAACCTTGAATGCTTCTCCGCCTTCGGATGCTTCTTCAACCTTTAATCCAACGTTTGTTTCAAGCTCTTTGTCTAATCTTTCGCGTATATGACGACTTGTGACATATTTGCCTTCGCGTCCTGCGAAAGGTGATGTATTTACCATAAATTCCATTGCAAGCGCCGGCGGGTCAATTTTGATTGCCGGAAGTTTTTCCGCAGTTTCAGAAGTTGTTAAAGTTTCTCCAACGTAAATATCTGGAATTCCTGCAATTGCGACGATATCTCCAGCGACAGATTCTTGGCTATCAATTCTTTGTATTCCTTGAAATGTGAAAACTTTTGTTATTTTTCCTGTTCTTCTCTCATTATCTGCATTTATGATAAAGACATTTTGTCCGGCTTTTACTTTTCCTTCATAAACTCTGCCTACAGCGATTCTTCCAAGAAAGTTATCATATGTAAGGGTTGCCGGTTGCATGCGGAATTCAGCTTCAGTATTGCCGTTTGCCGGTGGTACATTTTCAATAATAAAGTCCAAAAGAGGAGTTATGCTTATTCTTGGATCGTCCAATTTGCGCATAGCAACGCCTTCTTTGGCGATTGTAAATATGTACGGGAAGTCGAGTTGTTTTTCACTTGCGCCAAGTTTTACAAACAAATCAAAAACTTCATCAACAACTTTATTTGGTTGTGACATTGGGCGATCGATTTTATTAATAACGACAAGAACTTTTAAGCCCAGTTCAAGGGATTTTTTTAATACGAACTTTGTTTGTGGCATTGGTCCTTCAAAAGCATCAACAAGCAAAACGGTTGCATCGACTGTTCGAAGCACGCGTTCTACTTCAGATCCAAAGTCGGCATGTCCCGGAGTATCTACGATGTTAATTTTTGTACCTCTATATGTAATTGCCGCATTTTTTGCATAAATTGTGATTCCGCGTTCTTTTTCAAGCTCGTTGCTATCCATAACGCGTTCTTCAACATGTTGATAATCTTTGAATGCACCGCCAGCCTTTAAAAGCGCATCAACTAGCGTTGTTTTCCCGTGGTCAACATGGGCAATAATGGCGATATTTCGTATTTCCATAAATATAAAACTAAAGCTCGTAGATTATACAAGTGAAATATTGGGCTGTCAAATGGTAATTAGCAATAGATCATATCTTCCGCTCCGACTCCTGTTCCAATGTATTTAATTGGAATTTCAACAAGTTCTTCGAGTTTTTTGATGTATTTTTTGGCATTTTCAGGCAGATCGTCCATTTTTTTAGCTTGTGAAATATCTTCTTTCCAGCCGTCCATTTCAATGTAAATTGGTTCAACTTTTTCAAGATCTTCTGCCGTAAATGGCATTGATGAGAGCTCTTTGCCGTTTAACTTGTATCCGACACAAATTTTAACTTTTTCGAGACCTGTCATAACGTCCAATTTCGTGAGATTGATTTTCGTTATTCCGTTTATCACGCCTGTCCATTTTGCGACAAATGTATCAAACCAGCCGCATCTTCTTGGGCGACCTGTTGTTGAGCCATATTCGCCGCCTTTTTCACGTAAATAGTTTCCGGTTTCATCCTTTAATTCTGTTGGGAATGGGCCGCTTCCAACACGAGTTGTATAGGCTTTTAAAATTCCAATTACATCTGTAATTAAAGATCCCGGAATTCCGGTTCCGGATGAAATTCCACTTATTGATGCGTTTGAGGAAGTGACGAAAGGATATGTTCCGTGGTCAATATCCAGCATTGTGCCGTTTGCGCCTTCTATAAGTATGCTTTTGTCTTGTTTAAGCTCATTATGTAGGTATTCTTCAGTATTTTTGATTAGAGGTAATATATTTGGAAGAACTGATTTTAAATATTCCAATTCCTTTTTTTCGTCATGTTCAAAATTGCCATACATACGTTTATGCATCTCTAAATTTGCCATGTATCTTTTTTCAAATTCTTCAAAGTTTTGAAGTTCTCCAAATCTGATTCCGATTCTTTGAATTTTATCTGCATAAGCAGGTCCAATTCCGCGCTTTGTTGTACCAACGCTTTTACCGCCTTTCATTTCTTCTTGAAGTCCGTCGATTGTTTTGTGATATTCAAAAACTATATGCGCTCTATCTGAAATGAAGAATCTGTTTTCCAAATTAATGCCGAGTTTTTTGAGTTCATCAATTTCTTCCATCATTGTTGGAATATGAATAACAACGCCATTTCCGATAACGCATATTTTTCCTTCATGCATCATGCCGGATGGGATTAAATGAAAAATCACTTTTTTGCCGTTTCGATAGATCGTGTGACCTGCGTTTGCGCCTCCTGTTGCCCTTGCGATGATATCGAATTTTTGCGTTAAAATGTCGACGAGTTTTCCTTTACCTTCATCTCCCCATTGCATTCCAATGATTGTTGAAATAGGCTTAGTTGTTGGCATTTTTAATTTTTTAAGATATATTAACGATCACTATGCGTAAATATATTATCTTAATTCCGGTAATTTTTTTAGTCGTTTTGTTTTTTGGCTTTAATAACGTCGAAAATAGCGATCCAAAAAATGTTCATGATGAAAAAGCGGAATACAAGGCTGTCGCTGAAAACACACAGGAAATTAAAACTTCTTCAAGCAAAGGCGAGATAAGCATCTTTCAGACTGCTGGCTTTACAATGCCACCAGATGACAATCTTGGGAGATTGCCACTTCAAGGCACGAAGTCTTTTGATGTAAAAAATGTAAATCTTCCTGAAGGCCAGGTTAAATTGCCGATTTTGATGTATCACTATATTCGTCCACTTAACCCTAAAATGACAGAACTTGATAGGGGACTTTCTTTAACTCCGGAAGAATTTGATGCGCAAATGATTTATTTGAACGAAAATGGATTTACGACTGTTTTCCCTGATGAAATGATGGATGCTTTGGACGGGAAATCCGTTTTGCCAAAAAAACCAATAATGCTTACTTTTGACGATGGATATGAGGATTTTTATACCAATGCTTTTCCGATAATCAAAAAATATAACATTAAAGCTGTTTCGTTTTTGATTGTTAATTATATTGGTACAAATAGGTATATGACAGAAGCGCAGATTTTGGAAATAAATAAAAGTGGGCTTGTTGATTTCGAGTCACATTCCATGTCACATCCGTTTTTGACAAGAGTTGACAAGGAAAGGTTAAAGAAGGAAGTCGTTGATAGTAAGGCGGCTCTTGAAAAATTGCTTGGTAAAAAAATCAATTATTTTTGTTATCCTTATGGTGATTTGAATTATACGAGCGTCGTTGCGGCGGTTCAGGAGGCGGGTTATAGAAGTGCTTTCACGGTTTATTATGGATATGTTCATCGCAAAGAGTTCCCGTTTATCCAAGACAGAGTTAGGTCGAGTTATAAAGATACGATTTCTGCTTTTGCGAGAAGAATTGAGATTTTTTAGTAAAGAATTGAGGAGAGGCTTTGCAAATTTTTTTCAAACACGCTTAATTTGCCCAGCGAGCAAATTTGCGCTAGCGTTCGGTTTGCACTCTTCGCAATAGCGAAACCGTGCCCGTGCAAACCTCACGACTGTTTTCAAAAAGCCTTGCAAAGCCTCTCCTCTAACATTACTTGCTAAAAAACCCAATTTTCATTATTATAAAAGTACCATTTAATCATTTTTCTTATGATTTTTATTGAAGAAATTAAAAAACAAATCCCGAACTGTCTTGCGGGAACCAATTTTGCGAATCTTGGCAAAAGATATGAGGGTAAAGTGCGTGATAATTATACGACGGCCGATGGAAAGAGAATTATTGTTATCACAGACCGTTTGAGTGCATTTGATCGCGTTATTTGCTTGATTCCTTTTAAAGGTCAGGTTTTGAATCAGATGGCGAAATTTTGGTTTGAACAAACAAAAGATATTATTGAAAACCATGTTATTGAATATCCGGACGCAAATGTGATTGTTGGACGTGAATGCAAGCCTTTGCCTGTCGAAATGGTTGTTCGTGGATATATTACTGGTGTAACTTCAACTTCTGCTTGGTATAACTATGAAAAAGGTGTGAGAAATTTTTGTGGAAATGTTTTGCCTGAAGGGCTTAAGAAAAATCAAAAATTGCCTATGCCTATCATTACGCCTTCAACAAAAGCTGAACATGGCGGACATGATGAGTCAGTCTCAAGAGATCAGATTATTGAACGCGGACTTTTAACCGCAGAACAATATGATACTTTGGCTAGTGCATGTTTAAAACTATATCAGCGTGGCGTTGAGATTGCTGCAAAGCAGGGGATTATTTTTGTGGATACTAAATATGAATTTGGTATTTCCCCTGAAGGAAAAATCGTTTTGATCGATGAAATTCATACCCCGGATTCTTCAAGATTTTGGTTTGCAGATGAATATGAAAAAAGATTTGCCGCTGGTGAAGAGCAGAAAAAGATTGATAAGGAATATTTGCGTGAATGGTTGGCCGAGAGAGGATTTCGAGGAGAAGGTGAGATCCCTGCGATTCCGGAAGATATAAAAGCCGAAACAGCTCGTAGGTATATTGAAGCTTTTGAGCTTATTACAGGCCAAAAGTTTGATGCTCAGGTTGAGCCTGTTTTGCCTCGCGTTGAAAAAGTATTGTTAAATATTTAACTTTAAAAATATGTTTGTACAATTCTTATTAGGTTCTGAGTCCGATAAGGAATTTGCGTCTAAAATTACGCAAGTTTTGGATGAATTTAAGGTGAAATATAATATTACCGTAGTTTCTGCCCATAAAGCTCCTGAAAAGGTTTTGCAAGTTATAAATAAGCTCAATAAATCAACTGAGCCCTTGTGTTATATAACGATTGCAGGGCGCAGTAATGGGCTTTCCGGGGTTACGGCCGGTTCGGCAATTCATCCTGTGATTGCTTGCCCGCCTTTTACCAGTAAAGAAGATTATTTGATAAATATTCATTCGACCTTGCAAATGCCTTCAGATACGCCTGTTTTAGCAGTTATGGATCCGAAAAATGCGGCACTTGCGGCAATTCGAATTCTTGCGCTTCAAGATAAAAAATTGCGTGAAAAAATTGCGTTAAAAATTAAAAAAGTGAAAGCGAGTTTTAAAATCTAATTTTTAAAATTTAAATATTATGCTCACAACATTGAATGCCATATCGCCGATCGACGGAAGATATAGAGGAAAAGTCGAAGGCTTGGCGAGATTTTTTTCCGAATCTGCTTTAATGAAATATAGAGTGCGAGTTGAAATTGAATGGTTTGTTTTTCTTTGTAATGATTTGAAGCTTGATGGTACAAAGGTTTTGAGCGCATTAGAAGTCAAGAATTTGCGTGATTTGTATTTGAAATTTGATGAAAAATCAGCGCAAAGGGTTAAGGATATTGAGAAAACAACAAATCACGATGTAAAAGCGATTGAGTATTTTATTAAAGAAAAGATGCCTTCATCCTTGAAGTCATATGTCGAGTTTGTGCATTTTGGATGCACTTCCGAAGATATTAATAATCTGAGCTATGCTCTATCTTTAAAAGAATTTGGTGACTCCGAATTTTATCCTGTTTTGGATGAATTGATTTCGGTTTTGAAAAATATGGCGAAAAAGTATGCTGGGGTTGCGATGCTTTCGCATACGCATGGACAACCGGCAAGTCCGACGACAGTTGGTAAGGAGTTTATGAATGTTGTTGCTCGTTTTGAAAGGCAGAACCGCTTACTCCGAAGTCAAGAAGTCCTTGGGAAAATGAATGGCGCGACAGGAAATTTCAATGCTCATACGATTGCTTATCCGAATATTGATTGGGCAAAGAAGTCCGAGAAATTTGTTAAGAGCTTGGGTTTGGTTTCAAATCTTTATACGACTCAAATTGAGCCGCATGATTTTATTGCGGAAATTTGCGATGCTGTCAGGCGAGTGAATACGATTTTAATCGATTTTGATCGCGACATGTGGATGTATATTAGTATGAATTATTTTGCGCAAAAGGTTGTGAAAGGAGAGGTTGGTTCTAGCGCAATGCCACATAAGGTGAATCCAATTTATTTTGAAAACAGCGAAGGGAATCTTGGCGTTGCGAATGCTTTGCTTTCCCATTTTTCTGAAAAACTTCCAATTTCGAGGATGCAAAGAGATCTCACGGACTCAACAGTTTTGCGTAATTTAGGCTATGCTTTTGCTTTAACGATTTTGGCTTATAAAAGCACTTTAACTGCACTTGAAAGAGTAGAGCTGAATAAAAAAGTTGTTCAACAAGATTTGGATAATAATTGGGAAGTTTTGGCAGAAGCTGTTCAAACAGTTCTTCGAAAAAACAAAGTTAAAGGCGCATATGAAAAATTAAAAGAATTTACTCGTGGACAAAAGATTAACGCGGAGGGCTATAAAAAATTTGTAGCTTCTTTGGATTTGCCAAAAGAGGATAAGAAAAGGTTAATGGGGCTTACGCCTGAAAAATATATTGGAAAAGCTTAAAAATATTTGATTTAAAGCTCGTTTTCTTGTATTTTGTACGGGTAATTTAATTTTAGTTTTAATAATATTTTCGAATATGTTTAATCCTGTAAACCAGAAGAAAAATTTTCCGGAAATGGAGCACGAGGTGCTTAAATTTTGGGATGATAATAAGATTTTTGAGAAATCCGTGAAGCAAAGAGAAGGGGAGAAGAAATTTGTGTTTTTTGATGGTCCTCCGTTTGCTAATGGGCTTCCTCATTATGGTCATATTTTGGCAAATGTTTTGAAAGATGCGGTTGTTAGATATTTTTCCATGAAAGGCTATTACATACCGCGAACCAATGGTTGGGATTGCCATGGTCTTCCGGTTGAATATGAGATTGAAAAAGAATTGAAGATTTCGGGCCGTAAACAAATTGAGCAATATGGTGTTGAAAAATTTAACGACGATTGCCGAGCAAGCGTTTTTCGCTATACAAAGCAGTGGGAAGAGACTTTAAAGAGAATTGGGCGTTGGGTTGATTTTGAGCATTCTTATGCGACTTTGAATATGCCTTATATGGAATCGATTTGGTGGATTTTTAAGCAAATTTGGGACAAAGGTATGGTTTATGAGGGGCATAAAAGTATGCATATTTGTCCGAGATGTGAAACCGCGTTGAGTAATTTTGAAGTAACGCAAGGCTATAAAGACGTTATTGATTCCAGTCTTGTTGTCAAATTTAAATCAGATGAAGAAGATAATACGTATTATTTGGCTTGGACAACAACTCCATGGTGCTTGCCGGGACAAATCGCAGTGATAGTTCATCCGGATAAAACTTATGTAAAAGTGGAAAGTGAAGGTGAATATTATTGGATTATTGAAAATAGAGTTGAAGCAATTTTAAAAGATCGCCCCTATAAAACTATTGAAAAGAAAAAAGGAAAAGAGTTGGAAGGTAGGTCGTATGAGCCTTTATTCCCTTATAACGCTAATAAGAAAAAGGATTCAAAATGGGCGTTTAAAGTTCTCGTAGATGAATTTGTGACTGATGAAGATGGATCCGGGTTCGTTACCTCTTCTCCTGATTTTGGTGAAGACGATATGCGTGTTTGTGCAAAATATGGAGTGCCTTTTACGAATACAGTGGATATGAGCGGTGTTTATCGAGAGCATGTTACGGATTATGCCGGCGAGTCGGTTCTTATCGCCAATAGAGAGATTCTTGAAAATTTAAAAAAAGCCGGAAAGGCATTGTGGACTGAACCATATAAACATAGTTATCCGCATTGCTGGAGATGTGATACGCCGCTTTTGAATTATGCGACAAAATCGCTTTTTATTCGCGTTACAGATATCAAGAAAGATCTTATTAAAAATAATAAAAAAATTCATTGGCAACCTGAGCATATTGGTCCCGGTAGATTTGGTAAATGGCTTGAGGATGCGCGTGATTGGGCTATTTCAAGAAATCGTTATTGGGGTTCGCCAATTCCGATTTGGGAATGTGAATGTGGTGAAAAAACTTGCGTTGGTTCTGTTGAGGAATTAAAAAAGTTATCCGGTGGAAAAGTACCAATGCGAAATGGTGTAATTGATTTGCATAAGCCATATATTGATGAAATTGAAATCAAATGTCCAAAATGCGGTAAAAATGCGAAAAGAATTTCTGATGTTTTGGATTGTTGGTTTGAAAGCGGCTCAATGCCATATGCGCAACTTCATTATCCTTTTGAAAATAAAAAGGAATTTGAAGATAATTTTCCTGCGCAATTTATCGCCGAGGGCTTGGACCAAACGCGTGGATGGTTTTATACGCTTCATATTTTGGCCGGAATTTTATTTAACGAACCTGCGTTTAAGAACGTTATCGTAAATGGAATTTTGCTTGCTGCAAATGGTGAAAAATTATCAAAAAGGAAAAAGAATTATCCTGATCCAAATGAGCTTTTTGAGAATAAAGGCGTTGATGCGGTTCGCTTCTTTTTACTTAGTTCTGTTGCGGTTTTGGCTGATGATGTGCGCTTTTCCGAACGTCATGTTGATGAAATTTTGAAGCAATTTTTATTGATTCTGTGGAATACATATTCGTTCTTTGTGATGTATGCAAATATTGATAATTTCCAGCCAAAAGAAGTTGATTTGAAAATTAAGCCAAAAAATCTTCTTGATAGATGGATTTTATCTGAATTGAATGCACTTGTTGCGGATGTGACGGTTGCGATGGATGATTATAATTTGAGCAAGGCGTGTCGCCCTGCGATTGGTTTTGTTGATAATTTATCGAACTGGTATATTCGCAGAAGCAGAAGGCGTTTTTGGAAATCTGAAAATGATACGGACAAGATGGAGGCTTATTCAACGCTTTATTCCGTGCTTGTTACATTTTCAAAATTGATTGCGCCGTTTACGCCATTTGCCGCTGATGAAATGTATAAAAATCTTACAAGTGGAGTCGTGGGAGCAAAGGAATCCGTTCACTTGGAAGATTGGCCAAAATTCGATAAGAAATTGATTGATAAAGATTTGAATGAACAGATGAAGGTTGTTAGAACAATTGTTAATCTTGGTCTTGCCGGTCGTTCAAATGCCGGAATCAAAGTCAGACAGCCTTTATCAAAAATTCAGGTTGCGCTTCCACATTCTGTAAGTTCAAAAACGATTGCAATGTATAACGATATTATTCTGGAGGAATTGAATGTTAAAGCGCTTGAATTTGTTACGGAAGTTGGCGGTGACATAAAACAGACTGTTGCGGTTAATTCACGTGCGATTGGTCCAAAATATGGCTCTGATACGCAAAAAATCATTGATGCATGCAAACGCTTTGAATTTAAAATTAAAGATAATGGAAAGCTTGAAGTCGCCGGATTTACGCTTGATGCTGATGAATTTGTGATTGGCTATATTGGTGCCGGTGAAGTTGACGTTGAAAGCGCAGACGGAATTACCGTTATTTTGGATTCACATATTACACCAGAACTCACGAGCGAGGGTTATGCCAGAGACATTGTCAGATTTATTCAGGAAATGCGTAAGAAGGCCAATTATAACGTCAATGATAGAATCTACGTTTTCGCTGAATGTGAAGATGCTGTTATAAAGAAAGCGATTGTTGATTTTGCTGATTATATAAAGAAAGAAACTCTTGCGATTGAACTTCAAGATAAAGGTGATTTTGCTTGGGATGCGAGCGAGAGCGTTGATTTGGACGGGAAAAGTGTTAAAATTAGTATTAGAAAATAAAAATTATGATAAAGAGAGCGATTACAAATATTTTTCTCAATGGATTGGCGCTTTATGCGACAACTTTGTTGATAAAAGAGGTTACGTATACGGGTGGATGGAAGTTTTTTCTTATTGCCGGACTTATTTTTGCTTTTTTGAACGCAATAGTTAAACCTTTCTTAAAAATACTTGCTTTGCCTTTTATATTTTTGACAGCCGGACTTTTTATAATCGTTTTGAATATCTTTGTTTTATGGCTTGTGAAATACATTATCGGGGTTGCACAATTTCAGGATGTTACTTTTACGATCGCAACGACAAGTGCTTATCTGTGGACTTCGATTGCGTTTGGTGCTATAAACTGGTTTGAACATATTTTATTTACACATAAAGAAGATTAATTATGAAAACAATTTTATCAGTCGCTCATATTGTAGTTTCAATCCTTCTCATGATTTCGATCTTGTCTCAGCAAAGAGGTGCCGCTCTTGGAGCGTCATTTGGTGGCACTGGTTCGACTTATCATACAAAAAGAGGAGCTGAAAAAGTTCTTTTTATTGCTACAATTATTTTTGCGGTTTTGTTTGCAGGCCTTTCAGTGGCCATTTTATTCGTAAAATAAAAATATGAAACGTATATTTTCATGGGTTTTTGCGACCCTGAAAACTTATTCGTTGATTGAAAAAGTTTTGAGCGTGGTTTTTATTGCAGTTTTTGTATATGCGATAGTTGCGATTTCTTATGTACCGTCGTCTGTTTCCGATAAAACTTATACAGAAGGGCTCATTGGAAAAGTTGGTTGTATAAATCCTGTTTTAGCTGATTTGAACGAGATTGATCGTGATGTGTCGAGATTGCTTTTTTCCGGACTTGTTAAATATGATCCTGTTACGAAAGATTTTGTGTCTGATTTAGCGGATTTTACAGTTTCTGATGATAAATTGCTTTATACATTCACAGTCAGAGATGGTGTTAAATGGCACGACGGAGAGACTTTTACAGCTCAAGATGTTTATTTTACTTATCATGATGTTATTCAGCATGAGGATTTTCAAAATCCTATTATAAAAGCTGCGTTTGATGGAGTCGTGATTGAAAAGCTTAATGATAAAACCGTTGCTTTTCGTTTAAAATCCCCAAATTCGTATCTTGTTTCAGATATGGTTACCGGTATTTTGCCTTATCATATTTTTAAAGATAAAGAGGTTAAGGATTTAATAAATTGTGCGGATTTTAATAGAAATCCTGTTGGAACTGGAATCTTTAAGATGAGTGATTATAAAATAACTTCCGACAATGCAATTAAAGTTGTTTTTGATAGATTTGATGATTTTTATGGGCAAAAGCCAAATATTAGTCAAATTATATTTTTGATTTTTGCTAATAATGATTTATTGATTAAGAATATTGCTGATTTGGACGCTATTCCAAAAGCAAGTTATGAATTATCTGAGGTATTAAAAATTGATCCGATGATGAAAGTTGTTAGCTATACTTTGCCTCAATATACAGGTCTTTTCTTTAATACTGACGAAGGTTCTATTGGTAAAAAGAAGGTTAGGTTAGCTCTTGCAAAATCTATTGATCAAGATGAGCTTGTTGCAAGATTTCCAGGTTATGATCCTGTAAAGATAGGAATTTTTGAAGCTGATTTGAGTGGTAAATTTTATAAATATGACATTATAACTTCTGGAAAATACCTTGATGATGAAGGTTTTAAGCTTAAAAAAGGTGATCAATATCGTAAAAACAAAGAAGGTGAAGAATTATCTATTCAGCTTTTAATAAGAAAATATCCTCAGAACCAAAAGCTTGATGATCAAATGACTCAAATTTCAAATTACATATCTCAAAAGTGGCTTGAACTTGGCGTTAAAGCTGAAATCATTGCTCTTGAATCCGGTGATTTTAATGACGCAATTAAAGCCGGTAGCTATGACGCTTTGATTGCCGGTGAAAGTTTTTCTTATAATATGGATTTATTTTCATTTTGGCATTCAAGTCAAATTGCAAAGCGCGAAGACTCTTCAGGCGGGCTTAATTTTTCAAATTATTCTAATCCTTCAACAGATAGGCTGATTGAGAGCCTGCGCGAAATTTCCGGTAAAGGTAAAAAAACCGATAGATTGTCTCAAATTGTTAATACTTTTAGAGAGGATATGCCTGGAATTTTCTTGTTTAGGCCGATGTATTATTATGTTTATGGGCCAAATGTTAACGTTTTCGAGCTTTCCGGAATGGTATTTAGTGCTGATCGGTTTAGCTTTTTGTTAGGAAAATTTTAACAAATTGCCTTTACAACTAGGGATTTTTAGGGTATTTATTTATGGCGCTATAATTTTTAAAACAATTAAATATGCAGGTAATTTTGACAAAAAATGTGCCGAAACTCGGCAAAAGAGGCGAATTAAAACGTGTAAAAGACGGTTATTTTCGCAATTTCTTATATCCAAAAGCTATGGCAGTCGTTGCTACTCCCGGTGGAATCAGGGTTGCTGAAGGAAGAATGAAAAAAATGGTTATTGAACACGAAGAGATGAAGAAAAAAGCCATGGAAGTTAAAACCAGACTTGAAGGTTTGGTTATTACTTTCGAGAAAAAAGCTTCCAAGAAAGGCAAATTATTTGGTTCGATTTCAGCTCAAAATATCGTTGATGAAATTAAAAAGCAAGATGGTATTGAGCTTACAGAGGCTCAGGTTTTGCTTAAAGATCACCTTAAAGATGTCGGCAAAGTTAATGTTGCTGTTCGAATTGTCGAAGGCGTAGACGCGGATGTTAAGATTGAGGTCAAAGCTACGCAGGAATAATTTTTCATGCAAAAAACTCGAATACTTGGTATTGATTTTGGTTTAAAGAGGGTTGGTGTTGCTATAAGCGATTCTGACTGTAAAATTGCGTTGCCGCGTGATCCGATTGAAAATAATGGCTATGATGGAGTCCTTGAGAAGATTGCTTCTATTTGTGATGAAAATTCAATAAAAGCTATTGTTTTGGGCTATCCCGTTGGTTTTAAAGGTGAAAGAACGAATATAATAGAAAAGGTTGATGACTTTTGTGCCCGTTTGAAGGATGAGCTTAATATTGCTGTTATTTTGGAGGATGAGAGGTATACGACAGTTCAGGCGCATAAATATATGAATGATGCCGGAATAAGGAAAAGTCGCAAACAAGGGCTTAAAGATTCAATTTCGGCTACAATATTTCTTCAGGTTTATTTGGATAAATTAAATGCAGAGCTTAATTGAAATTTTGGTACGAACATTGATCATTTACTTGATATTCGTTACCGGAATTTTTGCATTAAATTTTTCTGTAAAAAAGATTAAATTTTTATTAAATCGTTTGAGCAGTCCTAGCAATAAAGTGCGGGTTTTTCGCATATACGTACCAAGAAATTCAGAAATCGGTCCAATTTCCGCTGAGCAGGTTTTTGCTGCTTTACATGCCGTGGAATCCATTGTTGGACTTTATATCGCGAATATTGGTGGGGAAATTATATTTTTTGTGAAGGCGGATAATGGCGTTTTGCCGTTCTTGGAAGCGCAAATTTATGCGCACTATCCTGATGCAGAAATTGTTTGCATGGATGATTTTGAGTGTGATGGTTTTAAGCTTGGTGATTTCTCTATGAATTTGGCGCTTAATTTTACCGACATTTTTCCTATAAAACGTTATCCGCAGTTTGAAGATAGGATCAAGCGTGTTTATATTGATCCGATTGCTGCTATTTTATCTTCTTTATCGAAAATTACTGGTTCTTGCGTTGAGATAAAGATAAAGCCTCTTGGTGATTCTATGAGGCGGAAATACATGAAATGTATACGAATGTATGGTCGTAACGCGTTGATGAATTTTGAGTTTGTTGCAAAGAGTTTTATAAATGCATTTTGTACACGTAAATGTATTTATAAAATTGTGTTTTTTCCGGTTTATATTTTATTTTTTGTTTTTGGGCTTTTGGCCGAAATAAAGCTAAAAACCCATATTGATGATGTTGAAGAAAAGACGTCGCGCATTCATGAGCGTGAGAGTAAGGCGGATGCTGCAATTGATAAAGTGAGTAAGCCTATGTTTGAAGTTTCAATAAAGATTTTTAGTAGTACGCGTGCGCAGATTTTTCAAATAGCTTCGTCGTTTTATCAGTTTAATTTGCCATATTTGAATAGTTTTAAAGTTGTTGATCATGAATGCGATTTTATTTTGAATATTGAAGAATTGGCTACAATATGGCATTTGCCGGGGATAGATATTTCAATCCCCGGAATCTCTTATGTTAAATCAAAAACATTGTCGCCGCCGAGCAATCTTCTGAATTCAGATTTGATTTTGGGTGAAACGAATTTTCGTGATGTTAATAAAAAAGTTGGAATTTTGCCTTCAGATAGACGTCGCCATGTTTATATTCTTGGGAAAACTGGGATGGGTAAGTCGACTTTGATTAAAAATATGATGATTTCGGATATAAAGGCTGGGAATGGTTTTGGACTCATTGATCCGCATGGAGATTTGGCTGAGAACATCCTTGATTTTGTGCCTGCAAATCGTATTAATGACGTTATTTTTTTTAATCCATGTGATTTGGACTTTCCAATTGGTTTTAATATTTTTGAGGCTAAGAATCATTCGTTGACTCCGATTGTTGCTTCAGGAATTGTTGGAGTTTTTAAGAAGATGTATGCTGAAAGTTGGGGTCCACGCCTTGAGTATATTTTACGAAATGCGATTTTGACTTTACTTGAAATTCCGGATTCAACTTTGATGTCTTTGATAAGAATTTTTCAAGATGATTTGTTTCGACAAAATATTATTTTTCAGCTGAAGGATGCGATTTTGAAATATCAAAAAGGCCGGAAATTGTTTCACCGATTCTTAATAAAGTTGGTCAATTTATCGCAAATCCGATTATTAGAAATATTTTGTGTCAGCCAAAAACAAAGCTTGATTTGCGTTTTATTATGGATAATCGAAAAATCATAATAATTAATTTATCAAAAGGCAAAATAGGGGAGGACGCGAGTGCTTTCTTGGGCTCGATTTTGATTACAAAGTTTTATATTGATGCGATGAGCAGGGCTGATATTTCAGAAAATTTGCGTAACGACTTTTATTTATATATTGATGAATTTCAGAATTTTGCGACTGATGCTTTTTCAAATATTTTATCTGAGGCGAGAAAATATAAGCTTAATTTAACGCTTGCTAACCAGTATATTTCACAAATGCATGAATCTGCGCGTGATGCCATTTTTGGTAACGTTGGGACGATTGTTGCTTTTCAATCAGGATTTACCGATGCGGAAATCATTTCGTCTCAATTTGGTGAAGCTGTTTCTACGGATGATATTATGTTTTTGCCTAAATATAGCGCTTATATTAAGCTTTTGATTGATGGGATGCCGTCGAGGCCTTTTTCCGTGAAAACATTGGCTCCAGAACCGTCTTTGCAAAAATCTAATCGTGGAAAAATTATTTATAACTCACGTGAAAGATTTGCAAAGAATCGTTTATTTGTAGAGGGAAAAATTGCCGGCAAAAGTTTTATTTCTCGATAAGAGCTTTTACTCCGGGTAATTCTTTTCCTTCAAGGAACGATAAAGACGCGCCTCCACCTGTTGAAATATGTGAGAAATGCTTTTCGTCGAATTTGAATCTTTTGAGAGCATCAACAGAGTCTCCGCCTCCTATGACTGTTGTTCCTTTGTTTTTTGCTATTGCTGCTGCAATTTCTTTTGTTCCTTTTCCGAATGGCTTGTATTCATATAACCCCATTGGCCCATTCCAGAAAATTGTTTTGGATTTTTCGAGGATTTTTTTATATTTTTCTGTTGTTTTTGAACCAATATCGAAAATTTTCATATCACCCTCAACGTCTTCAACCGGAATGTCCATTGTGACAGCGTTATCACTTGGCAAGGTTGCGACAACAACGTCTGACGGCAGAATGATTTCTACTTTTAACTTTTCAGCTGCAATTAGTATTTCTTGTGCTACTTGAATCTTGTCTTTTTCGCATAGGGATTGCCCTACATCAAAACCTTGAGCGGCTAAAAATGTGTTTGCGATTCCTCCGCCAATAAGAATGTAATCAGCTTTTTTCATTAAGTTTTTGATGAGTCCAATTTTATCTTTAATTTTTGCGCCACCCATTACGATTGTATATGGTCTTTTCGGCTCTTCCATAAGATGTGTTAGGTATTTAAGTTCATTTTCGACAAGAAGTCCCATGTATGAAGGAAGGTGCTGCGTAATCCCTGAAACAGATGCGTGAGCTTTATGTATGACGCCAAATCCGTCGTTAACGTAAATTTCACCGAGTGAAGCGAGTTCTTTTGCAAAATCTGGGTGATTTCCTTCTTCTCCGGGATGAAATCTTGTGTTTTCAAGCAAAACAACATCTCCGTCTTTCATTTCTTTTACAACTTTTTGTACGAATCCTCCTGTGCATTCATCGAGTTTTCGGATTTTTTTGCCAAGTAATTTTTCAAGCGTAGAGACCGCTGGATTTAATCTAAAATCATCTAAGACTTGCCCTTCAGGTCTTCCATAATGGCTCATGAGAATGAGTTTTGCGCCTTTATCAAGAAGGTGTTTTATTGTTGGAAGAGCTTTTCTGATTCTCGAATCTTCTGTTACATTTCCTTTTTCATCTACTGGTACGTTAAAATCAACGCGAACTAAAATGCGTTTTCCCTTTACGTCTTTTAGATCTTTTAAAGTTCGATGTTTCATATTGAAAGAGGGTTATGTTGATGTAATTATACAACTTTCAAGTTGCTCATCAAGATTGCGCTTTTAGCATAAAGTTCTCCATTTTTGATTCTTTCAAGCGCTTGTTTTTCGTTATTTACTGTTAATATTCCGTTTATAATCGGGATTTCATATTTTAAAGATATATCCATGAGTCCGCGATAAGATTCTTTGCTGACGTTATAATAATGGTCGGTTTTCCCTTTAATTACTGCGCCAATTGCTATTATTGAATCAATCTTTTTTGATTTTGCCATTTGTAGTGCTGCGAATGGAATTTCAAGCGCGCCTGGAACGCGAATAAGCTTAATATTTGTTTTTTTGACTCCGTTTTCAACAAGAGTTTCATGAATTTTTTTATAAAGTTTTAGCCCAATATGTTCATTGAAATATGGCAGTATAATGCCTATTTTTAGGTTTTTATTGGTTTTGCTTATCGGTATTTTTGGTTCAAATTTTGACATTTTGTTTAAAATTTTCCATGTATCTGGCGAATACGTCGACTTCTATATTTAATTTGTCTCTTTCTTTTATTGTGCCGAGAGTTGTGTGTTTTAAGGTGAAGGGGATTAATGATACTTCAAAGGTTTTTTCTTTTACTTCTGACACGGTTAAGCTTATTCCATTTATCGTTATGCTTCCTTTTAATGCAATAAATTTTTTAAGTTGTTTTGGTGTTTCGATTTCAAAAATTGAATAATCTTTATATTTTTTAAGTTTTTTTAATTTCGCAGTTGCATCAACATGTCCAAGAACAAAATGTCCGCTAATGTCATCTCCAAGCCTCAAAGAGGACTCAAGATTTACTTTTGAATTAGCTTTTAACGATTCTAGGTTTGTTTTATTAAGAGTTTCGGGCATTATTTCAAATTCAAAATATTTTGGAGTTTTATTTATTATTGTCGTACAGGTGCCATTTATTGCAATTGAAGATCCGATTTGGAGTTTATTCTGTAATTTTGCCGTAATCTTAAATATGCGGTTTTTGCCGATTTTTTTGACATCCAAAACTGTGCCGATTTCTTTAATTATTCCTGTGAACATGCGCTTACAGCCTATCATATTTCAGAGTTTATGAAAAATTTAAGTTTGGTTTAGAGGAATTTAATCTCGATGCGCTAAAATCCGGTTAATATTATTTAACCCAATTTCTATGCGTAGCATGAATAAGGTTATGCTGATCGGAAGATTGGCCGCTGATCCTGAGCAGCGTACAACAACTACAGGAAAAAATGTGTGCTTTTTCCCGGTTGCGATAAATCGCGATTGGAAAAGCTCAGATGGACAAAAATCTCACACAACTGATTATCAAAGAATCGTTGCGTGGCAGGGAATGGCCGATACCTGCGTAAAGATTTTGAAGAAGGGGATGGGAGTTTATCTTGAAGGTCGTTTAATGAATCGAGCGTTTGATGATCATCGCGGAGAGAAGAAGTATATGACGGAGATTGTCCTTGATAGTTTGAACGTCCTTGATTGGCTTAAATCAAAGGATGGTAAGGTTGAAGACGTTGTATTGAAGGAAGTTGAGGAGTAGTATTGTGGCATGCAGATCAGCGTTATTATACCAACCTTTAATCGTCCGGACATTTTACGTGAATGTTTGGAGCGCCTTATTAATCAGAATTTTGTTAAATCGGAATATGAAATAATTGTGATTAATGATGGTGGTTCGGCAGTTGCAAGAGATGTTGTTGATGAAATCGCTAAAGACACTCCTGTTCAGATAAAATATTTTTATCAAAAAAATCTTGGACAAGGCGTTGCGCGCAATAAAGGTCTTGATAACGCTGAAGGCGATATCGTTTTGCTTATTAATGACGATATTTTGCCCACTTCCAATCTTTTGTCCGAGCACATGAAGTTTCATCGCCAGTATATAAAAGAAAATGAAGCTGTGCTTGGACTTATCTTGATGGATCCTCGCATTGAAAGAACGCCTTATGTTGAATTTATGAACAACGGTTCGCTTATTTTTGGAAAATTTGGTGGGCATTTAACCGCATATGAAAAGCTTTCCGGCAAGAAGACCGCTGATTTTAACTTTTTTTATGCGAATTTGTCTTTTAAGAGATCGTTTTTGAAAGATATGCGTTTTGATGAAAGTTTTCAGGAATATGGTTGGGAGGACATTGAATTTGGTTATCGCCTTACAAAAAATAAAAAACTTGTTATTTATTACAATCCAAAAGCTCTTGCCTATCATTTTCATCCACTTGAAGAGAGCTCGCTTGAGTCGCGAATGAAGTTGATTGGTTCTTCTCTACATATTCTTCATAAAAAATATCCGGAATTAAATAAATATCCGAATTTTATTAAAAGAACAATTTTTGGCTGTATAGGTTCAAAGCCGGTTGTGGCTGTTTTTGATTTTTTACGTAAAAAAGGTGGCCGTCATTGGCATTATTTTTATTATTACGCTCTTTCCAAAAAATATTTCCTTCAAGGTTTGCGTTCAAATAAAGGCAAGGTATAATAGAAATATGCCAATTTTTGAGTTTCAATGTGAGAAGTGTTTAACTGTTTTTGAAGAGCTTGTTCTGTCAGGTAGAAAGCTTGATTTGGCTTGTACTAAGTGTAAATCAAAGGATATTAAAAGACTTATGTCGGCGGCTTATTTTAATACATCTCGTAATTGTGGAAAATCAGAAGAGTGTGAAAATTGCCCGGTAAAGCGTTATAATAAGTGTAAATAAAACTCAAAAGGCAAAACTCAAAAGTCAAAACCACATTTTAAATCTTAAAGCCACAATCAAAAAACTTAAAACTAAATTTAAAACTTAATAACAAAATTAAAATATGAACCCCTCAAATATGAAAAAATACGTTTCTATTTTTTTGGTTTTTTCGATGATGTTTGTGCTTTCCGGATGTCGTGCGAAAGAAAGTCAACAGGCTTATGTTCCGCCTAAAAAAGTTGTTTTGACGTATTATAAAATGAACGATTCCATTGATGTTATGAAGCCGTTTTTTGATGAATTTAAAGCGCTTCCCGGGAATCAATTGGTGGAAATAAACTATGTTCAATTTACAGATCTTAAAAAGTATGAAGATCGAATATTAAATGAGCTTGCTGAGGGCGGTGGTCCTGATATTTTTTCTATGCCAAATACTTGGATTGCAAAACATCAAAAGAAAATAAATCCGATGTCACCTACGATAATGACGATAGAAACTTTTAAAAATACATTCGTTTATGTTGCGGAAAAGGATTTGATTAGACCTTTCACAGATGCTGCCGGTGTGAAGACTTTACAAATTTATGGCTTGCCGATGTTTGTTGATTCATTAGCCGTTTATTATAATAAGGCTCATTTTTTGGATAAAATTCCTGAAAGAGGAAAACCTGCCGTAACTTGGAATGCTCTTCTACAGGACGTCGCAAAGCTTACAAAATCCAATAATAGTGCTGAAAGATTTGAAGTTTCCGGCGCTGCTCTTGGGCGTGCTGATAATATAAATAATGCGATTGAAATTCTGTATGCATTGATGTTGCAATATGAAACTAAATTTTATAACGAAAATTACACAGCTTCCACGATTGCTTCACAGCAAGGTATGGATGCTGATAATAATCCAAAAGCCCCAGGACTTAGCGCCTTAAATCTTTATACTTCTTTTGCTGATTCCACAAAGGCGAATTATTCATGGAATCAATACATTGCTCAGTCAGTTGGTTCCGATAAAGAAATTGATGCTTTTGCTAGAGGAAAGGTTTCGATGATATTTGGTTTTTCTGATTATTATCAGAAAATATCTGATAAAATTAAGGATTTGAAAGGCAAGAATCAGCCTGTTATGGATTCAGCTTTTGTTCAAATTGGGCAATTGCCACAGGTTGAGGATCCTGCTTTGAGTACAAAAAAACCTACAACTCTTGCTTCTTATTACGCTGAAACGGTTTCCAGAAATTCGAAATATCAAAGAGAATCTTGGAATCTTATTCAATTTTTGACAACGAAAAAGAATCTTCAAGCTTATAATTCAAAAACTCATAAGCCAACAAGTCGTATTGATCTTATTCCGGAGCAGAAAGCTGATGCTGTTTATGCGGCTTTTGCATATCAAACCGGAGTTGCTGATAGCGTTTTAGTGCTTGATTACGATTATTATAAGAATGCTATTGCATCTTCAATTCAAGCAGTTGTAGGTGGAGCTAGACTTGATGTTTCTTTTAAATCTGCTGAAAGTGCAATAACATCAATTTTACCGGAAAAAGGTTTAACTCCTCCTGGCCCGTATGTATTGAAAAATCAGCCTAATCAGCAAAAACCCGCTACAACTCCTGCGAAGTAGTTAGTAGTTTTCGTTGGCCGTTGATGAAATCTTTAATTGGCATTTCGCTTTTGCCTTCTATTTGTATTGTTTTTGGAATGAGCAATTTTGATTTTGTCCCGATCGCTATTGTGTTTTTATCAAGGAAAATTATTTTTCCCGGAGGTGTTTTTTCTTTATTTTCCGCTATTTCTGCGTCTTTTATTTTTAAAGTTTTCCCATTAAATTGTGTCCAGCATTCAGGCCATCCATAAAAAGCTCGTATTTTTCTTAAAATTTCTTCTGCAGTCATTTGTTTGAAGTTTATTTTTCCGCTTTCTTTTGCTATTTTTTCACAATATGACGCGAGTGCACTATTTTGAGGAATTTTTTTTAATATTCCATCCGCTATATCAAGTAGGGAAGGTGGGAGCATTTGTGATGCTAAAATTGCTAGTTTTTTGTTTAAAGTTTCTACATTATCTTTTTCTTCAATTGGAATTCTTCTGATTATATAAATATCTCCTTCGTCTAATTTATCATTCATTTCCATAATAGTGACGCCGGTTTCTTTGTCTCCATTCAAAATTGCTTCTTGAATAGGGGATGCTCCGCGATATTTTGGCAATAACGATGTATGTACGTTGATTGGAGCGATTTTTGCGAGGCTTAGCATGGATTGTGGCATTATTTGTCCGTATGCGGCTGTTATTATAAAATCTGGCGCTAGTCCGTCGATTATTTTTTCGAAATCTTTATTATTTTTTACTTTTTCAGGCGTTAAAACTGGATAACGACTTTCATAAAAGGCTTTTATTGGAGTTGGAGCTGTCTTTTGTCCGCGTCCTACGGGTTTATCTGGTTGAGTCACAATTGCCATTATTTCAAAGTCGGAATTCTTACCAAGTTCGTTTACGATTGGTATTCCAAATTCTGAGCTTCCAAAGAATATAATTTTGTATGCCATGGTCTAATAATACTACACCTTGCTTTTATTTTTAAATCTTTCTATAATTCACCCCTTACACGCCGTTCGCCGTAGGCGAACACAGGCGGATATAAATAAAAACGCTGCGAAGCAGCACCTTAAAAAGATCGTAAGATGGACGAATTTGCACAAGCAAAAACATTAATAGATAAATCAGAGAATATCCTTATTATGGCTCACAAAAGGCCAGACGGAGATACGCTCGGTTGTGCGTGCGCTTTTTCACTTATGCTTACTTCTATTGGTAAATCATGTACTTTGGCCTGTATTGATGTGCCTTCTGATAGATTTGGGTTTTTGCCTGAAGTCAAAAAATTTACAAAAGAATTCAATCCATCCGCTTATGATTTGGTAATTTTGCCTGATATTGCTGATGTTAAAATGGTTTCTTATGAATTGCCTGATGGCGTTCCTGTAATTTTAATAGATCATCACGCTTCAAACAACGGTATTGCCGGGGCAATTAATTTAATTGATGAAAAGGCAGCATCTGCAAGTGTTATTGTTTATAAGTTTTTTCAATTTATGGGAGTTAAAATTACGTCTCATATTGCAACTTGCTTACTTACCGGAATTTATAATGATACCGGTAGTTTTATGCATTCAAATACATCAAACGAAGTTTTTAAAATTTCTTCAGAGCTTACTTTTGCAGGTGCAAAAATGCAGGTTATAATTAAAAATATGTTTAGGAACGTGCCAATTTCCACCTTAAAATTATGGGGAAAGGCTCTTGAGGCTTTGCGAGTGAATAAAGATAATGTTGCGATTTCGGTTCTTACTAAAAAAGATTTTGAAGATTGTGATGCTTTGCCTTCAGAATCAGGTGGAATTATCGAAAAGATGAGCTCAATTCCGGGTATTAAATTTGCTATTTTGCTTCATGAAACTGCAACAACTGTTAAAGGGTCTATGAGGACTGTACGTGATGATGTGGATTTGGTTAAGGTTGCTGAACTTTTTGGTGGTGGTGGACATAAAAAGGCCGCGGGTTTTACTCTGCCTGGAAGAATTGAGAGGGAAGTTAGATGGAAAGTTGTTCCTGAATCAGGTTTTGATAAATTAAATGACATTTCTCCAATAAACGGTCTTTTCATTGATTCGAATTTGGGATAATATTGATTCATGTTTAGGAAATTTTTAGCTTTTGTTCTTGTTGTGGTTCTTCTTGTTTTTTCTGTTCCTGCGACTATATTTTTTGGTTTTTATAATACTATTTTTAATTACGATTTTTATGAAGGGCCTCTACTCAATAATGTTTATAATCAAGGTGTCCCTATTTTGATTGAAGAAATGGTGAGTCAAGATAATGACATGCTTGGAAAATATTTTACGCGTGACGAGTTATTCGAGCTTTTTAAAAAAGATATTCCCGTTACTGCTTTTCAGACTATTGTGAGAGGTGTTACTTCTCAAGTCGATGGGATTTTGAGAGGTAATGGTAAAACAAAAATAACAATACAATTTGATTCCTTAAAACCTTATTTCGATGTTCTTATAATTAATTTTACAAATGAACTTTTTGATAAAAAAATACCAAAGTGTGAAGTTGGTCAGAAAATAGTTTTTAAAGATTTGCCTTCATGTGTGAAGCCCGATACTGATTTTTATAAAAAAGGATTTGTGTCTCAAATGCAGAAAAATTTTGATGAGATTTTCAAAAGCAAAGCGAGTTCTGTTGAAATTGATGCCACTCCCGTACTCCAGAATTTTCAAGCAATACAGGGTTTTTCAGTCTTAACTCAGGCGTTTTTTATGTTTCTTGCCATACTTTGTCTTCTTATACTTCTTGTTTTATGGAAGCCATTCTCTAGAGGGTTTAAGTGGCTCGGCGTTGTATTTTTTATTGTATCTTTTAATGCGCTCGTTTTTTATAAAACCGTTTCCATCCTTTCGTCATATATAGATATTAGCAATATTGGTTTTCCTGAAAAATACATTCCGGAAGTTAGAAATATAATAGATTTTATAGTTAATTCGTTTAAAAATCAGATGCTATATGTTCTTGGGTTTGCTTTGTTATTCGGCTTAGCGCTGTATTTAATTGGGCATTTAAAGAGTATAAATAATAAATAATTAATATAATTCATATGTCACATATAAAATATTTAACAACAATTGGGATTGCAGGGGTAATTGCTTGGCTTGGTTTTTTTATAACTTTAACAAAGCTCAATCCTTTTGAATCAACCGGTATGGCTATGACTTTCTTTTTCCTTACGCTCTTTATTGCTTTGATGTGTACTTTTACGATTCTTGGATTTTATTTTCGTGTTTGGATATATAAAAATGAAATTTATTACAAGCATATAAATATTTCTCTCAGACAGGGCGTCATGCTTAGCTTGATAGTTATAATAAGCTTAGCCCTTCAATTGCTTGGTGTTTTGAATTGGTTAAGCGGGCTTTTGCTCGTTATTGTTATGCTTTTAATAGAGGCTTACATTTCTTTGAAGTCGTAATTTCCAATTCGAGGTACGATTTGCATTTTGTTGATCGGCCAAAGTGCTACCCACGCTCTTCCTTGGATGTTTTTTTCCGGTACAAAAGCATTGTCCGGATTGCTGCAGCCGTTTGACGATGGGTCTTTAAAGCATGTTCTTCCATCTGTGCTCATCAACCTGTTGTCGCCAACTAAGAAATATGAGTTTTCAGGAACTTTGAATTCAGTCCTTTTTATGCCGAAAGTCGTTGTGTTTCCGTGATTCTCTCGGCTTAAATACGGTTCAACGAATTTGTATTCTTTATTATTTTCTTTAAGAAATATTTCGCCGTTTTTTATTAAAATTGTGTCGTTTGGTAGGCCTATGACGCGTTTTATATAATATTCTTCTTCATGTGGTGGATGAAAAACTACAACATCGCCACGTTTAATTTCTCCCAGTTTATTTATAATTATATATTCGCCGTAACCGGAATTGCATTTTCCATCAATGAAGTTAAATGTGTTGCACATTGATGGTCCATATATTTCAAAAGGGGATATGACATATGTTTTTATTAAAAAGAAAATGCCGAAGATCACGACAGCGTCTATGGCTATTTCCAGCAAAAATATAAGAGCAATTTTTAGTTTTTTATTCATACTTTAGACTTTACATTTGAGAGGCATTATTTACAAGTTGATATGTTTATAGTACTCTTATTGTGTAATTTTTATTGATATGAAACTCGCAAATTTCTTTTTCGGTGAATACCTTGAAAAAGGGGAAAAAATTCATTCAGTTGCACATGTTAGTGTTGTTACAATCTGGAAAACCATGGTTCGTGTTACTTTTCTTGGATTTATTTTGCCGGGCTTATTTTTTATATTTTTTCCGGCACTTCTTATTCCCGTTTTGATATGGATGCTTGTTGGACTTATTAAAGTTTGTTATGAGCTTTATGGCTGGTATTATGATGTTTTTTTAATTACAAACACGAGCGTGATTTCAATTAAGTCAGACAGTATTTTTGATGTAACTACCAATAGAGTTGAATATCATATGATTGAAGGTGTGAGTTATGCAATCAAGGGTTTTTGGCAGACTATTTTGAATTATGGAGATATAAGAGTTGAGAAAATAGGGGCAGGTACGCCAATTACCTTGAAAGACTGTAGCAATCCTGCGCGTATTGAAAGGATTATTTTGAAGCATCAAGATGAATATATGGAACATAGAAATTTTCAAGATCATAAGTCCCTCAAAGACCTTTTGGCAAACATGTTGATTAATCAGTCAAAGTCAAAGTAAATAATTATGAAACACCTTATTATTGGCGTTTCCGGCAAGATCGGATCCGGGAAAACGACTTTTTGTAATATGTGTGAAAAATTTGGCGCTATGCATATAAATTCAGATAAGATTGTGCATAAAATGTATGAGTCGCGCGGTAAGGGTGCTAAATTAGTTAAAGATATTTTTGGAGAGGCTTATTTGGATGAAAATGGAACTGTTTTGCGAACTCGTTTGCGTAAGCATTTTATAGAAAATAATGCGGATTTTAAGCGTTTTTTAGACGAGTTTTATCCAATTTTAGTTAAAGAAATAGTTGGTAGAATAAAAACATCGGGATCGCGCGTGATTTTTCTTGAATTTATTGATTTTGATATAAAGATTTTTAAAAAATTGATTGATGTTTTGGTCCATATTGAATGTGATGAAAAGTTTATATTTAAGCGATATGGGAAGAAATTTCCGATTGATTATTTAAAGCAAGTTTTAGCTATTCAAAAGTTTTCAAAAAGTCCTAACATTGTTATAAAAAATAATTCCACAAAAGCAGATTTGCGAAGTCGAGCCCGTGACTTTATAATGAGCATATGATTGATCCAAATTATGAAGTTGTTGTAGGTCTTGAAGTGCACGCTGAGATTTCGACGAAGTCGAAAATGTTTTGTTCGTGCAAAAACGATCCAGGGCGTATGCCTAATACAAATGTTTGCCCTGTTTGCATGGGTTTTCCTGGTCAGCTTCCGGTTGTTAATAAAGAAGCGCTTAGAAAAGGCATGATTGCGGCTTTAGCTTTAAACTGCGAAATTCAGAAATTTTCAAAATTTGATCGTAAAAATTATTTTTATCCGGATTTGCCAAAAGGTTTTCAGATTTCACAATACGATCAACCGCTTTCAAAGGCAGGTAAGATAAAAAACATTCGAATTACGCGTTTGCATCTTGAAGATGATGCAGGGAAGCTTATGCATGTTCCCGGCGGTTCTTTGTGTGATTATAATCGTTCTGGCGTGCCATTGATGGAGATTGTGTCTGAACCGGATATTCGTTCTGCGGAAGAGGCTGTTGAATATACAAAAGAGCTTCAGACAATTTTGAGATATGTTGGTTCTTCGGATGCGGATATGGAACGTGGAATGATGCGTTTTGATGCTAGCGTTTCGATTCGCAAAAAAGGTGAAACAAAATTGAATTTTAGAGCTGAAATTAAAAATTTGAATTCTTTTAAAGCACTTGCCTCTGCGATTGATTATGAATTTTCAAGACAGGTTGATTTGGATAAAAAAGGTGAACCGTTGGAAGGAAATATGACCGTTGGTTGGGACGATGAAAAGCAGGCTACGTATGTTATGAGAAGCAAGGAAGGTGATGCGGATTATAGATATTTTCCTGAACCGGATTTGCCACCAATTATCGTTGATGACAAATACATTAATGAATTAAAGGTTCAAGTGCCTGAACTTCCGGATCAAAAGCGTGCGAAATATGTTGGAATGGGTGTTTCTGAACATGAAGGAGAGCTTATCGCGCTTGATATTGATATGGCAAAATATTTTGAAGCGGTTGTTGCGAGCACAAAAGAAGAGCCAAAAAAAGTTGCTTCATTTATTACTAGTATATTTTTAAAACATTTGAATGATGAGAATTTGTCTATAAATAAATCAAAAGTGAAGGCTGAGCATTTGGCAAAATTGTTCGATTTAGTTAAAGAAGGCGTAATTTCCGGGAATATGGCAAAGGGTGATATTTTTGAAGAAATGTATTATACAGGCAAAAATCCGGATGAAATTGTGAATGAAAAAGGCTTGAAGCAGGTTTCTGATATGGGTGCGATTGATGCCGTTTGTAGGAAGGTTGTTGAAGCGAATCCGAATGTTGTTGCCGAATATAAATCCGGAAAGGATAAATTGTTTGGATTTTTTGTTGGGCAAGCCATGAAAGAGCTGAAAGGGCAGGGGAATCCGGTTGTAATAAATGAGATCTTGAAGAAGTTGTTGAGCTAAAAGATTGTTAAATTCCTCTAAATCTGGTATAATAAATATATATAAAATAAAATTTTAAAAATGATTAACTCCTCACTAGACGTTCTTTATTTAGCACTTGCGCTTTCTGCTATTATTTTTACGATTTTTGTTTCAATTACTCTCGCTTATATTATTTTTATTCTTCGTGATGCTTCAAAAGTCATCAGCGACGTTGAGGAGCTTGTTGATAAGGTGAATGGGATCTTGATTAGCCCTCTTAAGTTTATAAGTGGGTTAATGTCTTATGTTTCGCCTTTTCTTGAGAGCGTTGGTAAAAAGAAAAAGAAGTAATTAGCGTTTTTTCATTACGGTATAGGGAAACTTGATGACAGCATTCCAAATGCGTTTTATTCGTTTTGGCTCTTGAACGAGACGAAAAAGCCATTCGAGCCCAATATTTCTCATAAATTTTGGTGCGCGTTTTTTTGATTTAGCGATGAAATCAAATGTGCCGCCAACTCCCATTGCTAGTTTTATATGTGTTAATTTTGGTAAATTTTCATGAATCCAAATTTCTTGTTTTGGTGCGCCATAAGCCACAAAAAGAATATCGGCTTTTGAGTCATTGATTTTTTCTAAGAGATTTTTTTCGTCAGGATTTCCTTCATATGCGCCAACTATTTTTAGAGCAGGGAAGTGTTTTAGCAGATTTTCAGAAGCTTTTTGGGCGATTTCTTCGCGTGCGCCGAGCAAAAATATTTTATGCGGTGTGTTTGTGACTTTTTCGCATATATCAAGCATCAAATCAGCTCCACTTACTCTTTCTTTTAGAATTTTTTTGCACGATTTTTGGTGGAATAAAATTGAAATTAAAAGTCCAATTCCTCTTAATAATTTTGGATTTTGAGCGTAGCTTGATGCCCATAAAATTCCTATTCCGTCTGGAATATTTAAATCAGTTTTATTTAATATTTCTTTGAAGTGTGAATTTATTTGCGCTTCGAGTATGAATTCCGGGTTTGGAGTTGCGATATGGCGTTTTTTATCTTCTTTGAGCCAATTTAAGAGAATGTCTAAAATTTCTTGTTTTGTTTTTTTATCAAAAGGGACGCCTAAAATAAATATTCTTTCGCTCATATTTTGCGCGCTATTATGCAGATATTTTTTGTGTAAGTTGTTTCAATAATGCCAAAGCCCGTTTCGTTTAAAAGGCATTTTATTTCTCCTGGTGTAAACGCGTGATAATACCTTTTTACTTCTGTGTTTCCCCATTTTATAAATATGTCTTTGAAGTCGTATTGTGCGCTGAAAAGACTTTTTAAGATTTTTAAAATATGTTTTCTTTGGAAAAGATCCCAGACCATGATTACAAGAATTCCTCCAGGTTTTAAAATTCTATGTATTTCTCGGAATGCTTTTTTTCTAAGGCCTTTTGACGGGATGTGGTGCATTGCCGCAATACTAAAAACGATATTTTGACTTGAACTGTTAAGTGGAATTTCCAGCATGTCTCCAAGTATGAATTTATTGTCTCCAAACCTTTTTTTGGCTTCCGCAAGCAAGCTTTCGTTATTGTCGATGCCTGTATAATTTACGTTTTCGCCAAGTATTTTAAGAAGTCTGCCACTGCCACATCCAACATCTGCAATTGCATCAGTTTTTTTAATATATCTTTTAAAGCGTTCGAATTCCGGCCAAACGTCTTCACGAGTTTTGGCAAAATCTTCGCTTATTAAAGCGTAATCCAGTTTTACTTTTTCCAATAACTCTCTGGCTGTTTTGTCTTTCATAAGATATAATTTTCATATGAATGATATTCTAAAAACTTTCGTTAAACAAGCCTTAAAAGAGGGTATTTCAAGCGAGAAATCCTTAAGTAATTTTAAAAATAAATTTTGCGAGAAATATAAGATTTCCGCGCCAAAAAATATGGGTTTGATCAAGGCATATAAAAGCCTTATTAAAAAGCGCGAGATTAAATCTGACGAGGCGTTTTTTAGAATTATAAGAAAGGGGAAAGTTAGATCACTTTCCGGAATTGCTTCGATAACCGTTATAACAAAGGAATATCCGTGTCCCGGGAAATGTGTTTTTTGTCCGACGGAAAAGGGCATGCCAAAGAGCTATTTGTCTAATGAACCTGCGATTATGCGTGCGATTTTGAACAAATTTGATGCTTTTAATCAAACGAGAACACGTTTGGATAGTCTTGATAAAGCCGGTCATTCAATTTCAAAAATAGATGTGATTATTGCCGGGGGAACTTTTTCTTTTTATCCAAAGTCATATCGAACAAAATTCGTTAAAGCTGTTTATGATGCGTTAAATTATCCAAAAAAATCCAAAAATCTCGAAGAAGCACAATTGATAAATGAGAAATCGAATAATCGTTGTATTGGCTTATCCATTGAGACAAGACCGGATTATGTTAATACTGATGAGGTGAAATATTTAAGAAAACTTGGCGTGACAAAAGTTGAACTTGGAATTCAAACTTTATATGATGACGTTTTGAAGAAAAATTTACGCGGACATGGCGTTAAGGCTTCAATTGATGCGATTCGAATGCTTAAAGATGCCGGGTTTAAAATAAATTGTCATATGATGCCCGGACTTATGGGAAGCGATTTACGACGTGACCTGAAAATGTTTAAAGAACTTTTTGATAATGCTGATTTTCGACCTGATTGGTTGAAAATTTATCCGTGCGTAGTTGTACCCGGAAGTGTGCTTGCTAATATATGGAAAAATGGCGGCTATAAGCCATATACAGATAAGCAAATGATTGATCTTTTGGTAAAAGTTAAATCGAATTTGCCTAAATATGTGCGTATTACGCGTTTGTATCGCGATATCCCTTCAACGTCAATTTTGGCCGGGCCGAAATTATCAAATTTGCGTGAATATGCTCAAAAAGAAATGGCTAGAAAGGGCTTAAAATGCAGATGCGTAAGGTGTCGTGAAATAAAAGATGAAGTTATAAATCCGGAGAATTTGGAAATGAAAGTACTTGAATTTAATGCGTCTAAAGGAAAGGAATTTTTCTTGAGCTTTGACGATGTTAAAAAAGATAAATTGTGTTCACTTTTGCGTCTTCGTTTTCCATCAAGTAAGGTAAAATTTGATAAAAATTATCTTCCGGAATTAAACGGTTCTACGATTATTCGTGAAGTACATACTTATGGCATACAAACGCCGGTTGATAAGAAGGGGAGTGGCGCGCAACATTTGGGGTTGGGAAGAAAATTGATTGAGAAGGCTGAGGAAATTGCAAAAAATGCCGGATATAAAAAAATTGCCGTTATAAGCGGTGTTGGGGTTCGGGATTATTATAAGAAATTTGGATATAGTTTGAGTAAGGCAGGGTATATGATTAAGGCTTTGTAGATTATTGATCTTTCGCGCTATTTATTGTATAATATAGTATAATAAATAGCTAAAAATGGGTTTATCGGATCATATAAGAAGGCTTTTTGAAAGTGAAGTTTCTGCTGATTTGGGAACTTTGCTTAATGCTGCGGATAGAAATCATGATGGGCGAGTGAATTGGCCTGAATTTAGAGCTTTTTGTCAGGAGGCCGGAGTTGATTCTGTGGATAGGATAGAAAGATGGTTCAGGGATTTGGATGCGAATCGCGATGGCGTAATTGATGATCTTGATGATGCTGATGATGATGGAGATATAGACGCAGATGACTTTAAACATTTTTCAGATGTTCATTGTGCGGACGATCCTTATGGTGCCATTACTGTTAATAATGATCGTATTAGAAAGCGCCTTGAACAAGATATGCATGATGCGCACAAACGTTTGCATAGGATAGAGGCTACTGAAAAATTTGAGCCAATGCGTAACACTGGTTTATATACTTACGATGTACCAATTTTAGATTTGCCTGATGAGCTTGTTGGTACGACAATACTTCAATTATCCGATATACATTTTAAGCCAAATCATAAGTCTGCAAATAAAATGTCTGATCTTGTAGAAAGCATGCTCAGAAAAGGCATAAGGCCTGATTTTATTGTTGCTACCGGAGATTATATACATAATAAGGTTACGGATTTTGATGAAACCGCAGTTGATGGTCTTAAATTATTTAGTTTATTTGATACGCCTGAGCATTCTTGTCCAAGGCTTTTTGTTTTAGGTAATCATGATTTTGGAACTGATGGACATAAACCTGTCCCTGGGGCTTCTGATATTGTTAGAAAAAAAATGGAAGAGGCTGGTTTTGAAGACGTGACGAATGCTTCGCGGCAATTTTTTATAAAAGGGGAGCCAATTAATTTTCATGGCGTTGATGATCCATTATTTGGTGATCCGAAATTGCCACGTTTGGCTAAGCATAGAGCACAAACCAATATTTTGCTTACTCATAGTTTAGATGCTTTAAATAATCGCTGTTCTGGTTCTTTGGATCTTATTTTGTCTGGCCATTTGCATGGTGGTGAGATTGCTTTTGGTGGGAGATTTGATGGCGTGGACTTTATGATGAGAGGTGGATATTATAGAAATTTTCATGAACACAAAAGGGGATGGAAGCCTTTAACCAGAAGAACCATGTCTTATATACAACCCGGATTTTCTTCAAATGTTCCATTTAGACTTGGTGTTGAAAAAGAAGGAGCAACTTTATTAAGACTTGTTAAGGCATAACATATTTTATATATGTCATGGTAGGGTAGTGGTTTTCCAGTTTGGTATGATACTTTGTACAATGTATCTTGTACAAAGTAAGATAGGTATGGATTTGGCGGTTTGTTGGCTTGGCTTGATTTACCTATTTTTATATATTTATGTATTCTTTTGTTATTTTTTATAGTTCTCCGCGAATAATAAAATGTATATTCTTTGTAAAATTTGTTATGAAATGTTCTTGTGCTTTGTTTACCCTTTCGTTTCCTTATTTTTGGCTAAAAAAGCGGTATTTTGACTTCCCTAACCCTTGAATTTTGGCTTAAATAAGCCTTAAAATAGCCATGACGTAAAATATTGCGTTTTAACGTGTTTTTTATTAAAAGCTGATATTTTGGTCGTCCCCGTTCTATTTTTGATAGTGGTTTTTATTATTTTTCGTAGTTTTGGTAAAAAATTATAAACAAATAATTATAACAAATTTTTATGAAAACTTTTTAAACGTTTAATGAAATTTTTATAAATTTTTGAAAAAATCCAAAATTTTATTTAGTTTTGAATTTCTGAAAGTTTTTTTAATTTTTCTTTTAATTTTGGAAACTTTAAAAGTTCCGGATCGTTGCTCATTAATATAGTTGCGGTTTCATGAACTTTTGAAATTAAAACAGAATCTGTCAAACTGGCAACTTTTAGATCTGGAATTCCGCTTTGGCGAACACCAAAAATTTCTCCTGGGCCACGGATTGATAAGTCGATTTCCGCCAGCTTAAAGCCACTATGGAATTTTGTCATGGCGTTTAAGCGTTTTACTCCATCCTCGGATTTTGCGTTTGTGAACAGGAAACAATAGGATTGCTGCTCCCCTCGCCCAATTCTGCCTCTAAATTGATGTAATTGGCTTAAACCAAACCTTTCTGAGCCTTCAATGATCATTATCGAAGCATTTGGAACATCAATGCCAACTTCAATTATAGATGTCGAAACCAATATATTTATGCGGTTTTCCTGGAAATCATTCATTATGCGGTCTTTGTCGTCTTGAGATAATTTCCCATGAATAAAACTGACTTCCAAATCCGGGAATATATCATTTGCCAGATATCGATATTCCTCGTTTACGGTTTTAATCTCAATTTTATCTGATTCATCTATTAACGGACAAATTATGAAAACTTGAGTTTTCTTTTCTTTTATTTGTCTGCGGATCCAGTTGTAAGCGTCTTTGCGCTTATTTTCGGGAACTATGTGAGTTGCGATAATTTTTCTGCCAGGTGGCATTTCGTCGATGATGCTTAAGTCTTGATCTCCATAAATTGTTAGCGCGAGCGTGCGTGGAATTGGAGTTGCGGAAAGGTTTAATGTGTGTGGAAAACCGTGCGAATTTAGAATTTCGCGCTGAAGAACGCCAAATCTGTGTTGTTCGTCGATTATTGCAAGTCCCAGATTTTTGAATTTTACTTCTTTTTGAATTAAGGCGTGAGTGCCAATAATTAAATTTATTTCGCCTTTTTTGAGTTTTTCCAGAATTTCTTTTTTGGTTTTGCTTGAAGTGCTTCCAATTAATAATTCAATTTTTATCCCTTGTGGCTTGAAGAATTTTTCAAAGGTTTTTGAGTGTTGTTTTGCAAGAATTTCAGTTGGCGCCATGAACACAGTTTGATAACCTTGTTTTATGGCTGCAAAAGCCGCTATTCCGGCTACTATTGTTTTTCCTGAGCCAACGTCTCCTTGAAGCAATCTTGCCATTGGATGAGGCCTTTCCATGTCTTTCAATATTTCTGTGAGTGTGAGTTTTTGTGCTTTTGTAAGCTCAAAAGGCAGTGTTTTTAAAAATGACTTTATTGTTTCGTAATTGATTTTTATTGATTTTGAAGTTCCCGCGGATGCTTTTTGGTTTTTATATTTTGCAATTAAAGATTTCAGATGTATTAATAAAAGTTCATCAAATCCAAGTCTTTTTACGGCTTTTCCAATTGTACTTTCGTCTTTTGGAAAGTGAATTTGATAAATAGCTTCTTTTATTGATATTAAGCCAAATTTTTGGATTATTTCTTCCGGTAAATATTCTTCAATGTTTTGTATTTCACTTTCAAGAATTGGCTTTAATTTTTCACGAATCCACTTTGAAGAAATTCCTCCAGTCTCATGATAAATAGGAATAATTCGCGCCGTATGGATTTGTTCTTGTTTTACAATTTCAAATGTCGGGCTTGATAAAATCATGTGCCCACCGGCTATTTT
The DNA here is from genome assembly GCA_000992695.1 of Candidatus Peregrinibacteria bacterium GW2011_GWF2_38_29. Lineage (GTDB taxonomy): Bacteria > Patescibacteriota > Gracilibacteria > UBA1369 > UBA12463 > UBA12463. The sequence goes on along the minus strand of LBUS01000004.1, from coordinate 56,903 downwards.
TGCCTTACCTGAAATGAAAATCTCACTCCCCTTTCTTAAAACCCTTGTTATGTATGGTTGGTTGAACCATATTATTTCTATCATCCCCGTATCATCTTTAAAAACCGCTTTTATTATGAATTTTCCGTTTTTCGTGCGAGAGCTTTCTATATTTATTATTGTGCCTTTGAATGTTGTGAGTTGATTTATTTTTAAATAAGCCAATTTTGTTACTTCCGAAGCATCCGTATAATCACGCGGAAAATAATTGATAAAGTCTTCAACCGTTTTTATGCCAAGTTTTTCTAGAAGCTTTAGGTGTTTTCCGGTTGTTTTAATTGCTTTTGATATCTGCGTGTTTAACATCAAGGGGGACGTTATTTATTGCGCCTTTTTCGTGTACGTAATCGATTTTACAAACTTCTTTCATCATCCATTGAAATAAAATTTCTCCTTCGACTTCAAGCTTTACTCCCGATATTGCAAATTCTTTTATGTATCCAATGTCAATTTGTCCTTTTTTAGCTAATCTTTGCACTTTTTCACACGTTATTTCCGGTATAAGTTCGCTTATGTGTGTTCCGGCATTTATTTGACGTTTGAATATGTGTGCAATTTTTTGGTTATATTCTTTTATTTCTCCTTTTTCATTTGTGATTATTATTCCTTCTTGCAAATTATCAAATAATGATTGGTATTTTGTGGCTTCCGCTTTTGCGATTGAGATGTATTTCATTCTACTTGTTATGTCTCTTATAACCCCATTGTGTCCCATTATTTCGCCTTTTTCGTTTTTTGCTGGAGCTATATTCCATTCAACGTAAAATTCTTTTTCGGATTTATTTTTTGCAGTTGTTATAAGGTTTGATGACTCTTTTGTGTTTTCAATTTGTTCTATAAAGTCTTTCGCCTCTTTTTTATTAGTGAATAAGTCCCATATTGTTATTGTTTTTAAATCCTCTTTTTTATATCCGAATATTTTTGAAAATGATTCATTTGCTTTTAATAGATTTCCTTTTAAATCCGTGGAATATACTCCGTCTTTTATCGAATCGAATAATTGAACGTATTCATCTTTTGTTTTGTGCAATTCTTTTTCAAGAAGTTTTCTTTTTGTTATGTCATGCATAATACATTGAATTTCTGTGAGATTTCCAAGATTGTCATATATTGGTTTTGCGCTTATTGAGAATATTTTTTCGTTTTCTTGAGCGTCAATGCATGCGATTATCATGCTCTCTTTGTCTATGCCATGATTAACAAAATTTTCTATCATTTTTGCGATTTTTAGCATGTCTTCTTGTGCGACTAACTTTGAAAAATGCATTCCTATCACTTCTTCTTTTGTGAATTCGAGATTTTCCGTTATTGCGCTATTCATTTCTGTGAATATGCCATTTTTATTTATTGTTGCGATTATGTCTATTGCATTTTCAACAATGGATTTATATTTTTGGTTTGTTTCGTAAAGTATTTTTGTTCTTGAATATACCTCTTCTTTCAGCATGTCATTCATTATCTGCATTTCGTCGATTTTGCTTTTTGTATGCTTTTTATTGGCATTTAGATCCAGAATTGTTTCAATCGTGTTTTTTAGAAGATTTCCAATTAGTTTTAGCTGATCTGTTGATACAAGAGGTATTTCCAGATAAGCTTCCAAGAATGTATCAAAGTTGATACCTGAATTTTCAGCTTCTGTTTTGCATAGCTTAAGATTTGGGTTTTCAGTTCTTGTTTTTCCACCTATACATACAGCTATGACCTTTCCTCCTATTGAAATTGGTACTGCAAATGCTGCGATGTCGCAATAAATATTATAAATGTGTGAGCTATTTGAGCTTATGCATGTTTTTATTGCATTAATGTCTGCGGCTTTGCACTTTGGATAAACAAGCGGATTTCCAAGTATGAAACTGTTCCAGAATGTGCTTAAATTCATTTCTTTCGTTATATTGTTGCCGTTTACATTGTATATCGCGAGTGCAATATCAAGCGTTTTACAAAAATTATCTTGAATTTTATTTATTAATTCAGTTGGAATTTGATTTTCATTATTGCGATTCTTTTTCATGGTTTGATTTTGAGAAATTTGCGTTTCCCGACTTGCAATAAATATTCTTTATCGAGCTTGATTGTCATGTTTTCATCAGAAACTTTTTCGTCATTGATTTTTACTCCGCCTCCTTGAATCATTCTTCTTGCTTCACCTTTTGATGATAAAAGTTCTGACATGGCTAATAAATCTATAAGTTTATACTCCCCTTTTGGAAATTTCTTTTCCTCTATTTCATCCGGTAATGCATTTTTGCTAAATATGTTTGCAAACTCTTGTTCTGCTTGATCTGCAAGCTCCTTTGAGTGATAAAATGACACGAGTTCATGTGCCAGTTTTACTTTTAGATTGCGAGGATTTTCACCTTCAGCCATAGCTTTTTCCATTTTCTTTATTTCTTTGAGCGGGACGTTTGTGGTTAATTCAAAATATTTAATTATTAAATTGTCTGAAATTGACATTGTTTTGCCGAACATATCCTTTGGAGGTTCGTTTATACCGATGTAGTTGCCTGTTGTTTTGCCCATTTTTAGTTTTCCATCGGTTCCTTCAAGAATTGGAACCGTGATGATTGATTGTGGTTTTTGTCCGAGTGAGCGTTGCATTTCACGGCCTGCAAGTAAATTAAACGTTTGATCGGTTCCACCAAGTTCAATGTCGGACTTTAGCGCTACAGAGTCATATCCTTGCATTAAAGGATAGAAAAATTCGTGCATATAAATTGGCGCGTTTTTCTTTATTCTTTCTTGATACATATCACGTTCAAGCATTTGAGAAACTGTGAATATTTGGGAAAGTTTAATGACTTTTTTGAATGTTAATTTCTCAAGCCAATCGGCATTCCAAACGATTTCCACTTTTTTTGGATCAAGTATTTTGCCTGCTTGTTTTACGTATGTTCTTGCATTTTCTTCGAGCTCTTCTTTTGTTTTTACTTTACGAGCTTCGAGTTTATCCGTTGGATCTCCTATTTGTCCCGTGAAATTACCGAAAAGAAGAAAGATCTTGTGCCCAAGATCTTGTAACTGTTTTAATTTTTTAATTACAACCATGTGGCCGATATGAAGATCTGCGCCTGATGGGTCTATTCCAAGCTTTACGTTTAATGTTTTGCCGCTTTTTAAGGCTTCTTCAAGCTCTGCACGAACGATAACGTCTGCCACTCCTCTGTTAAGAACTTCTGACAATATGCTTTTATCCATAATTTTTTTGTTTTTACGGTATTGATTTCGTCCGTATTATATCTTGTTTTCTCAAAAAATTAAACTTAGAACTGTATTGTAACGAATCTATTGACAAAATGCAATATTTTGTTAGATAATATGATCTTTATTACATTTTGCAATATGATCGTAGAAGACATATTAACAAATATCGGGCTGAATATAAAGCAAATTTATGTGTTCATGGCTTTGCTTGAACTTGGTAGCCAGCCCGTGAGCATTGTTGCAAAAAAGACAAATTTGAATCGAACAACTCTTTACCCCATTTTAGCTGAACTTATTAAGCTTGGATTTGTTAGTAAATTTAATAAATTAAATATTCAGTATTTTAGTCCGGTTTCTCCTGAAGATTTAGTTGACGTTATAAAGCGCAAAAAAGAAGAATTTAGTAGACTGGAGAGTGAAATGAGGAATGTTTTGCCTGATCTGCGTGCGAGGTTTAATCCCTATATGTCAAAATCAAGCGTTGGTTTTTTTGAAGGGATTCAGGGTGTTAAAAACGTTCTTGATGACGTTGCTAATTCTAAGGATGAAATTTTAGCATATAGATGCGTTGATTCTTGGATTACAGGTCAAGCTTCCGAAATAGTTAAAGATTTTGATGCGAGATGTATTTTGAAGAAAAATAAAATGAAAATGATTGTTATGGATAGTGCTATTTCACGTGTTTATTTTTCTGATATAGCTCGAAAAAACATTGAATTTAAGCTTAAAAAGATGAAGTTCGAAAATGAGATATATATCTATGAAAACAAAATTGCGTCAATCTCTTTTATTTCTGGCTCGATGTTTGGTGCTATAATTGAATCCAATGAGAACTCAAAAACACAAAAAGCTGTCTTTTATCTTGGATGGAAATAATTTAAGACTGGATGTTTTTTTGTCACAGAAAATGTATGGTGAGAGCCGTAGTGAAATTCAAAAGATGATTAAGCTAGGTGATGTTTTTGTTAATTCTAAGCCTACAAAAGCCGGCGTTACTTTGAAGCGCGGCGATAAAATCGATGTGTTTGTTGATGGTGAAAATGTTGAAAGTGAAATTCTTAAGCCTCAGAAAAAAGTGATTTTGCCTGTGCTTTATGAGGACAAAGATGTCGCTGTTTTGGATAAGCCGCCTGGGCTTGTTGTTTCAAAAAGTGAAGATAGTTTATTTGCGGATTTTGATAGCGATAAATTCCTTGTTCATAGGCTTGATAAAGACACTTCAGGGATTTTTGTTACTGCGAAAAACGCTGAAGCGCGTGCGATTTTATCTAAGCAATTTGCTGATAGAGTTGTTAAGAAGCGTTATACCGCTCTTGTTTATGGGCATTTGAAACCACTTCGCGGTACGATTGAGGCCGGAATTGGCAGGTCATTAAAGGATCGCAAAAAAATGTCGGTTTTTTCAAATAAATTGCGAAATGCTGTGACGCATTACAAGGTCATCAGGTATTACGGCCCTTGTTCTTTGTTAGATATTGAGATTGAAACCGGTAGAACGCATCAGATTAGGGTTCATTTGGCTTCTATTGGCTTTCCGGTTGCCGGTGATAAGGCATATGGCAATAAAACCGCAAATATTGAATTTGATAGGAAGTACGGTTTAAAAAGACAATTTTTACATGCACATTTGATAGATTTTGTTCTTCCATCAACGGGCAAAAATAAATCCGTTGAAAGCAAGCTCTCAGCGGATTTAAAAAGTGTTTTAGATAAAATTCTTTAAGCAGCTGTTTTTGTTGATTTTTTAACTTTTGGAGCTGCTGGTTTTGCTTCTTTTGCAGGTTTTTCTTCTGTTTTGACAGTTGGTTTTGCGCCTGCTGTTTTGATATCAAGAATTTCGATATTTGTATAATGTTGTCTGTTACCGATTGTCTTGTGATTTCTTGATTTGCTTTTCATTTTAAACACACGAACTGTTTTGTTTCTGAAATGTTCCAAAACTTTTGCAGTTACTTCGTAAGTCGTTAAATATGGCTTTCCTATCTCGACTTTTTCGCCTTCTGCGACAAGAAGAACTCTTCTGAATGATATGTCTTCGCCTTCTTTGGTTTCAATTCTATTGATTTGAAGCTTGTCTTTTGGGCTTACTTTGAATTGTTGTCCTTTGATTTCAACTATTGCAAACATGATAAATTGGTTATGAATATGTGTTAAAAGCCAGTTTATTTTAAATAAAAAAGCTTAAGAGCGCAAGTGAAAATATTATTTAGCTTTGAATTCGTCTTTGATAACGAATGCTAAATATGGATAGCTCATAGCTTTTTCTATTCCCTGTTCGAAAATTATATCAATTGCCGTGATTGCATTTGAGATTGTATGTTCAATCAAAGGGCGTTCTTTTGTTCCAAATGAGCTTAAAACAACGTCTGATAAGTTTTTTTCCGCATGTTCGTCATTTTTTATACCTATGCGAATGCGTGGGCAGTTTTCTCCGATTGCTGCAACGATGGATTTCATTCCATTGTGAGTTCCCGCTGAACCGGATTTTCTTATGCGGAATGCACCAATTGGTAAATCAATATCATCATAAATCGTGATTACATCTTCCGGGCTTACTTTGTAGAATTGGCTTATGGATGCTATTGCGTTGCCTGAGTGGTTCATATAAGTCGTCGGCTTAACAAGAAGAACTTTTTCAGAATTAATAGTTGCTTCCGCTAAAGATGCTTGAAATTTTGGTTTTAAAATCCAATCAGCTTTTAATTTTTCTGCGAGTGCATTTACCGTCATGAATCCAACGTTGTGGCGTGTTTTTTCGTATTTTTCGCCAATATTTCCAAGTCCGACTATTATTTTCATAGAATTTTTATAATACTTTTCGGAAAATTAAATAATTTCCGGCAATCAACACTTTGTCTCCATCTTTTACTCCCATTTTAGATAATGTTTTTTCTATACCATTTTTTTTGAGAAAATGACGAAGCCTTGAAACCGCTTCTGTGTTTGCGAAATCAGTCATTTGTGATAATTGTTCAATTCGTGGTCCTTTAATTTCTACGGTTCCACTTTCAGTTTCTTCTTTTGGTATAACCCTGAAATAATGGTCGGATTCTTCTGCCGGCCTGAACAACCTATATTCTTCGTCTAATATTGGGTTTTTCTCTTGCTCATCAGCTTTTTCTTGAATAAATTTTTTGTACAGCTTGTATACATTTTTGATCAGATCCGGAATGCCATGTCCTGTTGCGCATGATATCAAAATTGGTTTAACCTTTGTTTTTTTGTGGAATTCTTTAGCAATTTTTTCCGCATCTTCAAGCGGCATAAGATCGATTTTGTTCAAAGCTACAACTTGCTTTTTCTTATTAAGATCTGAGCCGTATATTTCAAGTTCTTTGTTTATTGTTTTGTATGCATCAACTAAATCTGGTAATGAAATGTCGATAACGTGGACCAATATGCGCGTTCTCATTATGTGGCGCAAAAATGCGTGACCAAGTCCTTTTCCTTGGCTTGCACCTTCTATTAATCCGGGAATATCTTCAAACACGATAGATTTTTGTTCTCCTATGATGCTTTTTAAATTGCAAACTCCAAGGTTTGGAGAAAGCGTTGTGAATGGATAATCTGCAATTTTTGGTTTTGCGTTTGAAATAATACTGATAAAACTTGATTTTCCTGCTGAAGGAAGGCCAATAATACCGACATCTGCAACTAATCTAACCTCAAGAACTATTTCTTTTTCTTCACCGGGTTCACCTTTTTCTGCGAAACTTGGAGATTGTCGAACACTCGATTTAAAGTGAATATTGCCTTTTCCTCCGATTCCACCTCGTGCGATCATAAATTTATCGTGTACGTTTTTTAGATCTACGATTACTTCATTTTTCATGGTTTTTATAATTGTGCCGACTGGGACCTTTAATGTGATGTCTTTCCCGTCAGCTCCTCTGCAATTCTGCTTAGTCCCGTTTACGCCGCATTCTGCTCTATATATTGGGCTGGAGTTTATATCTGTGAGTGTATTTACGTTTGGATCTGCAATTATATATATATCTCCACCCCTGCCACCATCACCTCCATCCGGTCCGCCATGTATGACAAACTTCTCACGATGAAAAGTGGCGGCACCATTGCCGCCTTTTCCAGCTATCACCCTAATTTTGCTTAGGTCACAAAACATTTTGTCTGAAGTTACTTATCTATTGTATATTAGATTCAGGATATATAAAATACCATTTGCAAGAGAGCTTTCTCGCAATTATTTGCCGAAGTGGCGGAATGGCAGACGCGCACGACTCAAAATCGTGTACTCGTAAGGGTGTGAGGGTTCAAGTCCCTCCTTCGGCACCACATATTATGAACATTTTTATTCGATATGGAGAATTGGTTCTAAAGCTTGGGAATCGGGATGTTTTTGAGGCTAAGCTTGAAAAAAATATAAAACTTGCGATGAAAGAGTTGCGTTTTGATGTTGTGCGTTATTATGGCCATATGATGCTGGAGGTGGGCGATAAAAATGGCGAATTGGCTATTGAAAAACTAAAATGTATTCCCGGAATTTCTAATTTTTCCGTTATAAAAGAGGTTTTGAAGTTAAAATATCCAAAAACTCCGGATCAAAAATGGGTGAAATTTGTTATGAATGAAATTGTTAAAATTATGATTTCTGAGATTAAATTGCGCTCCAAAAATAAAAATATGCCAAAGACTTTTTGCGTGCGCGTTAAACGTATTCAGAAAAATTTTCCTATGGATTCTGTTGATATGGAAGCCAAATTTGGTGAATTGATTTTGGATAAATTCCCTAAATTAAAGGTGAGGTTTGATAATCCGGATATTACTTGTCATCTTATATTAAGCGATAATAGAGCTTATATTTATTTTGATAAAATACTTGGACTTGGCGGTCTTCCGGTTACCACTTCCGGAAGAGTTATTTCTATGATTTCTTCCGGTATTGATTCCCCTGTTGCGGCATTTCGCATGATGAAACGTGGCGCAAAAGTTATTTTTGTGCATTTTCATAGTTATCCGCATACAAATGCTTCTTCTCAGGAAAATGTAAAAGAAATCGTGAAAATTTTGTCAAAATATCAGGCCGGTTCCAATCTAAATTTGGTTCCTTTCATTGAAATTCAAAAAGCTATTATGATGGTTGCTGATCCTGATTTGCGAGTTGTTTTATATAGATGGTTTATGGTCAAAATTGCTCAAGAGATAGCCGATGATCAAAATGCAAAGGCAATTATTACAGGTGAAAGTCTTGGACAAGTCGCAAGCCAGACTTTGGATAATATTTTTGTTATTGATTCTGCTTCTAAAATTCCGATTCTTAGGCCTTTGATTGGAAGCGATAAGCAGGAAATTGTTGATGAGGCAAAAAAAATTGGCACTTTTGAGATTTCAACAAGGCCTTATGCGGATTGCTGTACGCTTTTTGTTCCAAAACATCCGTCTGTGAGCGCGAATCTTGAAAAAGTTGAAGCTGTTGCCAAAAAGCCGGCATTTAGAAAGTTTATTAAAAACGCATTAAAAAATATGGAATCGATTCTTATTGAAAGTGCTGTTTGATTTTCATTGCTGAGCTTTTTCCAACTATTTCTGCGATTTTGTCCATTGGAGTATTTTTGATATTTTCAAGTGAGCCAAATGTTCGGAATAGTTTTTGCATGGTTTTTTCGCCGATTCCAGGGATTTCAATAATTTCCGATGCTGTTGCAATTTTTCCGTGACGATTTTTCATGTATTCAATTGCGAATCTGTGAGCTTCGTCACGGGCGCGTTGTAAAACTTGAATTGATCCGGATGTTAAGTCGAGGCGGATTGGGTCATTTTGCCATGGCACGAAAATTTCTTCTTCTTGTTTTGCAAGCGACGCGACTCCGATTTTGAGTGAAAACTTTTTTAAAACATCTATCCCCATTTGCAGCTGCCCCTTTCCTCCGTCAATTAAGATCAAGTCCGGCTTTGAATTAAATGATTTGTCCGGCGTATGTTTGTTTTTGTCATAAACAAGGGCAATCATACCTTCTATTGGGCAATTTGTTGTGCAGTCTTTTAGATTGTGCAGGTCTTCTGGCAAATGATGTATTTCTTCAAATCCAAATTCTTCATAATGTTCTTTTAATGCTTTTCTGCAGATTATATAAATTCGTTTTGATTTTGCGGTTTCTATGGCTTTTGAGAGTAAAAAGTAGCTTAATTTTTGACCACGGAATTTTGGATCTACAAATAGTCCTGTCGTATGAAAAGTGTCTTTGGTTTTAATGAGTCCGATCATTCCGGCTATTTTTGTGCCTTTTTTAATAACAAAATAATTTTTATAATTGAATTCGCCCACTATTAAATTTGCTGTTTTTATATTTTCCAATAGCGGTTTTGAGTCTTTTTTAACCGCTTTTTTAAGTGTGAATCCTTTTGGTAGATTTTGTTTTGCGAGCTTTTCAAGTCTGCGCGTTAAAAGTTCTTTCATAGACGCGTAATCGTTCGGTTTCGTTTGTGCAAGCTTAAATCTTCTATATTGATTTGGGTTTGCGATGCCGTCAATGAAAACAATCATGCTTCCAACGGTTTCAGTTCCTCCGATGTGTGAAACGTCATAGCATTCGATCCTTTTTGGGAATTTATCGAGATGTAAAATTTCTTTTAATTCTTCGAGTCCTTTATCAATTCCTTGTTCATGCATCCATCTTGCTTTTGATTGATTTGCAAAGTGTTTTGCGTTTAAAAGCGAGAGCTCGAGCAAGCGATTATTATTTCCTTTTTCCGGAACAATTATTTTTAATGTATTTGAGTTTGAGCTTTTTAGAAGCCATTTTTCGATCGTTTCTTTATCTTCAGGCTCTTCCGGAACAAGAATGTGTTTTGGAATTTCAGTTGCTTGTTCATAATAAAATCTTATGAATGAATTTATTATTTCCGCAGGAGAAACGTATTCATTTTGCTTGATTGAATCTGCGTCAAAAGTAAAATTTTCCTGACCTATAATTTTACCTTCTCTGACCTGAAAAAGGTTTGTGTAGATTTTCCCATTATCAATTATGTAATTCATTATATCGGCTTCTTCGAATAGCAAATTTGAAACATGTTGGCGCATTGTTATTTCTTCAATATCCTTCATTTTATCGCGAATTTTTGCGGCTTTTTCAAATTTTTGATCAAGTGCGGCTTTTTTCATATCACTTTTTAAGTCTTCAAAAAGCGCAGATGTGTCTCCTTTAAAGAATTTTATTATTTTTTCAATATTTGTTTGGTATTGCTCAGGCGTGCATTTGCCTATGCATGGGCCTTGACATCTTCCGATGTGATAATCCAAGCAAGGATATTTTATTGTTTTATTGCCTATTTTTACGCTTGATTCCCCTGTTCCGCTTATATATTTGATATCCAGATTGCAATGTCTGAACGGAAGAATCTTTTTTAGAGTTCGAAATGTGTTTTTTACTTTAAATGTAGCGGTTTTTGGGCCGAAGTAAGTTGCTTTGTCGTTCAGTTTTTTTCTTACAAGTGCTATTTTTGGATAATCCTCGTTTGTATTTATGCGGATATAGATGAAATTTTTATCATCACGCATTTTTATATTATATTTTGGGCGAAGTTCTTTTATTAGGTTTGTTTCCAGTAAGAGCGCTTCAATTTCAGATTTAACAACAATAAATTCAACTTCTTCTATTTCGGAAATCATTTTGTTTATGCGTGGTTCTCGCGCAGGATCTTCTTGAAAATAACTTGAAACTCGGTTTTTGAGGTCTTTTGCTTTGCCAATATAGATGATTTTGGCGCCGGAATTCTTCATTTTATAAACACCCGGCTCATGCGGAAGCGTTTTTATAATGCCATTTATTTTTGATTTTTCCATGATAGTGCTAATATATCGCCGTATTTATTTTAACATATGAATGTATTTCTGCTCCCTACAAATGTAAAAACGATTCGAGAAGCTATAATGAAGAGCATTATTTTTTTTGATCTTTTTGATTTTCCGCTTACATTTGAGGAAATTTCAAAATACGTTCTTGGTATGAGAATTGACGAACAACATATTCGTATGTACTTGAAAGACAGTAAGATGTTATCTGAAAAAAATGGGTTTTATTTTGTGCGTGGGCGTGAACATATCGCGGATTTAAGGCAATCTAACGCGAAATATGTGCAAAAGCTTTGGAATAAGGTTTTTAGATATTCTTGGGTTTTTAAAATGATTCCTTTTATTAAGATGGTTGCTGTCTGTAATTCCCTTTCTTATATGGATGTTAATAAAAAAAGCGATATAGATTTATTCGTTGTAACTGAGAAAAATAGGCTTTTTATAGCCAGATTTTTGCTTTCTGCGGTTTTGTATTTACTTGGAGTTAAACGTCATGATAATAAAATTGCCGGAAGATTTTGTTTGAGTTTTTTTGTTACGGAAGACCATCTTGATATGGAGCAAATTGGGTTAAGGCCTTATGATGTTTATTTGGCATTTTGGTCAATGTCTTTAACGCCTGTTTTTGGCGAAAAAACTTACAATGAATTTGTTGAAAAAAATACTTGGACAAAAAGATATTTTCCGGACGGAATAACTTCAAATGCATCTATGATTCATAAAAGTGGCTTTATTTCTCGCGCTATTAAAAGGTTTTTAACTCGTATTTTAAGCGGAAAGTTTGGAGATAAGCTTGAGAAGCGACTGAGCGGAGCTTTGATAAAACGCGCTGAAGCAAAAGCCGAAAAATTGCCTGATAGGCGCGGAACTATTATTTCTCAAGAAATTATGAAATTTCACGATAATGATATTCGTGAATATATTCGCGAGGCTTGGGAGAAAAAGATTAAGATTTTTTCCTGAATATAAATTTTATGCCGGTTCCTGTGAAGCCGTATTTTTTGCGGAATGAATTTTCAATATATCTTCTATATGAAAAGTTGAAGTTTTTTGGATCTTTTATCACTATTTCGAATGTTGGCGGATTTGAATCCGTTTGCTTCATTGAATAGAACGGTTGTTGCATATTACTGATGCCCGCTGAGTGATTTACGATTGTGTCTTCAAGGAAATATTCCAATTCTTGTTGAGGGATTTCTCTTCTGCGCTCAATGTGGATTTGGTCTGCTACATCAAGAATTTTTTCTATATAAGTATGTTTTTTTGCTGATATGAATATGATTGGAACCCATGGCAAAAAGTCGAATTTTCGTTGTATGTCTCGCAGTATTCGATCTTGTTTTTCTTCATCCAACAAATCGGATTTATTAACCGCCAATATGAGCCCTTTTTTATCTTCGATTATTTCTCCTGCAACATGGCAATCTTGGTTTGATATTCTTTCATTTCCGTCAATTATTAAAACTGCTACTTCGCTTCTTTCAAGAGCCTTTAAGCCGCGAAGTACGCTAAGTTTTTCCATGAAATGCTTTTGTTTGCCCCTGCGCCTTATTCCTGCGGTATCAATCAAGTTATAGGTTTTATCGCCGCGTTTTATTTGAGTGTCTATTGAATCGCGAGTTGTACCTGAAACATCGGAAACTATTATTCTATCTTCGCCCAAAAGCGCATTAACAAGAGATGATTTGCCGGTGTTTGGTTTGCCGATAATTGCTATGCTTATGCCATATCTTGATTCAGGCTCTTTGTGTGGTTCAATGTGTTTTGATTTGAACCTTTCTTCGATTTCTTGCTCAAGTTCATGTATTCCCCTTCCATTGATCGCCGAAACTCTTATAGGTTCGTTAAATCCCAATTTATAATATTCTGATATGTTGTCTTTGAATTTGCCTGAATCCTCTTTATTTGCGACTAAAATTACTTCTTTTTTTGATTTTCGAAGTAGCTCAGTTGCGGAAAAATCATCAAAGGTTGCCGGAGCCGAGCCATCTATCGTGAATATGATTAAATCCGCTTCTTGAATTGCAATTTGGGCTTGTGTGTTTATTTGTTCTTCAATGTCGTCTTTGCCTTCGGATTGGATTCCGCCCGTATCAACCAGCAATATTTTGTAATCGCCAATTGTGCCAAAGTGATATATGCGATCGCGCGTTGTTCCCGCTATATTTGAAATAATGGCGACTCTTGCGCCAATTAAGCGGTTAAACAATGTTGATTTGCCTGTATTTGGCTTGCCTATAATTGCGATTACCGGAATCATGTTTTCATTCTAGCTTGTTATTTGCTAAAATGGAATGAGTATAACTAAAATCCTCACATGAATAAAAAAATCTTTGTTAGTGTGTTAATGTCAATTTTTGCGTTTTCGTTGTTTGATTTTGCTGTTCCTATGACCGCGAGCGCCGAAGTTACATGGGGAATTTTGCCTGGTACAACTTTAGACGTTGAAACGTGCCGAAAGAATATAAGAGATAATGAAAATGCAAAGGATCAGAACTATGGGCCTGAGCTTATCGCGTGTGCTATTAAGACCGGTGAAATTCACATGGGGATGGTGCCTTATTTTATTACATATTTTATTAAATTCTTGCTTGGAATTGCAGGTTTGATTTCCGTTTTGTTTATTCTTTTTGGAAGTTATCAGTGGACGGTTGCCGGTATTACGGAAAAGCAAGATGCGGCTAAAAAAACAATCACACACGCTATAATGGGGCTTGTTGTTGTGCTTCTCGCTTTTGCGGTCGTATCAATCGTTCAGGCTGTTGTGACGAGTTAAGAAGTCACTTATTTTTACAGCAAAGTTTTCTATAGAGAATTTTTCTGCGTGTTTTTTTATTTTTTCCGGATCGAATTTATCGTGCATTTTTTCAAATTTATAAATTGCGGCTTCAATTGAAATCGGATCTTGTTTATCGAAAAATATGCCTGTCACGCCCGGGATTACAGTTTCAAGCGCGCCACCGGCTTTATATGCTATCACCGGCGTTCCTGAAGCCATTGCTTCAAGCGGAGTTATGCCAAAATCTTCTTCTTGTGGAAATATGAGAGCTTTTGCGTTTGCGTAAAGATTTGCAAGTTCGCTTTCAGAAACGTGTCCCAAGAATTCTATGTTTTTGCTTGCCATTGATTTTAATTTTTTATATTCGACTCCTTTTCCGACAATTATTAGTTTTTCGTTTAATCCGTTAAAAACGTCTAAAAGAAGGGAAAATTTCTTATATGGGGTTAAGCGACCGATTGCTAAATAATATGTTTTTGGTTCATGGCTTATTTGAAATTTTTGAGTATCAACAGGTGGATGAATTACTTCTGAGTCGCGTTTGTAGAATTTTTTTATTTTTTCTTTTATGTATTCTGAATTTGAGATGTAATGATCCGGTCTGGCGGCGGCGAGCTTATCCCAAAGTCTTATTCTATGTAAAAACGGTTTTGCTATCCATTTAAGGATTGGGTTCATCTCATATTCTTTTATATATGTTTTGGCATTATCCCAGACGTATCGCATTGGCGAATGACAATAACAAATATGTAGAGTTTTTGGTTTTGTGACGATTCCTTTTGCGCATGCGTGTGAGCTGGAAATGACAACATCGTATTCATCTAAGTTAAATGATTCAAATATTTGCGGCATTAAAGGTAAGAAAAATTGATGACGCTTGGATGCGAATGGAATCTTCTGCAAATATGAAGTTATGATTTTTGCATTTTTGAATTCGTGAAGGTTTTTATTGAAAAGAGTCGTATATATTGGAGCATCGGGAAACATTTGATGAATAGCATAAATAACGCGTTCTGCTCCGCCGCGGTTTGTTAGCCAATCGCAAACTATGGCTATTCTGGTATTTTTAGAATGCATTTGTTTAATAATGACAAAATCCAAATTGTTCCAAATGACAAATAAATGACAAATGGCTTTTATAGAATAAGTCGGATACTATCTAATATCAAGTTTGAAGGTTTTTTCTTCAGTTTTTTTTGCTTGTTCTTGTTCTTGAAATTTTTTGAATTCTTCGCTGTTTTGGAAGTCTTTTTTTACTTCAACCGGTTTGTATTTATTTAAAACACTTTCATCTTTCACTTCCACTGGTTTATCTAAAATCGTATTTATTATTTTCTTGGATGGATTGTTGCCTTCGACGTGATCGAGAGCCTTTGTTCTAAAAAGTTTTATTACGTTATTGTCCGGGTCGCGCTGTAAAAACCTATCACAAACTTGTACAACATCAGCATATTTTTCTTCTTTAAACCATGTATCTATTAGCTCAAGTAAAGTTTCTTCATTTTTTTTGCTCATTGTTGAGGATTCTGCATTTGATATATCTGAAGCCAAAACAAGGTTACCGGCTTTTCTTTTGAGAAGCAGATAAGCGTAAATATAAATCGAAACTATGAGGAAAATTGCGAATATTAGTGCGGGTTTAAACATCTCTGATACTTGAACTGAAGTGTTGAAAATGCCGTGTAAAACCATTGCTATAACAAGTCCTTTTAAAACCATTCTTTTGCGAATTGTTTCCGTATCGCCCGATAAGTTTTCGACTTTTTTGATTGTTAAGGCGAATTTGCTCATTCCATAGTAATAACCAAATATTCCGGAGAACGCCATGTGTCCGGCTGATGTGAATATAATTCTAAAAATATACATACTTATGAATGCATCCGTTCCCCATCCATTTTTGAAATATAAGATGTTTTCTGCGAATGAGAAGCCGAGGCCGGCTACGATGCTATATTTCACTGAGTCATTTATGGCTTTTACAATTAAATATTTCTTATCTGCTGAGCGCAAAACCCATTGTTTGAAAACCTCCTCCAGCATTGCGAAAAACATGTAAGTTGGGAGTAGATATATTAAGCTCCCGGAGCCTTCAGCGACACGCAAAAAGTTGATTGCACTGAATTTATTCCCAAATTCCAGTATTGCTTGCATTGCCGGTCCGAATACATCATTTGTGAAATAAGATATCCAGTCTTTGAAGTTTATACTTGTTAAATATTGAGATGAAAAATCAAGTATTGTTTGTTTGTATCCTTCAACGACTTCCGGTGGAGTTATCCATAAATATTCGAGGGCAAAAAGAGGAAGAACGGTTGCAATTCCACCTAAAAATATAATGAACATTACTTTTTTATTGATACCGTCTTTTAAGAACATTAATCCGAGCCAGATCACGACCGGTATAAGTGAAAGTACTAAGCACAGGATTGTTAGTGACAAATTGCTTTCCATTTTTTGTTATTAAGCTTGTGGGGCTGCTGCTGGGGCTTCCGGCGTTGCTGGAGCGTCGTTTAAAACTGCGAATTTAGCTTCCTCAAGTGAGTTGAAAATTGGAATCAATTGTGTTAATCCAACAACCTGCAAAACATCGGCAACGTTTGGCTTTGCTTTTACGATTACCATTTTACCGTTTGCAGAGGAAATTTTACCGTACCAATCAGTCAAATAACCGATTGATTTGCTATTCATGTACTCAAGATTTTCAAGATTGAAAATCAAGCTGAGATTTGCGGGAGTTTTGCTGATCAATTCATAGATCATTGTTGATTTTTCATCAACGTTACTTTCGTCCAATTGGCCCACAATTGTAACCAATTTTACGAATGTGTTCTCCTTGCCTGTTTGCACGTCTTCTACTGTGATATTTACTTCTGTCATATTTTTTTGGTTATTATTTTAAAATTATATGATTTGTTGATTCCATTGGAGCATTGATATCCTCGCTTTTAGGCGTGTTTAAAAGCTTTTTTGCAGTTACTTTTAGCCCACCTTTAGGCATATCTTCAAATTTTAATTCATCTGTCCAGTTTACAACGATTTTTGAAAGTCCTCTACCTCGAATTCCTGCGTTCACATAGGCTGGGTTTTTTCTTTCTTCAACTAGTTTTTCCATTTCTTTTGCTGAAGTTTTATTTTTACCATTCCCATTGTCCTCAACTGATATTTCTATAAATTCGTGGCTATATATGAAAGTAATTTTGATATCTTCTCCGGCTTTTGTGCCGTGCTCAATTGCATTATTGCAAAGTTCGTCGACTATAAGCTGAAATCTGTATGCCCATTTTTCTCCAAAGTGAGCCGTGTTTTTTATAAGATTAAGCGTAAAATCACGTATTCCGGCAGTAAAATATGCATTTGTCGGCAAAATAACAGTTATCTTTGTTTGTTCTTGCTCTTGTGAGGGCATTTTTTTATTTTATTTAATATAATTATAGCAGAATTTAGTTCAAAAGTCAAAACTTAAAAGTCAAAACCACAACTTAAAGCTCAAAAGCTTTGAGCTGTGTGGGTGCTTTTTTCCCTTGCAAAAAGCAAAATTGTGTATTAAAGTAACGGAGCTTTATTAATTTAGTTCGTTTTCTGATTGCCTATTCCTGTTTTGGCTTTAGCCAAAATACAACAGCAAAGTGATGAAAACGGGCGCTAACCCTAAGGAATATGAAAACCGTAGACATCAAGGATCTCCTTGAAAATGCCGTACATTTCGGGCATAAAACATCGAAATGGAACCCAAAAATGAGAAACATGCTCTTTACTGAGCACCAAGGTATTCACATTTTTGATTTAACAAAAACAAAATCTCATCTTGAGCGAGCTTTAGATTTTTTGAAAAAAGTTACAAGTGAAGGAAAAACAGTCCTTTTTGTTGGTACAAAGCCTCAGGCAATGAAAATTATTGAAGATTCCGCAAAAATCTGCAATATGCCTTTTGTATCAAAAGATTGGATTCCAGGTTTACTCACAAACTTTTCGACAGTTTCAAGACGTATTGAATATTTGAGAAACTTGAAAGCTGAAAGAGATGAAAATGATTTTGATAAATATACGAAAAAAGAAGGATCTATTCTTCGCAAAACAATAGATAAGCTTGAAGCGTCTCTTGGTGGTCTTATTACAATGAGATCTGTTCCGGACGTTGTCTTTATCGCGGATTGCGTTAGAAACAGACTTGCTGTTAAAGAAGCTAAAAAAATGAAGATTGCGATTGTTGGTATTGTTGATTCAAATGCTGATCCGGATCCAATCACATATCCAATTCCAGGCAATGACGATGCTCTTAAATCACTTACTTATTTGATTGGAAAAGTCACGGAAGCTGTTTCTGAAGGCAGAAAGCCTGCAGCAAAATAACAAAATCCAAATTGTTTCAAATGACAAATGAATGTCAAATGAGCAAATAATAAATAATCTAAATAATATGGAAACAGTAACATATCAAAAAGATGAAAAAATAATGTCAGCTTTGTGTTATTTTCCGTTTTTTTCGGTGATAATTTGCGCTTTTTCGCTTATTAAAAAACCCGGATCAAACCTTGTTATTTATCATATTAGAGCCGCTTTGGCGCTTTTTGCACTCTGGTTTATCGGCCTCTTTGTATTTGCAATTGTGCCTTTATTTGGAAGCTTTACTTATTTGATATTTTTAGCAGGTAATGTTTATGGTGCATATTTGGGATTTACCGGAAAAACGAATTATATTCCGGTTGCGACTTGGCTTGGAAAATTTATTCCTGCTGAGAAAATTTATACAATTTTGACAGGCAAGCCTTATCTTGGAATTCAGGCTGCTGCTGCGGCTCCAGCTGTTGTAGCCCCAGCTCCCGTGCAACAAGCGGCACAACCGGAAGCTTTAACTGCTTCCCCTGCTCCAGAATCCGCTCCTGCGGCTGTTCAGCCTACAGAGCAAAAATAAATAATTAAAAATCTAACACTCAAAATAATATGGCAATTTCAATGGATCAAATTAAGGAACTTCGTGAAGCAACAGGCGTTTCTATGACTCTTTGCAAGAAAGCTCTTGAAGAATCAAACGGTGATTTAGTAAAATCCGTCGAATATTTGAGAAAACAAGGTGCCGCATCAAATCGTGCAGATAGAGTTGGTGCAAGCGGTTATCCAAAATGTGGAGTTGTTCAATCTTATATTCATGGAAATGGAAGAATGGGAACAATTGTTCACATCGGATGTGAAACTGACTTTGTTGCAAATAGCCCTGATTTTCAGGCTTTTGTTAAAGATGTCGCAATGCATATTACAGCTTCAAATCCTTTATATTTAAATCCTGAGGATGTTTCTGCTGAACTTATTGAAAAAGAAATTGAAATTTGGAAAGAGCAACTTATGAAAGAAAATAAGCCTGAACCTGTTGTTATAAAAATCATGGAAGGAAAAGAGAAAAAATTCCGTGAAGAAATTTCTCTTTTAACGCAACTTTTTGTAAAAGATTCGTCAAAAACAATTGGCGATCTTCTTAATGATATGAGAGTAAAATTGGGTGAAAACATCCAAATTTGTAGGTTTACAAGATATGGAATTCAATAAAATCGAGGATGCAATCCTTGATATAAAAAATGGAAAAATAGTTATAGTTGCCGACGATGAAGATCGTGAAAATGAGGGCGATTTGGTTTGCGCGGCTGAAAAAGTGACGCCGGAACTTATAAATTTTATGTCTATGGAAGGACGTGGACTTATTTGTACACCGGTTTCTTCCGAGATTGCGCGAAGGCTTGGTTTTTGTCCAATGGTTGAATCAAACTCCGAATCTTCTGGATGTAATTTTGCGATTTCAGTTGATTATATCAAAGGTACTACAACCGGAATTTCGGCTTTTGATAGAGCTAAAACCGTTAAGGCGATTATTGACATGAAATCAAAGCCTGAAGATTTTTTAAAGCCCGGACACACCTTTCCTTTGATCGCGAAAGATGGTGGAGTTTTGGTTAGAGCCGGACATACGGAAGCGGCGACCGATCTTGCAAAATTAGCAGGATTTAAACCTGCGGCTGTTATCTGTGAAATACTTTGGATTGATGGAACAATGGCGCGTGGTGAGAATTTAAAAAGATTTGCAAAGGCTCATAATTTGAAGATTGTTTCAATAAAGGATTTGATTAAATATCGAACGCAAAAAGAAAAATTAATTGAAAAAAAAGTTGAGACAGAAATTCCAACCGAATATGGGAAGTTCAAAATGGTTGTTTATGAAGATGGGATTTCGATGAAACAGCATATTGCGCTTATAAAAGGCAAAATCGATTCTAAGAAAGAAATGCTTGTTCGCGTGCATAGCGAATGTATTACTGGTGAGATTTTTAAATCCACTAAATGTGATTGTGGCGCACAACTTGATTTTGCGATGAAGAAAATTGGAAAATCCGGTGGGGTTTTGCTTTATTTAAAACAAGAAGGACGCGGGATTGGTTTGGTGAATAAACTTAAAGCTTATAATCTTCAGAATAAAGGTTATGACACTGTTGAGGCGAATAAAATGCTTGGTTTTAACGATGATTTGCGTGAATATGGCATTGGAGCTCAGATTTTGAAAGACATTGGCGTAAAGGACATGATTTTGATGACGAATAATCCAAGAAAAATTGTTGGACTTGATGGTTTTGGGTTAAAAATTGTTAAACGTATGCCAATACAAATAAAACCTACAAAAGGAAATTTGGAATATTTGAAAACAAAACAGATTAAGATGGGTCATATTTTTTCCGGAATTTTCAATGAAAACTAAACGATCAAAAGTTGATGAATTATTTATGAAACGCGCTTTAAGGCTTGCAAGGCGTGGATTTGGTAAAACATTGCCGAATCCATGTGTTGGATGTGTGATTGTTAAAGCCGGAAAAATTATTGGTGAAGGTTTTCATAAAAAAGCGGGTGAAAATCATGCTGAAATAAATGCTTTGAAAAAAGTCGGGAAACTGGCAAAAGGAGCAAAAATGTATGTGACGCTCGAGCCATGTTGTCATGTTGGAAGAACCGGTCCGTGCACTGGCGCGATTATTGAAGCCGGAATTAAAGAAGTTGTTGTTGCGATGAAGGATCCGAGTTTGCATGCGAATGGAAAAGGAATTGATATTTTAAGGCACGCGGGTGTGAAAGTGAGTATGGGGACTGAAGTCGAAACAAATGAATCGCGTGAAATGAATCAAGTTTTTTTGAAAAATGTTTTAAAGAAAATGCCATATGTGACGCTGAAAATGGCAATGAGCTTGGATGGAAAGATTGCGACAAAAACCGGTGATTCAAGAGGTTTAACGGGCGCAAAGGCGCAAAAATTCGTTCATCAATTACGCGCTGAACATGATGCTGTTCTTGTTGGAGCCGGAACTGTTTTAGCGGATAATCCTCATCTTGGAGTACGCTTAGTGAAAGGCAAATCCCCTATTCGCGTTATTCTTGATAATGAAAATAAACTTCAAAAATCTGCGCAGGTTTTTCGTGATGATAATGTAATTGTTTTTAATAAAGATAATGGTGGAGATGCGAAAACTATTTTGAAAAAGTTGTTTGATATGGGAATCATGAGCGCTCTTATTGAAGGTGGTGAAACTGTTGCGAGTGAATTCTTGGACGCTGGATGTGTTGATAAATACATTGCGATTATTGCCCCAAAGTTGATTGGTGGAGATGCGAAAACACCATTTAAAGGAGTCGGGGTCGAGAAGGTTGCGAATGTTATTGTGCCGAAAAATGTGGAAATGAAAAAGCTTGGCGAGGATTTTGTGATTACGGGCTTTCTTTCACGATATCAATAAGGCCATTTGGATGTAATGTGGCAAGATGATCTTCTTCTCTTAATCCTCTGCTTTCAATGTGCCGATGTATACCGACATCTTCTTCACTATTTAAAATAAATAATATGTCTTGCATCCTTATCCCCGAGTAATTATGGTGTGTTGCTCCTAAGGATCTTCCATCTTTTGCTGTAAATAAATAATGATTTGTTATCGATTCTTTAAACAAATTCCAAATTTCCAATTGTCGTTCAACTTTTCCCATATCAATTAATTTTGGCCATTTTAAATTAAACCAGTCAGTTGATACCCTATTCCTTGATTTTAAAGGCCTATTGTCCTCCGGCAATGCATCTTCAACTTGTCTTAATAATAGAAGCGCATTTATTCTTACTTCTTCAACGATTTCATCGATATCTGTTTTTTCGTCTTCTCTTGCTTTTAAATATTCTTTTAAAGCTTTGAAGTATTTTATTGCAAATTGTGTAACAACTTCTTTTGTTACCTCTAAATATCCTGATCTTTGGCTTTCTTCTAAAGAATGTCTTGCATAATCCCTCAAAGATTCTTTGCAAATCCTTGTTAAAGATCTGCTTGGATCTTGGTCAGGTTCAAGCGCTCTTAAGATTTCTTCTTTATAATGACCTATGAATTTATCGTGTAACCCCCCCCTACTTTCTTGTTCTACTGCTTCAAAAGCTGCTGCAAAAGCGCGGTTTTCAATGTCGTCTATTCTTTGTGGGTCGTACGGTTTCATGGTTTTTATTTACGGAGGATAATTATAATTATTGAGCTTGGTTTTGTAAAGCCCGATTTTTTGTTTAATAATGAGTCTAAAAAATCCCTTGATTTTGTATTTTTTTTGAATACAATTAAATCTGCTTTCAAAAGTTTTGAAGGCTAAAACCTGCCCGCTTAGAGTTATATTATTTATCTCTACGGGCAGTTTTTATATTTGAGGATTTTGAGGCTGGAAAAGTAGATTAATAAGCCAAGAAGTCCGCATACAGCAACTTGAACCGCACTTAAAATAAAGCCTGGGCTTATGAAGTTTGTTATGAGGTTTTTTGCGGCAAAAACAATTGCGGCCATGACTGTTGTTGCAATTATTATTTTTGCGATTTTTCCAAATTCTAATATTTTGCCTTGTTTGTGTGGAAGCTTGGTTTTTAGGAATGCTTGAAGTAAGAACCATTGAATAAGTCCTGCGGCTGAAGTTGCTGTGGCTAAACCGTAGACACCAAAATCAAATATTTTTGTTAATGTGATACTGAAAACGATATTTAAAACAACTGAAAAAATGCTTATTAAAACCGGGGTTTTTGTGTTTTTATAGGCGAAATAAGCGCGCGATAAAAGTGGATTTATGCTTTGGGCGGCAAGTCCAATTGAAAGAATTCCAAGTGTGCCGGCGGTTAAAACGATATCTTGTTCGCCAAATTTTCCGCCACTTAAAATGACTCCGACTATTTCTTTTTTAAGTATGATCATGCCAACTGCGGCCGGAATTATTAAATAAATGATTTTATAAAAATTTTCTTTAAGATGATCAAAGAATTTTTTGTGTTCTTCAAGAGCCGCAAGTTCTGCAAAAACGCCAAATGCAACGATTGATATTGATATGCCAATTATGCCCATTGGAAGGCTATTTAAGTTGATTGCATAGTTTAAAACCGTAATGCTTCCGGTTGCGAGAGTTGAGCCGATGATTGTATCTACGACAAGATTGATCTGTATTGCAGAAAGGCCAACTATGCGTGGAATGATGAGTTTTCCCATTTCTTTTAAATCTCCTCTGCGCCAATTCCAGTTTGGCATGAATTTGAAGCCGAGCCTGATTATTTCCGGAAGCTGAACTCCGGCGTGCAAAAATGCGCCTATTACAACGCCGACCGTGATTGCATAAACTCCGTATTCTTTTGCGCCAATAATTGTTGCGAGAATTATGCTTAGGTTATAAACAACAGGCGCGAGTGCAATATAAAAGTATTTTCCGAATGAGTTTTGAATGCTTTGCCAAATACTGCTGAATCCGAAAAATAACGGGCTGATGAGCATTATTCTCGTTAGATTTACAGTTAAATCGAGCTTTTCTTGTGAAAACCCTGGGACAATTAATTTTACGAGCCAAGGGGCAAATATGAGCGATAAGGCTACAACGCCGAACAAAAACGTTGTTAAAATTGTTGTGCATGAATTTGCGAATGCCCAGCCTTCTTCCGCTTTATCCTTTTTTATATATGCGGAGAAAATTGGAATAAATGAAGCGGAAATGACTCCGTATAACAGTAATTGAAAAAGCATGTCTGGAAGCCTGAATGCGGCATAATAAGTATCAAGATTGTGTATTCCATCCGCCGTTACCGCACCAAATGTTGTGGCAAAGAGGCGATCTCGAAGTAAGCCGAGTAAGCGGCTTAATAAGGATGAAACGCCGAGAAGAACTGCGCCGGATAATAATTTTTGCTTTAAAGTCACGGAAAGATTATATCATAATGAAGCTATAAAATTTATTTCTCAGATACGTTCAATTCACCCTGCGAGTGAATTTTCACTAGCATTCAGCTTTTACTCTTTTGCTACGCAAAAACCATGCCCGTAAAAGCTTCATGACTATCTTCGAAATAAATTTTTAGCTTCTATTGTTTTTAGGTCTTCCCGCCTTGCTTTCGCTTTAACTTTATGTTATAATATAACAAATGGAAAACACAAATAAAAATACACAAAATTTGTCATTTTTTGATAGAATTTTGAATATTTATCCACATGAAAGGTCGAGGGTGATGATCTGTTGGACTGTTAGATTTATTTATAGAATGGCTTTTATTTTAGCCTGGACAATGATTTTGTCTATTTTTACAGCTCGATTTCACGCCGATAAATTGCCGTTTTTATTTGTTACTCATGCGCTTCTTTTTATTTTGGGAAGTCTTGTCCACATGCACCTTATACAAAAATATCGCAATGATAAGCTGATTATATCTATCGTTGTTTCAGCTGTTTTTGCTTTGATTTTCGCGTTAATTTTACTCCCCTATTCTTTTAATCTTTATTTATTGCTTTTGCTTTTTGTTGAGTCTTTTTTGATTATTCAACTTACCGTATTTTTTGATACTTTTACCGAGAGATTTTTTACGCCACTTGAGAGTCAGCGTACTTTTCCGCTTGTTGAATCTGCGGATACTATTGCCGGGATTATGAGCGGCCTTATATTTATATATTTTTCCGTGATTATGCCGATTACGTATTTTGCGTGGATTTTGATTGGGCTTTTGTGTGCTTTGATTCCGCTTGTTATTCACTTTAAATCTTTTACGAAATCAGTTCCGGGAATTAAGCTTTTACATATTGAAAATCCGAATAAAAAGACTTTTACAAATAATATAAAAAACAAAGTTAGATTGTTTAATCAGCATTCTTTTGCGAAGAATTTGATGTTTATTATTTTGTTTCAATATGCTTTTTTGATTTTTGTTGAATATATTTATACCGGAGCTGTTGTGAATTTTTCGTCCCATAAAGAGCTGCTTCCCGAGGCGACAATTGGTATGGAAAATGCGTTTGCTCACACGTTTGGTTTGTTACAACTTGTTTTTAGCTGTGTGACGCTTTTGATGCAAATGTTCATTGGAAGTAGGCTTATTTCTTGGCTTGGAATTATTGGAAGCATGGTCCTTTATCCTGTCGTTATGCTCATGAGTATGGTTGGGCTGGTGCTTAGATTTGAGTTTTTTACAATCGCTTTGACGAAAATAAATTCTGAAATCACGAGTGTTCTTTCGAGGAATTCATATCAAGCTTCTTATTATGCTTTTCGTGAAGAAGAAAGTGAGGAATTTAGGCAATTTATAGATGGAATGATGAGACCGCTTGGAACTATGTGTGGAGCTATTTTGCTTATTTGTGTGCAGTTATTTGTTTCTGAAAAGTTTTCAAATTTGACTATTACATCGGTAATGCTTTCTTTAATGGTTATTGATTTGGTTATTGTTATAAGTTCTCATAAAATATATACAAAAAATTCAATTTCAGCTCTTTTATCTAACGATGAAGAGATTGATGAGAGGATTAAGTTTGTTGAAATTTTGACGCAAAAAGGTCACTCTGATATTGCACAGGTTTTTCTTAAATGTCTTACTGATTCCGATAATCCGCCTTTATTAAAAATTAAGATTTTGCATGCTATAGCAAAAATAAAATATTTTGATGCAATTCCTGAGGTTATTGCTTTTCTTTCTCATCCGCAAAAAGAGATGAGACTGGCGGCGATTGAGGTAATTAGAAATTTTCAAAAGCTTGAATATTTTGATAAAAATGAATTTTCAAAAATTAAGATTTTCGAAACATTAAAATCAATGTTTTGGAGAGAAGGTACAGAGGAAATTCGTTTAAAAATCCTTGATATTATTTCGAAGCTTGGAGGACAAGATTCTATCAAATTTATACTTGAGATTTTGCAAAACGAAAAAGGTGCCGTGCTTGCTGAAGCCGTCCGTTCCCTTAGGCATTTCCATGATATTTCTTTGTGTGAAATTCTTGAAGATTATCTTTCGTCTGAGGATCCAAGGCTTGTTTTAAGTGCAATTATTTCTTTATCTCAATTTCCAAAATATAAATCATTAATTAAAAAAACTATTGTTTCGACTTTGAAGAGCGATAAGGAAATCTTTCGCGCTGCTGCGGCTTATGCGATTGGTGAAATTCGCGAAATAGACTTTAAGGATAAGCTTAAATCTTTATTTGAACGCGAAGAAGATGAATGGGTTAAAGCAAATATTGCTGTTTCTATGCTTAAGCTTAGAGACGATTCGAAAATACAATATTTGATGGAAATTTTGAAGGATCATAAACATGTTTTTTCTCATAAATTGATTTATTTAATAAATGAAATTCCAAAGGATTATAGGATTGAGTTGGATAAATTCATTTATGGCGCGGCTTTGCACAAGATTTATACAATTTTTAAAAGAGTGAGTGGTTTGAAAATATCAAATATGTCACATGAAGATTTAAAAGAGCTTCGTTATTGCTATTACCTCCTCAATTCGACTAGCGATGTATTACAAATCGATGCTATTCTTAATAAAATAACAAAAATTACAAATGTTTAATACAACAACAAAAAGATTGGTTTTCTATGTTTTTATTTTTCTCGCTATTTTGGGTGGAGCTTTTTATACGGATATGATTTATTTTAAGTATTTGGAAAGTGTGCCAACTTCATACGTTGTTGTTGGAATTTTGACTTTGGTTTTTTTATATACATGGCTTGTTGTTTATCTTTCGGTTGCGAAGCCGATTTCAATAGTCATCAAGCAGTTGAGCTATCTTTTGACCGGCAAACCTTATAAAAAAATTATTACCACAAGGAAAGACGAGGTTGGGATTTTGGCTTATTTTTTCAATGAAATTGCAACAACTCTTGAAAAATTGACTGTTCAGGCAAAGGAAAATAAAAGAATGTCGGATGAATTGTCTTTGGCGAGTAAGCTTCAAAAAGATATTATGCCAAAGAAAGCTCCGGTGATTTCCGGTCTTTCAATCTCTGCAAAGGCTTCTCTTGCTTCTGAAGTTGGTGGTGATAATTTTGATTTTCTTGTTTATCCAAAAAATGCGTTTGTTTATCTTGGAGATGTGACCGGGCATGGTGTTCCGGCGGCTCTTGTCATGACTATGACTCATGCGTTTTTGGAGTCTTATACCGCTTCCATGGAAGATCCATGCAAGATTCTTATTAATTTGAATGAACAACTTC
This sequence comes from Candidatus Peregrinibacteria bacterium GW2011_GWF2_38_29, assembly GCA_000992695.1. GTDB lineage: Bacteria > Patescibacteriota > Gracilibacteria > UBA1369 > UBA12463 > UBA12463. Next base: position 29,574 of record LBUS01000004.1, on the reverse strand, counting down.
GCAAGAGAATTTCATCCAGAATGTTTATGACGCTTGTTATGCTTAGATGGGATCTTGAAAAGAAAAAAATGACATATACCGGTGCTGGGCATGAACATATTATTATTTATCATGCTGACGCCGGACAATGCGAAGCTATAAAAACAGGCGGTATTGCGATTGGCATGGCTCCTGATAACTCAAAATTGTTAAAAGAAATTGAATTGCCACTTAAAGAAAATGATTTTGTGGTTCTTTATTCGGATGGAATCACGGAAGCTAAAAATATGAATGGCGAAATGTTTTCTCTTGATCGGCTTACAAAAGCCGTTGAAAAATATGCTCATCAATATTCCGCTGATGGACTCAGTTATCACATCGCGCTTGATTTGAAAGCGTTTACCGGTGAAGATGCAATTCAGGCGGATGATATGAGTTTGATTGCAGTGCAATATGTTGGAGATAAAAAGGTTGAACAGACGGAGGAGTCACTTGCTACGGAGTGGAAGAAGTAATGATAAAATCTAAAATCTAAAGGACAAATGAATGATAAATGGCAAAGGTCAAATGCCAAATGTGAATTTTAAATGACGAAAATTTCAAATAGCGTTATAATTGAGCTAATTTAACTTTAATTTTTATGAGCAAGAAAATGATAATCGGCCTAATCGTCGTTGCTTTTTTGATTGGTGCGGGAATTTTTTATATGGAGAATTTTGGTGGGCCTTCTTTTAAAGGACTTGCAATTGGAGATAAAACGCCGAGTGTAACGCTTCTTTTGATGGACGGACAAAAGTCGATGTATGAAAATAAGGAGATTTCTCCGGGGGCGACAAATACAACTCTTTTACGTTTTGGGTTTCGTGCGCAGAATGAAGATTCGGTTGTTAAAGGTTTTACCTTAAAGGCTAAGGGCGCTTCCATAAAGACGATTGATGATACTGCGAATCTTGGCTTATATAGGGAAAAAGATGGCACACTTGTTGCGAGTGTTCCGCAATTTACTTCTTGTAGGAATAATGAATGTTCTGTCGATTTTGCGGGTTTAAATATTGCTTTAAAGATGAATCAGCCTGATACGATTTTTTTAATAAAAGCGAATGTTCCTGTTAATTCGATCATTGGAGATGATTTTCAAATACGTCTTTATTCCGTTAACGTTAATGCAACTTTGGCGAACGGAGGCGATGTTGCGAAATTTGGGAATGTTGCAGGAAGCAGGTTCAAGATTGCGGCTTCAACTCAAACTGCCGGAAAGCTATCTGTTGTTTTGCTTGTTGGGCCAAATGGTTCGCCTACTACAAGTCAGCTTGTGCCGATTGGGACAACAGGAAAGACCTATTTTGCGTTTAAATTGGTTGCGCAAAATGAGCCTGTAAAAATTACTTTTTTAAAATTGACGGCTTCCGGCTCGTATTTGAACAAGGGTGATATAAAAAATATTGCTTTATATAAAGATGCGGATTTGACGCCTTTTGCGACTGCTCTTGAATTTGATGATTGTGTTGAAAATATTTGCACGTATACATGGAGATCAGCGGACAATATTCTTGCAATGCCAATTGATCCTGCAAAGCCTGTTTCAATTATTGTTAAAGCAGATGTTTCTTCGACCGGATTTGCTAACCTTGGCGATAGTTTTACTTTCAAAATTAACGATATTGGTACGGACTTGATGGCAAAAGGAGCTTATACAAATGTTGCTTTTGGACTTGAAAATAAAACTGCCGGAATGGCTGCTCCTTCCGCTTCTTCTGTGATTGTGCCTTTTAGCGTTTCCGTTGTTTCGGATGATTCGGTTATTCCAGCTTCAAGCCTTGATGGGAAAATTGTTTTTGGACCTTGTTGTACAAATTTAGCAAGATTTAAGATAACAAATAATGGTAGCTCCCCTATCACAATAACGAATATTTCGCTGAGGGACGGAGGTGCACACACCGGATATTCAACGACTTATAGCCTTTATATGTCTGATGATAATGCGATAAATTATACCGGAAATTTATTGGCAGTTACGGATTCCGATACGGTTGATTTTGGAGCCTTAAAGATGCCCGTGAGGATTAACGGTGGTGCTTCTCGAATTTTGACCGTTCAGACTAAATTACCGGGTGAAATTAAGCCTAATGATACCTTTGCTTTGTCTGTGCCTGTGAGCGGAATTCTTTATAATGTCGCGGAATCAAACCTTGGTTATACCGCAAATCCTGTTCATGATAAGGATTTGGAGGATATTGTGAATGGATTGCCGGTTGAAGGGAAAGCGATGGCAAAAACAGTGACGGTGAAATAATTTTCGCAATGCGTAATGAGTAGCGATTTGACATGCAGTGAATGTTCTGTATAATTCAGTATGTTCGCAATAATTTAACCCAATTAAAATGAGTAAAAAATTGTTAATCGGCATTGTTGCTGCAGTTGTTTTGATGATTGCTCCTATTGCTTCCGCGGCTTTGATTCCAGCTATGACGTTTGTTTATCTTGAACCTATTTCAACAAATAAAGAAATTGCTTCGACTTTTCCCGGAGATATTAAAAAAACATATCTTCAATTTTATTTAAGATCTTTAAATGACAAGATTATAGTAAATTCTGTAAGACTTGAGCTTAAAGGAACAAAATTAAAGACGGGCGATATTAAGAACGTATCGCTTTATAGTAAAAATAACAAAAACATACCATTGGCAACAGTTCCTTCTATCCCTATAAATTGTATTGGAACATCTTGTACCGGTGGTTATAATTTTAATCTTACAGGTTTGACTCTTGTAAAGAACACATTCTCGCCTTTTTTAATACAAGCTGACATCGCTTCTGACGCAACGATTGGTGGCGATTTTCAAATGTACGTTACAAATAAAATGTCGTCTGCTACCGCTGCTACAACCGGTGCTGTTGCAAAGTTAAATAGCAGCAGTGTTTATGGAAGAAAATACGTTGTTCATGCTACGCCTGAACAGACTGGCAAATTGAATGTTATTACCATGACAACTCCGGTTGCTTCAACTGTAGCTACGGGTACTCAAAATTTTACATTTGCAAACTTTGAATTGAATACTTATGGTTCAAGCGAAGATGTAAAGGTTTCAAAATTGGTTGTTACAGATATTGTTGGTTCCGGCGTTGAAGGCGCAACCGATAATTATTCCGGTGTTACTAATTTGAAGATGTATCAAGGGAGCAATGTTCTTGCGACTGCATCCAGCACGGCTACAAATGCAAATATTGTTAAGTTTAATTTCGTGTCGCCGATTACAGTTTTGAAAGGCAAATCCGTTGTTTTGACATTAAAAGCTGATGTTGTTTCTTCAAAAGGAACTTCCCATACATTTAAAATCGCCCAAAATGATGATTATGTAATGGCTGTTGGCGCAAATACAGGTAATACGATTACCGGTAATAATCTTAATGAATATGGCAATGGTCAACTAATGACAGTCGTTCAGGAGGCTGGAAAACTTACAGTTTCGTTGGTTTCAGGAGTGAATGCTACGCCTACGGAAAATCAAACAGTCAATATTGGAACTACCGGTGGCACGTATTTTGCTTTTAAGCTAACGGCTCAAAATGAACCAATTAAAGTTACTTCGTTAAAGCTTACTGTTAATGGTTCACCGGTTAACGATGGCGATCTTCAAAACGTAAAGCTTGTTGATCAAAACGGTACAGTGCTTGCAACTACCGGAGGATTAATTTGTTCATCAAACACCACATGTTATTATAAATGGATTATGTTGGATATATTAGTTAATCCTTCAACTCCTCTAACGATTTATGTGAAATCTGATATTGGTGGTAAAAATATTGCGAATCTTGGTAATGATTTTCAATTTAGGATTACAGACCCTACGGTTGATATAGCGGCTGTTGGTTCAACTTCTGCCGATATAATTTCTCCGGAAAATATACTTGGAGGAACGATTGGTGGAAATAGTGGTCGTACAACAATAGTTCCATTCTTCGTTACCGTTAAAGCGGATGTTCCAGCTCCAGGCTCAGTCGTTGAACAAACAATTGTTGCCGGTACGGTTCTTGGTCGTTTTAAGGTTATAAATAATGGTTCCGCTCAAATCGAACTTACAAATGTTAAATTGCAAGATAATGGTACTCATACCGGAACAGTTTTATATAAATTGTATGCTTCTCAGGAAAATTCCAGCAATTATATAGATACATTGCTTGCTACGGGTACATCCGTGGATTTTAGCACTTTATCGACTTTCATCACTATTAATGGTGGAGCATATAGATATTTATCGATTATGGTGTCGAATATTGGCGATGCTGTCGCAGGAGATAGCTGGCAACTTTCCGTTGCTTCACTTGGAGATCTTAAATATGGTGTCGCGGAATCAGGTCTTGGATATTCAGGGAATCCGGCTGATGATAATGATCTTGCTGATACTGTTCCCGGTCTTATGGTAAATGGTAAGCCATACCTTGGAACAATTTCAAAAAAGTAGTCTATTGATTTTAAAAAAATCTTTTAAAGCCCTGCCTTAAAAAGCGGGGCTTTTTTGTGGGGTTTGCTATAATGCTTGCATGAAAACAAGTGAGTTTGATTATCAGTTGCCAAAAAGCTTTATTGCGATGGAGCCAAGAAAGCCCAGGGATTCGTCCAGATTGATGATTTTGGATAAGAAAAAAGGCACAATGAATCATAAGCATTTTTATGATTTGGTAGATATTTTGGATAATAATTATGTGTTGGTTTTTAATAATTCCAAGGTTATCCCGGCGAGGATTCTTTTTGAGATTGATGGCAAAAGTATGGAAATTTTTATCTTGAAAAAGATTGAAGATAATTTTTATGAATGTTTGGCTAAGCCCGGCAAAAAATTTGAGCTTAATGCGATTTTTCGAATTCATCCGAAAATTTCTGTGAAAATTGAAAAAGTTAATGGCGATGGAACGAGATTAATTAGGTTTTTGATGACAAAAGGGACCGAATTACGCTCTTATTTGAATGAACTGGGGCAAGTCCCCTTTCCCCCTTATCTTGAAGGCACAAAAGCGAGTTTTGAAGATTATCAAACGGTTTATAGTAAAACTGATGGAAGCGTGGCGGCGCCGACTGCAGGGCTTCATTTTACGGAAAACTTACTTGGCAAATTGCGAGAAAAAGGAATCGGTATGGCTTTTGCTACTTTGCATGTTGGACTTGGCACATTTCAGCCTGTAAAAACGGATATTATTGAGGAGCACAAGATGCATTCTGAAATTTTTGAGCTTGATCAGGATACTGCGGATTTTTTGAATAATGCGAAGGCGGCTGGCAAGAAAATTGTTGCTGTTGGCACGACTTCTGTGCGAATTCTTGAATCTTGTAGCAATAAAAATGGCAAAATAAACGCAAAAACCGGTGAAACGAGTATTTTTATTTATCCCGGATATGAGTGGAAATTTGTTGATGCGATGATTACGAATTTTCATCTGCCGAAAAGTACGCTTTTGATGCTGATTTCCTCTTTTGCTGGCAAAGATTTTGTTTTTAAAGCTTATGAAGAGGCGAAAAAACAGAATTATAGGTTTTTTAGCTTTGGGGATGCGATGTTAATTATATAATAATTATATAATGCGTCTATTCTACGAGATTGAGAAAAGTGCTGTTTTAAGGTATAATTAAATGAAAGTCAAAGCTCAAAGATCAAAACTCAAAGTCACAACTTAAAAGTCAAAACCTAAAATAAAAATGAAAAAAATCACCCCTCTGATTCAGATCGTAATGGCGTTTATGCTTATATTTGGAGCTAATGTGGCGAATGCCGCTAATTTAAATACGCAGTATGTTTTAAGTAGCCAAATTGAAGCTTGGGCTTCTGATACAATTGCGGGTTTTCAAACAATTATTAAAACTTCTAGGGCTGAGCCTGGTAAAGCTATTTTCTTTAGTGTGAAAAGACCGGATGATTCAAAAATAATTCTTGAAAAAGAAACTAATAAAAACGGTTTTGCGGAGCTTGAATTTGATGGAGTGCATACAAGAGTTGCCGGAACTTATTCTGTTACTGCTTACCTTGGTGGTGATGAAAAATTTGGGATAGCACATTCTTTTAAAGTTTATCCGGATCAAGTTTCTGCTGTAAATTCAAAAGTTACGGTTGATCAACAAATGTTAAAGGCTGATGGAAGCAATTCGGCTGTTATGAAAATTGTTCTCATGGATAAATACGATAATCCGATTGTTAATCATCAGGTTAACGTAATTTCTAGCAGGCAGAACGACTTTGTTCAGGCTAATAAAAAACGTGATTATACGGATGCGAATGGCGCTGTCACTTTTACAGTGAGCTCCAAAACTTCCGGAATTTCCGTTTATTCTGTTTATGACGCGACAAGTAAGGTTATTTTGGATAAAAGAATTTCAGTTTTATATACAGGCGGAAAAAGTTTTCTTGATGCGATTGGTGGAAATGATAATAGTTATATGTATGCAAATACATTTTTGGCGCAAGATGCGGGTGCGCAGACCGGAACTGAGAGTCTTGGATCTGAATCGGTTTATAAATTTAAATTTGAAGATTTAACCGCTGAAGTTGAAAAAGGTGCAATTTTGGATTTTGGGATTACGGCCGTTGATGCCGCGGATGCTCCTGTTACAACTTATACAGGAACAATTCATTTTGCTGTTTCCGGAGATAATTCAAGCGATGTCCAATTGCCTGAAGACTATACATTTCTTGATACAGATATGGGAAAACACACATTCTCTAAGGCTTTACTGTTCAAGAAAGCCGGAACATATAAACTTGGCGTTATTGACCTTGCAAATACGCTTTTAACAGGCGAATTTGATATAACGGTTAATGATAAATCTGCGGATAACCCAACTCCAAGCTCACTTGTTTCAATCACAAGCCCGGCTTCAGGAAAATACAATTCAAATACACAAGTTATATCCGGAATTAGTCTCCCGGGCTCAGATGTTAAGGTTTTTGATAATAATGAAGAAATTGGAAAAACTTCTTCTGATGCAAAAGGAAAATTTGAATTCACAACTCCTTCTTTAATTGATGGAAAACATATTCTTTATGTTGCTGCTGTTAGCGATAAGGGCGTTATTCTTGGCGTTTCCGGAAAAATTGAAATAGAAATAAAAACAACTCCTGCTGAAATAAATTCAATAACTCTTACGCCTGATACGGGAATTGCAATGAGCGCGCCGGTTGTTATTGCTGTTTCAACTGATGCCGGAATGGCAAAGGTTTCCGCTGTTATTGCGGGTGAAGTTATTGAACTTTCTCCTGTTGATGGCAAAGAAGGTTTTTATCAAGGGTCTTTTCAATCCCCTTCAAAGTCTGGAAAATATGATATTGATATTTTAGTTGCTGACGCGCTTGGAAGCGAAACTTCTTATGAAAATCAAAAGTCATTTGAGGTTGGAAATTCGAGCCTTGAAACGCCGGGTACGATCATGGGACTTACCGCAATGCCGGGTAATAATATGGTTACTTTATCTTGGAAAATTGATGACGTAAAAAACATTTCTCATTATTTGGTTTATTTTGGAACTGATTCAAAATCTTTGGTTAATTTTGTTAAAACATTTAATTCAAAAACAACTTGGTATATTCCAAAACTTAACAATGATGTTAAATACTTTTTTGCGGTTTCGGCTGTGAATAAAAATGGAAACGAAAGTGAACTCAGCAAAATTGTAAGTTCAACTCCAACGGATCAGCCTTATTTAACGGGATTTCCTTCCGCTCTTGATAGTGAATTGCTTGATGAAAATCTTCTCGAAGAAAGCGCGGGTGCAAATCATACAGGTCCGGAAACTGCGGTTATTTTGGCAGTCAGTATGCTTGGTGCCGCTGTTCCCCTTTTAATCCGAAAGAAAAAACGCTAGAATTCAGTTAATGAGTTTTGTATTCTTACTTAAATTTGTTGATGTATTTTTTGATATCTTATTTTTCGCTTTATTTGCGAGAGTGCTTTTGTCGTGGATTTATCCATTTGGGCATCATCATTCAAATCGAATTGTATCGATTATATTTGATTCTACAGAACCTTTGCTCAATTTGGCGCGCAAAGTCCCGCATAGGATTGGTATGATTGATTTATCCCCTATTATTGCGTTTATTATGATTGAGATTGCGAGATATTTGATTTTGTCCGCACTTGCCAGTTTGATTTATATTTAAAATATGAAAATCTACAATACTTTAAAAAAGAAAAAACAGGAATTTAAGCCTATAAAAGAGGGTGAAGTGAAGATGTATGTTTGTGGTCCGACTGTTTATGATTTGGGTCATCTTGGTCATGGAAGAGCTGCAACTGTTTTTGATATGATTCGTAAATATTTGGAATATAAGGGTAATAAAGTGAATTTTGTTACGAATTATACGGATATTGACGATAAGATGATAAATCGGGCAAAAGAAAAAGGAATTTCTGTTTCCGAGTTGGCTGCGCAAATCATTCCGGAATATGAGCATGATTTTGCCGCGATTGGAATTAAGCTTGCAACAAAGCAAACGCGGGCGACGGATTATATTCAGCCGATGATTGATTTGATTAAGAAACTGGAGGAAATTGGTGCGGCTTATGTACTTAAAGACGGTGTTTATTTTGATATTAAGAAGTTTAAAAAATATGGGAAGTTATCCGGACAAAGCTTGAAGGATTTGCAGATGGGGGCGCGCGTGGATGTGAATGAGGAAAAGCGTAACCCGCAAGATTTTGTTTTGTGGAAATTTGAAAAGCCCGGTGAACCAAGTTGGGATTCACCTTGGGGCAAAGGAAGGCCGGGATGGCATCTTGAATGTTCTGCGATGGTGAAAAAAGAGCTTGGTGAAACAATTGATATTCATGGCGGTGGTCAGGATTTGATTTTTCCGCATCATGAATGTGAAGTCGCGCAGAGCGAAGCCGCTAACGGATGCGATTTTGCTAACTTTTGGGTTCATAATGGATTTGTGAATATCAATAAGGAAAAGATGTCGAAATCACTTCATAATTTTGTGACTTTGAGAGATGTTTTGAATAAATATCCGGGACAAGTTTTAAGGTTATTTTATTTGCAAAAACATTATCGAGCGCCGCTTGATTTTTCCGAGGAAGCCCTTGAGCAAGCGAAAAATGGGCTGAAAAGGGTGCATGATTTTTCGTTGAAGTTGGTGCAGGCACATGGGGACGGAGGCAATTTTGAAACGACGCTTAAATCCGCAATTGAAAAATTTGTTAAGAAATTTGAAAAAGCTATGGATGACGATTTTGAAACGCCTTCTGCTTTGGCTGCACTTTTTGATTTTATTAGTGATGTAAATAAATTTTTGGAAAAAGGATTGAGTCAAAAATCAAAAGATGAAATTTTGGCTGTTTTAAACCGCGTTGATGAAGTTCTTGGAATCGTTTTTTCAAGTGAGAAAATGCCTCTTGAAGTCGTTTCTTTGGCAAATGAACGCTTGATTGAGAGAAAAAATAGAAATTTCGCACGTTCGGATGAACTTCGAAAAGAAATTATTGCGAAAGGATATGACATTGAAGATACGAAAGACGGATTTATTTTGAAGAAAATTTAAAGAGCTTTTCTGTAATCTTATAAACATCCCCTGCTCCCATTACAATTATTACTTGATATTTTTTGATGTTCTTTTTTATGAGCGTGACTGTGTTTTCGAAGCCGTTGCTGTTTTTTACGTTTTTGTGAGCGGTTTTTAGTTTGGCGACGAACTGATCCGGCGTGATTGGTTTTACTTTCTCTTCGCGACCAATAACATCATAAATATTTGGCACAATTACTTCGTCCGCGTTTAAAAATGCTTTTGGAAATTCATTTATAAAAGACTTGGTTCTGGCATATTGATGCGGTTGAAACACGCAAAGAATATATTTGTTTGGGAATTTTTCACGCGCGCCAGCAAGAGTTGCTTTGATTTCATTTGGATGGTGGGCGTAATCGTCGAAAACCATGCTTGTTCCAAGTTTTCCTTTATATTCAAATCTGCGCCAACTTCCTTCGTATTCATTTACTGATTTTACTGCTTTTTGGATTGGACAACCAAGTATTCTTGCGGCCGTTATTGCGAGAAGTGCATTCATGCGGTTGTGTTCGCCCGGTAATGTTAAATTTAATTTTGGTGCGTTTTTTTCGCTGACATAAATGACATTTCCTTTGCACGATTTTGCCGCTAGGACGCTTCTTTTATCATCTTTATTTATAATCAGGAAGCCATTTTTTGGAGTTTTTGCTGCGAATTCTTTGAATGCTTTTAAATAATTATCTGAATTTTTATAATAATCCAAATGGTCGCTATCTACGTTTGTGATTATTCCAATATATTGTTTTAGATTGAGAAATGCGCGTCTATATTCGCATGCTTCAAGAACACTGAATTTGCTTTTACCGTTGTGAAAATTGCCATATTTAAGATAGCGAGTTTTTGTGCCGATAATTACGAGCGGATCGATTTTGCAATCTATCAAAATTTTTGAAAGCATTCCTGAAGTTGTGCTTTTTCCGTGAGTTCCTGTTACGCAAATATTTTGATTTGATTTTGTGAATTCGCCGAGTGCTTGCGGATAGGATGACTGCTTTATTTTGCGTCTTTTAGCCTCAACTCTTTCCGGATTTGATTCCGGAGCGGCGAGTGAATAAATAACTAAATCGCATTTTTTTGGAACGTTTTTAGATGAATGGCCAATTGAAATTTTTATACCCCTTTTTTTAAGAGTATTTGTGATTTCGGAAGCAACTTCGTCTGATCCGGAAATGTTTAGATTTCTTGATTTTGCCATCATTGCGAGAGCGCTCATCCCAATGCCTCCTATCCCTATAAAATGTGCATTTTTCATCTTATTTATATTACCTTTATTTATCTTTCATGACAATTTGTGATAAAATTTGCGCAGTATGAAATTCGACCTTCACAACACCTCTAATACGACAAAAATGATTCTCATCGCGGAATTTTTTCTTGTTTCATATTTGCTTTATGCACTTACGGTGAATATTTATCAAAGTTATCAGATTGACTTTCATGTGAAAAATTTTGAAAATGAAAACCGCATGATTGCTGAAGAGAATCGTAAAAAAGCTGAGGATTTACTTTATTACACCTCAGATGCTTATATTGATAAAATCGCAAAACAAAACTTTGGTCTTATAAATCCCGGTGAAGAAGTTATTATTATCCCTGAAGGTGAAAATATTCCAACTGACGACGTAAAAGACGAAACCGGCAAATATCCCCTTAAGGCTTATTATAATTTGAGCAATTCAGAGAGGTGGTGGAAGTTCTTTTTTGAAAGGACGAACAGTTAGTTTTACAAGCCTTTTCGCGGCGTCATTGCTTCTATTATTCCCGCTTGAAATAAATCTTTGTGTTGCATGCGAGCTCTATGTTTTATTCTTTTTTCTTCTGTCAACGCAACTTCTATTGCGCTTGCATATACCAATTCTCTCAAGGAGCTTCCCTTTTTATGTAATTTACGCGCTTTCTCGATGCAAAGTATTGCACTGTCCATCCCTATGTGGGTTAATGGCTGTAGCTCTTTTATTAAAGCATTTCCCTTTTCGCCCATTATCGTTTTTATATCCGCTATAAGCCAATTTGCAATTTTTTCAGTAAAATATTGCAATAAAATTTGACCTATTGGTGTTCTTTCTACGATAGCATTTCTCAATTGATCAAATGTTGTTATGTTAAAAAATTCTAACATTTCTCGCATATTTCTATCTGGCCCTATCGACCCACTTTCACCTTGCGCGAACATTTCAATGTTATTTCCCAGCACAGTCGCCAACCTGTTCCACTTTTTTTCTCTCAATAATTTTTCACTATCAGTCTTTACTTCTTGTTCATGGCTTATTGTTTCTCCGCCAATTTGTTTCGCAGGATCAGCAATTCCTTTATTTACTTCAAGCTCTTTGTAATATTCCTCTATCGTACTCATTGTTTCTTCCGGCGATTTTAAATATTGTGCCATCAATGTTAATCCTGAATTGGTTTTATGTATTATCTCATTTTCGATATATGCTTTTGCATTTGTACTCAAACAATAAATCATTTCCTCTCCAACTTGATCAGCTAAATATTGTAAAAGGAGTATTCCGATTCGAGACGTTTCAATCATTGCTTGAAACGCTTCCATTTCATCCAATCCAAATGCTTCAGCCATTTCTATCACATTATATCTGGATGTTAATATTCCAAAATTTTCTATTACCGCTTCTGCAAAATTATTCCAAATCATTGCTCTATTTTTATTTTCGATGCAGTTTGCGGGATATGTGTCATGGGTTAAATAATCAATAACTATTTTAGATATAGGTACGTTTCGACCGATTGTTGAATCAACTCTTTCTCTTGTTAATCCGAATATGGCTAATAATTCAGCATAATAGCGTTCGTTTTCAGGCCCTTTTAATCTTGTGGTTGCTAATTCAAGCTTTTTTCGTTCAAGTCCTATATTTGATTTTCTATTCATATGTTTTTAAAGTTTTGCCGCATTATTTAAACATAAAAATCATATTTATTCAATTTTTATTTGTATTCTGATAATCCTTCTGCTAAATTGTATCTACGCCGCGGGGTAGAGCAGTTGGCAGCTCGTCAGGCCCATAACCTGGAGGTCGCTGGTTCGAATCCAGCCCCCGCAACCAATTTAAATCACTAGACTTATTCGGCAGGGTAGCTCAGTGGTAGAGCAGCGGACTCATAAGCCGTTGGCCGCGAGTTCAACTCTCGCCCCTGCCACCACGCCGTTCTGCGAAGCAGAACACAGGCGCATATAAATAAAACTGTTTGCGAAGCAAACACCTTTTGTTAATTGCCTCCGTCCCCTTTTATAGCTTTGGAATTTCCGCCGGTCTTGAAACGTCAATGCCGATTCTTGAGGCAATCTCTTGATCTACGAAATCGCGCTTTCTTGCATATTTCAAACGTGAGTATTCTTTGACTATATCCGCAATTTTCTTGCTCGCCTTTGATGTGTCATAAACGGTTTCAAGAGTGAATGGCTTTGAAGCAATGCTATTAACAAGCATTTTCATATATGCCTTGTGGTTGCCGATTCCAACAAGATCTTGTTCGGTTGCGTATGGCAAGAATTCTTTTGCGATAAATTCCGCGTCTTCGGCACCGATTCTAAAGATTGTCATAGAACCAACGTTACCAAAAACAGCGTCTCGAATTTGCGTGCTTTGTGTGCCAAATTTTGAGGCGACAAGCTGACTGACGTACTGATGAGCCATAATCAAAACCAATCTATATTTACGAGCTTCAGACAAGATCGAACAGAAGCTTTCAGTTGCGAAGTTCTGGAACTCATCAACGTATAAGAAGAAGTCCTTTCTTTGTTCTTCCGGAATGTCTGCGCGGCTCATGGCTGCCATTTGAAGGCGTGCCACGAATATCAAACCAAGAAGCTGAGTATTAAGATCACCGATTTTACCCTTTGAAAGATTAACAAGAAGAATTTTTCCTTGATCCATTATTTCACGGAAATTAAATGCTGATTTTGTTTGTCCGATTGTATTACGCATGATTGTATTTGTGATAAACGGACCGAATTTTGCTGAGAAATATGGAATCATTTCTTGTTTTTCACGATCGCCCGTATGCGCATATTCATGCTCCCAGAACGATCTTACGATTGGATTTTTTGATTTGCTGACTTTATATTTCATGAATTCGTCATCTGTGAAAATTCTTGGAACATCAATTAATGTTGCTCCCTCTTCTTGGTCTTCCATAAGCGTCAAACATGCATTTCTAAAATAGTGCTGAATGCGTGGACCAAAAATTTCATCACCGAAAAGCTTAATAAATATTTCAGTTGCTTGAGAAGAAGCCATATCCATTTGATCCGGAGTTTTTGCTTCAAGAATATTAAGTCCCATTGGTCGTTCTTGATCTGAAGGATTGAATACGATAACGTCTTTTGCTCTTTCTTTTGGAATATATTGCAAAATATCTTCGATAAGATCTCCATGAGGATCAATAACCGCCACGCCTTTTCCGTTGATAATGTCTTGGCGCGCCATTGTAGATAAAAATACAGATTTACCTGTACCGGATTTACCAATGACATAATGGTGTCTAACGCGATCTTTATCCAAGAAATATATTGGCTTTTTAACGCCTCTATATGAGTTGTATCCAATTAAAAGTCCCGTGTCGCCCATATCCGGTGGTGCGGCCAAAATTTTATAACTAAGCCATTTGATGATTGGAGCGTTGTTATATTTACTGCATGGGAAATGGAACATTGTTGCGAGTTCATCCTCGGAAAGCAGAGACGATTTTTCACCAAATCCCATAAAGCGACTTTCAAGAATGCGAGAATTAAAGTTATTTATAACAATTCGATTATTTATCGTATCTATTGGTATAACTCTTTTTGTTTGGAACGAGTTTGACGCAGGATCGTTGAAAACATTAAGCGCAACAACGAGATTGTTCATAATATTTTCCGCGCCAAGATTGCTGTTTGAAATTGATATAAACCTTACAACTGCATCAAAACCTGTTCCCGTGGCTTTTTCGCCAACACGCTTTGCAACCTCTTCTTTTGTTTGAAGCATTCTGACGTAACCACGCTCATAGTCTTTTTCACCTTTGTCTTGAGGCATTTTGTCATATCCAAGAAAAAGCGCTGTGAATACGGCATATAATGATCCAATCAAAGGAATTTTGCCAAAGAAACTTGTTGGACGACCCTGAAAAAGTGCCGAGCCTTCATTTTCAGCTTTTTTTGCCCATTTCTGATTTTTTGGACGAACTATGATTTGAACGTATGCCTTTTCTTTATCTGATAATTTTGACATCGAGTTTGCAATATCATTCAATGGATCATTTTCCATTACCTTATACGTTTTAATTGGATACCAGAATTTTTTAACTTGATATGCGTAGAATGCTTTTGCGTATTCGCCGCTTTCTCTTTTTATCGTTATCGGTTCGGTTTTCGTTATATCAGCATCAGGATAAAATGAAGTTATCTGCTTTTCGACGATGTTCATATAATAAGGAACCGTAACGACATAGAAGCTAAGCATTTTTTTTTCACAAACGAGCTCAAAAGAGACTATGTTTGAATGAAAAATCCAGCTGTAAATAATGTTTTTTACGTTCAATTCAGCAATTTCATGAATTGCACGGAAACATTGCTGCATAACTCCGATTTTCTCTTTAAAATCTTTTTGAGTGTCTTTTTCTTGATCTTTGGCATTATCTTCACGCGGAAGAGTGACTTTGTAATAGACGTTCGGAACGCGTTTTACATATTCATATCTGATGAACCAAATTATGAATTTGAAGCCGATTATTGCGCCTAAAACGTAAAGTGCGGTTATAGCCGGGTGCGCAACTATAAAAGGCCAGACTTGAGCCTTAAATATAATTTGAATATTTTGCATGAATGCCTGAAAGTTCATTTTTTGTTTTTATTTAATGTATTCTTTATATTTTAGCAGAAAATAGCTCTTAAAGCAAGGCTAAAGATAACTCAAAACTCAAAGGTTAAAAGTCAAAACCACAGCTTAAAACTCAAAAATAAGGTGTTCTTAGCGCATCTTTTCCGTCAAAATCCCTTTTAATTCCTCAATTTTCACCCTTTTTTGCTCTCCTGAATCTCTTTCACGGATTGTAACGGTATTATCTTTAAGAGTGTCAAAGTCGACTGTGACGCAGAAGGGTGTGCCGATTTCGTCTTGTCTGCGGTAACGTTTGCCGATTGAGCCGGATTCGTCATATTCAACTGTAAATTCGCTTTTTAGGTCATTCCAGATCTTGCGCCCGATTTCAGGTAAACCTTCTTTTTTGATTAATGGGAAAATCGCGGCTTTTACAGGTGCTATTTTTGGGTCAAATTTCATAAATATGCGAGCTTCGCCTCCAAGACTGTCTTCTGCATATGCATTAACCAAAACAGTCAAAACCGTTCGATCCATGCCAAAAGATGGCTCAATAACGTGTGGAACAAATCTTTCGTTAGTTTCCTGGTCAAAATAAGTTAAATCTTGATTGGAAAATTTGATATGGCGATTGAGGTCGTAGTCGGTTCTATATGCGATTCCCATGAGTTCGCCCCAACCAAACGGGAATTTATATTCAATATCCACGGTTTTTTTGGAATAAAACGCAAGTTCTTTTGGGTCGTGTTCGCGATAACGCATGTTTTTCTTGTCTATCCCGAGTTTTTCAAACCATTCTTTGCAGAGATCTTCCCATTCTTTAAACAGTTTTTCCCATCCTTCTTCTTTGATAAAATATTCAATTTCCATTTGTTCAAATTCGCGAGTGCGAAAAATGAAGTTGCCCGGAGTAATCTCATTTCTGAAAGCTTTGCCGATTTGACCAACTCCAAATGGTAACTTTTTGCGCATAATTGCGGAAATGTTGCGGAAGTTTACGAAAATTCCTTGAGCGGTTTCCGGCCTTAAATAAACCATGGAAGTCTCATTTTCAATTACGCCCTGATTTGTTTTGAACATCATGTTAAATTCGCGAGCTTCTGTGAAATCGGTTGAGCCGCATTTTGGGCATTTTAATTTATTTTTCTTTATAATTTCCGAGATTTCTTTTAATGATTTTCCTGCGGCGGCTTCAATTCCCATATTTTCTTCAATAAGCTTATCTCCCCTAAATCTTTCATGGCATTTTTTGCAATCAATAAGAGGATCTGTGAAAGATGCAACGTGACCGGTTGCCTCCCAAACTTTTGGATGCATCAGAATTGAGGAATCTAAGCCGACCATATCTTCTCTTTCTTGAATAAAGTGCTTCCACCATGAGCGTTTGATGTTATTTTTGAGCTCAACGCCATAAGGACCAAAGTCCCAAGTGTTTGCAAGACCGCCATAAATTTCCGAGCCTTGAAATATAAAACCGCGCCTTTTGCAAAGCGCTACAACTTTTTCCATTGAATCATCTTTTTTATCCATAATATGTTTTTAAATTTTGTTCGGATTAACTTTATCATTTGTTTCCAAAGACCGTCAACAGTTTAGAAGTATTAGTTTTCTTTTGTGTAAGCCGTTAAAAAAATCTTAAAAAATAAAGTTTGTGCGAGAAATTTTCCCGTGTGACATTATTGTTGTTTTTATTATTAACCACAAAGACATGGATATCACAATTATTACTTCAAACCTTCAGTATGCAAAATTTATCCAAAAAGCTTTTGTATATGAGAATCTTCGGGTTAAAATTATTTCAATTGAAGCTGCAAAAAACCTATCCAGTTCACTCGGTTCTGATGCTTTTCTTTTTTATATGTCTGATCCGCGAGAAGAATATAAGCCTTTTTGTGATTTCTTGAATCCCCTTCGCGATAAATGCGTTGTTGCTCTTATGACGGATTCTTATGTTGCAAAAATGAAGCGCCCTTGGATTGCGGATTCTTTTGATATTATTTTTTATAAACCATTTTCGTTTTTGAATATTGCTTTGAATATAAAACAGAAGCTTTCTGAAATCAGAAGTAGCTCTGAGATAAAAGAATTAAAATTTGATGATGTGACTCTTAACTTTTCAAGGCGTGAAGCGTTTTTTAAAGATAAACGAATTTTTCTTAGGAATAAGGAGTTTTCTTTGTTGCAATATTTTTTAATGAATAAAAATAAGGTTTTGACTCGACCGGATATTTTATCCAATGTTTGGGACTATAACGCTAATATTTTGACAAATACCGTAGATGTACACGTAAGCAGGCTTCGACGAAAATTGAAAATATGTGCATCCATGGACTTGATAAAAACAGTGCCTTGTGTTGGTTATATATATGATTCTAAATAAATATAAAAAAGTAGCTTTCTAAAGCCAAAATAATAATCTTGTTTTTTTAATGATATCTAGTATAATTAAGTCGAAAAACTTAAACACAATACCTATGGATCAAAATTTAAAACAGGTTGTCATGGATATTCCGAAGACCATCGGAGGTCTTTTCGCTTTGTTATCAGACAAGGAAAAGATTGTTATTCAAAAAAGGTTCAATCTTGACCATGTTAAGCTTCGCACTCTTGAAGAAATCGGTAAAGACTTTTCAGTTACAAGAGAGCGCGTAAGGCAGATTGAACAAACCGCAATTGCAAAATTGAGCAGAAATGTTTTCAATACACCTTTGCCGATGATTCACCAGTTTGCGATCACAATGTTGCAAGCGAATGGTGGTGTCATGCGTGAAGATATCTTTATTTCAAGCATTTTGAGCACAATTCTTCAAGGTGAAAATGCGGATGTTGAAGCTTTGAAATTGTCACTCTTGCTTGATAAAGGAATTGATCGCGAAGGAAACAAAATCTTGAGCTATCCTTATTTCAGACTTAAGACAATTGAAACAAGTCTTGTTTCTGAATCATTGAATGTTGCGGTTGATTTGTTGGATAAGAAAGGCAAAGTCATGGATCTTGAAACGCTTTATAAGGGTATGAAAGATAAGATGAAAAATGAAGCCTTCACAGACGCTTTCTTGAATTCAGCTCTTAGAATCGACAAAAGAATTAAAATTGCAGAAGCTGGAATTGGTCTTATTAAGTGGAGAGATATTAATCCTCGCACACTTAAGGACAAGATTTTCTTTATTCTTCGCAAGAATGAATCTCCTTTGCACTTCCGCGATATCACAAGCACGATTATTAAAGAAAAATTTGATCACAAACCTGTTAATCTTCAAGCTGTTCATAATGAACTTATCCGCTGGGAAGACTTTATCTTAATTGGTAGAGGCATTTATGCTCTTAAAGAATGGGGCTATTCCAAAGGAACTGTTAAAGATATCATCACAACTCTTCTCTCAAAAAAGAAAGAAATGGACAGAGATGACATTATCAAGGAAGTTTTGAAACAAAGACAGGTTAAGAAGATCACGATTTTGCTTTCACTCTCAAATAATAAGGAATTCAAGAGGGTTGGACGCAGAGTATATACGCTCGTGAAATAACAAAGTCCAAATTGCTCCAAAGGACAAATGAATGACAAATAAAATTGAAAATCCCTGCCGAATGGTGGGGATTTTATTTTAGTCTAAGCTTGTCCGTTACTTATTTTTATGCTATAATTACATACAATATAAATACAAAAATATGGCTTTTGGTGAAGGTGCGCCTAAGTATGATGGTGACCAAAAGTAAAACCTGCTGAAGGTGTTGATATAAAGCACCCAAAAGAAGAATTACATAGGTTAAAAGAACAGGTTGATTCTAAAAGACTTTTTGATGTTTCAAGGCAAGTTCTTGAATCAGTTGGTTATTCACATGATCAAGCCAAAGAAATGCTTGATGCAAATTCCGAATTATTGCTTGAATTAAAGGATGCTGTTAAAGCTACGATCGAAGGATGTAATGGCAGACTGAGTGTTAAAACTTCAACCGGTGAAACTACTGCTTTACTTGATATGCCGAACAGATTAATGGTCTCTTTAACAACCACTAAAGGTTTTCCTTTATTTATTGAATTTAAAGATGGTAAAAAATTTCCTTTTTATTCTAAAAACGTTAATGATGTAATTTCAAAATTAACAGGTGTCGTAGCTAAAAAACGTGAATCTGCACAATCTTTGCAGTTTAGGGATTTTGTAATAGAAAATTATTCAAAAACATTGCACGGAAAAGACGAAAAAGATGCTTTTATGCGTGAATATTATAAAAATCATCCATACTCTGAACCGGTTTCAAAACTTGCAAAATTGTTTAATGCAAATACCGAAAATAGAGATTATACGGAAGAACAATTACGCGGCTTTATAGGCGAAGCTTCTAGAATTGCTGATTATACGGCTAAAAGAATAAGTGATTTTGATTTATATGGTAGTGAGACTTTTTCTGATAAAACAAATGGGCTTAGATATTATGTCCAAAATTCTTTAAAAATACTTGACCAAGGCGGAAAATTAAATGTTCAAAGCGTGTACGTCGAAACCGATTCAGCCTTGTCGGATATCCTTCATAACGTGCGAGGGTTTGAATATATGACTCAAGCAGAAAGTGTAAAAGGGAGCACTTTAATTGAAAATGCGAATAGGCGTATATATTATGATTCGCTTAAAGCGGCATGTGATTGTTTGATGGAAATTGTCGGCAAAAAAACCGAAAAAGCAAATAACTGAAAATGGCTACAGCTTTATATAGTCGTCTTTTTTATTCGGATCGACTTGGAGTTTATGTTCTTTCATTTGAGCTAGGAGTTCTTTGCGCACTTTGGAATCAAATTTTTTGCCGGCCTTTGCAATCATGCGTTTTGCGAAAGAATTTTTTGGATCCATATGAAGGAGTTCGTTTGAGGCCTTAACGCATTCTTCATATTTGCTCATCTGATAAAGATAATTTATGTCTTCTTTTGCTTTTAAAATGAAGTCGCGTTTTTCATCCATTTGTTTTGCATAAAGCTTTGCATTGACGTTACGGATTAGCTTTTCAAGTCCTTTATGCGTTGATTCAATTCTTTTTAAGCCGTAGAGAAAATTCAAAATGTCTTCGTATTTGTTGCTATCAAATAAGCTTTTTTTGGATTCGAGCTTTTTATCGATAACAACCCACCTGACTTTGCGGCAAAGGTTAATTATTTCCGCATTTCTTGGATTTGAGTTTAAAAGTTCACTGCACATATCGAGCGCTTTCTCGAGATTATTCGCTTCAATCAATGATTTTAACTGTGCGGCGAGCTCTTTCAACTCTTTACCTTTATTTTTTTCTTCCACTTTTCTATATTCTTTTTGAGTTTCTATTAAAAAATCCAGAAGTTTTTTGCTATCCGGCATCATGCCAATGAGTTGATTTAATTTTATAAGAGCCTCTTTGGTTTGGCCTTGCTTCTGCATTTCTTTGAGCTTTGCGATTTCTTTATCAACAAATTCATCATTGTGTTTTTTAATCATTTTTTCGATATTTGTTTTGTATTTTTGCGCCTTCGAATTGTATGGATCAATTTGCAAAATATTTAAAGCCGCAGCGTAAGCATCTTTTAAATTGTTTTGCATTATCAATGCATCGATCGCTGTAAACTGTTCCTGAAAAACGTCATCAATTGAGGGCATTTTTGTATAGGTTAAGTTTTTTGAGCATTTCTGTAATGGCTTTCTGTTGCGCTTTTTCTTTTTCGATGACTTCCTTTGGAGCCTTCGCAATAAAACCTTTATTGTTTAATCTTGATTCCAATGTATTCAAAAATCCTTGTTTTTCTTTGATGTCTTTTTCAATTCTTGCGCGTTCTTCTTGAACATTAATTATTCCTGCAAGTGAAATGTAAATTTCTATCCCACTTAAAAAGATTCTGACGCTTGAAGGAATTGGTTTGCCGGTTTTTTCGATATTCAGCTCCCCTATTTGAGCCATGCGTTTTATTATTTCGGCTTTTTCTTTAAAGATTGCGGTCTTTGTACCGGCGTAAATCGTTACCGGGATTTTTACGGAATTATTTATATGAAGATCTGCGCGAGTTGATCTGATTTCTGAGATTGCACTTATTACGTTTTGCATTAAATCTTCTTCTTTTTTGAACATCAAAAATTTATCGAACTTTGGCCATTCTTCAAGAATAAGCATTTTCTTTTCATCTAACGTTGACCAAATTTGTTCGGTTACAAAAGGCATGAATGGATGTAAAAGCTTTAATAAAGTTTTTAACGTATAAAGAAGAACTGCCGGATTTTTATGTTCACCTTTTGAAATTTCAAGATACCAATCGCAAAATATGGACCAGAAAAAGTCATATGTATTGTTGCCGGCTTCTGAAAATCTGAATTCATCAATAAGCTCCGTTGTGTGTTTTATCAAATGCTGAAGATGATCCACCATCCATTTGTCGGCCGTGGATTTAACGCTGGACTTTGTAAATTTTGCTTTTAAATCTTTGCTTTCAAGATTCATTAAAACAAATCTCGAAGCGTTCCAAATTTTGTTTACGAAGTTTCTGTAACCTGCGATTTTTTCTTCATACAAGCGCATATCATTACCCGGAGTTCCTCCAATAACAAGACTTAAACGAACCGAATCAGTTCCATATTTTTCAATCATATCAAGCGGATCAATGCATGTTTCCGGCTTGGATTTGCTCATTTTGTTGCCAAATTTATCGCGAATTAAACCGTGTAAATAAACTGTTTCAAATGGGATTTCGTTGGTTGCATAAAGAGACATGATTATCATGCGGGCAATCCAGAAAAATAGAATGTCATAGCCGGTTTCCATAACTGAAGTTGGGTGAAAATGTTTCATATCGTCTGTTTTCTTTGGCCAACCAAGCGTGGAAAAAGTCCAAAGGCCAGAGGAAAACCATGTATCCAAAGTGTCAGGGTCTTGGCGCAACTTTGTATTTTTGCATTTTGGACAATGTTTTGGAGGCTCGATTGCAACGATTGGATCTTTTGAGCAGTCACAATACCAAACCGGTATTTGATGTCCAAACCAAAGCTGTCTTGAAATGCACCAATCGTGCAGATTGTTCATCCAATGAAAATAAATCTTTTCAAATCTATCAGGTAAGATTTTTATTTTTTTACTTTTGACGGCTTCAATTGACATTTGTTTTAAGGATTTGCCACGTTTTGGAAGTTTTTTATCGACATTAATAAACCACTGATCTGAAGGAAGTGGCTCAATTGCTGTTCCACAACGATAACAAACTGAAAGATTGTGAGTATAGTTTTCGTCGATGTGATCGATCAAGCCGTGTTTTTCCATTTTTTCGACAATCTTTTCACGAGCTTCGTGCGCATTCATTCCTGCGAATTCGCCTGTGACGTCTGTTAAATTGCCGTTTTCATCAATAATTTTTACAACTTCAAAACCATATTTTTTTGCGAGATCAAAATCAATGAAAGAATGTGCCGGAGTTATTGTCATTGCCCCTGTTCCAAATTCAGGATCAGAGCTTTTGTCTGCGATAACTGTGGCTTTTACTTTGCCATTTATCCAAGGAATATCAAAACTTTTACCAATATATTTTTTGTATCTTTTATCATCCGGGTGAACAACAATGACTTTATCCAAAAATTTGGTTTCCGGACGAGCAGTTCCGATTATAACCGGACCGTATTTCATAAAATAGAATTTTCCTTTCTTTTCTTTATATTCAACTTCGTCATCAGCAAGTGTGGATTTGCAGCGTGGACACCAGTTCACGATTCTATATCCGCGATAAATAAGCCCATCTTCATACATACTTTTGAAAACCGTGCGAACTGCAAGGCTTAAATCGGCGTCTAAAGTATAGCGCTCACGTGACCAATCACAGCTTGAACCCATACTGCGAATTTGATTTTTGATTATATTTTGTGAGTTTGCGACAAATTCAGCAGTGCGTTTCAAAAACTTTTCCCTGCCAAGATCGTGACGAGTTAAACCTTCTTTTGCGATAAGTTGCTCGACTTTATTTTGAGTTGCGATTGAAGCATGGTCTGTTCCTGGGAGCCATAAAGCAGCGCCGTCCTTCATTCGATGATAGCGCGTCATAATATCTTGAATTGCAAGCATTACAGCGTGACCAAGATGAAGCGTTCCCGTTGCATTTGGAGGCGGCATAGCAATTGAAAAAGTCTTACCTTTTGCCTTATATTTGCCTTTAAATGCGCCTGAAGCTTCCCATTTTTTATAAATCTTTGATTCGTATTCGGTTGCTTCGTACGTTTTTGGAATCTCCTTCATATATCTTTATTTGTAATTGAATTTAATTTAACATATTATTGACTCCCTTAAAAGAGCGAAAATCACACGAAAATGATTGACAAATGACATTTTTTGGCTTATAGTTAATATATAAAGAAAAATCATGCAAGCTAAAGGTACACATTCGGAGAATAAAACAAACGTTATGCAAAACACGCAAACTTCGCCAAATATGCCTGAAAATGCGGCTGGAATTGAAGATGGTGGTGAGGTTAAAACAAGATTGTCTGAGATCGTTTCCGAGCTTCCTCCTGAGCAAAAACAAACTGCTCCTGTCGGTGGCACAGCTCATAAATCTCACAAGCTTACGGCCGCACAAATGCGCGCTAAGTTGCTTGCGAATTTGCCTTCGGAAAGACGCATGAAAGCCGATATTTCAACTGAAATTGAAAAAGAAGTTGAAGAACTTAAATCTAAGGCAAAAAGCATGAGACATTTTGGACCTGCAAATTATTATGAAATGAATAACATTATTGCGAAAATTCACGAATTAAACGACATACTCTCTTCACTCGTTACTGCCACATTTGAAATGTTAAAAAGCTTGTGGCTTAGATTTGTTCACGGGATTGCGATTTAAATAATGAATACCACTATGACCCCTAATGCAGAAAAGGTGCGTGTAGAATTTGTTCAAAGAGATGCTAAATCTGGTGTTGAAATGCACATTGATGCTCTTGACTCTTCTTTACAGCTCCGTGAGTTTAACGAGCTTTCACTTTCCGTTTATCTTACTCGTGAACAGTTGCGCATGGTTCAAGAGGAATTAGCTTCTAAAGGCTCATTAAAAAGCATTGAGAAGGCTAGGACGCTAGTTGATGATGTTTTGAAATCCAAGTAAGACGAGATCAAAAGCCTTGATATAGCTTGCATTCTATGTTTAAATTTGTGCATATTTAACAAATTTAATTATGCATTCAACTAATAAAATTCCTGATTTTGGGCCACATTATACACCTGGAGAGCGTGGTGATGGCTTGATACGTGTAAACTTTTTCCAACCTGAGGACGCAAAAGGTTTGCCTACAAAAATGCGTATTGGTGATCGAAATTCAGCTACTGATCGAATGCCTGTTAGATCTCAAATTGAAACTGCTTTTTTGACTGCTCAAGAAGTGCATGCTGTACGCAAAGCTTTTACTCAAAGGGTTCGAGAAATTAGAGTTGGGCCTATGGCTCGCATGGACGTGCGCAACTTGATCAGTGAAACTTTAAATTCCTGATAGGACATCTTCTCTTATATTTGGTACAATACTTTTGCTATGACATTAAGCTTGAGTCAGAAAATTTTGATTAAGGAGATTTTGGCTTTGAAAAAGAAAAAGAAGGCCATTATTTTGGCGCACAATTATCAAAGGCCGGAAATCTATCATGTTGCGGATGCTATTGGAGATTCTTTGAATTTGTGCGATTTGGCTACTCGGAGCAAAGCGAAAAATATTATTTTTTGCGGAGTGAATTTTATGGCGGAAAGTGCGGCGATTTTGAATCCGAATAAAAAAGTTTATATTCCCGCTTTGGATGCGGGATGTGCGCTTGCGGAAACTGTTGACGTTAAGGGACTGCGAGAATTTAAAAAGAAATATCCAAATGCGGCAACCGTTTGTTATATTAATTCAACTGTTGAAGTTAAGGCTGAATGCGATACGATTTGCACTTCTTCGAATGCTGTTCAGGTTGTTGAAGCTTTGCCAAATAAAGAAGTGATTATGTTACCGGATAAAAATCTTGCGAAATTTGTTGCGGGACAGGTTAAAGGCAAGAAAATAATTGCGTGGGAGGGAGTTTGCCCGATTCATCAGAATATAACTCCTGCGATGCTTAAAAAAGCCAAGAAGGATAATCCCGGAGCAAGACTTATAATTCATCCGGAATGCGCGACAAACGTGCTTGAAATGGCGGATTTTATTGGCAGTACAAGCAGAATGGCTGAATTTGCAAGAAATAATAAATCAAAGAAATTTATAGTTGTGACTGAATGTGGAATGATAAATAAAATAAAAGAAGACGCGCCTGAGAAAGAGTTTTTTACGGTTTGCAATCTTTGTTATGATATGAAGAAGATCACACTTGAAAGGGTTCTACATTCTTTGAGGTATAATCAATATGAGGTTAAAGTTGATGAGAAGGTTGCGAAGAAAGCCAGGAAAGCGTTTGAGAGAATGTACGAGCTCATGCAGCTCAAAAGGCAAAGCTCAAAACGCAAAACTACAACTAAAAACTCAAAGCTAAAATCCAAAATCCAAAAATGATAAATAAAGAAAATAGAATGGAATTGGCGAAAAAAACTCATAATATGGGCGAAGTTTTGACGCCGGAAAATGCGACCTATAAACAGTGGATTTTTAGATATACGTTTTTGGAATTGGAAAAAGATCTTGGTGAAAAAGGAGATATAACGAGTGCGGCGGTTGTTCCTGCCGAAATGAGATATCCATATCAGATTATTGCGAAATCGGATGGAATTTTGGCGGGTGTGCAGGAAAT
Source organism: Candidatus Peregrinibacteria bacterium GW2011_GWF2_38_29 (assembly GCA_000992695.1). Lineage (GTDB taxonomy): Bacteria > Patescibacteriota > Gracilibacteria > UBA1369 > UBA12463 > UBA12463. Next base: position 3,500 of record LBUS01000004.1, on the reverse strand, counting down.
AAAATATTTCTTGTGTGATAGCGATCCGAATTTTAGGCCAAGAATCGGCGAAATTGAAATTGAATTTTTGAAAAATGACGGCGATTTGGTTATGACCGGTGAAGCTGTTATGACTTTGAATGGTAATGCGCAGGATATTTTGAAGGTTGAAAGAACGGTTTTGAATTTGCTTCAAAGGATGAGCGGAATTGCGACTTTGGCTCGAAGATTTATTGATAAGGCGCCGGATGTTTTGATTGTGCCAACGAGAAAAACTTTGTGGGGATTGCTTGATAAAAGAGCATGCGCGATTGGTGGCGCTGGAACTCATAGACTTAATTTGGGAGATGCGATTTTGATTAAAGATACGCATTTGAATTTGCCCGGCATTACTGTTGAAGGTGCTTTAAATGGTGCTTATGCTGCAGCGATAAAAACTCGGGCGAGATTTATAGAGATTGAAGTTGAAAATGTGGAAATGGGAATAAAAGCTGTTGAAGCAATAAAGAAAATTGGGGATAAAGAAGTGCGGTTTGTTGTTATGCTTGATAATATGGCACCTGCGAAAATAAAAGAATTTATTGATAAGTATGGTAATGACGGATTTTTGATTGAAGCTTCAGGCGGAATAAATCTTGAAAACATTGAAGAATACGCAAAAACAGGAGTTGATATTATTTCAGTTGGTGAGCTTACTATGGGCGCAAAGCCAATGGATTTCTCTATGAAGGTGAAGGCTTAATATTGGTTGTTTTTTGTGCCAAAGATTAGCATATACTTACCTCTATTTTTCGCAACAGATTTTTCAAAGTTAAAGTGGATTTTTTGGCTTATTTCAGCTAGAATATGGCTAAACACATAACTTAAAAAATATGATAAATTCAACGCAAAATTCAGCACAATTTCTCGAAAAATCTCTTCATGAAAAATTTGTCTTTTATGGCAAGAACGCAAAAGAATGGATGCGAAAATGCGTGCTACTTTTGCCGGAGATAAATCGTTTGCGAATTTGGGAGAAAAAAGGGTTTGGAAGTATATATGAATACGCGGCAAAACTTGCTGGAATGAGCAGGAATTCGGTCGATGAGGCTCTCCGAATACTTAGAAAAGTGGAAGATAAGCCGGAATTAAGATGGGTTATTGATAAAAAAGGAATAAACGCAATTAAACCAATCATTGCGATTGCAACTCAAGAAACGGCGAATTTTTGGGCTGAAAAAGCCATGGAAATGAGCAAAAACACATTGGAGGTTTACGTGAAGGAGTTCAAAAAAGCGCATATGGAAGAGAAAAATAACGAATCGAAATTCCTTCCTAGGAAGGAATTTGATGCTGTGCCACAAGCACAAAATATATCAATGGAACTCGATCCGGAAATCGCAAACCAACTTCAGAAACTCAAAGGCCAAGGAAATTGGAACGAACTTATGCAAAAACTTCTGCAAGCCTATCAGGCGCAAGTTGAAGCCAAAAAACCAATTCCGCAAGAAAATGCAAAAAGATATGTGCCGGCAAAAATTGAAAAATACGTTCTCGCGAAAACTAATAGCACGTGTGCGTTTCCGGGTTGCACAAAAGAATACAAATATCTTCATCACACGTGGAGATTTGCGTTAACAAAAACGCACGATCCGGACTCGCTTATCCCTCTTTGCAAAGCGCACGAAAGAATGGCTCACGCAGGCCTAATTAAAAACGAAAATCAGCCGCCTGAGAATTGGGGTATAAAGCTTGAAGCAGACAAAACAAGCGAAAAATGGCTAAAAGTGGACAGATGGGTGGCAAAACATAGAGAAAGTCTCTAAGCTGAAAATCTAGATCGCATCGCTCATCAAATGAAGATGTATGTGAAAAACTTCCTGGCCGGCTCCCCTGCCGACGTTAAACTGGAGTTTATAATGTGCGAGGTTCTTTTCTAAACCTAGTTTTTTGGCGACAAAAATCAAATGTCCCATTAAGGCTGAATTTGGTTCTTCAATATCTGAAACCGCAGGAATGTGTGTCTTTGGCACAATTAAAAAATGGTGCTTTGTTTTTGGATTGATATCCTTGAAAGCAACGCAAAGATCGTCTTCATAAATGAATTCGCTTGGAATTTGTTTTGCGATTATTTTACAAAAGATGCATTCGCCTTGCGGCGATTCTTGATTAGACATATGCGCGATTTTTTAAGTGCTACTTCTCGTTCAAAGAATACACCGCGCGACCGACTCTGACAAATTTGTCGTTCTTTTGAAGATTAAGAGAAATTGTGCCTTTTTTGACATGTCTTTCTTTCAAAACTGCAACAATTATTTCTTGTTTTGACATAGGGCTTTTCTTGCGAAGAAGGCCTTCAATAACGTCTGCAACCGTGCCTTTTCTATAACCCCATTCTTTAAGAGCATAAAGACCGCGTCCAACAAGAACAAACTGGTCGTAGCGAATGAGCTCATTGTGAACTGCTTGAACCGTAACATGCTTGTTATCAAAATGAGTTTTTGTAATTTCTGTGGCGATTTCTGCGAAATGCATTGGTTTTTCAGCTTTCTTCAAAATAATATAAGCTTTATCGCGAATTGACTTTGGATTGATTTGTCTCCATGTCATAAGACCAAAACCATCTTTAACTTTCTTAAATCTTTTATCAACCGTAAGAGAATTGATAATCATGCCATTTGAATATGATTTGGCTTTTTCGCCAAGATTCAATTTGATTTGAGTTGCGAGTTCTTCATCTAGCATAACTGAATTTTTCTTTGTAAGAACTTTTACGCCTTCTTCCGCGATTTCAAAAATAGCTTTTTCTTCAATGCTGTTTAATCTCCAAAATGTATGAATAAAGTTATTGCGTTCTGTTATCGAAAGATATTGATTGATGCTGAGTGCGAGCTTTGTTATTTGAGCGTCGACATCGTGAGTTGATGCGATTCTGCTTAAAACTTCTGCAATAAGCGTTGATTCAAGCATAACGCCACCGGCTGCCTTAACGAGCTCGGTTGCAATTTCATTTACAACAATCAAATGAGTATTTGTGGATGTTCTCTTGAGTTTTGTAAGAGCAATTTTTTCGATTTGGCGAATTCTTTCACGCGTGACTGAGAATTTTTGGCCAATTTTTTCAAGAGTTTGTCTTGGCTTGCTATCAAGCCCAAATCTTTTTGTCATGACTTCTTTTTCTTTTCCGGTTAAAACCATGAAGATTTCTTCTAATACTTTTGGGAGGTCGAGTTTATCATTTTGAGTTGTTGTGTCCATATATTTTTTAATAGTTATTATACTGTTTTATGCGCTTTATACCTTTGATCCCGCGTTTTGCTTCAATAACATATTCGTATTCGATTTGCGTGTCAAGCCAGATATTTGATTTTGATGCAAAAATGTTGTCAAAAGCGTTAAAGGAATGAATTATATGTGAATTGAAAGAGTTTGTCAAGAGCAAATGGTAATGTGCACACACCTTTTGCACTTTTTAGGGAGAGAAGTAGGCTGAGGGCATGTCAAAAACAATGCCAAATACACCACAAGAAGAAAAATACAGA
>LBUS01000003.1 GCA_000992695.1 Candidatus Peregrinibacteria bacterium GW2011_GWF2_38_29 | reverse complement strand
TTTCCATTAAAATAAGCGCATGAACATTTTTATAAATCAGGCGGCAGATTTTGTCGGCCAGGAAATCACAATTAGAGGATGGATGTTTAACAAGCGCAGCAGCGGAAAAATCCATTTTTTGGAACTGCGTGATGGGACAGGGGAGATTCAGGGCATTGTTTTCGTTAATGCGGTTTCTCCGGAAGTTTTTGAAAAAGCCGGAAACTTGACGATCGAATCTTCGGCGGCTTTCACTGGAACGATTTCAAAGCATCCAAAGCTGGAAAACACATTCGAACTTCAAGTGAAAGATATTGAGATTTATTGCATTGCGCCGGACGATTATCCGATTGGAAAAAAAGAACACGGCCCGGACTTTTTGCTTGAAAATAGACATCTTTGGCTCCGAAGCAAAAAGCAGTGGGCAAATATGAGAATTCGAGATGAAATTATTTGGGCAATTCGAGAATATATGCGCAAAAACGAATTTACCCTTGTTGATGCGCCGATTCTTACGAAAACCGCATGTGAAGGAACAACGGATTTATTTCACGTTGAATATTTTGAATCAGATGCTTATTTGTCGCAATCCGGTCAGCTTTATACGGAAGCCGCGGAATATGCGCTTGGAAAAACATATTGTTTTGGTCCAACATTCCGTGCGGAAAAATCAAAAACAAGAAGGCATTTAACGGAATTTTGGATGGTTGAACCGGAAATCCCATTTATGAAATTTGATGAATTAATGGATTTTGAAGAAGATTTTCTTTGGTATGTTTTGCAAAGCGTTCTTAAAAATCGCAGAAAAGAGCTTGAGGTAACAGAGCGCGACATTTCATTTCTTGAAAATATAAAACGTCCATTCCCAAGAATCACGTATCACGAGGCTATAAAAATCCTTCAGGAATCAGGAAAATCAGACATTAAAGATGGTGACGATTTTGGCGCGGATGATGAAACGTATATTGCGGAGCATTTTAAGGCGCCGGTTTTTATTCATAGATTTCCAACATCGTTGACTTCATTTTTTCAAGAACCGGATCCAAATAATCCAAATGTGACGCTGAACGTTGATCTTATTGCGCCGGAAGGATACGGAGAATTAATTGGCGGAGGATCGCAAAGAAGTTATAATCTTGAACTTTTGGAAAAGCGCATAGCCGAAGAAAAAATGGAAAGAAAAGATTATGCTTGGTATTTGGATACAATGAAATACGGTGGGATGCCGCATTGTGGCTTTGGTATGGGACTGGAAAGATGCGTGGCTTGGTTGACAGGATCACAGCACGTTCGTGAAACAATTCCGTTCCCAAGAACAATAAACAGGATTTGTCCGTAACAGACCGTTCGCCGCAGGTGAACAAGGTCTATATAGCTTTTAAAGGGAAAATGCTTTTAAATTTTGCAATCTTTTTATTCGCGGCAAAATAAAATTCATATTTTGGAGTTTCGGAAAGTTTTTTGCCTTTAAACGTCTTTACGTTTTTTTGGAGCCAATTTGAATCCAAACTCCTCACTTTATAAATAATGTAGCCACCGGCGGCCTTTTTCAATTGCAGTTTTTCTTTATCAGAAAGTGCCATTATGGTTTGGTCTGCAAGAATGGTTTTTATATCGGATTTTCTCGTTTGCAAATATTTTTCGAATAAGACGTCATCAATAATATCAAGAGCCTGATCAGTAATTATCCAGCTTCCTTTTTGCGCAAATCTATACGCATTTTTGACGATTTCATTTGCCTGTGCGCGAGTTCTTCTGAAGCCATCGTGAGCAGTTCTGCTAAAAACAATTACAAATTTATTTTTAATATTTTTTTGGATATCTTTTTCAGAAATTTTATTGGCATCAAAGATGACGAAATTCGCTTTTGAGGACTTGGACTTAACGAGTTTTTTTATTTTTTCGGCTAAATCTCCATAGGTATCAAAAAATAGACCTTTTTGTTTATTTTCAATCAAGGTCAAAGCCATTTGGATCATAGTAACGGATTTCCCTTGTCCGGGAATGCCAAGGAGTAAAATTGGACCACTGATTTCATCCGAGTTCAAAATACACTTTTGTCCAAGTTCAATTTTAAACATAATGAAAGGATTAAAATATTGATTATAGTATACCATGGAGTTGTCAAAAAAGTCACCAAAAGGTGAGTATATACCTACCTCCATTTTTCGCAACATATTTTTCAGATTTAATCTGGATTTTTTGGCTTATTTAAGCTAAAATATCAGCAACAACATAATCTAAAAAATATGACAAATGTAGCGCAAAATACACAAAAAATTCTCGAAAAAGATCTTCATCAAAAATTTATCTTTTATGGCAAAAATGCAAAAGAATGGACTCGAAAATGCGCACTCCTTTTGCCAGAAATAAATCATTTGCAAATTTGGAAGAAAAAAGGATTTGAAAATATCTATGAATACGCACGAATTCTAGCTGGAATGAGCACAAACGCAGTTAATGACGCACTTCGCATTTTAAAAAAAGTAGAAAATAAACCAGAACTAAAATGGGTCATTAATAAAAAAGGAATAAACGCAGTCAGACCAATAGTTTCAATCGCGACTCAAGAAACAGCAAATTTTTGGGCTGAAAAAGCCATGGAAATGAGCAAAAACACATTGGAGGCTTATGTTAAGGAATTTAAAAAAGAGCATACAGAAGCCAAAGTTACTGAATCGATTTTCTGTCCTAGTACGGAAAATAGACATTCACAAAATCTATTTTCTAAATTAAAAATGGAACTAGATCCAAAGATCACAGATCAATTAAACAAACTCAAAGGACAAGGAAATTGGAACGAACTTATGCAAAAACTTCTGCAAGCCTATCAAGCACAACTTGAAGCCAGCAAACCAATCCCGCAAGAAAACGCAAAAAGATACGTTCCTGCAAAAATTAAGAACTACGTTCTTATTAAAACCAACAACACATGCGCATTCCCAGGTTGCACAAAAGAATATAAATACCTTCATCACACTTGGAGGTTCGCACTAACAAAAACGCACGATCCTGATTCGCTCATTCCTCTTTGCAAAGCGCATGAACACCTCGCTCACGCAGGCCTAATTGAAAACGAAAATCAGTCACCTGAAAATTGGAAAATAAAACTCGAAACAGACAAAACAAGCAAAAAATGGCAAAAGATAGATAAATGGGTTTCAAAATATTACACGGGGGAACAAATGGAAAAACGCACGAACACCGGATGAGGCCGTAGCGCAGCACACAAGCGGCACGAAATGTGGTATCATAAATCGGTACCATAAAATCACATGCACACAATAATTAAATTTTTATATAAGAACTTGCTTCGTCCGATTCTTTTTAAGTTTGATCCGGAAAGCATTCATCGCTTGTTCGTAGAAGTTGGTGGTGTGCTCGGGAGCTTTAACGTAACGCGAAAACTCACGCGAAGATTTTTTTATTATGAAAGTTCAATGCTTGAGCAAAAAATTCTTGGCATTGAATTTAAAAATCCAATTGGGCTTGGCGGCGGATATGATAAAAATGGAGAAACTTCATCAATTATGCCTGATGTTGGATTTGGATTTATGGAAATCGGCTCAATCACAAATAATCCAAGCAAGGGTAATCCTCGTCCTCGAATTTGGCGCTTGCCGCAGTCAAAAGCTCTGGTTGTGCATTATGGATTAATGAATGATGGCGTAAAAAAAGTACGAACGCGTATAGAAAATAAAAAATTCAGAATTCCACTTTTAATAAACATCGCAAAAACAAACGACAAAACTTTAACCGGCGATAAAGGAATTAACGATTACGTCGAATGTTTTGAACAAATAAAAGATCTCGGAGATATTATCGTAATTAATATAAGTTGTCCAAATGTGTCTCATGAAACAGCGCATATGGATGCCAAAACTTTAGATAAATTGCTTGCGAGAATTGACGAGGAAAAAGCTAAAAAGCCAATCTTTTTAAAGATCGCATCAGATTTAACATCGGACGATATTGATGAGATGCTTGCGGTTACAGATAAACATAAAATCAGTGGATTTATTGTCGCAAATTTGGCTAAAAGTTGGGAGAAAATTCCGGTCGTGAAGGGCGAAATCAAACCTGAGATGAAAGGCGGAATATCCGGAAAACCTGCGGAAAATTTATCAAACATTTTGATTCAAGAAATTTACAAAAAGACTCGCGGAAAATATATAATAATTGGCAGTGGAGGCGTTTTTTCAGCTGAAGATGCATATTTAAAAATTAAACTTGGCGCAAATTTAATCGAAGTGATTACCGGCATGATTTATGAAGGTCCGCAAATGGTTGGCGACATAAATCGCGGACTTAAAAAATTTCTCAAACGTGACGGATTAAAAAATATTAAACAAGCCGTCGGTACTGGTGTAAAATAGGCACGTAAATAGCAAAAAATTATGGCAAAAAAATTTATAAAAATATCGATTTTAGCGCTTGCGGAAGAGCAAAAAGTGCGTGATCCTGCGATAATTCTTATTGATAAAAAAGCAAACAGGATTCTACCGATTTCAATTGGCGAAACAGAAGCAAAGGCAATCGCCGAGGTTATGCAAAAAATAAAATTTGATCGACCAACTCCGCACAGACTCATGGATAATATCATCAAAAAGTTTGGCGGAAAAATCGAAAAAGTTATTATAAACAAAATTGAAACCAACACTTTTTATTCGATAATTTTTGTGAAAGTACGCGGTTCTGAAAAGCCTATTCAAATTGATGCGCGTCCTTCAGATGCAATAACTCTTGCGCTTCAGGCCAAGGCGACTGTGTTTGTAGATAGCAAAATTATGGATGCGCTTGCGCAAGACAATCCATTTCAAATCGGCGCAAAAATAAAATTTACAAAAAAAGAGATTAATTACATGGCCGCACTCTTAAAAATCGCCCGCGAAAAAGAAGAAGGAACCGATATATAAATGTCAAAATCCAAATTGTTCCAAATGACAAATGAAATCCAAAGGACAGATGGATTTCAAATGAAAATTCAAAAATTGAAATTTGTAAATTGAATGTAAATTGAATATTGATTATTGATCATTTCCCTATAGCCTCTTCCAGCATCTCAAGCGTGCATTTTTTGTTTGCCGGCGAAATATATCTTCCTGTCAGAACAAACGCGAGCGAAAACCAGCCCCATTTTTCACGCGGGATCAATTGCATTAAATCTTGCTCGATTTTTTCAGGCGTTTTTGCTTTTGTGAGTCCAAGTTGTTGAGATAGTCGAATAACATGCGTATCAACGGTCACCCCTTCGTTTTTCCCAAAGGCAACCCAGAGAACGACATTCGCAGTTTTTCTTGCGACGCCCGGTAATTTCACAAGCTCCTCCATTGTTTCCGGCACTTTTCCCCAAAATTTTTCTTCAATCATTTTTGCAGCGCCAATAATATTTCCAGCCTTATTTTTATAAAATCCCGTGCTAAATATTTCCTTTTCAAGAGTTTTTAAATCCGCATTTGCAAAATCCTTAACTGTTTTATACTTCTTAAAAAGTGACTCAGTAACAATGTTCACGCGCTTATCCGTACATTGCGCCGACAAAATCACAGCAACCAAAAGTTGGATGGGATTTTCGTATTTGAGCTCAATTTTAGGCTCAGGATAAAGTTTTTTCAGTATCTTTATTAACTTTTTTGCTTTTTCTTGTGTATTCATGGCTCAATTGTACACCGTTTTCATATAACAGTTCTCACAATACACAATTTCCGGACGATCAGGGGCATAAGTTGTAGTTATTTTTCCACCGCATTTTCCACAATCTCTATTCCAAAATTTTCTCGGATTTCTTTGATTAAATCGATCAAAATGTCTTTGAATCCAATTTCGCCTTGGAACAGGCAAGCCAACTCGACGATAAAACTGCAGTTCCGGCGCAGTAATTTTAAACAACTTCCCGGTAATTTCGCATTCAATAGCCGCATTCAAAATATCATCTTTAACATCTTGAATTTTATCCGGCAAATCTTTTGCTTTTATAATTTTACTAAATTCCGGCACCGGCGTTTCATAATCTTCCCATTTAAAACCTTGTTTAATCGCATCTTCTCGAGCTAGCGGATAATACATTTGCGCACTCGTTTTGTTATATCCATGCAAAGAAATTTTATACGGCCAAAATTCACCCCACTCCTTGGTTTTTCGCATATGTTCAATGATTTTCGGTACAAGCGCATTATATTCATCCTCAGTATATTGCTTATTAAAAATACAATATTTGGCGTGGTTCATTCCGGCGCATCCAAAACAATTTTTGCATCCTTCCATGTACCAGCAATAAATCAAATCCGACGAATTCATCTGTGCATTATCCGAAAACATAATATTATAAGAATTCTCTCCGGAGATAATGCATTCATATCCAAGCTGAAAGTTTGTTCCAAATTGATAAACGTCATATAAGCTTTTTCCGCCAAGTACAATCTGATAGCAATATTTTCCGGTTTCCACGTCTTCACAATCAAAACTATATTTCAAATCTTTGCAGTTTTTTAAATAATCGCCAAAGCAATTGTGCAGATTGGTGCCGTGATATTCCTTAAAAGTATGTTTTTTAGCCATTTCATTCAAACGCGCCTTATATTCCTGATAATTTTTATACGAGCTAAAATCAACAGTTTTCATTTTTTCTTTATACTCTTCTTGAGTTAGTTGTTTATTCTCAAAACAAAATCTCGCGTTTCTTTGCCCCACACAAAGAAAGCAATCATTGCATCCGACGCAATCCCGTATAAAAGCGGAAGAAGCGCACGCGGTGCAGTCTTGTGCACACGTTAGCCCATAGGATTTATAAATATCAACGCAGTCATAGCAAAGTTCCGAGTGAAGATTATAAAATCCATCAACACAATACAGGTTTTTCTTGAATCCATAGCCGTAATAGCAATTTTCACAATAATCCGCGTGCATTATCAGATATGAATTTTTCGACCAACCGGCATAATGGATATAATCCGAATTTACACATTCTCCTTGGCTGTTTAGCGCAAGCGCGGGAACAGCTTTTCTAAGCTCGTAAAATTGTTCAAAAAAAGGTCGATTAAAGTTAAAATCTCGTCCAAAACTTCTTGCATCCCATTTTTCACTATGCCAACATTCGCGGCAATAAATTGGTTGTTTAATGTGTGGCGCATGACAAGTCGGCATTTTCTTTTTACACATCAAGCATTCTCCCGGATATAAATTAATTTCATTGCATTGTGCGAGTCGCCTTTGCTGTCTGCAGTCGGGACATAAAGTTGGCGCAGGCAAATCACATTTTTTTCCATCAAAAGAAGGGGATATAGCAACATAAAACTGCAGATCTTCATCCGTCACTTCAAATTTCGCATTACATTTTCCACAATCTTTAATCATTTAAAAATGGTTTTTATAGCCAAATTCTCTCATCAAAAACCGCCAAAATCAAAATTATTTATTCTTTTCCAGTAATTTTCGCATTATCTCGGCTTCCTGATTTGCGCTTTCATCAATGATTTTTTGAATGTCTTCATCTTTCAAGGCCGGTAAAGAATCAATCGTGGAATCGCCTGACGCACCGGTTGTTCCATTGTTTGTGGCATCAGCCCTTTGCTGCATAATCTTATTAACATATTTCGATGGCATGCTATCAAGAGGCAAAGGTAAAAGTGAAAGATAATCCAAAGGATCTTTATATACGCCATTTTGCAATATTTCAAAGTGAAGATGTGGACCTGTTGTAATCATACCTGCGCCTTTTGTGCCGGGTGCGCCACCGCTAAGTCCAATTACGTCTCCGGCTTTAACAAATTGTCCTTCAGCCGCTATAATTTGTGAAACGTGCCCATAAACAGTCATGAAATTGTCACTATGCGTAAGGATCATATAACTGTATCCCATTCCATTATCTTTTACTTTATATACATAACCGTCACGTGCTGCGGCAATTGGAGTGCCTTGTGGTGTTGGGACATCAATAGCGTTATGTGGAATGCCAAACCTTGCTTGATATGAAGAGTCGCGGAAATATGCACTTAACCCTCTTGAAGGCTTAACAGACCAAACGAATGTGGCATTTGGATCAGATAAGTGCTGATATTTATAAATATCTTTTGATCTTTGATCAACAAGCGTTTGCAAATCCGCAATCGTTGCATTTGAACCCATTTCTTGGAGCTTATCGTCAATGAATGTCATGTTATTGCGAAGCGCAGTGATTTCCATCAAAACGTCTTCTTGTTGCTGTAAATACTGAGTCACAAGAGTCCTATAAACTTCTTCTTCACCATGCGTGATTTTAAGAAGTTGAGCCTTCGCAAGCTTTTGTTCAACAAGCGTAGCTTTTTCATTTTCAAGTTGCTCTTGGAGCGCATCAAGACGCGCTTTTTGAGTTTCAAGAGTCATTTGCTGGTTTTGAAGAACAGCCGAATCTTTGCCCAAATTTCTAACCATATTTTGGCCAGCTTGTTCGAGCGTTTGCAGATATTTCAAAGTCTGCATGCTGTCGCTCACGGAATTATCCGCAACAAGCAATTTAATTGCGCTTATTTCCCCATCAGATTCAAAAGTTATATATTGATTTTCCTCCGTATAAAGCATGCGCACGTATTCCCCAAGAAGGTCTTTTTGAGCTTGATATGCAACTTTATAGATTGCTAGTTGTTCGTGAAGCTTTAAAAGCGATTGTTCATATCCGCCTATTTGAGTTGCAACAGCCGCAATTTTGCTATTTGTATTTTCAATTACAGCATCAAAATTCAAAATTTGTTCTTTAAGAGTCGAGGTTTGGTCGGCGACCTCATCAAGCCTTTTTTTGGCTTCTGCAAAAGCTTCATAATTTTTTTGATATGAAGAGTTTGCGTCTTTTAATTTTTGCTGTAATTGAATTAAGAATATTGCATTTTTAAAAACTTTTTCAGTGCTTTCAACTGTAACAGGGACGTTATCTTTTGGATCACTTGCTTGCTCATCCGCAGATCTTTTTACTTTTTCTTTAACAAAAAGGTTCTCCGTAGGCTTGAGGTCGGTAACAGCGGCCATAACGGGAATAACCGCAATATTTAGCATAAATACAGCGGCAATAAGCGCTAAAGCGACACTTTTTATATTTGTTTTTGTCATAGTTCTAATATATCCATATATTATATCATAAATCCGGAGGTTTTGGAAGGGTAAAACGTTATAGAAAGTACAAAATCTAAAATCCAAAATCCAACCTTAAGGTCCAAACATCGAGGCGACATTTGTAATTTCAAACTTTGTCCTTTGAAATTCATTTGCCCTTTGGAACAACTTGGATTTTGTTATTCTCTTATCCGCCTCTTTTTCCGCCACGTTTTGCAGGCGCGGTCTTTTTTGGAGCTATTTTCTTAGGAGGTGCGCATTTCGTAGTAGAAGTGACTTTTGCAGCGGCAGGCTTTTGTCCACTTTTTACATTTTTAGAGGGCGCTTTTTTAGCGATATCTTTTTTTAAAGTAGGATCGGCCGGAACCATATTTTTGCCGACTTCTTTTATTTGAGCAAGCAAGTCTTTATCAGCACCTCGTTTTGGTAACCATATTCTGACGACACGATCAAATTTTGCATCAATATTGCGAACTTGGCGGTTAATGAAGGCTAAAGCGTCAATGTCATGAAGATTTGCTTTTGCAAATTCACGTAAGCTTGTATCTTTTGGCATTATCACAGGCTCAAACATGCTGTCCCAAGTTTCCGATACTCTTTGATTTTCATCCATAACAACCGGCAAACTTTTTGCGGCAGGTACGGTGATTCCATATTTTCCGGGATTATTTGCCGCAACGTTCAGGGCCATTATTTTTGGAACATATCCGGCTCCGCCGTTGTCGCTGCCCATGTGTTTTTTAACGAGTTCAGTGTCCATTTGCATAACTGCAAGGCCAATGCGGTATCTATTATATAAAAAGTTAAGAAAGTACGAATATTGGAAAGGGTCATCCGGATGCGCATCATTCCATTTCTTTTTTATAACGGAAAATTTTACACCAAGATGTCTTTCAGCCCATTCCGAGATGAAGGCATTGACGCCATTTTCTCCTTGGTTATAAGCCAGCATGACAAAGTCAGGATGATTTATTCCATATATGCCAATAAAATATTTCATTATTCTTGCTCCGGCTTCAACGTTTGAAACAGGATCATAGCGTCCATCAAAAGTTGTGCGACCTTTTGAATCACGTTGTACGAAAAAGTTTTTTGTATAAAGACCGTCTCCAACATTTTTTATACCTTTTTCAATCCAAAAGGGCATAAGTTGACCAGGCCCAACCGCATTCGCGCTTGATTTTGCCCAAAGTTCTCCGGAATTTTCAAAAGATATTATTCGATAAAGGACACATTCTTCTTCACTAAGTCCAACGGTTTCACACGCTTGATCGATGATTGGGTTCAAAAATTTACTAACAGCCGTGTGCTCAGCAAGCATAAGAGGGTCAATTCTATACATATCAATTTTGCCTGGGACGAGGATTTCACCAAAAAACTTAATAAGTTCTTGTATGCCCATTTTTCCTCTTTGAGTCTGTACATATTTTTCAATTTTTTCATCCGGTATACCTTGCCCAACAATAGTTTGTGGATGCCCTGGTATAAAATAAGGCCTTGTAGAGCATTCAAGCATATTTTCTACATCAGTCCTTGGCTCAAGCATGCACTGATAGCATTGTGCGGCTGTTTCATATCCAAGCATAACGCAGAATTCTTCCGCTAAAGATTCGGCTTCTTTAGAGGTTGCATTAGCGGCTTTTCCGCCAAAATAACCGATAGCTTTAGCAAGCTTAACAGGGTCAATTCCGGGTCCGTATTCTTTTACAGGTTCACCGGAACATGCAGTTGCAAGCATACCCAAGATAGTCAAAAGTAGAATGTGAAATCTATTTAAGTGTCTTCCGACATTGTTGCCAGAAGAATTGTCTCCATTTTCAGGAGATCCTTCAGGTGGTTCAGGAGTGCCTTTAGGTCGATTATTATCCATATATACAATTTATAACAAATTTCAGTAAGAATGTCAAGTCCATGGGGACGGAGGCAGTTTTGAATTTTCTCTTGCATTCTTTCCAAATATTCGTAAAATTATATGCGCATTCTAATATTCAGGCGTAAAATATAAAAAACTATGGCACACAAAAAAGCTGGTGGTTCCAGTAAAAACAATCGAAATTCCCCAGGTCAGCGTTTAGGCGTCAAATTGTTTGAATCCGAAACAGTACAACCGGGAAATATAATCATTAGACAAAGAGGTACAAAATTTTTGCCTGGTAAAAACATTATCTTAAGCAAAGATCACACTCTCGTGGCTAAAATTGCAGGAAAAGTCCTTTTCACAGAGAAGAAAGTCAAGAAATTCGACGGAAATATGAGAAAGCAGTCGATCGTAAGCATCATGCCCGTTTAATAAAACAATAAAAAAAATTGCATGAGCGATTTAGAAATGTTTTCGCCCGGTGAAGGCGGTGGAGAGCAAATGTCTGAACAGGCATTTGAGCAATTTAAAGAGCAGATGAAAGCGGCTGCCGCAGGTTTAAAACAGCTTCAAAAAGACGAAGGAAAGCAAAAGAAAAAAGAAGACAGGCTCACAAAAATCCTTCTTCAGTATTTTAAAGATCCAAAAAAGAAAGACATTTTACTTTTAGCTGCGCGCGTTCTTGAGCAAAATATCCCACCTCATTTTGCGCTTAGCATTATGGTTCTTGGCGAAGAAGCTTTTGAAAAAGAAGTTATTCTTATGGACGAAGAAGATAAAAAAAATCACACGATTACGCCAATTCAAGTTGAATCAAAATACAATTCAAATCCAAAAATTAAGCACGATTTAAATGTTTGGGCGCTTGGCATGCTGATTCAAAGCACGTTCAACACAGCTCGAATGAAGAAAACAATTTATGACGATATTGGAAATATAAAATTGATACTTGTTCAATTTGCGGTTTTTGTAATGCGCGATTATGTTGTTAAGCACGGTATTATTCCAACATATAGCGAATTAAAAGAATTCGTTGAAAGTCTTTTGGCGAGCGTTTTGGCCAACGTTTCAAAATAGAGATTAGCGTATTTTTAGAAATTAGCGCACTTAGAACTTAGGCATTTTCTCCTTTAGCCCATCCACCATTTGGTCTTCAGGCTTTTCGAAAAGCTTATATTTGATCATTGTGTCTGCAATTTTCTCAACAGTTTTAACATCTTGTGCGCGGAACGTATGAGCCATGCGAAGAAGCTTGTCTATATCAGTCTCATTTAAGCCATATTCAATGCTTAATTTGAGAAGCAATGCTTTTAATTTTTGCTGAAATGTTTTGAAGAATAAACCCATATTAATATAATTATCAATTAACAATTAACAATTTACAATCAATTTTTAATTTTCACGTCTTCAAGTTTCAAGTCGCAACATTAAATTTATTTTGAATTTCGCGTTTTTCACTCGGTGCAATTCTCATTTTTTCCACATATTTTCGCATCATCGTGATCGTATTATCATAAGTTTTTTTATCAACAAAATAAGGCGTGCCGTCTTTTCCACCATGTGCAAAGCTATAACGCGAAGGATCTTCATACGAAGGCTTTGCTCCATAAATAACCTCAGAAACAAGCGCCAAAGCGCGGATTGTTTTTGGGCCGACGCCAACTCGCGAGAGCAAATTTTCATAATTTTCAGGCTTCTCATCGCACATTTTCCACAAGATTTTTCGCAAATAAGCGCTCTGCGCAAAATTCTCATGCACAACCGGATGCGTTTTGAATTCAATATCTTCAAGCTTCAATAAAGTCAGCTGATCTTTGTGAATTTTAATTCGCGCCATGCTCGAAACAGGGGATGCGTGTCTGCTTAAAAGCGCAACATCCTTCATCAGCGAATTGTAATTCCCGCGCACCAAATCCGTGCTCAAAGTCCTTGCGTCTCCGCTGGATTTTGCCGTCATATTCAGCGCCGCAACCGTTTCATCCGACATGACTCCAGAATGCGGTTCGCAAACCATTTCCTTAACATTATCCGAAAACCAATGATAGCGGCGCGCAGTTAATTCTTCCGTATTCATGCCCTGTTGAACAACCGCCCACGCGCCATTTTTTGAAAAGAAAAATGAATGATGATAAATCGTGAATCCGTCCTGTACAAGGCAAGAATCAACCTTTGCGCTCATACGAGAATTATAAACAAGTGACTTTGCTTTATTAAAACCGATTGCGCCTTTTTCCGCCCAGTTTTCAATCTCCATTGGAGTTTTTAGCGATGTTTTTCCTTTTCCTCCACAAATATAAATTCCAAAATCATGTTCCTGTCCGCGAATCGCTTCTTTTAAAGCCGCAGTCAAAATCGTGGTTAATCCGGAAGCGTTCCAGTCAAAAGCGAGGACCGTGCCGAGCGATTGAAACCAAACCGGATCAGAAATCATTTTAATAAAAGTATCCGGCCCGTTTTCCTTTACAATCACGCGCAAAATCTCGCGTCCAAGCTTTGTCATTCTTTCAAACAACCATTTTGGACACTTCCCGTCATCAAGCGTAAATGTGGCAATTCCGCGATGCATATAGAAAACTTATGTGCTGGGGTGACCGAAGGGGCTTGAACCCTTGACCCTCTCGGCCACAGCGAGATGCTCTGCCAACTGAGCTACGGTCACCATGCTCATGAATCTTATCGTATAAAAACGATTTCTTCAACACATTTATTTCCACTATATTTAAAAACTCTCCCCGCTTGGAGGAGAGTTTCTAGTGTTTTAGGAGTATCCACGCCCTTTAGCCCTAGAAAAGCCATAAAGCCTAAATATCCTAATAACACAAAAGGAAAGACAACAAGTACTTTAATATATAAATAAAAGATTTGCAAGGGGAAATTTGCAGAAAATTAAATTCTGGTCGAATCATAAACTCGAACACCTTGATTTAACGGCTTATCATAGCCAAAAAATTCAACTCCATTAAAAACATTATCTTTCATAAAAAAATATTTTTCTTTTATTTTTTCGTTGCCATCAGCCATTTTTCTAAAAGAATTTCCGTGCAAAATATACATCGTATAACTTTCCGCAAAATCTTCAAACGCATCCGTCATCGCATATCCGGTAACAAAATCCATTTTATTGCTTCCGCGAATTTTATGCGAACTATCCATCCAGCTAATTTTATAAAAAACATTATTAGTCGAATCGTCCACAACATGCCCCATTTCATGCGTAAAAACACCGGCAATCTCCAAATCCGGAAGATCGCTACATTGCAAGGAAATCTCACCATATCCGCCATATCCGCGTCTGTCCATTTTTGATCCGATTAAGCTGATTTTTTTCAGAGTAGAGGAGTGATTTTGAGGTAAAGAATTGAGCGTGTTTTGGACCAAATCCTTGCATTCATCCAAATTGGAGTCGCTGATAATTGTTAAATTTCGCGCCGCGCCATATTCATCAGCAGACTTTTTTTGTGTATTCGCTGCTTCATGCGCAGGCAAGCCAATCAAATTCAAACTAATAACAAATATAATTAGTGCCGCAAAAAATGATTTATAGCTTCCCATAGTTTTTGTAGAAAAGGAAGCCATTATAACAAAAGCAGGGGATTATGCAAATACTGAAGATAAAATCCGTCACGTGACGGATTTCTATATCCTAAAATAAATCAAAAATCACGTAACATTTTTTCGGGTCGACCCAAGCTTAAATTAGAAATTCCCTTATACCACAGCCCCCGGATTTTCCGCTGACCATTTGGCAAATCTTTTGATCCCCCATTCGCTTGCGCCAAGAGGCAAGTTTTCAGCATCAACAGTCTTTTTCAACCAACCTGTACTCTTCAATTTGATATCACCGAGCTTTGCGGTGACAGCGTCTTCAAGATATTTAACATAAGCCTGTTGATGTGGAGTAAGATTCTTTTCGGTTGCAAGTTCAGCCGTATATACGCTTATGGCCTTGCGAACTGCTCCATAGATTTGTGTTGCAAGTGTTCCAATGTCGCTTTTATCCAATCCTTCATAGTCAAATTCGCGTACCTTTTCATAAAGTCGCATCATCATAGGCTTTAATTCCGGAGAATCATAGCCAATCGAATCAAGATTGCTCAAAGCAACTTTAAAATCATCATCAGCATACTTTTTTTCATCCAAAACATCTTTATTCAAACCTTGATACATTGCATCCATTTCAGCTTTATATCTTGCAACGGTTTCTTGCCAAATTCTTTCTGCATCAGCTGGTGTTGCAGCTTCTCTAAGCTTAACTTCATATGCCTTAACAAGCTCTTCATGCTTTGCTTCAACGCTATTTTTCCATAAATTTTCTCTAACGCTTCCGCTCGCGCCTTTATAAACCGCTGTAAATCTTAGCAATCTTTCTTCAACATCATCAATTCTGAGTGACAAATTACTTGCGCTATTTTGAAGAGTTTCTTTTGCTTGTTTTGATTTTGCTTCAACAAATTTATCATTATGAAGAATGCTTAGTGGTCGATAAAGAATGTAATCATTTCCTTTAACAGCCATTCCAAATTCAAGGCCTTCAACCGTGCCTCTAACATAATCCCAACTTGTATCGCTTGGGTTTGGAGTTGTGCTTGTAATCTGGACGTTTAAGCCATCAAATGCGCGTAAATGCGATTTAATATTTTCGGCAAGTTGTGAGCGTTTTAATTCATCAACCGAAATCGATGCATCGCCACCACTTGTTAAATATTCTCTAACAACGCCACCGCCCGCACCAAGAATTCGAACTTTATATGGAGGCTCTGTTCTTTCTTGATCAAATTCAAATTTTAAAGTCGTTCTTGTACCCGCAATTGTGACATCGCGCATTACCCATTCATTATTTATATATTCAAGATTGCAATTCCTGAGTTCGCTTGGAAGCGAGGCTTTTATTGCATCTGAAATATAAGATTTCAATTGTGTGATTTTATCTGCACGTGTTCTTGCATCGTCTTTAAGAGCGATTTTTACGCGTTTTCCTGAAGGCTGAACAATGAATGTATATTCAGGATTTTCACCTGGTTTTTTGCCAAGTTCTGCATATGAATATTCAATCGGATATCCCATAACAAACAAATCCATTTTATTTTCATTTGGCATTTCAGGGTTTAATTCAGCTCCTTTGAAAACATCGCGCAAATCGCTTCTAACTTTATTTTGTGAAGCGGGATCTGAAGCAAGAATTTGCTCTTTTCCTTCTTTTTCAAAAAGCACCATTGCTGTTTTAAAAAGAGTCCAGTCGCCCTTGCCATTTAAGAATTTTTCTTTAAATTTTTGGTCGCCGCCAGCTCTCTCAACCATTTCATGAATGACTGTCCAAGCTTCCACGCCGGTTAATGAGCCGTCAAAAATACCGAAATTTTCCGGTGGAATTTTTGAACCCGGTCTAACGCTATCATAATAGCCATATGCAGTCGCCATATCCATATCTCCCATTTTCGCGAGAGCTTTTAATTTTTGTGGGTTATCTGCGATTTTTGATTTCTCGGCGAGTTTTCTTATTTCAGGAGCAAGAGCATCTTTTGATTGAAATAGTCCAAGGTGTTCCAGTGCTGATTTTCCGGTTGCAAGTCTCGTGAGAACGTTTACAGCAAGTAATCCGCCAGCTGTTCCGAGGATAGCTTTTCCTGATTTAGTTCCCCACCATTTGACCATAAAATATCCAAGAAATCCGATTGCCGCAATTGATGCAACTTTTTCAAGTCCGCTTCCGCGCTTGAAATTATTTAAAACGGTATCGGCCATGTCTCCAAGTCCGCCAAGTGCGCGATCTTCTTTAACAGCATCAAGCTGTGTTTTTGCTTCTTCAAGATGCTGTGCTTTTTTATCAATATTATCAACGATTCTTTCAAGAGCTCTGTGAGCTTCCTTATATTGGTCGCTCGATTTTGAAGCTCTAAGTCCGGAAAGAAGAGCTCTTCTACCGGGAGAATTTGGCAAATATTTTTCAATTTGTCTTAAAGCAGCTTCTTTATTTGTGCCATCAACACCATCAACGCTTGAAATCCATTCATGGCATCTGACGTCGTCATCCTTCAATGCTTCAAGTCTCACGCCGTCGTTCATTTGATCAACAAGTTTAGAGAGCTCGTGTTTACTATCGCCAACAACATCACCGCGCGTTCTTGACGCAGCTTCAGCTGGACTTGTTCTAAGTCTTTGCTGTTCAGGAGAGCCTCCGTGTTGTCCTGGAGTTGAGTTCATTTTTTATTTTTGTTTTATTCTATATATTATAGCAAATTTTTCCTTGTTTATCAACTCATTCTCTTCCTAAGCTCTGCGGCGTCTTCTGTAAGTTCGGCATGCAATTCCTTTAAAGTTGCCTTAAATTTTTCAGCAAAATCAGGAATTTTGAGAACGGCGTCAGATAAAATCTGAACTTCTTCATCTTCCGTTATGCCCGCTTTTTCCAATTTATCAATAACCGTATTGAATTCTTCATCAGGCAAATTATTGATAATCATGTTGATAAGCCTTTTTTCGACTCTATCGCGAATCATTTCACGCAATTCTTTTTCAAATTCCGGCGTCATCGCATCCATTTTAAGATCTGCAATGACTTGCGAGATGAATTTGTCGATGAATGCGTTTAGTTCGTTATTTTCGTTTTGTGTAGGCATATTTGAGGGGTTTAATGGCCTGCTTTTTTAGGTGCTTCAGCTTTTGGAGCATGTCCGCCGCTTGAACTCATTCCAAATGTTTCAGCGAACGATGATCCAATGTCTGAAAACACATTTTTAAAGCTATTGTATACAAGTTTAGCACCACCGACCGGTAAAGTATATCCGACAAATTTCAGAGGTTTTGCGACTCCATATGTAAGAACTGCTCCTGGAGCCTTTTTAACAACATTCACAACCGGTGCAGCTTTTGTCGCAACAAAATTTCCGGCCGCCCTACCAACGTTTACCGTGCCAAGTTTTGCGCCATGTGCGCGCGCTCTTGCAAACAATTTTGCGCCAGTCATGCGGTTAACCTTGAATCCTTGTTTATCAAGAAGATCGGTTGCATTATCAATTGTAATTTCACCCTTGCTCAATTTATCAATAATTTCAGTTCTCAAGGCTTTCTTTTCTGCGCTAAAATGAGCCTTTTCAAGCATCGTTATAAACTCACGCTTTGCAGCTTCATCCGCTGCGGCCCAATCAAGAGCTTGTTCCGCTTTCCATTCGGTTTTCCAAAGATCAACAAGCTTTGCATTAAATGAGCCCGGCTCTCTTTCAACCTTATGAAGGAACTGTTTATGCATAATTTCTTGTCTGACAATTTTCAAATTTCTTATTGTCCTATATACGTGCTCTGAATCTTTCGCTCTAACAACAAGCTTGTCGCTGCCTCTCAAAAGTTCTTCAAGATATGCGGCAAGTTTTGGCAGATCATCAAGTTCGACTTTTTTGTCTCGCAATGCTTTTCTAAAATCACCGCGAGTTAATAAAGGTTTAAAATCGAGATCGAGTCTTGCAAAAAGTCTTTTTCCGTCAGATTCAACAGTTCTCATGCGAGTCATTGCTTCTTTAAATGAAACTTCTTCCGGTCTGCCAAACGTTGTTGCAATTTTATTTCCAAGCCATGAAGATCGAACGCCGGAAAGTACGCGTGAAAATCCATTTCTTCTGCTGTGAACATAGTCAGCCAATCTTTTGTTTGATTGGAACGATGCTTGATCTTTTGCTTCTGAAATTGCGAATCTTGCGGCTAAAAGCGCTCTTTCTCTAACTTTATTTTGGAAAGGTGTGCCAGCGATCCAGTGATCTGGAATATCATTATTTAAAAATCCACCATCTCTTTGACGAGTCGTGAAATATCTTAAGAATAATTTATAAACGAGCTCTTCAGGAGTAAATTTATTTTCGCGTGCGGATTCCGCAGCAGCTTTTGCTTTGTCTGCGGTTGTTTTTCTATGTTCAAGGTTTGCTTTTAAATCAGCTCTAAGACCCGAAGCATATCTGTTGAATACAAGCTTCAAGCCATATGACTTGAGTTGGTCCAGTGTATCTGTTATATCGGCTGGAGCTATTACGCCTGGTCCGACTGGAAGATGCATCGTATTTTGTATGAAATCAAGAACAGCTTGTCTTTCCGTGCCAGGTGCCGGAACCGCAGGGAGATTTGTTATAGCTGTACGTAAATTTCTAGTTGTTGTATCTATTTTTCCCTTAGCGTCAGTTAAACGTTGTAAAGCGTCTTCGGCTTGTTTTAAGGATTCGGAAACCCTATCTCTGATTATTTTTCTTTCAGATCTTTCTGCGGGATTAGCCCCTGCAAGCATTTCATTTGTACGCGTAACTTCCAATGCGCGCAAATCGTTAACTCTAATATTTAGACGATTTAAAGTTACTTCATATCCATCAGGGCATAAGTCTTGCAATGCGCTGGCTTGATCAAAAAGAGCATCGACATTTTTACTCGCATCATCAATTCTCTTTGTCATCAAATCAAATTCATTTTGTGCATTTTCAGCTTCGCGAACAGCGGCAGAATAATCAGCCTGTTGTCCAACGGCTTCCGTTACAAATTGATTTATATCAAATGCAGGATTTGGAGGATTTGGCTGAACGCCGGCAATGAATGAAAGTGCCCATTTCATTGCGGGATAGGCTTGTCTTTCACTCCAAATTTCACGGCCTAATCTTTGTTGTAAAAATTCTCTTGCTTGCGTAAATTGCGCAAATCTTGGATCCGCGGGATCAGTCATAATTCTGTCTGCATATTGCGGATCAAGATGATAAGTTGCACCAAGAACTTCTCTACGTGTGAAAACGCGTGTGCCACGATTTGGATCTGCGGCCGTGTTCGGAAGCAATGTCTCTGCATTTCTTGGTGGTCGTCTAAGTATAACTCTTCGCATCCATCCGCGAACTCCACCTTCAAAATTTTCACGTCTGCGTTCGCCTTCAGATTGAGTTGATATTTGTTCAGACATTGTTGGACCGGCATGTGGATGCATCGGATCATCAATGCGCGCATCACGATTTGGATCAAGAACATTGGCTACGCTTTCACGAACATGCGAAGTCGCATTCTCCATCAAATCCTGAAATCTATTAGGAAAAACAGGATCGTCGAGAAATCTGTCTATGGTGTGCAAAACCCTTTCATAATCCATATTTTCCGGCTCTGGATGCTCAAATTGGTCCCACTGAGCCATATTAGGAAGCGCCATGTTTTTTGTTTATTTTTGATTTTATCTACTTATTATAGCAAAAATTTCGACTTTACTCAAGCCTAAATTTCAGATAATCTTAAAAACATGAAAATCGAAATAACAAAATTGCCTCGCTCGCAGGCAAAAATACATGTCGAGCTGGATAAAGAAAAGTTTGAAGAATACAAAAAGAAAGCTGCGGAAGAAGTCGGCAAACATGTCGAAGTTCCTGGTTTTCGCAAAGGATTCGCTCCTGCGGATATGGTTATCAAGCAGGTTGGAGAACACGCCATTGTCCATGAAGCAATGGAGCATGCGATTCAAGAAACGTATGCAAAAGCCGTCGTTGACGAGAAATTGGACGTTGTCACGCCTCCAAAAGTCAACGTTGTGACAGAAGATCCGCTCGTTTATGATGCGGAAGTTGCTCTTATGCCGGAGGTTAAGGTTAAGGAATATAAAACCATTAAAGTTCCGAAAGAAGAAGCAAAAACAGAAGACAAGGAAGTTGATGAAGTCATTGATGATTTACGAAAAAAGAGATCAACGCACAAAGACGTTGAAAGGCCTGTCAAAAAAGGGGATAGGGTTGAAATTGACTTTGAAGGCTTTGATGAAACGGGCGTTCCTCTCGATGGAACACAAAGCAAAAATCATCCCGTAATTCTTGGCGATGGCACTCTTTTGCAAGATTTCGACAAAGAGCTTGAAGGGCTTAAATTAAACGATAAAAAGGAATTTGAAGTATCATTTCCAAAAGATTATCACCACAAGCCTTTCGCAAGCAAAAAAGTAAAATTCAAGGTTGAGGTAAAGAAGACTCAAGAAACTTTGATGCCGAATTTGGATGAAGAATTTGTTCATCATGTTGTTGGCGAAAAAATGTCAGTTGATGAACTCAAAAAGAGAATTAAAGAAAATCTTCAGACGCAAAAAGATCACGAAGCAAAGGCAAAGCGTGAAGATAAGTTACTTGAAAAAGTTCTTGAAAACACTGAAACGGAAATTCCTGCAATGTTGCTTGAAGAAGAGATTGAATACATGATGCACCAGCTTCGCACAGACATCGAATCTCATGGTTTGAAAATGGAAGATTATCTCAAGCACATGAAGAAAACCGAAGAAGAAGTAAAGAAGGAATTTGAGAAGGAAGCGGAAAAACGCATCAAGATCAGATTTGCTTTGCAATTCTTATTCAAAGCGGAAAACGTCAAAATTGAAGACAAGGAAGTTGAAGCGGAAATTGCAAAAATCATTGCAAGTTATCCTGAAAAAGAGCAAGACAAGGTCAAGGAAGAATATAAATCTCGCGAGCACTTTGTTCAGCTTAAAAACAGAATGGCATTGCAGAAATTATTCGATGCATTGTTGAAAGAATAACGTTAAAGTGAATTGCTTGACAGAAATAAGTATTTACGTATAATGTAAATACTTATTTAAATTTTTAACTATGAATTCATTATCTCAGATAGCGTTAATTACAACATTACTTGCAATGTCTCAGTCGGTAGAGGCGAAGGAAGGGCAAGATAAAAAGGTTCTAGATACAGTGCGTTTATGCCAAGCCGTTGTAAAATCAATGCTGGAAGGACGCGCGACACATCTTGAAGTGAGAGGAAATGAGCTATCGGTGTCAGAAATAGAGCAAGTAAATATAGGAAGCGGCGCTGAAAGAGTTACTTGTGATATCAAATGTGGCAAGGCGTGTGGGGCACCAATGTCAGATATTCTAAATGGAACAGTATTCCAAGACGGAGAGCGAGTGCAATCTGTTAATGTAGCTGAAATGAAGGGCACCAGCTCAATTGATGGAGATGATATAAAAGCTCCTTATACGTTCACAGACATTATAGGTAATGCCAATGATATAGATTATGTTTGTGACAAAAATGTGTGTAGGAGTTTTACAGCTTATACCGGAGATCAACAAAAGGCACTTCGACAACGTTTTGAAGGTTTGGTGAAAAGGACGTTAAGCGATTACGGAGTAAAATAATAGATAAGCAATTAAAGTATTTCAAATAGACATAAGCAGTAATCATGTTATGTTAGCGACTTGTTTAAAGGCGTATATTGAATTTGTATAACTTTTTTATACATAGATTCATTAAATCAAAAATAAGACGAATGCGTAATAATTACAATATTCCAATTAAGCCTTTAAGTAGAGCGAAAAGCGGGTATATCAAAAAACAACATTGTATAAAAAAATGATACAAAAATTTTCACAAAATATAGAACGTACAAAAAAATAGAACAAGTAAATGTTATATAACAATATTTTCACCATGCTTGGCAAGTCATCGCCAAAATGTCGGTTTTGAGCTGATGCAAGCCATAAAAGTATTATAAAAACCCTCTGCGCAAAAAAGTTACAAAAACCTATTGATTTTAGTAAAAAAAACTTATACAGTACCGGCGAGATTGTATAAAAGATGTATACAATTTTTTTAGTGTACACAACATGTTAAAACACTTATTCACATCAGAAACCCGAGTAAAGCTGCTCACATTATTTCTTCTTCATCCGGAGGACGAATATTTCATACGCGAACTTACGCGAAAACTTGGCGAACAAATTAATTCAATCAGACGTGAACTTGATAACTTGAAAAAGATCGGTTTGCTCAAGAGTAAGACAAAAAACCGCAAGAAATATTACGTTGTAGACAAGAATTTTTTAATATTTGATGAATTAAAAGGAATTATCTTAAAATCGATGAGCGACAATGATACGATCACAAAGAAAATCGCAAAATGTGGAGAGATCGATTTGGTTGTGCTTTCCGGCATGTTCATCGAAAAAGTTTCATCGATCGATCTGCTTATCGTCGGAAATATAGACAAGGAAAAACTCGGAGAAGTGCTTAATAATGAGGTTGGAACAAAGCGCCCTGTTAAATTCAGCATACTTACAAAAGATGACTTTTTGTACAGACTTAAATGTAAGGATAAGTTCATAACAGACATTTTGGCGGACAAGACAAATATAATTGCAATTAACAATTTGCAAGTCAGCGTATAAGAATTTATTGAATTTGTTAAAAATTTACTTGATTTAATGAAATTCGCTGATATAATAAAATGGCATTTTTTCTTTATTCTAAACTAAAATATTATGCAATCATTAATAAATGAGATCCAAAAAATTTCCATGAACAAGAAGATTCCAGATTTAAAATCCGGAATGACTGTTAAGGTTTCACAGAAGGTGAAAGAAGGCGACAAAGAGCGTGTGCAAGCCTTTGAAGGCGTTGTCCTTTCCGTTAGCAGTGGAACAGGAGTTGAAAAAAGTTTCACAGTTAGAAAGATCGTAGACCACATTGGAGTTGAAAAAATATTTCCTTTTTATTCCCCAACTATCACAAAGATCGAAGTCAAAAAAGTTGGTAAGGTAAGAAGAGCAAAGCTTTATTACATGCGCAAATTGCAAGGTAAGGCTTCAAGATTGAAGGACTTGGGCGTTAAATTATCTCAAGAAGAAATCTTGGATCGTGAAAAAGCAATTGAAGAATTAGCTGCAAAGAAAGCGCAGGAGGACGTCATGAAAGAAAATTCGAAATCAGAAGAAGCGAAATCCGAAACAAATTAGAAATTAGAAAATCGAATTTTTCAAAGAATTCCAAATTTCAAATCCGTGATTTTGCTGTACAATGAGTTCGATGAAAAATTTGGAGAACTCACTTTTCAAATCAGGATTTAAATATGTATTTGGTCTTGACGAAGCCGGCAGAGGGCCGCTTGCAGGGCCGGTTGTTGCCGGCGCGGTGGTTTGGAAAAAGGGGATTAAAATTCCTGGGCTTAATGATTCAAAAAAACTTTCTCCGGAAAAACGCGAACAATTATTTAAGATAATTACATCGAAATTGGAATATGGAGTTGGAGTTGTATCGCATGAAATAATTGATAAAAAGGGAATCAAGTATGCAACTTTTATGGCTTTTAAAAGCGCAATAAAGGATATTAATAAAAAATATAAAATTAATCCTGAGTGTCTGCTGATTGATGGGATTGACGATTTTAAATTTGGGATTCCGTCGGTTTCAATTGAAAAAGGGGACACGCGTGTGAAGTGCATTCAAGCGGGTTCTATAATTGCAAAAGTAACTCGTGATAAAATAATGATGGACTTTGAAAAAAAGTATCCGATGTATGGATTTAGGTCTCACAAAGGATATGGCACGAAAGCGCATTATAAAGCCATTTCCGAGCATGGTGCGTGCGCAATACACAGGCTAACATTTAGATTGAAATGAAAATAATTATTTGTGGAAATTACGGAGCAACAAACATAGGCGATGAGCTGATATTAAAAGGCATTTTGAAGTATATAGATTTGAAAAAACACGAGGTTAGAGCTTCGAGCGCAGATCCAAAATCAACAAAGCTTATGCATGGCGTTCGCTCATTAAGGCTCATGCCGTCGGGCCCGAAATCCCTTATTAAAGGCATTTTTAAGCTATCACTGCTTCGCACTTTAAGTGGAATAAAAAACTGTGATCTATTTGTTTTTGGAGGTGGTGGACTTTTTGACGATTCGAATCCGCGGGCGGCAATCATTTGGGGTGTACAAGCTTTAGCGGCTTATGTATGCAGAAAACCAATATTTATTATGGCGCAAAGTTTTGGGCCGCTTAAAGCTCCATTAACAAAAATAATAACTCGCGCAGTTTGTAATTATGCAAAATTTATCACTGTTCGCGATGAAAATTCAAAAATTGAACTTGAAAAATTAGGCATAGATAAAGCAAAAACAAAGGTTAAGGTTACGGCTGATCCGGCGTTTTACTTGGATGAAAAAGATTTATCAGCAAATCCAAGTACAGATAAAAAACAAATTATTAAGCATAAATACGTGCTTGCTATTTTGAGGCAAGGTCTTTCAAAGACACAAGCTAAAGCATTATCCGATTTTTTTGATAAAATTCACTCAAAACATGGCTTATACATCGCATTTTTGCCATTTCACAACGCAAATCCGGACGATTCTTTAGCTTTCGCGCCATTCTTGAATAAAAAATTTGTTCAACAACTAAGCTATACAAACGATTTTGCTGATATATATGAGCTAATCAAAGGGTCAGAGGCGGTTATTGGTATGCGACTTCATTCACTTATACTATCAATCCTAGCTGAAAAGCCGTTTTTGGCACTTTCTTTATTCGATAAAATAAAAGACCTTCTTTCATATGCCGGCTTGAGCGAATCGTTCGTGAATTTGAAAAATTTGAACGCAGAAAAATTATGTAAAAAATATGACAATTTAATTAAAAATAAATACTCCAATATAGCTAAAATAAGTAAAGCTAAGGCTGGTCTAAGCCAAAAGTCAGCCGCAAATAAAATTCTATTGACAAAATTAATGTAAGGTGTAGAATTACTCTCCTAACATTAATTTTAACCAAAATAATATGAATACATCAAACAGTGGTTTGAATCGTGCAGACGTTATGCCAACACTTAAAGGCGGTACAATGCTAGTTCTTTTAGCCTTAGCTTTTACAGCACTTGCTGAAGAGGCAAATGCTCAGTGTCCATCACCGTCAGCTGTCTTAGCCCCAGGTCAAACAGCGTTATGCGCTCCAGCAGCCCCATGTGCGCCATCATGCGCATCAGACGCAGTCGTGAGAGGCCTTAAGGGACGTATTTCAGGATTGGAGGCAGCTGTCAAAAGGCTTAAAGCGGCAGACGCAGAATCAGGAGAAAAATATGACGGATTATTGCTTAGATTAACTCAATTAAGCGATAGATTAGACTTGGCTTTAGGAGAAAATGCAAAAGAGCATTTAAGTTTTGCTAAGGCATCGGATGTTGCAAAAAAATTAGCCGACCTTGATAAGAAGCTTGAAGAGGAATATGAAGCTATTAAAAAAAGACTCGCAAAAGTGGAAAAAGCCACTCAAAGAGCAACGAGAAATGGAGTTGAAGGAGCTATTGGTACGGATTTCGTTGATGGTGTCAGCGTAGAAGCTGGACTTGTACAGAAACTTCACGATCCTAACGAATCAGGTGTCAACGTTGTGGAAAAAGCAAGATTTGATTCCGACAGAATTGGAGTTCAGGGATGTGATAGCGAAGTTACGACACAAACAATCGAGGCCTTAGTTGGCTTACAAGGAGAAATAGTGCTTATTAGAGGTCTTTTAAGTCTTGTTATTGAGGGATACGCAGGCGCAGGATTTGAAACGAGAGGATCAAGCCCTGACGTTTATGGAGGTACTACAGCAACGCCTGTAGTTGGAGGCAAAGCCGGCGTTATATTCAAGGCGGGACCGGTAGGGATTGGAGCGTTCTTTGATGCACAAGGCACAAGAACCCCTGAAAGAGCCGGAGGAGAACCGGATTGGAATGCTACTTTAAGAGGTCAGATTGGCGTAAGGGGATCTTTCTTCAGACAGCCACAAAGAGGTGGCCGTACAGGTAAAAGAGAAAGAAAATAATAATTAACAATATATTAATTTAACTAAAAATATTATGAATACACTTAAAGCGTTAGGATTAGCGGCAATAGCAGCTGTTGGCGTAGCAGGTTGTGATCACACAGCAGATGTTTTGAACGGATGCAACGGCCAAAATGGCCAATGTGAAGATACAACCGGCGGTGAAGACGGTGCAAATGGCCCGGATACAGCAGGTCCGGATACAAACGGTGGCGAAGATGGCACAGGTACACCTGATTTGAATGGCGATGACTCAAACAGTGGAAATGATAGTGCTCAAGAGATTGAAGATGATATTGATGGCAATACAGATGGCACTCATGGTGCGGTCTTGGATTGTATGGATGAGCAATTGGCGACATGGTTTGAAGCCGGAGCTCCTATTTCCTCAGTATTTGGTGGCACAGAAAGCGAAGTTAGAGCCGGACAAATGCAGATATTGGATGACGGTGCAGGGACAGTCGGAGTCAGCTTTGAAGCAAAAGACGCAGGACAGAATTTCTACGAAGGACTTATGGCAGAACCTGGCTCGGTAATTAAAATTCAACACCCAATGACAGAAGGTGTGGACGTAGCCGGCGGAGGGGTTAGGGTGTATAAAATTACAGTTCAAGATGGCTATATGCCTGATAAAGCTGATATTCAAAACGCAATTCAGATGGTTGAAGCGGCAACAAGAACAGGCGTAAATCCAGCGGAGCTTTTAGAAACATTAAAAGGCGGAGGTTACGTTGTTATGGTTGAAGAGCAGGATTTTGGCGCAGAAGATAATCCAAATGGAGTTATAACAATAACAACAAGCGGAGATGCGCAAATGGTTATCATCCAAACAACTTACGGTTGCGACTTTGGCACAACAGCGGAAGCAACTCCAACAGATATGATGAAACAGCTTCACGAAGGCACATTGGATGAAGCCGGAAAGCAGGCATTGTTCGCAAGCGTTTTCACAACAAGAAAACCAGGCGAAGCCGAAGAAAAAATGGCCGCGTAGTTTGTAATTTGGAACAATTTAGATTTTGACATTCATCAAAGGGCTTCCGATCGGATCTTCCGGTCAGAAGTCTTTTTTAATGCGTCGGGGTTGTGTTCGCGATCTAAAGAGCTTTCTTTTTCAAGTGAAATTTTGCGAGCAATTGTATTTGCTTTATACAGGCTTTCAAAAGTGCCACTATCAGTCCATTCGCCATTCAAGATTGTGGCATGCATAAGGCTTTTTTGGATATAGCTATTATTAACGTCCGTAATTTCATATTCACCGCGAGCGGAAGGTTTTAGATCGGCTATAATTTTAAAAACATCTTTATCGTAAATATAAAATCCGGTTACGGCAAGATTTGTTTTTGGATTTTTTGGCTTTTCTTCAATACCAATAACACGATCACCGTCAAGTTCGGCAACTCCAAACCTTTGCGGATCAAGTATCTCTTTTAAAAAGATATGTGAGCCGGTTTTGAAATTTTTCACATCTTCTTCAAAATTATCTTCATAAATGTTATCACCAAGGACAACAGCGCAATTATCACTACCGACAAAATCTGAAGCAAGGTTTAAAGCATGCGCAATACCAAAAGATCCTTCTTGAACACGATAAGTAAAATTACATCCAAAACGCTCGCCTGATCCAAGAAGTCGTAAAAAAGCTCCTGCGTGTTCCGCACCAGCAATAATCAGAATGTCTTTGATCCCGGCATCAATAAGGGTCTGCAAAGGGTAGAAAATCATCGGCTTATTGTAAATCGCGAGCAAATGTTTGTTCGTAACTTCTGTAAGCGGTGAGAGTCTTGTGCCACTTCCTCCGGCAAGAATTATTCCTTTCATATTTTGTTTTTACGCGTAAAGTTTAGCGCAAATTTTATTTTGAGCCAAGATAATCTTTTAATGCTTCGGTATGCGCACGCATAAGGGGAAATTTTGTATTTATTAAAGTTGAAATATGAGGTCTTTTTGCCGGTCTCGGGAATTCTTCCGAGGTTACAGGCAAAACTTCAACATTAATATTTGCAACGGAAAAGATATCTTTCGCAAATTCATACCAAGTCACATCGTTTTCATTCGAAAAATGATATGTGCCAAACTCGGCATTAGATTCAATCAAAAGCTTGATGTGTTTTGCCAAATCTTTTGAATAAGTTGGCTTTCCGCGCTGGTCATTCACTACTCTAAGCGGCACTTTTCCGGCATTTGCAAGAGCGATCATGGTATCAACAAAGTTCTTTCCATGTCTTCCATAAAGCCAAGATGTGCGAATTAAATAATATTTATCACAATCTTTTTGGACAGAGGCTTCACCAAGTAATTTTGATCTTCCGTAAGCATTCATTGGGTCAACTTCATCGTCCTCTTTATATCCTCCGGTTTTTTCACCATCAAAAACATAATCCGTGCTGATATGAATAAAAGTCGCATTAATTTGTTTACACTTTCTAGCCAAAAGCCGCACAGCCTCGCCATTTATTAAGCTTGCCAAATCCTCATTTTTTTCACAGTCATCAACGGCGGTATAAGCCGCGGCGTTAATTACAATTTCGGGTTTATTTTCATCAAAATATGCATCAATTTGAGCGGAATCCGTGATATCTAAAACATCTTTATCGGTTCCGGAAACTTGATAGCTCGCTTTATCCGTGCCAAAAACTTCCATCAAATCATGTCCAAGCATTCCATTCGCGCCTAAAATTAAAACTTTCATTTGTAAAAATTTATGATTTCTTGTTTTGCATCTTTAATCAAAATCAGTCGCGCTTCTTTGTCTGTTCGTTCTTTCAATTCAACTGATTCTTCTTTTAAAGTTTTTTCACTAATAACAATTCGAAGTGGAATTCCAATCAAATCCGCATCATTGAATTTTTTGCCAGGGCTTTCACTTCTATCATCATAAAGAACGTCAATTCCGGCATCAGCAAGCTCTTTATAAAGTTTTTCAGATTCTTTAATCACATCTTCATTTGCGCCAATCGAAATCATATAAACATGATATGGCGTTACTGATTTTGGCCAAATAATGCCTTTTTCATCATTAAAAGCTTCAACAATTGTACCCATCAAACGTGTCGTACCAATCCCATAACATCCCATAATCACATATTTTTCTTTGCCATCTTCGTCTACAAATTTCATATCAAAAGCCTCGCTATATTTTGTTCCAAGTTTAAATATATTCCCGGCTTCAATGGCTTTCTCTTCAATCAGTTCAGTTCCGCATTTTGCGCACTTTGATTTGTCTTTGCCTTCAAGAAGTTCAGCGTTTAAAGCCGTATTGCATTTTTTACAAACAACCATTGTATCTTCACCCGCAGGAGTCTTTATTCCAAATTCATGCGATAAATTTTGAGTGAAAGCTCCTCCTGAAGCGGCCATTGGATAAGCCGTAAGACCACATCTTTCATAAACGCGAAGGTATGCGTCTTTCACGCGATCATAATATTCATCAAGACTTTCATTTGATGTGTGAAAGCTATACATGTCCTTCATTCCAAATTCGCGACCGCGAAGTAATCCTGATTTTGCACGAGGTTCATTTCTGAATTTTGTTTGCAATTGATAAATCGCAAACGGCATATCTTTATAGGATTTTGTGTATCTTTGGGCAAGGGGAGTGACAGTCTCTTCGTGGCTTGGACCAAGCACAAACTCCTTGTCGCCGGCATGAGTTCTATATAAAATTTCATCCATTGTTTTATCTCGTCCCGTTGTTGTCCAAAGTTCAATCGGATGAAGTGTCGGCATAAGAATTTCTTGTCCATCAACAGCATTCATTTCTTCACGAATAATTTGTTTAACTTTATCAAGAACACGAATTCCAAGAGGAAGCATGTTATAGATTCCAGCCGCAACCTTATCAATAAAACCGCCTCTTAAAAGAAGCTTGGCATTAATTGAATTTTCATCGTGTGGGGCATCATTTTTTGTTTTTCCAAAAAGTTTTGAATAACGCATATTATGTTAATTTTAGTTCTTTTTTGCGTCGCTCGGTAACATAAGCTTCAAGAATATCATCAACTTGCAATATAACTTCACCAAAATATTTAATACCGCATTCTTGGCCTTCGCCAAGCTCATTTACAGCTTCACTGACTTTTTTGAGAGATTGAATTTCACCGGCACCAATAACTTTTCCGTCTCGAATAACGCGCAATTTTGCCTTATTTTTAACAACATCTTTAATAACTTTGCATCCGGCAATAGTAGTTTGTTTTTTATTAAAGAAAACTTGCAAAACTTGAGCTTGCCCAAGGACTGTCTCAATAATTTCAGGCTCAAGCATGCCCGTCAAAATGCCTTGTATATCTTCAATCAATTTATAAATAATATTATATGTTGCAATTTCAACTCCATGAATTTCAGCGACTCTGGCAACGTGTGAACTGACGATTGTGTTAAACCCAATCACAATTCCTTGGCTTGCTCCAGCCATAACAACATCAGATTCGGTGATATTTCCAATTGCTCCGTGAATAATTTTTAAAGCAACTTCATCATTATGAATTTTTCCAAGAGATTCTTTTAAAGCTTCAAGAGAGCCTTTTGTGTCGGCTTTTAATACGATTTTTAAAGTTTTAAGTGCACCGGATTTAATTTGGCTGATAATGTTTCCAAGACCACTTGCCATTGATTTGCTTTTGAGTAAATTTTCAACCTGCATCGCTCTTTCGCGCGCGGTTTTTTCATCCGGTAAAGTGTGCAAAATATCTCCGGATTGAGGAGTTTTTGAAAGGCCTGCAATGGAAGCCGGCATAGAGGGTCCCGCACTCACAATATTTTTGCCACTCCAGTCTTTCATAGCTTTGACTTTTCCGAAAACAGAGCCAATAACAACATTATCTCCAATTTTCAAAGTTCCGGTATTAACAACAATGCTCGCAACCGGTCCAAAACTTTTATCAAGATGAGATTCGATAACCGTTCCAACAGCTTCGCGATTTGCATTTGCTCGCAAATTTTCCATATCCGCAACAAGTAAAACCATTTCAAGAATTGTATCAACGCCTTGTCCAGTGATTGCAGAAACCGGCACCATAATCGTTTTCCCGCCCCATTCTTCAGGGATTAAACCGTATTCGGATAATTGCCCTTTGACCATTTCCGGATTTGCTTCAGGCTTATCAATTTTGTTTAATGCGACGATGATTGGGACTTCGGCTTCTTTTGCATGATTTAAAGCTTCAATTGTTTGTGGCTTTATACCTTCATCAGAAGCGACAACGAGAATTGCGATATCTGTAACTTTTGCTCCACGTGCACGCATAGCCGTAAAAGCTTCATGACCGGGGGTATCCAAAAATGTAATTTTTCTGCCTTTATGTTCAACTTGATAAGCACCAATTTTTTGGGTAATTCCACCAGCTTCGCCTTCAACAACTTTTGTAGAACGAATCTTATCAAGCAATTTTGTTTTTCCATGATCAACGTGTCCCATAACAACAACGATTGGAGGCCTGACTTTCATATCTGAGCTATTATCTTCCTTTAAAAGACTGCTCAAATTTCCTTCCATAATATCTGCTGCAGACGCGCTTGTTCTTTTTCTCTTAAGCAGGATTTTAAGGTCGTCCGCAATAATTTGTGCAGTTTCAAAATCGAGTTGTTGGTTGATATTAGCCAAAATTCCATTTCTCATCAATTCACCAATAACTTTTGCAACAGGAAGTCCGGTTTTTTCTGCAAATTCTTTAACAGAGATGACGTCTGGAATTTCGATTGATCCGTCAACTATTTGAGGAGCCGCTACAGGTTGTTGATATACGGGTTTTTCAGGTTTTTTTGATCTTATATCCTTTCCGGCAGTCATTTTTCTTTGCGCTTTGATGATCTCGCGATCAAGTTGTTCATCTATAATTTCTTCATAAACTTCTTCAACTTTTTCAGGTTCTTTTTCTTCAACAATTTCGGCGACAGGTTCGGCTTCGACTTTCTTTTCTATTTTCTCAGCTTCTTTTTCGATTTTTTTGCCAGCTTTTTTCTCTGTTTTTGCTTCCGCATTTTTACCAAATCCCGACTCAAAAAGTCCAGCAGTTTCTTCATCAATTACGCGAGTTTGTGGCTTAATATCAAAGCCCGATTCTTTCATCTTTTTCTTAAGTTCAGCGCTGGTTAAGCCTAATTTTTCCGCCAAGTCGGCGATTTTTACGGACATAAAATAAAAATACGTATTTAAAGCAAATGTATTCTAAACGAAAAAGCTTAAAAAGCAAAGATCAAAAGCATTTAACAAGGATTTTCAGAACTTCTTTTTCAGACACGCTCAATTTTCCCAGCGTGAAAATTTTCGCTAGCATTCAGCTTCACTCGTTTCGTTTCACAAAACACCATGCTCGTTCAGCCTCATGACTGTCTTCAAAATCAGTTACTGAAAATCCTTACTCAGTCATTGTCTCTGCTTTTTTTAAAGCTTTTTCTTCAATCAACGCTTTATGCTCTCTTCCGCCCTCAAGACCAACAAGCTTTTCCTGAAAATTGCCCAATCTTTTTTCCGATTTTTCATAACTGCTTTTGGCGTGCAATAAATGCGTTCCAACTAATTCATATTCTTCAGCAAATTTTCCAAAATCGGTTTGCAAATGTGATAATCGAGCCAAAACTTCCTTTGTGTTTTTCTCAAGCTGAAGCCCTCGAAGCCCAATCAATAAAGTTTGCAAATAAATAAAGAATGTATTCGGCGAAACCGGAATTACTTTCTTGCTCAATGCATATTGTGCCAAATTATTCTCATTATCCATGTCTTTCGTGGCGATTTCGTAATAGACGTTTTCGGCAGGAATATACATCAAAGCAAATTCCAGCGTTCCTTCTTCAGGCAAAATATATTTCTTCGCAATATCATCAATGTGCTTTTTCACATCCGTGTAAAACAATTTTTTGAATGAAGTGGCTTTCTTCTCATCTTTTTCATTCTGTGCTTCCATCATTTTTTTGAAGTTTTCGAGAGGGAATTTTGAATCTATGCTAACCATCATACCTTCGCGAAGGTGAATTGCGGCATCAACTTTTTCACCGCTTCTAAACGTATATTGCAATGAATACGAGCTTTTTTCGATAAAAACCTGCGCGAGTAAATTTTCCAAGAACAATTCACCCATGCCACCACGTAATTTTGGCGCTCTCAAAATATCTTGAAGAGAAGATATATCTTTTCCAATATCAATCATTGTATTTGTGGTTTCCGCCAGTTTCCCAAGCTCTTTCTGCACATTTCCAATGACCTTTGCCGCATTATCAAGGCGACTTCCCATAGATTCGTTGTTTTTCTGAAGAACAAGTGCATTTTCCTTCAATCTCTCATCAACGCTTCTTCGAGTTTCATTCATTTGGCTCATCATCAACTTCAGATTTTCCGAAACATTCTGATTCAGCATTTCCAGTCCATCCGTTTTTTGCCCACGTAAAATCAAATAGGCGATTCCACCTGTGATAATTAACCCGATCACGATAAGTAAAGTTGTTTCCATGCGCTAAATTCTACTTCATTTGCCATATAAAAAAAAGCAAAAATCACCCTTGCATAATTTTCCATTTCGTGCTATAATATATACGAAGAGTAAAAAAGTTCTTTAAAACAAAAATAAAAATTCATCTTTTCTTAGGGAGAAACCTCCTTTAACACTTAATTCAAAATACTAAATATTAAAATTTATTTTAATATCTTATACAAGAATTATTCAAATCAGTTAAAGGAGATTCCTCCCTAAGCCTCTCTACATGATATTAAGTCTTTTATCGCAAGATAATGGATTCAATATCGGAAAGATCTACCAGATTTTATCGCAAGATAAAGTCTCCTATATCTTTGTGGACTAGCTCGCAAGGGCAAGGAAGAAACCAATACTTTCTTCAAGGTTTAGGGATTTTTTAATTCCACGCGGGGCACACGATTTTATAATCGCAGAATTTGCAGTGGAAGCCTTCGCATGGCGCAAAGTCCGATTCTTCAATGTTTTTTATCATCGCGATAATTTCTTCACGAGTTTTTGCAGAATCAGCGGGTTTTTCGCGCACTTTCCTCTCGCCATCTTCAAGAAAATACCAGCCCGCTTTTGCGATCTTTATGCCATAAATTTCCTCGCACGCCATTGTATAAATCGAAAGTTGAATATCTTTATTCACATTTTGGTCGCGCTTTGATTTGCCGGTTTTATAGTCAATAATTTCAAAAACACCATCATCAATTTCATCAATGCGGTCAATTCTCCCTTTTATCATATACGGGCCGATTTTTAGGCTAAAATCCCTTTCAATAAACGCCGGAACAGCCCAAGGCTTTGAATTCGCTTCATAATATTTCGTCAAAATTTCCAGACCTTTTTGCTTTTGTTTATTTTCATGAGCTTTACTTTGATATCCCAAATTAACCCAATTTTTTTCATATAAACTTTGCAGAATTTCCATCGAAACTTCTTGCCCTTCCATAATCATTTTATACAAATCCTTAAGCGTATCGTGCACTGCCGTTCCAAAGCTGGAAGCCGACGAAGGCTGGCTTGGGAGGCTGATAATATATCTATATGAATATTTCAGCGGACACATGTTAAAAGTATCAAGTTGGCTATAACTCACATGTACGCCGACTTTCTTTTTTGGTTTATAAATTTTATCTCCAAAATCAGGTTTTGAAATATTGATTTCAGTTTTAAGTTCAAAATCTTTTTGTTCGATTTTATTTTCTTTCGCGACTTCTTCCAGAAATATCGATTTTTCCCATTTTTTTACGCCTTCATACTTATCACTATAAGTTAAGAAAAGCTTTTCTT
Source organism: Candidatus Peregrinibacteria bacterium GW2011_GWF2_38_29 (assembly GCA_000992695.1). Lineage (GTDB taxonomy): Bacteria > Patescibacteriota > Gracilibacteria > UBA1369 > UBA12463 > UBA12463. Next base: position 32,044 of record LBUS01000003.1, on the reverse strand, counting down.
TTGCTCTTGTGCAAGCCACGTAAAACAGTCTGCGTTCTTCTTCCTTATGATGATCTCCCATTGGCAAAGGTTCTTTCAAAAGTGCATCCGGCGTTTCAATTTGATCAGATCTATTTGTCCCCGGAAACCTGTTTTTCACCAAATTTACAACAAAAACATTTTTAAATTCCAAACCTTTTGCGCTATGAACCGTAAGTATTTTCACGCCTTCTTCCTGCTCATAATCATTTTCACTTTCAATAATTTCCGCTTCCTCAATCAAGTCCAAATAATCCAAAAAGTGTCCAATGTAATTATTTTTATTTTCACGTTCAAAATCTCCGACTATTTTTGAAAACGCGCTGATATTGTGTATTTTATCCTCATTTTCTCTGTTCAGATTATCCGTTAAAAATTTTATATATCCGGATTTTTCCAAAAATTCTCCAAAAATCATGCTCACGGGTTTGCTCTTTGCATTATTTATCAATTCATCCAAAATCGTATACACACGGCAAAGTCCGTCGATTTTATTTTTCTGCCCATACTCATCCAGATTATTAAAATAACTTTCGTGAGTCGCATTAAGTTCATTCATAAAATTAAAAATATCTTTCATCGGAATATCAAAAACCGGAATCTGAAGAATTCGAAAAATCGCAGTATTATCTTTTTTATCCATCATCACGCGAAGAATTGAAATCAAATCTCGCGCCTCGCTCGTTTCAACCACACTGCGATTTGCACGCGCAAAATAGGGGATTTGCTTGCTCTTTAATTCATCAATAAACGGTTGCAATAAGCCATTTGTGCGTCCAAGAATCGCAAAATCCGAAGGATTAGCGCCTTCCTTAATTTTTCCATCAATATAACTCGCAATTTCATTTGCTTCATGCAAATAATTTTCAAAATGCCAAATTTCCGCCGAGCCTTTTGTATCTTTCCCAACTTCGCTCTGCAATTTCTTTGAAATCTTTTCGCGCGCCTCAAGCCTTTCCGGATTATTGTTTTGTATAAGCGAATAAGAAGCATCCAAAATGTCCTGATTATTGCGATAATTTTGAATAAGCGAAATGAATTTTGCCTCCGGAAACGCTTTTTTAAACATGGAAATATTATTCAAAGAAGCGCCTCTCCATCGATAAATAGCCTGATCGTCATCGCCAACAACAACCAAATTTTTATGCTTTCCGGCAAGCATGAGCATAAGAAAGGTTTGCGCATAGTTCGTATCTTGAAATTCATCCACCATAATATATGAAAATCTGTCCTGAAAATAATTCAAAACCGTTTTTCTAGCCTCAAAAAGCCGAATTGCATTGATTATCAAATCTCCAAAATCCATCGCATTTTCTTGCAATAAAAATTCTTGATATTTTTCGTATGCATTCGCAATTTCATTCATTTTATCGGCTTCTTCTTTTTCAAGATCATCTTTCGCTGCCGCAAGTTTTATTTCCGCAAATTTTTTATATTCTTCAGGCAAAATATATTCATCTTTCAGTTTACTGAAGTGCGTTAAAAGCGTGTGTATAAAGCCGGAATTATTGCCACTCGGTTTATAATATTCAAATTCAAAATCATAAAAATTCTCTTTCAAAAGGGTCCATTGTTGAGTTTTTGTAAGAAGCTTAAAATTCGGATCAATGCCGTTTTCAATTCCTTTTTCGCGCAAAATCTTATCGCAAAACCCATGAAAAGTTTTTATCCAAATTTCCTCATAACCAAATGGCATATCCGTATCAACGCGATTCGTCATCTCATTCGCCGCCTTTTCCGTGAATGTAAGAGCCAAAATGCGATTCGTCGGAATGCCTTTTTCCTGCACCAGATGCAGAATTCGATTCGTAATTACGCGCGTTTTCCCGGTTCCAGCGCCAGCAACAACTAAAAGTGGCCCATCAATATGTTTCACGCACGCATCTTGGTTTTGATTCAGAATCATATGGCAAATTATATCACAAAAAAATCCGGAACCTTTTGAGTCCCGGATTTCTGATTTTAATCTTTAATTTTTATACTTTATTTTAAAATTTATAATTTAAAATTTTAAAATTACTCCTCGTCCGCCTTCTTCTTTGCCTTCAACTCTTTTTCATCGCCAATTTCCTGTGTCGCTTCTTCTGCGACCTCGCCTTCAACTTTCGCATCTTCTTTCAAGCTCAGGCCAATTCTGTGTTCGTCAGGATCGATTGCGATGATTTTTGCATTAACCTTGTCGCCGACTTTCATTTTCTTGGAAGCTGCGGCCTCGTCGCCGAATTCGCTAAAGTGAATCAAGCCATTGATTTCTTCATCAAGTTTAACGAAAACACCGAATGGAGTAATGCGATTAACTTCGCCATCAACCATTTGTCCTGTCTTGAATTTTTTTGTTGCCTCAAGCCAAGGATCTTTTGTAAGACGTTTCATGGACAATGAGATTTTGTCGCCTTCAATTCCAATAACAAGAGCTTCGATTTCATCACCAAGTCTGCCATAATTGCCCGGATTATCAACATGTCCCCAAGCAATTTCAGAAATGTGAACAAGTCCTTCAAGTCCGCCAAACGTGACAAATATACCGAATTTAACAAGTCCGCTGATCGTACCTTTAACTTTTTCACCGATATTAAGTTTGCCAAGTGCATTTTGTCTTTGATCTTCAAACGCCGCTTTTTCAGACAAAATAAGTTTTCCGTTTTCCTTATCCAAATTAATAATTTTAACTTGAAGAGGAATTTTAACGAGTTCTTGAAGTCTTGTGAGAATCATGCCCGGATCCGCGCCATCAACGCGTGGATAGTGCATAGGCGCAAGCTGAGAAACCGGAATAAAGCCTTTGATTCCATCCATATCAAGAAGAAGTCCACCTTTGTTGGCTTCGTTGGCTTTGACATCAATTGTTGTCGCATTGTCATAAGCATCAATGAATTTCTGCCACATGCGTTCTTGACCTGCTTTGCGAAGAGAAAGGACCATAAGTCCGTCTTCGTTTTCTTCTTCGATAATATAAACATAAACTTTGTCTCCAACCTGGAGGTGTTTGACCGTATCAAGGCTGTCATGAATTTCTTTTCCCGTGATGACGCCGGTTCGAATACCGTCGATATCAATAAGAATTTTGTTTTTTGAAACGTTTACAACAACGCCCTCAATCAAAGAACCTCTTTTTGGTGGAGGTGGAAGAGGAAACGTTTTAAGCATCTCCGACATGATATTTGTTTCGTCGGCAATCAGTTTTCTTTTACCCATATATAAAATGTGCGGCAAAGCATGTTAATTATAAAAGCTTATTCGGACGCTGCTTTACCAAACTTACGCCCTTCAAAGCAGGACAATATTAGACGTAAGAAACGGCTGAGTCAAGGGATTTTGATAGTATTTGTTCAGCTTACTCTTTCTTTGTCGATTTTCTAACGGTTTTTCTTGCGGGTTTTACAGATGCACTTGGCGCCGTTGAAGCAGTTGTCGAAACAGCGCTCAACTCTTCAGTTTTTCCCGACACACCTTCACCCTTTCTATCCGCCCTTTCCAACTCAACCTGGCTTTCGCCTTTTTTGACGATTTTGATCACATCGCCATCTTTGAATTTGCCCTCAAGAAACGCTTGTGTGAGTGGATCTTCAACGACATCGCGAAGAGTTCTGCGAACTGGTCTCGCGCCATATTGAGGGTCATAGCTAAGTTTTGCCAAAACCTCCAAACTGGCTGGAGTAAGCTCGAATTTGAGACTTTTTTTGCTCAATCTTTCTTCAAGATATCCGAGGTGTAAAGTGACGATTTTCTTGATATCTTCGTGTTGTAAAGGCTTGAAGAATATAATTTTATCAAGTCTGTTCAGGAATTCAGGTCTAAACTTGCGTTTCAAATCGCGCGTGATTTCTTCTTTGATCGCGTCGTAATCCGAATAAGCTTGTTCAAGCTCATGTCCGCGAACGCTAAACCCAAGTGGAGCCGCTTTTTCGGTCAACTTTTCAGCACCGATATTCGAAGTCATGATGATGATCGTATTTTTGAAATCAACTTTGCGACCTTTTCCATCTGTAAGAGAACCATCTTCAAGAATCTGAAGAAGTAAGTTGAATGTATCCGGATGCGCTTTTTCAATTTCATCAAACAAAATCACGGAATATGGCTTGCGTCTGACGGTTTCTGTTAATTGTCCGCCTTCATCATAACCAACATAACCCGCAGTTGTTCCAGTTAATCTTGAAGTATTATGTTTTTCCATGAATTCACTCATGTCGATTTTGACGAGTGCATTTTTGTCATTAAAAACTTCTTCCGCAAGAACTTTAACAAGTTCGGTTTTACCAACACCGGTTGGCCCAAGGAACATAAATGATCCGATTGGACGATTGAAATCCGAGAAACCTGCGCGTGCCCTTCTTATAGCCTTTGAAATAGCTTCAACAGCTTCAGTTTGAGCAATAATTCTTTTGCGCAAAACATCTTCAAGGCTCATAAGTCTTGCGACTTCAGTTTTGATGAGTCTTGTGACTGGAATTCCGGTCATCACAGAAACAACATTTGCGATATCTTCCTCTGTAACTTTATCGCGTTTTTCACGAGGAATTTTTACATTTTTTGCTTCTTCCATTTGTTTCATGATGGCAACTTCTTTATTTCTAAGTTCTGCCGCAAGTTCATAATTTTGGCTTGATACAGCCTCTTCTTTTTGTTTGATGATTGCATTCCATTCGTCCTGCAATTTTTTGATGCCGTCATGATTCCCTTTAAACGACATGCGTTTCAGAGATGCCGCTTCATCGACAAGATCAATACCTTTATCAGGCAAAAATTTGTCCATGATATAACGTTTTGAAAGCGTAACAGCCGCATGCAAAGCTTCATCCGTGATGATCAAATTGTGATGATCTTCAAGGCCTTTTCGAAGTCCAAGTAACATTTGATATGAATCTTCTTCGCTTGGTTCCTCAACCATAACGGTTTGAAATCTGCGTTCAAGAGCGGGGTCGTGTTCAACGTGTTTTCTATATTCATTTGTTGTTGTTGCGCCAATGATTTGAACTTTGCCTCTGGACATTGCGGGCTTTAAGATATTTGCCGCATCAAGGCTTCCCTCTGCGCTTCCCGCACCAATAACAGTATGAAGTTCATCAATAAAGATGAGAATATTTGTTTGACCCGCTGCTTCATCCAAAACTTGTTTAATTCTTTCTTCAAATTCACCTCTATATTTTGTACCTGCAATAAGTGAAGTCATCGATAGTGACAAAATTCTTTTATTGAGCATGTTATCCGGGACTTGTTCACTCGCGATTGCTTGCGCCAAGCCTTCAACAACAGCCGTTTTACCAACGCCGGGTTCACCAATCAAAACAGGATTATTCTTTGTTTTTCTGCAAATAATGCTTATTACGCGTTGAATTTCTTTTGATCTGCCAATAACAGGATCAAGCTTTTTTGAACGAGCCTCTTCAACCAAATCGGTTGTGAAGTAATCAAGAGCGGGAGTTTTTGAAGCTTTTTGTCCACCGCTGGCCTGTTTTTTGTGCTTATAAGCATCTTTATATTGATCCTTATTTGTATTCATATTATTAACAAGAACACCTTGAAGCCCGTTTAAAAGGAATTCAATTGGGTTCATGCCACCCATGTTTGTATTTGTGGACATTTCTTTCATATTTTCTTTGCTTCTTTCAAAAATTTCCGTGATCTGTTCGCGGATGTTTTTTGGATTGATTTTCATGTTTTCAAGAATAACAGTCGCAGCTGTATTTTCTTGAGAGACAAGAGCGAAAAGCAAATGTTCCGTACCAACGAATTGGTGACCGTAACCTTCCGCGCATTTTGCCGCGTCTTCGATGACTCTTTTTGCAAAACCGCTGAGTCCGGCAGGGCCACGATCGCTTGTTTTTTGCATTCCTGAGCGCTCAACCGATTGCAAAACCAAATTCACATTTTCGAGAGTGACTCCGAAATTCATGAGTATTGAGCTGCCAAGTGAATTTTGCTGAGATAAAATCCCAATCAAAACGTGCTCAGTCCCAATATAAGTTAATTTAGCTTCTTTGGCTTTCTCTTGCGCAACAACCAAGGCTTGTTTAGCTTCTTTTGTAAACTTCTCGAATTTGTTGAAATCTGTCATTTTTGTATATTGTTAAGAAATCTATACATTCTAGCATATTTTGAGGGCAATTTAAACTATCTCACCTTTACGGATTCCAATTGCATTGTATAAGCTAAAATGCCTTTTAAGTAACCTTTTTAGCACTCTTTATTATAGAGTGCTAATTATGAAAAGTCAACATTTTTTTGCAACTTTTTTATTGCGTGAATGGTCCTTTTAAGCTGAAAGGTATAAATTTCATTTCTGTAATGATTTCGTAGAAAATATTCAAATTTGGATCGTAAAACTTCTTTTCACTTGGAGTATATGAGATTTTATAGATCATTTTACTCTCACGCGCCGCATAAAATTCAACTTTTCCGTCCGGAAGAGTCCTTTTATAAGCCAAGGTGCCATCAACGCTGATTTTGCTTTTTTGTATGCTCGGATCTTTCAAGTTCGCAATATATTCATCCAAAGTCATGTTATTTTTGTAGATAATCACAAAGTCAATCAAATCAAATTTCGGCGCAACCGGTTCTATTACAACTTGTCCGGGTTCAGCAACCATTTTTCCGGTTTCAAGAATTTTAACAGGTATCTTCACGGTTATTGAACGGCTTGCAGTCTCCACTGTAAAATCTTCTCTATATTTAAATGAAACTCCAATGTCTGCGCTTTCAAAAGTTTTCCAAAGAAGTGTAGTTTTACCGGCATCAGGATTGGCCGTACTATCTTCATCCACCAAATCAACATCACTAACTATAAAAATTTCTTTTTCATTAGTTCTTTTTTCAAACTTTCCTTCAACGTCGACTTTTTTACCCTCATATTCAGTCAAATCATTCCCATTTGCATCCAGAATAACAACATTGCCATTATCCATTGCAAGGATATGGCTGGCAACATGTTTCAAATTCACGCCAATAGACTTCACGGTTCCTTTAATAGTCGTCATTTCAATAATCGGGATATTTGGCTTTGGCGCAGGCGTTTTTGCGTTCAACGAAAAATACCCAACACCAAGTAGAATTATCGCCAAAACATATAAGCCTATAGCGATAAGGTCTGATTTTCGTTTGTCCTTAAACATTTTATTCCAAGATGATTATATGCGTTTTCTGTCGCGATTCTTCCGCGAGGAGTTCTTTCCAAAAATCCAAGTTGCATCAAAAATGGTTCATAAACTTCTTCAATCGTGGCTTCTTCTTCAGATGTTGCGGCAGACAATGTATTTAATCCAACCGGTCCACCACGAAATTTTTCAATTACAACTCGAATCAAATTTCGATCGGTTTCATCAAGCCCAAGCGCATCAACTCCAAGTGCCATCAGGCTCGTTTCAACAAGGCTATATGTTACTTCTGTTTTGCCTTCATAATCAGCAAAATCACGGATTCTGCGAAGAAGTCTATTTGCGATTCTTGGCGTTTGTCTTGAGCACTTTGCAAGTTTTTCGGCTGCGTCATCGTTAACTTTGCATCCAAGAATTTTCGCTGATCTTAAAATAATCTGTTTTATTTCATCAACAGTATAAAAATTTAATTTAAAATTATGTCCAAAACGATCGCGAAGAGGGGAGCTCAACATGCTTATTTTTGTAGTTGCTCCAATCAAAGTAAATTTCGGCAAAGTAAGTCTCATTGTTTTTGCGGATGGGCCTTTCCCAAGCATCAAATCGAGCGCAAAATCTTCCATGGCACTATATAGAATTTCTTCAACAGCCGGTCTGAGTCTATGAATTTCATCAATAAATAAAACATCACCTTCTTGTAAATTCGTTAGCAATGCGGCCAAATCTCCTTGTTTTTCAAGCACCGGTCCGGAAGTCGTTTTTATATTTACGCCAATTTCATTCGCAATAATATTTGCCAAAGTTGTTTTTCCAAGACCCGCGGGGCTGTGAATCAAAATATGTTCAAGCGGTTCTTTGCGTTTTTTCGTAGCTTCAATAAAAACAATCAAATTCTTTTTTGCCTCCATTTGGCCAATGTATTCGCTCAGTTTTTTTGGTCTTAATGTAACTTCAAGTTTCGCTACAGTCGGATCATTTTCCGAAAATGGCGAAACTGGCGTCACGGTTTTCTTGGGCTTATTTTCTGCATCCCTTTTTATCATATTGGAATTATACTTTTTTTAGCGAAAAAATGAAATCACGGATTTGGCTGGGATGCGGTGCATCAATAAAACAAATCGATAAATCGTGTGAAGCGGTTTCAATCGTACAGACTCCATAATCGAAAATTCTAAAGCTGGACAAGATCCCGCGTGAAGTGAGTTTAACTTCTTGTATATCGCGTATATCAACTTCATTTTCAACTTTAAGGATAATCATTTTCCAATCAATCATAACTATTCTTTTATTCGTAATTACCAATCTGTCGAGCCTGTCATCAACAAATATATGCAAAATTAAAATTCCAAAAATTCCAATTATAACTCCAAGAGCAATGCTGAGTCCGCCAATGGACATGCTGTTTCTCGCAAAATAAATAATTGCAAAAAACGGTGCACTCCCAAGTGAAACTTTAATAATTTGAAAAACCATCGGTAAAATATGATGGTGGTACGTGCGCAAAATTTGTTCACCCTCGCGAAGTTGCATGAGGAAATTATATCACATCACGTTAAAGGGATGGCTTGAGGCGAGCATTCTTGGAACTGAAGAGCACTGCAATCGAAATAAGTATAAGGAAGCTCTTCTTTTCCGCTTCCCGTCACAAGCTCAAATTTGAAGCAAAAATTAGTTTTATCAACAACCTTTCTGTAAACAATATTATTATTTACTTTTAAAAGTCCGCCAGTTCTAAGTATGCGTAAAGCTTGTGTGAATACTTCCATTTCAATTTTTATATATTCAGGCGAATCAAGCTGGAAGGTGAATCCTCCAAGCCTTGGAGACGTGGCGTCGGGATTGACATGACCCAAAAACAGATCCATGCTAACAACGTCAAATGAATTGCTCGAAAACACTGAAAGCGCATTTTTCTCGGTAAGATCTAGTCTGTGAAACTCCCATCCTTGATTTTTATCTTTGATGTCTTGAGGCATAACATCAACGCCAACAACACGAACACCTGCACGATGTAGTGCTCTGCATAATTCAGGAGGGTATCTGGTCCAGCTATTGGCTTCCGGTATTTCGCTTCCACATCCAAGGTCAAGAATATCCAGTTTTCGCATGGATTCTAGTGAATTTGAGTGACCAGCATTATGCAATGCTTCTAAAAACCACCTAAATTCCAATGCAGGCAAGCCTGCAGCTCGATGTGGGCGTAATATTTCATCGGAATGGTCAGCGGTTGCTTCCTCAAGTTTGCAAGGCACAGTTGTTAGCCCAACGACTTGCTCCAATCTATTCCCGATTTGCCTAAATATCGCAACAATTGGGTCAGGAAAAAGTCTATCAACTCTAAAGATATGCGCATTTGGATCGCCATCAATTGGCGGTTCAAAGGTTTTGTCTAAATGTGCAGGGTCTAAGGTCATGGATTGGTAGAATAACAAATTATTGTAGATTTGTCAATCATTATGTTTGACAAACTATAATTTTCCATGCTAAATTAACGCTCCAATTTGAAAATCAAAAAATGTCACTAAATGATTTAGATATATTAGATTCGGGCGAAGAATGTCCGGACGAATACGAAGGCTTAAATGAGCCAATTCCTACAAATAGAGGTAATGGCCAAAATAGAACGGCCGTATATGAGCCTGCGAATATTTTTATTTGTAATAGGTATGCCGAAAGTCTCAGGCAAGAGAAGGTGGAAGCCGTTATATCGCATCTTGCTAAAACGTTTCAAGCAAAAAGGCTTGAGATAATGGAAAGAGCATATAAAGGAGGTAAGGCTTACGGTATATATGGCAATGATAGAGAACGATTTTTTAATAATGATAACGACCGCCGTAGTGCTTTCCCAAATACACGTTATTTTGAAGAGGAAATGTTGCCAACTTTAGAATTAATGGCAAAAGGCGATCCGGATGCATTGTATGAAATTGGGAATGATGCAATTCAATGCCTTGGATATCTCACGTATTTTGGATTCAGGGCGAGTGTTTTTAGAGGATTGGTTCACAGTTTTTTTGAGCCTTGCTACGAAAAAGACTTGGACGAAAAAGGCAAATTGCACACGCATTCACATGATGGCAGTGAAAAAACCTTCCAATATTTATATGAAAAATATGGAAAATTAGTAGCGATTATTGCGGCTAAATTTCAGGGAACGATATGCGATGAACATTATGATGGCATGGATTATTCATGGGGTATGTGGCAGCTTGAAGGAATGCTCGGTGGATTTTGGAATGAATTACCGCCGGAATATAGGAACGATGCACTGGAGGTTGTTTCAGCTTGCGAATATCACACAAGGATTGAAGAAGTTTGCGCAAAATTACCGGATGTAGTTAAAAAAATACAAGAAGCAGGCAAAGGGCACATGCTGCCTATATATTTCAAATTGGCGCGTTCAGCAGCAATATCAGTCGGGGATAGTTTAAGAGACGAAGCGTTTCCGGTGCTTGATGCGGAAAGAGCAATAAAAGAATTAACGGCAATTGAAGATATGACGATTTTTCAGAAAGAAGGCGTCGATTTTGCCGAATTAGTTTTGAGAACAAGTAGAGATAAATATAGTCCAAACAGGCCGACTTTTATAAAAAAGAAGAAAGGAACAAACGATTATGATTATTTACATGTTGGCGGATTCGGAGTAAATGTAGCCGAAGCTATTGATAAATTAAGTGACTTACAAAAAAGAAAAGGCTTGCCTGACGAGAAAATAAACGCAATTTTGCATATTCCGGAGCAAGTTCCGTCAGTTGGTTATCGCATTGTTGACCAGTATGAATTATTGGACGATAATTTCCCAGGAGGGGTTGATGGTCTTTTGGAATACATTAGATTTTTTCAAGGCGCTCCGAATTGCGCACGTAGATTAGTGGATGATTGCGCGGGAAAAATGCTACCAAAAGAGAATGTAGGTGTATTTTTGGAGATGGGAGCACTTGCTGTAACAAGCATTGGGGATAGCGCAAGTGCATATTTTGATGCGGGTAGAATGGAGCCACCGATGCTTCAGGTGCTAAAAAAATCACCTGCTAAATTTAAAATTTTAGTAAGGCACGCAATAGGATTTGCTGAAAAGTTTGGCAAAACGGCGTCAAATAAAGCATTTGATGCTTATGCGAAATATTGTCTCGAGCCGGGATTCAGAGGGTATAGGGACGGTATGATGCTTGTTCTAAAAAGAGCAAAAGCAATGGGTTGTAAAGAAGATGTGTTACGAGAAGCGATGGAGACGTACGAGCATGTTCCATACAGATTTTCTAAAGAGGGGCGTGGATTATATAAATTGCCGGGAGGTGTGAATATGAAAGATCACGCAAGAATAATAAACGCATTGGTATTGAGCGATGAAAGTGCAAGATTTAGCGGGGCTTATGATGCCTTTGCGGATTTGGTAGGTAAAGGTGTTGATTATAGAGTGGCGGCAATGGTGAAAATCACATATCAGAGAAATAACAGAGGTGAATCACGACAAGCCCTTTTTGATACTAGGGAGATTCCCGGGCTGGAATGTCCGGTTCCAGTTGGAAAATTAAATAATCTAGCTCGAAAAATTACCGGAATAAGAGCCGCAATTGCAAAAGTATATGACTGTGTGGATGATCAAAGGGCGCATTGGGCAAAGGAAAGAATAGTTAAATTGTCAAGAAGAGAAGCGATTGCGCAAATGCCACAGCTGTCGCTTGCAGAAATGGATAAGCAATTGAAGGTGATAGCATCAATTGAAAGCGATGCTGAGTTGGCAGGATTCGTTGACTTAAAAGGATTAAAAGCGGAAGTTGAGAGCGTAAGATCATTAGCATTTTTCAGGCAGTTGATCGGAAGCTCTTTAACCGGTGGTTTTAATGTATCTTCAGGGAGAGTTGATATACCAAAAGAAGGGTTGATGGCAACCGGTGAAGAAAGTACACGCGCATTAATTGCAATGGTAAGCACGCTTACTGCAATTGGCGCAATGGAGGTTGAAGGATGTGACCCAAGAAGATTTGAAAGATTGCCAGTATCAGGCGCAGGTCTATTTTTGCCCGGGAATCAAGGCACTGGAAAAGATTTAAGCATTGTCTTAAGAAAATATGAAGGAGCATTGATAAGAAATATTGGGAACGCAATACCGTTAGTTGAAAGAAGAGTATTGCAAGCAAGAGAAGAAACCTTAGGGCAAATGGCAGGTGGAGGAAAAATACACACGCATCATCCAATGAGTAAAGATCTATTAGCTTTTCTAGAGAAGGTGTTTGGCTTAACTAACACTTCATTTCAACTAATTCACGCAGGTCAATCTTTGTTATTGCCAGTTACTATGAGTGGCGCCGAATTAAGACTAATGGTAAGAGTATTGAAAACATTAGGAGTTACTGGGGCGGAACCGGATTTACAATTTTGTGGAGCAGGAGAGCAGTCGGAAGAAGTGGCGGCAATAATGGGCGCATCTATACTTCTTGGGGCAACAAGGGCGGTTCCATATGCAAATGGCGCATTTTCAACAACGCATGATAAGGGAACGGGCGCTCGCATTATGGCTCTTGGAGCCGGAGTGAGGAGAACGGGGCTCCCATTTGATGTCCCGGAGGCACATAATAGGCTTGATATTTTAGCTCAACACGATCCGTTTGGATTTGATAGATTTCGCGTTTTAACAACCCTTGCAAACCACGCAAAACATGGAAAAAGGTTTGGATATTTAATGAAGGTTTATGTCGAAAAATTTAATAGAATTTTATATGAACATAATCTTCTACCATTCTTGCATGAATCCGCATGGGTATTTGATCACGCACAAAAAGGAGATTCATTGGAAGCTCATGAGCGGATGGTTGGGAGATTCATGGGTGAGTGGACGCGATCATCAAATAGCGTTGATTTTGGCGTGATTAGAGAGGTTAATCAACTTTTAGTGGAAATGGAACAAGCAATTAAAGCCGAAAAGGAGGCTTTAATAAGAGAAAATCCGGATGATTATCAAATGCTTTTGAGAATGTAATTGTAAAGGCATAATCGTGTGTGATAAAATTAAATCTTAAAAAATAAATAAATTTATTATGTGTGGAAATCATTGTGCGATAGCAACAGCAGGAGATGCGGTGGACGTTAGGGAAAGATTAAGACAGCAAGCGCATCCAACAAGACGTGCAGAAGCGCATTCGGCAGCATCACCAGTCGTATTAGAAGTAGAAGACGAGACAACGAGAGTTGCTAGACGTTTAGATGCGGCATTGGCTAAAGTAGAAAAAACACGAAAGGAAGGAAAAAATGGGGCAGAACTCGTTGTTACACCAGAAAGACATCAGCAACAACCAAGAAGAGAAGCGCCACCATTATCTCGACCTACAGAAAAAGCATTGCCAACTCCATTAAAAACCGATAGGCCAGTATCATTAGAATCAACAGCTGTTGTTGACGAAGTTGCAATGCCAGAAAAAGCAGTGGCGGGAGTGTCGTCAGAAACAATAACAGCGGTACCAGAACGTTCAGCGGATACAGTCACGACAACATTAGAGGTTGCACGTAACGTAGTTAGAAGAAGAACCTCAGAAGTTGCACCGGCAGATCCAAGAGTTTCTGTGGTCACACAAGCTTTATACGATATATATGAAAAAGCGAGCAGACTTCCTCATGGGCAAGGTTCAAGCAAAAGGATTGCAAGGGCTCAAGCTCGCGAAAGAGGACTGGAAAGTTTGGCAAAAGCCGCAGGAGTTGACGTTATCGGAGGAGCTCTAATAGGAGCTAATAGAGATAAAATATTAGCAGAAGCAGCAGGAATATTGGGCGATGCAAGATCTTATATGATGGTAAAAGCATTGGCATTCTTGCGAAATCCAAACGAATGGACAAAGTAATTACAACTGCAAGATCCATCGATCGTGGTGGAGATCTTAAAAGCGATTAAAAAAAAGCACCTGTCTACAGCTTTGAATTTGGCCGTACAGAGCTACCGCCCCACAGATGCTACGTACATTTGGTACGCCCAGTAAGAATCGAACTTACATCAACAGCTTAGAAGGCTGCTGCTCTATCCATTGAGCTATGGGCGCGTATTTCAAGCGTTTGCGCTTTTCGTGCGCTTCAAATCGCTAAGATTTTACAACAAAATTAATAAATTTCAAACAACAAATAAGTTTGCTATAATTAAAGCATGACAGCTCAATCAATAACAAAGCAGATTATTCCGATTTTAAAACGCCAAGGCGTATTGAAAGCTTCGATTTTTGGCTCTTTTGCTCGTGGAGACGATAATGAGATGAGCGATGTCGATATCTTGGTAAAACTCGAAAATAATAAAACGCTTTTTGACCTGGTTGAATTGAGAATGTTATTAGAAAGTAAACTGAACAAAAAAGTTGATATTCTGACGTATAAATCCGTGCATCCGTTTCTTAGAAAAGCTATATTACAAGAGCAAAAACTTATCTATGAAAAAAGATAACAAAGTATTTCTAAAACATATTTTCGAAAGTATAAATTTTATTGAAAAATATACTAAATCTTTCACGAAAACTCAGTTTTTAAAGAACATACAGTTGCAGGATGCCGTAACGAGAAGACTGGAAATAATAGGCGAGGCTGTTAAATATTTACCGGATGAATTAAAGAAAAAACACCCATTGATTCCATGGAAGAAAATTGCAGGGACAAGGGATATATTGATACATGAATATTTTGGAGCCGATTTTGATCTAATTTGGAAAGTTGTAAAACAAGAATTGCCAAAGCTTAAAAAACAGACAAAAGAAATTCTGGATAAAATATAAAACGGAACTTACGCTTCGCTCCAGTTCTGCTATTGCGCCACCGCCAATCCATCCGAATATTTATCCGCACCCATGTCTTTTATGACCATAACTCGATAAATAACTTCGGCAACATCTTTGCGCTTCATACCTTCGTTAGGATTGAATTTATTATTAACAACCGGCACGAGATTCTTATTTTTTGCATAAGCAACATAAGAAGCAAACCAATCACTTGAAGAAACGTCATCATAAATAAATCCTGCAAAATTCATATTCACATCGATTTTCATCGCAAGAAGAAGCATTTTCAAGAATTCGGTTTTATTAACTGTATTATTAGGTCTAAAAGTATTATCAGCCGTATATCCTTGAACAACATTATTCAGATATCCGGTCATAACGTAATTCACAAACCAATCCGTAGATTTAACATCTTTAAACGGAATTGATGCGGCGGTTCTTGAAGGCGTATTTGTAGCCTCAAAGATAAGTTTCAAAGCTTCCGCTCTGGAAACAACTTGATCAGGCCTAAAGGTGCCATCTTCATAGCCGGCGATTACATTTTTATTTTTCAAATATTGTATTGAACGATAGTTTGGGAATGAACTGCTGATATCGGCAAAAAGCAAGCTTCCTTGAAGTGTATCTCTTGTTTGTTCTGTAAAGACAACGCGTTCATTTGGATTGTATCCTTTTGAAACGATTTGGAATCCTTGCGATGTATATTTTTTACCTTTAAATTCAACAGTAACGCTACCTGATCCGGGCGCAGGGTTAATAAGTGTAACGTTTGCAGATGATCCTCGGAAATCACTTGAAATCAAAGTTGTTTTATCAAGCATACCGATTCCATTGCCACTCAAAGAAATGCTTATTGCGCCATCAAAATTGCCTGAAAATTTATTTTCTCCTTCATATACGGTGATTGTGAAAAGTATTCCCTCGTTCCATGTGTATGAAGCTTTTGATGTGATTTTTAAGGTTAAATCAGAGCCATTTGAGATGTTTGCGTTATTATCGGAAGTAACCGTATTTACGTTAGTATTTGTATTAACATTTGTATTTGTTGGAACTGTTGTTTGCGTATTATTAATTATTCCATTTGTATCAAAAACAGGTGAACCAATCATATGATTTTGAACATATGCCATTGGATTTGTTGTCATTAATTCAGCATCGCTTCTGCCAAGCCCAAGATCAACAGCATCATTAAAAGTTTTAATTCCGGCATCGCTCATGGCTTTATATGTAAACGGCCAATATGGATGCCAAGGAGCTGAATCATTATCAATTTGGAAGTGAATATGTGGCGCAGAAGCAAGCCCGCTATTGCCGCTCAATCCTATTTGTTGACCTTTCAAAACGACTTCACCTTCAGTCACATTAAGCGCACTTAAATGACTATATGAAGAATAAAGCGTTGTTTTTTTGGAAGAATCATTTGGATCCGGAACGTTTTCATGCGTAACAACAAGGTGGTTTCCAAATCCACTCGAAAGATTTTCAAGCTTACTAATAAACCCATTTGCAACTGCATAAATAGGTGTGCCTGTAGGAATTTTGATATCAACAGCAGGATGTGAGCCAATGTTTTCAATTCCATCAAATTTATAATTTCCAAGATAAACAACAGGATAAGTTATGCGCGCATTAATATGAGTATTATCTTTTGCAGTTCTATCTGAAATAATTCCGGTTTCATATCTTGGCAAAGGGATTAATTTTGCAGCCGGAATTGAGCTAAAATTCATTTTAAATTCCGCGCTTGTAAGGTGGGCCCAGTTTGGAACCTGTTTAACAGGATAAGTCGTGCCATCAAATGCAGGCACAGGTCTTATTGGAATAATGCTCGCATGATATTGCGATACATTCTGAAACGCAAAAAACGAAGACAAAACAAACATGAGAATAACAACGAAAAATACAATCTTGCGATTGGCTTTACGTTTATGGTCATGCTCGTGAAGTTTCGAAATAAACGATTTTCTATTTTTGTTTTTGTTTTTAACCATTATTATGTTTTCAAGGTATTATCATATTATATCAAAAAATCGCGATGTTATCAAGTGTATATACGTCGAAAAGTGAGATAAATACGACAAAATTCGCCCAAAACATGGTTAAAAGCATGAATTTTAAGGGTGTTGTCTGTTTATATGGCGAAATTGGTGCTGGAAAGACTGTTTTTGCAAAAGGTTGCGCAGAAGCTTTGGGCGTACATAAAAGCAAAATAAAGAGTCCAACTTTTTCATTTATTCGCGAATATAAAGAGAAGAACGTTGAAATGTATCACTGCGATTTTTATCGCATCAACAATGATGATGAAGTTTTGCATCACACACTTAACGAAATTATGAAAAAGAAAAACGCGCTTGTTATTATTGAATGGGCCCAAAATCTTTCACAGGTTTTACCGAAAAATCGAATTGACATCTTTTTTGAATATAAAGCCAAAAACTCACGAAAATTGACTATCAAATTTCCGCAAAATACAGATTGGATTTCAGATTTATATAAAAAATATTTCACACCTGCACACGTCATCAAACACATGAAAACGGTCGCGGATTTCGCGCTTAAAATGGGTGAAAAATTCATAAAAAAGGGGACTTATGTTGATTTAAAGCGCATTGAGGAAATTGCGCTTTTGCACGATTTGCTCAAGCCTATAAGCTTTTTCAATTGGGGAGGCAGTCAATTTGGCCAAAAAATGGCACCATCAAAAAACGCAATAAAACTTTGGACTAAACTTCAAAAAAAATATGGTTTTGGGAATGACGTGCAAGCAACCATGGATGTTTTGAAGAATCTCGACCGCAAAAATCAGGACATGGCATCGCTTGCCGGTTCAGTCTTAACCCAGCAATTTGACGCTATAATAAGCCAAAAATACCCACTCAAAACTCTTGAAGAAACACTTGTTTATTATGCGGACAAACGCGTAAAACATACAAAAGTCGTTACATTAAAAGAGCGCTTTGAAGACGGCAGAAAACGTTATTTTCAAAATAGAAAAATCCCAAAATACACATCTGTGATCGAACGTAAAATATATAAGTTGGAAAAAAGCTTATTGCATAATTTGACTTAAAGCTGAAATTAAAAGTGCTTCCGTATCGCGAATTACTTCTTTTGATATTGGCATTTTAAATTTTGCTCGTTCACAATTTTCAATGTATTCTTTTGCTCGATTTAAATTCAAATAAATTTCGTCATAAATGTTAAGCAAACGCACAGTTGGAGGCTTGATTAATTTTACAAGATTTGTAAGTCCATGTGCTTGTATCTCGATTTTATCGATCCAATTGTTAACAGTATAGTTATCGCTAAAATAAACACCTCCACTTGCTTTTTCTTCAAAAAAATCAGCGGTTTTATTAAGTTTTTCATTGTCATCTTCAAATCTTTCATAAGCCTTTTCAGCGACTTCCTTTTGCAGTTTAATTCGTTGACCGTGAGACATTTCAGAAATCTGCTCAGGATTAAGCTTTAAATCCTTTGGTTCTTCAATTTTTTCCGGTTTTTGCGCATCTAACGACATGTTTTGATACTTGATTATTGATTATTCACTGCAGTGGCAACAGTTTTCTTCTCACTCATTGCCAACTTTGTGTATGTTCTTTCTGCGATAACTTGGTTCATCCTATTCCTTGTCGTAGGTCCAAAAATACCGGCTTTTGCTTGTTTTTCATTATCCATAAGCGCAACCGCTTGCTGGAACTTGAAAACCGCGTGCTTTGTAAGAACTCCAAAATACCCGCTTGGTTTGATTTTCAAATAATTCATTCTTATTAATTCTTTTTGCAAAGCAACAACGTCTTTTCCCGTATCTCCGAGTTTAAGATCTTTTTTTAGTGCTTGATCGGCATTGATATTTGTATCAACCGTATCTTTATTCTCGGCCGTAATTTTTGCCAAATATTTCTTTATAAGTGTTGTTTTTGTTTTTGGACCAAAAGAACCTGAGCCGGTTTCACTGCTGGACGTCAAAACTCCATTATCAACCTGGAACATAAAGAGTGCCGTCACGGTTTGATCATCAAAAACTCCGGTTACATCAACAATATATCCAAGCTCTTTTAAGGCTTGCTGAAGCTTTTTAACACCATCGCCTTTGGAAGCCTTTTTTATGCCGGTTTCAGGGAATTTTTCCCTTCCAAACGCTGTATATATAGCTTCAAGTTTCCATCTTGTTTGTGGGCCTGTGTGGCCTGCGCCATTTTCTTCCCAGTTATCAACTATGTCATTGTCTCTTTGAAAGTTATAAACCGCTTCACGCGTTGCTTTGTCATAGAATCCGCTTGGTTGTTTTTCAAGGTAGCCCAGGTGATACAAAACTGTCTGTAGCTTTGTTACATCATCACCCTTGCTCAAATACCAAACATCACGAGGGAACATTGTATAAACTTTTTTTGGTGCGGCTTTTGCGATTGTCCCTGCGGCAAAAATAGTCGAAGCCAATGTATCTTCATCCGCATCATAATTAGCCAAATAAACACTTTCTTTAATGCTTGAGTCTTTTCCATAAACAATAACTTCTTTAACTCTTTTCCCCCAAGCAAGCGTTCGAACCAACGCTTCATCTCCGGCGCCCATCCATATATCAATTCTATCGTATTGCTGATTTCTTTGACCGGAATTAACAATTGCGCTACCTCTATCATGAACTGCGACTACGCCAATTGTTGGTATATACATTTTAGTCCCAAACGCATAACTTTTTGAAGTTGCAACCATTCCGGGATAAACCTTCGTTCCGTCAGCGGCAGTCATGTCTCCATTAAGTCTAACTTCTGACGCATAGCTACCGGTCGCATAACGCTTTTGACCGGGCATTGGTCTATAATATGCCGTAATCATAAAAAGCTTCTTATAAGGATAGACATCGGGTCTTTCAAGTATTCCGGCAGTATAAGGCTCTTTGCCAACATTTGGTGCGGTCGGAACAGCGTCTGCTATATATTGTGACACAGGTTTGCTTTCAGCTTTTGCAACAGGCGCTTGATGTATTGTTATCGGACATATAAGTGAAAACACAAACAAGCCGGACAACACACATGTAAATATTTTTTTATTTTTATTTTGCATTTTTTTGTTTTTATTTTTTGTTTTTCGATTCGGCAATATCAAATAATTATATCATAAAAATTGAGCTCAGTCGTGCATGTGGTATTGATAAATAGAAGTTTTAGTATATAGCTAGACTAAAACACCAAAAACAAACAATTTGACGTAAATTATCTTAATAGTATCGTATAATTCCTCCACGTGGAGGAATGGTCGGTTTTCGTCCCGGGACAAGCTAAAAATAGTTTTGATTTTTAACTTGTAGCTTTGACTTTTGAGTTTTGAGCTTTGAGTTATTTATCACATATTCCCCCCAATTCTCCTGATAATCTCTCTATCCACAAATTCCTTATCGCGGCCGTATTTCAATCTCGAAAGTTGTTTATAAGCTTCTGCGGCTTCAAAATCACCTTTTTCAAGGTAAGGATTCGTAGGAGTAAGGCTAAATGGGCGGCAAGGTTGCATATCAATGGAAAGTTTTATAACACCCTTAAATTTATCCATATTAATCAAGTCCTGATCGCTAAATACAGGCGCAAATTCCTTCATAAGGTATTCTGCGTCTTGCGCACCGATTTTATAAGCCATCATACTTCCAACGTTACCAAACACGGCTTCTTTAACAGTCGCACGTTTCTTGGAAAGTTCGCCACCTTTATCTTCAAGCTGAGCCAAATATTGGTGAGCAATAATAAGTCCAAGGCGATATTTTCTAGCTTCTGAAAGGATGCTTTCAATGGAATCCGTAACATAGTTTTGAAATTCATCGATGTATAGGAAGAAGTCTTTTCTGGCTTCCTTTGCAATTTTTTGTCTGCGCATAGCCGCCATTTGGATTTTCGCGACAATCACCATACCAAGCAATTTTGAGTTTGTTTCACCGGTTTCACCCTTTGAAAGATTGATAAGAATAATTTTGTTATTCTGCATTGCTTCAAAGAAATCAAAAGAGGATTTTGCCTGACCAATAATGTTACGCATCATTGTATTCGTGACAAACTGACCAAACTTAGCAGCCAAATACGGGATCATTTCCTGTTTTTCTCTTTGTCCGGTTTTGGCCATCTGATGCTGCCAGAAGGATTTAACGATTGGATTTGTGACTTTCTCAACCTTATATCTTTGATAATCATCATCTGTAAACAAGCGAACGATATCTGTGATGGCGCCACCATCCGGATCAGACATAAGCGTCAAACAACCATTTCTAAAATAGTCCTGGATTCTTGGCCCAAAGATTTCTTCACCAAACAACTTAACCATGATGTTCATGGCTTCCTGAGAAACGAATTCCTTTTCTTCCCATGTGTCGCCTTCAAGCAAATTCATACCCATCGGGCGATCCATGTCACCGGGATTAAAGTAAATGACATCATCCGCGCGTTCACGAGGGATAAATGGCAAAATGTCTTCAACAAGACTTCCATGAGGATCAATAATAGCAAGTCCATCACCATTTTTTAAATCTTGGCGAATCATAACTTGAAGAAGGGAAGATTTACCCGTACCGGTTTGTCCGACAAGATAAAAATGTCTAAATCTATCTTCACGCTTAAGCTTAACTTCTTTTGTAACACCACGATAAGTGTTATAGCCCAACAAAAGCCCTTCAGCAGGCAAATTTGGAGGCGGAGGAGCAATCTTATAGTTCTGCCATGCAATAGAAGGATTTTGATTATAACGGATATTTGGAAGATGAAATAAGCTCGCAATTTCTTCCGAACACAAAATCATTTTCTTACTTTTAAACCATTGCAACCAGTTTCGAACAGGCCTTCTGAAGATGAAATTCGAGATAAGGAGCCTGTCGTTATGCCATCTTGTATATAAGAATTCATTTTGATTTGGCGCGTCATATTGGCCAAATGCATTCTTGATATTATGAAGATTCACATCGGCTTCTCTTTTGCTTGGTGAGCTGGAAACAACTCTAATCACAGTGTTATAGCCCGGCTTTGAATTCTTTTCTTCAAGAGCCTTTGTTTCCTCATCTGTCATAGGTGTTGTTCTGCCTTGCTGTTCACCCATTTGAGGTTTTTTGTCACTCGTAATAAGCGCTTCAAATATAGCGGAAATCCAAGTGAGAGGATTCCACCATTCAACGTCGCTGGTCTTTTTTCCAAACACTTTTTCTGCAAATTTGCGTCCACGTTTTTGCCATCCATCTTCAACGGGTCGAATCATAACTTGAATTGCGGCGCCTTCATTATCTTCAAGTTTGGAAAGAGCATTTATAAGATTATTAAGCGGATCGGAATTCATCCTCTGATAAGTTTTTATTGGAAACATCCAGCTGATTTTTTCACGAATATAACAACCTACAACATGAGAGTTTGGCTTAAATAAGTTATAATCCGGCATTTTTTCAATAACAGCATCATTATAAAAACTTGTAATCTGTTTTTCAAAAAAGCTGAATAAATTTCGCGGCATAACAAAATAAAAATGTATTTGTTTTTCAAATGCCACAAGCTCAAGAGAAAGAAAATCTTGTCCCTTGAAAAAATACTTAAATTCATGCTGATACATGCCGTGTAAGGACTCAAAAAAGTGAGTCATCAAGCCGGCAATTTCCTTAAAGTTCTTTTGAGAAGAAAAGGCTTCACGTTCACGTTCATTATCTTCTTTAGATTCCTTTCTTGGTACTTTTACGCGCAAAAAAACAAGATTCATCATGCGTTTCATATCATAACGCTTACGCATGCGCCAAAGAATGAACCAAAGTACGGCAATAACGGCCAGGACTATCCCAAAAATTTGTAGGAATTGAACCATTGACTGTTTATTTTTTTATTTCTTTCTTATATTTTAACACAAAACCGCCGAAAACTCAAGCTCGGATACGGGGACGGAGGCACAAAAAATCCCCGATAAATCTACCGGGGATGGGACCTGATCCTTAACCATAAGGCTAAGAACCTCCACCACTCTGTTAAATGAACAGAGAACAAGCTTATTTTACCATAAAATTAGGCGGGTTCGATTCCCGTAGGTTCCACCACTCCTGCCGGTTTTTGAATTTAAGAAAACAAAAAAATTATCGGATTGGTCTATGTCTGAACCATGTTTTAAAATTTGCATCATGAAATTCCGAAGCTCGTTTTAATAAATCGGCTCTTGCACTTTTTTCAGTTCTTGCTCGATAGAGTAAGGCGAATTTATCAGATCTCATAATTATATCCATAACTTCAAGTCGAGTATCTTTTGTATTCCAAATAGCTCTATAAGTTGAATCATTATCTCTATCAAGTAAGACTTTCCATGCAACAGGAGAAAGTTGACATTCTTGTGCCAAAATACCGATTATTTCAGCGCCCTTATCAGGCATAATGGGATCGTAAGGCATTATTTCATAATCACTAGCTAGCTTAAGTTGTAAATCAGGGCTAAAATTGAGACCCCATCCAAACATGACTTCTCGAGAATCTTCTCCCGCCAAATGAAGTCCACCATCTCTGTCGGAATCAGCATATCTAACAGTCAAATCTCCGTCTTTTGTTCTTTTAAGCAGATTTTGTAATTTTGTTCTTTCGTCTGATCTATGTGCTAAATCAGATACGCTATCAGCTATTCTTTTTATAGCACATCTAACACGAGCAAGAGTTCTAACTCTGATATCAATAGCTTCATCTCCTTTGAATGCCAACGGATAAAGCTCTTCTCTATGTTGTTTGCGATCATCTTCTGTCCATTCTTTTCTCCAGTTGCAATCAACGCTTGCACGATTTATCGCTTCTCCCGTCAAAGCGGTTTTTACTTCACCGAGCGTATCATCTCCATAAATTTCCAACTGCAATTCTCGTAAATACGCGGCAAAATCATCATTTCGTTCAATGTCGCGAATAATTTCTTCATCAGACAAAGCTAAAACTTGTTCGGGAGTGTATGTATCCATATAAAATTTATTTAAAGGATATTATTATCGCAAAAATTTAAAAATAAAACAAACTTAAATTTACATGTACACAAAATTATAGGTTTGAATTTTGAACTGTGGTTTTGACTTTTGAGCTCTAACTTTTGAGATTTATTGAGATATTTGCCTCTTTAATCTGTTTTTCCGGCACCTCGGAAGGCGCGCCCATCATCAAATCTTTGGCTTTCTGATCTTTTGGAAAGGCGATCACTTCGCGAATATTTGGTTCATCCAAAATCATCATAATAAATCTATCAATTCCCCAAGCGATTCCGCCATGTGGAGGTGG
This sequence comes from Candidatus Peregrinibacteria bacterium GW2011_GWF2_38_29, assembly GCA_000992695.1. GTDB lineage: Bacteria > Patescibacteriota > Gracilibacteria > UBA1369 > UBA12463 > UBA12463. The sequence continues at coordinate 7,933 of LBUS01000003.1, read as the reverse complement.
GCCATATTCAAATGCTCGAAGCAAATGTCCAAATCGAAGTTTTGCATCTTCAGGCGTAATTTTCAGAATTTCAAAAATTCTGCTTTGAACTTTCGGATCATGAATACGGACGCTTCCGCCACCAATTTCAACTCCGTTCAAAACCAAATCATAGGCTTTTGCACGCGCTTTTTCCGGCTCTTTATCAAGTAAATCAACATCTTCATTCATAGGTGCCGTGAAAGGATGATGCGATGCATCAAGCTTATTTTCTTCCGGTTTCCACTCAAACATTGGAAATTCAATAACCCAAAGTGGAGCAAAAACATTCTTATCACGCAAATTCAATTTATCTCCGCAAACGAGCCTAATATGTCCGAGCGTTTCGCAAACTACTTTAAATCCAGCGGAACAAATTAAAACAGTATCGCCTTCTTTTGCGCCAAATTCTTTTGTGATCGCATCGACTTCTTCCGGTTTCAGATATTTAAGAATAGGGGATTTGATGCCGCCTTTTTCATAAACCATATAAATCAAGCCATGCGCGCCATAAGATTTTGCAGACGCTTCAAATTCATCAAGTTCGCGTCTTGAAAATGTTGCACCACCCGGAATCAAAAGTCCTCTGACAAAATTCCCAACGCTTTTTGCTTCAGAAAAAACTTTAAAGCCTGATCCGGAAACCAAGTCCGTAATATCATGTATTTCAAGGCTAAATCGAATATCCGGCTTATCCGCTCCATATTTATCCATCGCTTCTTTCCAAGTCATTCTTGGCAATTTTACATTCATTAATTTCTTATCAGGTGCAAATTCTTTTAAAAGTTCAATCAAAAGTTTTTCATTAACAGACATCACGTCTTCGGCTTCCACAAAAGACATTTCAACATCAACTTGCGTGAATTCCGGTTGTCTGTCTCCGCGTTGATCTTCATCACGAAAGCATCTTGCAATTTGAAAATATCGATCAAATCCGGAAACCATCAAAAGTTGTTTCAATTGTTGTGGAGATTGTGGTAAAACAAAAAATTTACCGGGATAAAGTCTTGAAGGAACAAGATATTCGCGACTTCCTTCCGGCGTTCCTTTAATCAACATTGGTGTTTCAACTTCCACAAAATCATTCTTATCAAAATAATCTCGAACAGCTTTTATCACTTTATGTCGCACGATAATATTTCTTTGCATGCGCGTTCTTCTTAAATCCAAATATCTGTATTCCAAGCGCATTTCTTCATTCACCTCTTTATCGCTATCAATCTCAAATGGAGGAGTTTTTGAAGTGGATAAAATCTTAATCTCCTCAGCAACAACTTCAATTTCACCCGTCTTAAGTTTCGCATTAATCATGCCTTCCGGACGAGATCGAACAACTCCTTTCACCTGCATAACAGATTCAATTTTTATATCATTTGCTTCCGCAATTTTTGTCGGATCAATCGCGATTTGCGTCAATCCATATCTATCACGCAAATCAACAAAAATAAGCCCACCGTGATCACGTCTTCGCATAATCCAGCCCGAAAGCGTGACTTTTTCGTCGCTATTTTTCGTATTCAATTCATCGCATGTATGTGTTCTAAAAGTTGTTTTGTGCATATTTTATTTTAAGAATGAATCTAGTTCTTTTTTAAAATCATCATTAACCTCAATCCCAAACGGAGCCTTGATTCTTTTTGAACTTTCTCCGTCTTTTATGTGTATTTCAACAGGTGTTTTGCCCTTATGCCTTGTCAGCAAATCTTTAATATTATTTAAAGTTTCAGCTTGCGCGCCTGATGGCAAGCTTATTATATAAGGTTTTACGACTTCCTCCAAACTCAGCTCGTCCTCATCATTATCTTTTTCATAAGAAATATTTTTCACACGTCTTGAAACTTTTTCATTTGGATCATAAAGTTTATCATTTTTTGCACTTTCAATCATACTGTCGAGTGATAGCGTTTGCACGTTATCACACAAAAATTGATAACCGGTCCCTCTGGCAACAAGCTTTCCGCCAAGCATAACAATCGCATTCTCCTTTATAAAATGCCCATATTGAAGATATGTCCTTGGGAAAAGCGTTACAGAGATTCTTCCTGTCGGATCTTCAAGATCAAAATAAAGCATATATGAACCGGACTTTGTAAAAACTTTTTTTGGAGCATTAACAACGCCTGCAAGTTTTATACCTTTATTCGCTTCCTTTGCAGTAAGCCTTTCAATTAAATATGCTTTTTTTGCGAGATATTTTCGAAGTCCCTGAAGTGGATGTCCGGAAACATAAAGTCCCAAATATTCCTTTTCCCATGCGAATTTTTCAAGGCTTGTTGAAGGGGCGCTTGGTTTTAAACTAAGTGAACTTCCGCTTGCAACCTTATCCTCCTCGCTAAACATATCAAACATATTTGTTTGTCCATCAGCCTCGGAAGTTTGATGACCTTTTGCAAATTTTGAAATTTCTTCGACATTTTCCGCGATATTTCTGCGATCTCCAAATCCGTCAAAAGCACCGGAATAGGCAAGCGCTTCAATAAGCTTTTTATTAAGCAATTTTGAAGGTACGCGTTTTGCAAAATCCTCAAGAGACAAAAATTTTCCACCTTTATTTCGAACCTGAATAACTTCATTTATAGAGCCTTCTCCAACGCCTTTCAAAGCAAGCAATCCAAAGCGAATTTTTCCTTCTCCAACATAAGTGAAAGTTAAATCCGATTCATTCACGCACGGTGGCAAAACTTCAATTCCATTGGCTTCACATTGTTGTATTTCAATAACGATTTTTTCCGTATTTCCTTGTTCGCAAGTCATTAAGGCGGCCATAAATTCAGTCGGATAATAGGCCTTCATATAAGCCGTTTTATAAGAAATCATGGCATAGCTTGTCGCATGCGCCTTATTAAAACCATAGCTGGCAAAAGGCTCAACAACGTTTTCAAAAACTTCTTCTGCGAATTTTTTGCTATGGCCTTTTTTCATTGCGCCTTCAATAAACTTTTCTTTTTGTTCTGCAAGAAGTTCCGCAATTTTTTTACCAACAGCCTTGCGCAAAATATCAGCTTCACCAAGGCTAAATCCTGCAAATTGTCTCGCGATTTCCAAAATCTGTTCTTGATAAATCGCAACTCCATGAGTCTCTTTCAAAATCGGCTCAAGACTTTTATGCATATACTTAACCGTTTCCGGCTTGTGCTTTCCGCTGATATACATCGGAATCCATTCCATTGGTCCCGGGCGATAAAGCGAAATCATAGCAATAATATCTTCAAAACGAGTCGGCTTTAATTCTTTCAAATATTTTCTCATTCCAGTTGATTCAAGCTGAAAAACGCCTGTCGTGTTTCCTTCCTGAAGTAATTTAAATGTTTTTTTATCATCCATTGGAACATTTCTAATATCAACCTCAATTCCTTTTGTATTTTTCACCATTTCAACGGATTTTTTGAGGATTGTAAGGTTCTTTAGTCCCAAGAAGTCCATTTTAAGAAGTCCGATATCTTCAATCGCATGCATTTCATATTGAGTGATAACTTCATCATCTTTTCCGGAAGCAAATTGGAGTGGCGTGTAATTGATAAGTGGCTCTTTTGAGATGACAACCGCACAAGCATGTGTTCCGGAATGCCGAACAGTTCCTTCCAATTGTTTCGCATAATTAAGAATATTCTTTGAACTTTCCTCGGTTTCATAAGCGGTTTTAAGCTCGGAGTCAGTTGTTAAAGCCGTATTCAAAGGAATATGTTTTCCTTGAAAAGGTGGCGGCACCATTTTTGCAATTCGATCAACATCAGCATATGTATAACCAAGCGCGCGTCCAACATCGCGAACAGCGGCTCTGGAAGCCATTGTTCCAAATGTGATAATTTGCGCGACATTATTTCTTCCATATTTCTGAACAACATAGTCAAGAACTCGATCGCGCTGATCATCCGAGAAATCAATATCAATATCAGGCATACTGATTCTTTCCGGATTTAAAAAGCGTTCAAAAAGTAAGTTATATTTCAACGGGTCAATTTCCGTTATATCAAGCGCATAAGCAATAACAGAACCCGCAGCACTTCCACGACCAGGCCCAACGACAATTCCATTATCTTTCGCAAATTTCACAAAATCATGAACAATCAAAAAATATGCGTCAAAACCCATCTGATGTACGATTCCAAGCTCATATTCAAGCCTTTCCTGCGCTTCTTTTAACTGTGCGCCTTCGTATTTTGTCACAATTCCTTCACGACACAATCCTGCCAAATATTCATCCGCAGGAATATTATTTGGCGTATTGAAAACAGGAAGTAAATCTTGGTGAAGCGGAATATCCAAATTGCACATCTCCGCTATTTTAAGCGTATTTTCAATCGCACCCGGAACGTGCCCAAAAACTTTAATCATTTCTTCAGGCGGCCTAAGCGAATAATCGCCGGTATATCTCATGCGTGATTCATCTTTAATCGTTGTTTGCGTTTGTATGGAAATCAAAACATCATGCGCATCCGCGTCGTTTGCGTCCACGTAATGCACATCATTGGTTGCAACAAGCCCAACTCCGGTCTTCCCGCCAAGTTCAATCAAAGCATTATTAACTTTATCCTGAATCTCAATCAAAGGGTGATCTTGAATTTCAAGAAAAAACTTATCTTTTCCAAAAACATCAGTATATTTTTGCAAAACTTTTTCAGTTGCGCTCATATCGCCATTCACGGCAGTTCTTGCAATTTCCCCAACAAGACATCCACTCATGCCAATCAAACCTTCTTTATGCGCATTCAAAAGGCCCAAATCAATTCTCGGCTTATAATAATAACCTTCAAGATGCGCCTTCGTAACAAGGGTTATTAGGTTTTTATATCCAACAAAGTCCGTTGCCAAAAGAGTCAGGTGAAAAGGTCTCACGTCAACTCCGGGAGTTTTATCAAAACGCGTTCGAGTTGCGATATAAGTTTCGCACCCAACAATCGGCTTTATGCCGTGTTTTTTTGCGGCTTTAAAAAACTCAATCGCGCCATGCATAACGCCATGATCCGTCAAAGCAAGCGCCGGCGAACCCTGCGATTTTGCGCGTTTTACAAGCGATTCCGGCGAAGCAAGCCCATCAAGCAAGCTGTAATATGAGTGTACGTGTAAGTGGACGAATGACATCAGGAGTACTATACCCAAAAATAAAGTTGCAGGCAATTTTTCAATCGCATTTTTCTCATATACAAAAATCAATTTTCATGATCACGTACCCAAACTAAAATTGACATACAAAAGCTTTTGTTTAAAATAGCAGTCATGACTTCAATATTTGACGCATTACAGGCGGATTACACACGCATTGCAGAAGACGAAATAGACGCAATACAAAAGGCGGAAAAAGATAAAGCCGCATCAGCTAAGGCGCTTTTAAAAGACATTTCGAATCGAGCCGAGATAGTAAGTCTTGCGGTTAAGAGCGTCATAGATGATTTATGGTCCGGTAAAGCTGAGCGTCTGAACGTTAGATTTTTAATACGCGAAAGAGTTAAGCAAATCCTGAGAGATCAAGGAGTGATGAGACAAGTGAATACAAAAAATCATCATCCATCTAAAGGAATGACTCCTCAAACGCAAGCTGCAAGAAATGAAAGTTTAAATGCTGCTTTGATCGCAGCAAGAAAAAATGAAAAAGTAAGAGAAAAAATTTTAGAACTGGTTGCAACTTGCCTTGAAGCAAGGTTCCCGCTAGATATGTTTAATATGGAAGATCAAAGATTTGGAGCGATCGCGATAGAAGAAGACGATTTGGGGGGGGTAAAAACATCAGAAGAAGAAATTGGGAAGTTGCGAAAAAATGGAGAGTTAGAATGGCAACAAATGAATGATTTGGCTAATAACTTTTTGATATGGTTTGCAAAAAATATTAGCGACAAAGTCGAGCCAAAATGTAAAAATCAAGAAATATTATTAGTTGCTTATTTATATTTATTCCATGGACTTGATGCGCAAAGAGTAGTGGAAAAGATGGGAAGGTTAAAAGAAGATGACTTAAAAGACGTAAAAAAAGTTCAAAGCAAACGAGAAAGGGATATCAGAAAAAGAAGAATTGAGGATGTGTATTCCGAAATTTTATGTCCGGAAAAAGTTGAACAATTTTATACGCAATTAAAATCAGCACTTGAGCAAAAAGGACCAAGTATGCTCGATGAATATTTAAGGCAAGCGTCTTTCAATGATTATAGGGACAGAGATGTTGTTGGAGGCTATGAGAGAGTAAAAGAAGCAAGGGAGCAATATTTTAAAGAGGATATAACAAAAACTCAAAAAAGAAAATGCACCAGAAGCGCATACAGCAGAGATTTATTTGAACTTGAGAAAAAAGCGGCAGGTTTTGCGGCAACTCATTATGAAAGATGCCTGCAAGAAGCAGACGTTATATTGCTTCAAAGAGGAGATGTTTCAGCAAGAAATAGAGTTATGGCCTCTATTTTCAGGTTGGTATCATCAGCTTTAAATAGAGGTAAAGCAAAATATCGTATCAGTAAGGCTGCATTATTTTCCGAGGATTCAAGCGATGTCGAGGGTGAGGCGCTATTGGATGTTTTGGAAAAATTACCGATGTGCGATCCAATGAGATCAAAACTTACAACATATGTTGGAGGATATGTGGATAATAGATCAAGAAGATATATTGAAACATTAGACGCAATTAGAAGCCCATCTCATGTGATAGAGACTAAAAGTAAAATCTGGGCATTTGAGCCGTGGAGTATCGATAGAATTGTTGATCAATTCCATTTACCGGAACAAGTTGTACGCGCAATTCTCGAACAAAACCCAGGCAAAAGAAGCAGGGATCTAATTGAAGGCGTGCCTATCGAAATTATCGAAAAAATCAGAGAAAAACATACAGGCAAGCCTGACTATGTAATAGCCGCAATGTGTCACTGTAGCCTTGAAATGATACAAGACATAAGAAGCGGAATGGCGTTTGTTCATTCGGGGCGTGTTTCATTGGACGCTCCGGTTGATAATGATCCTGATGCTGATAAAGTTGGAGATTTTTTGCCGGAAGCTATGGTAGAGGCATGCCAAGATATAGTTGCAGACGCATCACAAAGAAACCAATTCGTTGAAAAAGCATTAAAACTTTTGTCTCCAAATGATGCTAGATTTTTGCGACAACGATTAATCGAAGGAATGACGCTAGAAGCCATGGGTGAAGAAAGATACCTAACAAGAGAAAGAATAAGACAACTCGAAGCTAAATTACTTAAAGAAATACGAGATAGAGCCGCAGGAAAAGGGAAACTTGTAGCCGCACCAAAAAGAGAGTGTCTTTTATTAGATGGAGACGTAGTCATTGTTAAAGACGAAAAGGCCTTTGAAAATTGGTGCAATGGAGAATACAAATCAACAGAAACGAGAGAATGTAGAACAGCATCTGATTCAGTAGCAATGACAGATCAACATAAGCATTGGTTAAGATTGAATCTTGGAATGTGCGATGACGGCGTAAGATATAAAGCGGATGAAATAGCAAGAATGCTATTTAAAGATCAAGAAAAGTCAGCAACGAAAACGATAAGCCACGTGCTTCATAAAGCAAAAACAAGATTGAAGAAAGAGTTAGCAAAACTCAAAAAGCAAGGAAGGGACTTATTTATAGAAAGCTATCCGGCAAAAGCCGCTTACAACCAAGTTGCGGAACTTCTTCAAAGCGCATACGAAACTATTTAATTTTGGTGCCGGGGAAGAGACTTGAACTCTTACAGGTGTTACCCCGCCGGCTTCTAAGGCCGGTGCGTCTGCCATTTCGCCACCCCGGCGAATGTAATTTGATTATATCATGATTTGGGGGACGGAGGCAGCATAAAAATTTGAGCTCAAAGAACAAAATTGCATCCGTTCCCATTTTGTTTTAGGTACGGACATTTTGCACTTTCTGTAGGCTGAGGGCTTGGTTAGGTGATAGTCCGTCAAGGGAGCAATGTTCAAGGTCATTATAATACAT
>LBUS01000002.1 GCA_000992695.1 Candidatus Peregrinibacteria bacterium GW2011_GWF2_38_29 | reverse complement strand
ACTTTTTAATGAACTTTGTTTTTCTTTTTGTTTTTGATTTTTTCAAATCATATAAATTTATCAAACCTAAAGACTTTCGTCAAATTATTACGGTGGACGCAAATAGAAAGTATGTTTTACTTTAAAGTGGTATTTTTGGCAAATAATATAAAAAGAGCAATCGCTTCGCTATTGCTCTGTGGTGCCGGGGGCGGGACTTGAACCCGCACACCTCTTACGAAGTAAGAGATTTTAAGTCTCTCGTGTCTGCCATTCCACCACCCCGGCGAATAAGTGAGAACTAAACCCTATTTTATATTAGTTTTAAAAATTCACAATATTTTTTGGTGCACCATTCAAAAATGCCTCAATATTATCAATCGCCACATCAACCAAATTAAAAGCAGCTGTATCCGAACCCCAAGCAACGTGCGGACTCAAAATCACATTATCAAATTTCGCAAACGGAGATCTTTCAACAGGCTCTTTTTCAAAAACATCAAGACCAGCTCCAAAAATCCATTTATTTTTTAAAGCCTTGATTAAGGCTTTCTCGTCAACAATAGCGCCACGAGCAGTGTTTATAAAAATCGGTTGTTTTTTCATTGCGGCAAATTCTTTTTCACCAAATTTATGATACGTTTCCTGATTTAAAGGAGATGCCAAAACAATGACATCGCTATCTGCAAGAAATTTATCAAAACTAACAAAATCTATGTCCTGCGCAACATTCTTCACATTTTTCGTATAAGCAATAACTCGCATACCAAAGGTTTTTGCGATATCAGCAACCATTTGCCCAATTTTGCCAAATCCAAAAACGCCAAGAGTTCTGCCGTGCAAACCCATGGAAACAACCATTAATTCAGTATTCCATTTTCCATTTCGAACTATTTTTTCAGAACTTTTAATATTACGAGAAAGTCCTAATATAAGCGCAAAAATATGTTCAACAACCGAATGTGTCGCATATGCCGGAACATTGCTAACCAGAATCCCCTTCTCTTTCGCAAGCTTAATATTTATTCCATCAAACCCTGTCGCCAAAACAGAAATAAATTTACATTTTTTCAAATGCGGAATGACATCGATTGGCGGACGCGGCGTCATCATCAAAATATCAGCTCCAACACATTTTTTTAAAAAATCCGGATCTTTACTAATTGTCTTTTTAAAAAACTTAACATCGCCAAGTTTTTTAAGACGAATAAGCTGCCTTTCATTGATCTCACAAATTGGAATTACATGTATTTTCATAAATTCATTATAACAAACCTTGCAAGTAAATTAATAAAATGTTAGTTTTTTATTCGCGGGCCGGTAGCTCAGTCGGTAGAGCAAGCGCCTCTTAAGCGCAAGGTCGCGGGTCCGATCCCCGCCCGACCCACCAAATACATGCGAGAAATGCGATCCGTAGCGCAGGACACGCGTATTTAGCGTATTCGAAGCGAAGGAGAAAAATCGAAAAAATTAGTCGAGCAAACGCGAGACTTATTTTAAGATTTTTCAGCATTTCCCTTGTGCACGCCGCCTTCGGCGGCAAATTCAAAATCCAAAACTCAAAATTCAAAACAAAATATATATTCGAAATCCAAATTTCGAATATTTAAAACTTCCCACGCATAACGTCAGACAACGTGTATGTAAAAGACTTTACTAGAACCCACAATTCATTTCCAAGCTCATTAACAATCAATGAATCAAGCGAATTAATTCTACAAAAAGCAACAAAACTTTCCCTGAACGCAAGGTCATCTAAAATCAAACCAACAACATGTCCAGGCAAGCACTCACAAATGCCACCATGCCTTACATCGGTATCATTAAGCATAACTCGTTTATCATTTGGCAAAGCTCTTAATTGATCAATAATTGATTGTGTAAAAACCGCTTTTCTTACACGCTCCGGATCGTCAGCAACATTTGTTCTCACGAGTGATAAAAATTCAAAACCACGTGGCATATGCGAACATATGCTACAAGCTAATTCATTTTCAAGCGTACCGGAGCCAAAACGTGAAAGCTCATTGATCACAGCAGCTCGAAACGCTACCTCTCCAGGTTCAAGATCTCTATTTATATGAGCAGGAGGACAAAAAGGTGTACCCATAGGAAATTCATATAAACCACAATCTGATTTCGTCCCCATAAATTATTTTATTACAGATTTTTATTATACCCACTTTCCAAATTTAATCAAGCCAAGATAAATTTACAACCGTTTTTTTTGCTAAAATACACACGAACAAACATTTATGCCAAAAAACATTTTATTTTATACAGACACGCCAATTTGTGGAGGCGCCGAAAGACAAATGACAATACTTGCCAAGTTTTTAGATAAACAAAAATACAACCTATTTTTGGCTTGTGCAAAAGCAAAATCAGTTAACGACTTGGCGGAAAAATTTGAAAAAACCGGTTCAAAAATATTCAGATTAAATGTAATTCACAAACATGATCCGCGTCACTATTTTCAACTAAAAAAAATAATCCGCGAAAATAAAATAGAAATTCTTCACGCACACGTTTGGAATCCCGCATCATGCAGATACGCTTATTTAGCCAGCAAATCATGCAAAATCCCGCTTGTTATCACAGAACACGATCCAGGCGAAATCTCGCCTTTCAAAACCGCATTCAAAAAATGGCTTTTAAAAAATGTTTCCGAAATAATTGCGATTTCAGAAGAAAATAAGAAATTATTAACAGCGCTTTATCCGCATGTAACAAGCAAAATCTCAGTTGTGCATAATGGAATCAATGTCGCAGAATTTGAAGAAAAAATCGCACACACTAAAAATGATCCTAACCAAAACAATCCAAAAATAATTCTCACCGTCGCGGCTTTGCATCCACGCAAAGGTTTAAAATACCTAATCGAAGCTTTCGCTCAAATTAACGATAAAAATTTGATATTACAAATCGTCGGCGAAGGTCCACAAAAATTCGAACTTCAAGAATTAACCCAAAAATTAAACATCTCGGAACAAGTAAAATTCCTCGGCTGGAGAAATGATATTCCGGAACTCATGGCCTCCGCAAATATATTCGTGCTCCCCTCTCTCCATGAAGCTTTTGGACTCGTCTTACTCGAAGCAACTCTCGCAAAATTGCCAATAATTGCGACAAACTCCGGCGGAATTCCGGAAATAATCGAAAATAACAAAAATGGCTTACTTGTACCACCAAAAGACGCAGACGCACTTACAGATGCAATAAAAATCCTACTTAAAAACGACGAGTTGAACAAAAAATTTGTACAAACTGGTTTAGAAAAAGTTTATGAAAAATTTAACGCCGAAACTATGGCTAAAAAAACTGAAATAATCTATGATAAAGTAATCTCAAATCTCACAACTCAAAACTCAAAACCACAGCTCAAAAGCTAAAACTATGAAAACAAAAACATTATTCATTTGCGAAAATTGCGGATACCAATCCAATAAATGGGTTGGAAAATGTTCAAATTGCGACAAGTGGAATACGTTTAAAGAAGAAACCGTAATGACAGGCGCACCAAAAAAAACCGCAGGACTTAAAGCAATCGCCCCAAGGAAGCTCTCATCAATATCAAAAGCTTATTCAAAAATTCCAACAAACATAGAAGAACTCGATCGCGTTCTTGGCGGCGGAATCGTTTCCGGAAGCGTCACTTTGCTCAGCGGTGAGCCCGGAATCGGCAAATCAACAATAACGCTCCAAATCTGCGAAACAATCGCGCGTCAAAATAAAAACGTGCTTTATATTTCCGGCGAAGAAGGGTTGGATCAAATCTCCATGCGTGCACAAAGGCTTGGCATCACATCTGAAAATATTCAAATGATTTCCACAAATAGTTTAGAAGAAGTTTTAGGCACTCTGGAGGCCGAAAAACCAGATTTCGCAATAATCGACTCCATTCAAACAATCTCAAGTGAAAACGTGCCATCAACCGCAGGATCAAGCAATCAAATTAAACTCTGCGCAGAAGCGATTATAAGCTTTGCAAAAACATATAAAATCCCAATTTTCATAATCGGGCACGTTGTAAAAGATGGTGCACTCGCAGGTCCAAAAACCCTCGAACACGTTGTTGATGCCGTTATTTACATCGAAGGCGAACGCTACCAAAATCTTCGTATTTTCCGCGGAACAAAAAACCGCTTTGGATCAACAAATGAAGTCGGTATTTTTGAAATGGCGGAAAGCGGCTTAAAAGAAGTCAAAAACCCATCTTCAATATTTATCGATAATAGAAATTCGGAATCTTCAGGGACAGTCGTAACAGTCGCAATCGAAGGAACACGCCCATTTTTAATTGAAGTCCAAGCACTAACGAATTATTCAAATTTTGGCTATCCAAAACGCACAGCAAACGGCTTTGATTTAAATCGCCTCCAGATGCTCATCGCAGTTTTAGAAAAACACGCGAACATCAAGCTCCAAAGCCAAGACGTCTTCATAAACATTGCCGGCGGACTCCGCTTGACTGATCCTGCCGCAGACTTAGCGGTTCTTCTCGCAATCGCCTCATCAATCAAAAAAATCCCAATCCCACATGATTTATGCGCAATCGGCGAAGTCGGCTTAACGGGTGAAACCCGCCCAATTGCACAGCTCTCACGTCGCGTTATGGAAGCCGAAAAACTGGGCTTCAAGCAAATCGTTATTTCTCAAACAAAAGAAAACATTTCTTCAAAAGCTGAAGTGATTCAGGTGAAAATGATTAGAGATGCGATGAAAATGTTAAATTAAATCCCAAAAAACTCCTCTGAATTCTTCTGCAACTGTACCTCCAAAGTTGGCATATCCAAGCCCTTTATATTCTGAATCTCTTTCGCAACTTCAACGACAAAAGCCGGCTCGTTTCTCTGTCCACGAAACGCCTGTGGAGCCAAAAATGGGCAATCCGTCTCGATCATAATCCGATTAATTGGCGCCACAAAAATCGTATCACGCACATTTTGCGCTTTTGGATAAGTAGAAATCCCCGTAAAAGATATCATTCCTCCCCTATCCCAAATCTGCTTCGCAAAATCAACATTACCGGTATAGCAATGAAAAACAAATCGCAGCCCTTTAAAATCCTGCAAAATTTGAAGAACATCAGCTTCCGAATCACGAGCGTGAATAATAACCGGCAAGTCTAAGTTTTTGGCTAATTCAAGCTGAAACTTAAATGCTCGAATTTGCTCTTCATGCGAAATTTGCGCTTTAAAATAATCCAATCCAATTTCACCAATTGCAACAATTTTTTTACCCACTTTCTTATCCGTCTGCACTTGTTCAAAAAATTTGCTCATAAGTGCCTCATCAACCAATTTTGCCTCATATGGATGCATGCCTAAAGCTGAGTACATAAAGCCATATTTGGCACTTAACTCAAGCACGCCTGAACAACTTTTTAGATCACAACCAATATTAATGATTTTTTCAACTCCAGCCTTTTTTGCACGATCAATCACCTGCTCCAAATCAGGCTCAAATTCAGGAAAAGTTAAATGTGCATGTGTATCAATAAACATGACCAGATTATACGGGGACGGAGGTTGAGGCGCAAGGTTCACGGGGACGGAGGTACAAAGCACATTTTTGCGTCGCACTACCTCCGTCCCCCATTCAACGCGCCAGCGGCGCGTGATATAATTCAAGCATGAAATTTGACTTCATCATCGTCGGCTCAGGAATTGCAGGTCTAAACTCAGCCTTAAACGCCTCAAAATTCGGCAAAGTTTTAATTATCACAAAAAAACGCTTAATCAATTCCAACACCAATTTTGCACAAGGCGGAATTGCCGCAGTTTTAAACAAAACCGACAATTTCAAAAAACACGTGGAAGATACGATGACGGCAGGATGCTTTCACAACAATAAACGCGCAGTTGAATTTATGGTTAAAAATGGCCCAAAAGCAATTAAAAAACTCATGCAAATCGGCGTACATTTTGAAATAAAAAATCCGCAAAATGTAAGCAATTTATCTTTAACTCGTGAAGGCGGACATTCGGAATACAGAATAGCTTATGCGGGCGACCACACGGGCGCGGAAATCGAAAAAACGCTTATACAAGCCGTAAAACAAAATAAAAAAATCACGATTTTCGAAAATGCATTCGCGCTCGATTTAATAACTGAAAATAAAATCTGCTACGGAATTCAAATAATTCGAAACAATAAAATTGAAAACATTTTCGCTCGCGCAGTGATCCTTGCAACGGGCGGAACCGGCCAAGTTTATAAATACACAACCAACCCGGAAATCTCAACCGGAGACGGCATTGCAATGGGCCTACGCGCAGGCGCAAAAGCTGAAGACATGGAGTTCATTCAATTTCACCCAACCGCTCTCGCAATACCACGCAAACCGCTATTCTTACTTTCCGAATCACTCCGTGGCGAAGGCGCAATTCTAATCAATTCAAAAGGCGAAAGATTCATGAAAAGAGCCCACAAGCTCGCCGAACTCGCACCTCGTGATATCGTTGCACGTGAAATTTATGCCGAGCAAAAATCAGGAACAATTTTTCTTGATATATCTCACGAAAAACCGGATTTCATTCGCAAACGCTTCCCAAAAATCTACTCAACTTTAAAGAAAAACTACAACCTCGATTTAACAAAAGATAAAATTCCCGTCACTCCGGCAGCGCATTATCTTTGTGGTGGAATAAAAGTAAATTTAAATTGTTCTCCGGGCATAAAAAACCTTTACGCATTCGGAGAAATGACTTGCACGGGCGTTCACGGAGCAAACAGGCTTGCTTCAAATTCACTTCTTGAAGCAATGGTTTTTAGCGAAGAAATAACAAAACAACTCAAAAATATCGCTAAAACAAAAAACCTCGGATCAACAGCCTCCATCAAAACAATAAAAATCGCCACGCCAAAAATCGCAAAAACCGCACCCATCACAAACTCAAAAATAGCTAAAATAAAAGAAAAAATTCAATTTCTTATGTGGCAAAATACAGGCATTCTCCGCACAACAAAACAGCTAAAAGAAAACCTAAAAGAACTCAGCAAACTCGAAAATCTTTTACCGAAAAACGAAACCAATATGAAAATCGCAGAAACAAAAAACATGATCCTCGTCAGCCAAATAATCACAGAATCCGCCTTGCTCCGAAAAAAGTCCATCGGCTGCCACTTCATAAGTTAATCCTTTTCAACGCTCAATTTCGCCGCCTGATCATTTGCAATCAAAGCCTCAATCATTTCATCAATGCTGCCTTCCATTATAGATGGCAAATTGTTAAAGCTCACCTTAATTCGATGGTCCGTAACGCGATCCTGCGGAAAATTATATGTGCGAATTTTCTCAGACCTATCCCCTGTTCCAATCTGAATTGCCCTCTGTGCGCCTATTTCCTTCATACGCTTTTCTTCTTCATATGTATACAACCTTGAACGCAAAATCGACATTGCCTTGCTCTTATTTTTAAGCTGACTTCGCTCATCTTGGCACGCAACAACAACTCCGGTCGGAACGTGCGTAATACGCACCGCAGAATCAGTTGTATTAACACTCTGACCACCTGCCCCTGATGATCGATAAACATCAATTCGCAAATCTTTATCTTCAATTTTAAAATCTATTTCTTCAATTTCAGGCAAAACAGCAACAGTCGCAGTTGAAGTGTGAATTCTGCCTTGCGCCTCAGTTGTTGGGATTCTTTGAACGCGATGAACTCCACTTTCATATTTCATCTTTCCATAAACGCCGTCTCCAACAATCTTAAAAATCAATTCCTTAGAACCTCCAGCCGTAGCTTCAGAACCACTCAAAATCTCAGTTTTATAGTTATGGTTATCAGCCCATCTCATATACATTCTCCCAAGATTCGCAGCAAAAAGCGCAGCTTCTTCACCGCCAACTCCAGCTCTAAGTTCAACGATGCAGTTTTTATCATCATTTGGATCTTTTGGAAGCAATTCAACTTTTATCTGTTCAAATAATTTGTTCAACTTTGTCTGAGCAGAAGATAATTGCTCTTCAGCTAAATCTTTAAAGTCTTTTTCGGAATTTGAAAATAAAATCGAATTTGCCTCATCAATCTCTTTTTCAGCCTGAAGTAACTCTTGATACAAATTCATAGCCGGTTCCAACTGTTTCAAGCGAAGCCCAATTTCCTTCATCCTCTGCACATTATTCGAAATATCAGGACTCGATAATTCACTCTGTAAAACCTTATATTCAGCCTCTAATTTTTGAAGTTTAGTTTTTAAATCCATATATTATTTATAAAGTAAGTATAAACATTCTTTCAATCCCGGCATAGTCTTTTTTAAAAATCGGTTTTTGAACAAAAAATTTGTTCGAAATAGCCAAAATCTCGCTCCCCTGCCCAAAACCAAACTCACCAAGAACGAACTTTGGAGGGTGTTTCATTTTCGACAATTGCTCAAAAAATTCTCGATACAAATCTAAGCCATCTTTCCCTGAATAAAGCGCAGAATGCGGTTCGTACTTTTTCACATTTTCATCAATTGAATTGTATTTTTCAGTCCCAATATATGGCAAATTTACCACCATAACATCAACTCGTTGTTCAAATAATTTATTCAATAATGATCCTTTGATGAATTCAGCTCTTTTAGAAACATCATATTTATCTGCATTCTTGCTCGCAACTTTTAAAGCTTTTCTCGAAATATCTACAAATTTCACAAAAACATCCTTGCAACTCAAAGCAATACCAACTCCTATACATCCACTCCCGGAGCCAATATCTGCCAAAACAGCTTTCTTATAAGCGAAATATCGATGCAAAATATCAATCGTATTCTCAACAAGAAGTTCAGTTTCCGGACGAGGAATCAAAACATTCTCATTCACATAAAATTCCTTACCAAAAAACTCTTTCTTATGAAGAATATAAGCAATCGGAAATCCTCGACCAACCGCATGCAAAAGCTTCCTAAATTTCAACATTTTAAAATATCCGACTTCAATCGACGGATTTTTGAACAAATATTCACGAGCTTGAGAAAGAACATGCATAAGCAAAATTTCCGCTTCCAAATAAGCGTTTTCACGCCCAAAAAGTTTATTCTTACCAAATTTTAATGTCTCTGAAATAGTCATAAAAGAAAAAGGCCTCCGAAAACAGAGGCCTTAATTTTGATTTTTATCGCTAATAAAACTTCACGTTCTCTTTTTGTTTTCTATAGTGCTCACGCATGATTGCAGATTTTCTAACAAGTCTTCTTGACTTTGGTTTATGCCAATATCTCTTGCTTTTCAAATCAATTAAAATACGGCTTCTGTGAACTTTTTTTGTGAACCTTGCAATAAGTCTTTCTGTCGATTCTTTCGAGTTTTTTACAACTTTAATTTCCATGTATATTCACCTCCTTTAATTTTTTAAGTATTAATTTTAGCTTTTCAGCAAATGAGATTATATCATCGATATCAGACAAATCAATCAAAATATTAAATATCGAGATTTTTCACTTTTTTAGCGTGCGCTTGAATGAATTTCTTTCTTGGCATAACTTCAGCGCCCATCAGGGTATCAAAAACAACTTCAGCTCTTTCCGCATCTTCAATCCTAACCTGCAGCATCATACGTCTCGCAGGATCCATTGTTGTTTCCCAAAGCTGTTCAGGATTCATTTCTCCAAGACCTTTGTAGCGTTGAATTGAAACTTTTTGACCTGGAGTAAAGCCTTGAAGAATTCTTTCTTTTTCCTCATCGTTATAAGCGTATTGAGTTGTTTTACCTGATGCAAGTTTATAAAGAGGAGGTTGAGCAATATAAATATGACCTTGCTCAACAAGCGGAGCAAAATGACGATAGAACAATGTTAAAAGAAGAGTTCGGATATGAGCACCATCAACGTCTGCATCAGTCATAATAACGACTTTATCATAACGAAGTTTGGTGACGTCCATTGTCTCACCGATTCCAATACCAAGCGCAATGATAAGTGCCTTAATTTCAGCATTCGCAATAATCTTATCAAGTCTTGCCTGTTCAACGTTCAAAATTTTACCGCGAAGTGGCAAAATAGCCTGAAATTCTCTGTTTCTACCTTGCTTGGCAGAACCACCGGCGGAATCTCCCTCAACTATGAATATTTCTGAATTTTTTGAATCTTTAGAAGAACAGTCGGCAAGCTTTCCAGGTAACATCATGCCCTCAAGAACACCTTTTCTAAGAACGCTATCGCGCGCGGCACGAGCCGCAAGTCTTGCGCGAACAGCCAAAATACATTTTCCAAGAATAAGCCTTCCTTCTGAAGGATGCTCATCTAAATACATCTCAAATGCCTCGCCAAATGCAGTCTCAACAGCAGTTCTAACTTCCGCATTACCAAGTTTACTCTTTGTCTGACCTTCAAATTGAGGATCAGGAATCTTAACAGAAATAATCGCAGTCAAACCTTCACGCACATCGTCAGAAGTAAGATTCTCATCTTTTTCCTTAAGAATATCGTTTTTGCGAGCATAGTTGTTTAAAGTTCTTGTCAAAGCAGACCTAAAGCCCGTTAAATGCATACCGCCTTCAGGAGTATTAATCGTATTCGCAAAAGTAAAAACATGTTCATTAAAAGTCTGAGTATATTGAAGAGCAACATCAATCAAGCCTTCCGGAGCCTCTTTTTCAATATGAACAATTTCACCAAGGGTTTCTTTATTTTGATTCAAATGATGAACATATGAACTTATGCCTCCTTCAAAATAAAATCTATATTTTTTATCAACATGCTCATCAATAACATTTATCGTAACACCCTTTGTTAAATAAGCCTGTTGCCTCATTCTATTCAAAACAGTCGTATAATCATATTCCGTTATTTTGAATATTGTAGGATCGGCATAAAAAGTAATTTTCGTTCCTCTTTTATCCGACTTTCCAATTTTTTGGATATCACTTTTTGGCTCACCTATCTTATATTCTTGCTTATAATAACCACCGTCTGTCCAAACTTCAGCAATAAGCTTTGTGGAAAGAGCATTAACAACGGAGACTCCAACTCCATGAAGACCACCGGAAATCTTATACCCGCCGTCTCCAAATTTTCCACCTGCATGAAGAATGGTTAAAACTGTTTCAAGGGCCGACTTTCCGGTTTGTTTTTGAATTCCAACAGGAATGCCGCGTCCATCATCCTCAACGGAAATACCGCCATCCTTCATCATAATAACCGTAATATTTTTACAATGTCCGGCCATTGCTTCATCAATAGAGTTGTCAACAACTTCCCAAATCAAGTGATGTAAACCGGCAACATCAGTAGTTCCAATGTACATTCCGGGCCTCTTTCTAACCGCAGCAAGACCCTCCAAAACCTGAATTTGATCTGCGCCATAACTTGATGAAGTTTGAGTATTATCCGCCATATTTAAAAATGCGTTTAGTTGAATAAGACGAAACGAATATAGCACAGGAAATGACAAAATCCAAATTGTTTCAAATGACAAATTAATGACAAAATTTAAATTAATATGTACCGGGTGTACAGAAATATTCAGGATCCATGCCGGCAACTCTCATTTTATCAAAAACTTCTCTTAAAATAACGTTCATTTTCTTAACAATTGGAACTTCGATGGCACACATCCCCAAAGGGCCAAAATCGCGAACAATAGATTCAAACATAACACGATCTTCTATCCTCAATATAGTCAATTCTTTATAAATTTCAAAATCAGCTAAAGCAGACTTTAAATTAACAAATAAATCTTTATTGTCTACGGTAAAATTATTCCACTTTTCACCCCAGCGCTTTTTAGCCTCCCTTATACAATATCTATCATAACCATACTTCTCGGGAAAAAGTAAAATCAAAAACAATAAATAAAAATTATTACCAAAATACGGACCATAATCATGATCGTTAACATCAATAGCATCAACTTTTGGTAAGTTTTTAACGGCCTCAACAAGAGCAGGAATATCTATATCCGATCGACTCATATTAAACCTAGTTATTTCTTTTGAGATTCCTCTACAAACTTATCAACCTTGCTATAAAAAGCTTTATTGTAAAACTCAACCACGGTTGGAGCCACATTTTGAAGCAAAACCTTTTTATCTTCACCAAGAGGCATAACGCCATCGGCAGTTTTTATTTCAATATTCAAAGCCTCGGTAAAAGGATCTTTTAAACTAAAATTAATAAAAATTTTCTGTTTCTTATCGCTAATTTCAACATTTGAAATCGTAAAAGATTTATCAACCAAACTAACAACGGTAACTTGGTTTGAAGAAAGACTCATATTAAACTCCCTAAGCTTGCTAACAACAAGTCTTTTCACCTCTTCTTCAACAGCACTCTGCTTAACCTTCTCGGTTTCCGCAGACTGATTGCCAGATAAAATCATTGCCTTCTTACCATCATCCATATTAATAACAATATTCAATTTCTCGGGCTTAATTTCAAAAAGATATTTCCTATCCCCGTCAATGACTATATTGGACATCATATTATAATCTATATCGTACTTTGCAGAGAACGGAACATTGTCCAAAACCGCCTTAACAATAGTGATATATTTACCCGACACGTCCCCGAATTCCTCAACTTTAATATTATAAAGTTCAAGTTTTTTTGAAACATTTTTCTTAATTTCTTCCGTATTATCATTATCAGAATCCGAAGCAACGGGCTTTTCACCTAAAATTGACTTTTGCAAGCTATCAAGCTGCTTTTTGTCCCTTTCTGAATTAATATAAGAAATAAACCTATCACCAGCCGTAACCCCATAAACTGAAGACTCATAACGTTTGTCATTTAAGAACGCTATAAAATCAGAATATTTATTCAATTCATCAACGAAATTCTTTCCAAGCTCATTCGGCAAAGAACTTATATAAACATTGGCATCGTTTTTAAGGAAATCAGCTATGATAAACGCATCGCGAGTCGAAATTTTATCCTGAACAACAAACTCTTTAAGCCTTCTAAGCAATTCAAATTTTTCACCAATTATTTTTTGCTCAATTTCAGATCTTTTTGAAACATCTTCAACTGCCAAAATAAGCACCTTCTCAAGCTCGGATTTTGTATCAAAATAGCTCTTTTTATAAAACTCCGGATGACCTAAAAATGCATTATAAATAATACGATTATCATCTGAGACATACTGCACAAAATTACTTTTATTTGACTTGGTAAATTTTAATAAATTGCTAAAATACGCATCCATAAAAGAAACAGACTCTTTTGTCGTATTCGCATTTAAAGCATCGTATAAATAAGTCCTGGATAAGTGTATCTTTTCATCAACGGTCAAAAGCGATGAAGCGGGACCAATAAGTATTAATTCTTTAATTTTCTCACGTACGAGATGAATGTTTCCATCTTTTGGAACAAGGCTTTTAAACTTATTAAACTTACTAAAAAGCAAAGATTGAAAAACCGGCAAATCGCTTTCATTAAGGCCTCTAGCCTGCTCTAAAGCTAAAACAAAAGCATCATCAGCAGACTTTCTATCATCAACGGATAAATAATAAGCACCATCATCAATCAATGCGGAAATAGTCGAAAGATAATATTTACTAAGTTTCTCTTTATTAAAAGTTAAGGCCGAATAAAAACCATAAGTTCCGCCGTTATAACTTATTCCGGACTTCTGCACTTTTTCCTTTAAGGATTGAGCATAAGAATCACGACTATAAGAATCCTTTTTTATATTTGATTTAACCCAATCGCTTTCAAGCCAATTCTTCTCAACATTATCGCCTTGGCTAATAAACGTAAATTCATTGTTTTTACCTATTAAAACAGACCCGCCATTAACACTAACATAAGCAACACCACCCTCATTATTAACAGAAACATCAACAACCGAGTCAATTGCATGGATTTCAGAATCGGGAAAATAAACAAACATCTCCGAAGACGCAATAAGAGCATTAACCCAAACGCCTCCGGAATTAAGCTTAATATTGTATTTTTCATCGTCAATCGAATACTTAATTTGAACCTCAGTATTCACATTAAGACGAACAATCGCACCTGTAGCGAACGAGATAGAAGCATCAACGTTTTCACCGGTTTTAATTATATCGTTTTCAAACAAAACCTGATTGGATGCAACCTTAACAAAATCGCCTTCTCCACCTTTTTTATAATCAACAGCTCCAGCCTCACCAATAACAATTATACTAGGATTATCCTCATAGTCTGACTTTTTATTATCCGCAAGCGCAAAATATCTAAACCCTACAACGTTTAGAATAAGTATCGCCAAGGATACGGCAACAGAGACCGAAATTCGCAAGATTTTGTTCATTTATTTTTATATTTATTCTATCTCTATATTATACACGAAAAATCGACCACAGTCAACATTAGACAGGGCGCAATCATTGATATAAGATTAGATGTACATATAAAAATAATCACCCTAATATGCAAAACAAAAAACACTCGCTCAAAACGCTTATACTGGCCTTATTTTTGAGTTTTTCTTTATTAATGGTCCCAATCGCAAACGCGGCATTTCAAACAGATAAGGTTTATAGCACATTAAGCGAAAAAGGCGTTATTTCAGACATAGACAATTTTAGACCTGATGATTATTGCACCCGCGCGGAATTTTACAAAATGGCTCTTTCTGTAGCCAAAATACAAGCCGACGAAGCTCAAAAAATGCCATTTAAAGACGTAAAACTCAATCAATGGTATGCGAAATACATATGGACAGCTCTTAATCTCGGAATAATTGAAACTTCGGATAAATTCGGTCCAAACGACACAATAACGCAAGGAGAAGCCATACAAATTCTTCTTTTAACAAATAAGATTCAAATCGCAGACAGCGTCAAAAAAGAAGAGATTAAATTTAAAGACATAAATATAAATTCATCGCTCGCAAAATACGCAAAAACCGCCTTAAATTATGGGATGTTTAAATATGAGACAGCGTTCAAACCAAATAAACAACTAACAAGACTAGACGCGGCAAATTTGATATATGACTTTTTAACAAAAGGATCAGGGGTGATTCAAAAAACAACTCCGACTGTAACGGTGAATGTAATTGCACCAACAACCGCAACTGTCACAACGGGCGCAATTGGCAAAACGGATATAGAAAAAAAATTCTTGAATAATGAAAAATTCCAAATATTACTCGATGTCTTAAATAAAATAGATGCCAAATTCGTAGATCAAAATAAGGTCAATATTGACGAACTTTTATATGGAGCTGTAAAAGGAGTTGTAGATAAACTTGACGATCACTATACGGTTTTCCAAGAACCTGTAAGAGCTAGTAATTTTAATAAATCTTTAACCGGTGAATTTGATGGAGTCGGGATTTCTCTTGAAATGCAAGACGATAAAGTCGTTATAATAACTCCTTTAAAAAATACCCCGGCAGAAGCGGCAGGCATAAAGCCGGGCGACATAATCACGAAAGTTAACGGAAACTCAATCGCAAAAAAAAGTTTAGATGAAGTTGTCCAATTGATACAAGGCGCAACAAACACAGAAGTCCAAATAACAATTGTACGTGCGGGAAAAGAAATGCTTTTCATCCTAAAGCGCCAACGCATCAAAATGGACTCTGTTAATTATGAAATGAAAACCAATGTCGGATACATTGAAATCGTAAATTTCACAAACAACACTCCTGTTGAATTTCAAGGAGCGATAGATGCCTTAATAGCAAAAAATCCAAAAGGATTTATCATCGATCTGCGCAATAATCCGGGAGGATTTTTAAACTCCGCAATTGCAATGCTCTACCACTTTATTCCAAAAGATAAATTATTAATGACAATGGCATATGCGGATCAACAAAAAATAAGCTACATATCTCATGGACCAGCTGAACTTTCAAAATATCCAATATACGTTTTGATAAATCAAGGATCAGCTTCCGCCGCAGAAATTATGGCCGCAGCAATCCAAGAACATGGAGTTGGAAAATTAGTTGGAAAAGCATCTTTTGGCAAAGGATCAGTGCAAGAATTAATAAATTACAACGATGGCTCGATGCTAAAAATCACAATGGCAAAATGGCTTACACCAACAGGTAAAAATCTCACAAAAGAAAATCAATTAAAACCTGATTACGAAATAAATTACGAAAAATCAGGAACATACGACCCGGTGCTGGATGGAGCCATGAGTCTGATTAATTCAAAATAACAATTTATTGAATCTGCTTCGCTTTCATAACTTGCTCCGGATTTGTCGTAACAATCTTATCCTCACCGTATGAAGCAATGATCTGAATGGCTGCATGTTTATTTCCGGCAAAGAACAAGCCTTGTCCAACACCGCTATTTAAAAGTATATATTTCTCCCCTTCTGTTAAATTAAATGTATTTCCAAGCACATCAACAGCCGCAGGAGCCTGTTTCAAAAGCAACTGCAAAGACGAGTTTGTAATAATCGGCTTTCCATATCCACTCTTCATAAAGTCTTCAACGTCCTGTGTAATTGTTGTAATTCCAAGCCAATACTTTCTTGCACGCTTAACCAAACCAAGCAAGAACTTTGCAGAATCTTCATGCTGCATAAGCGACCAAGCTTCATCAATAATAAGAATTCTCTTTTTAAGTTCGCGTCTGATTTTGCTCCAGATATAATTCAAAATAATATACATGGCGATTGGGCGAAGATTATCGTCCAAATCTCTAATGCAAAACACCATCATGCCGGTTGTAAGATCAATATTCGTATGTTTATTAAAGATTCCACCATATGTACCTGTTGTATATTTTTGCAATTTTTGTGTAAGACCTTGCGCGCCTTCAGTTGAAGTTAATGTGTCATACAAATCTTCCATTGTAGGCGGCTCAACCTTTGAAGGATCAACCAAATCCATTGTAATGCCTTTAATGGCATAAACATTGATTATCGCTCTATCCAAAATACCTTCTTCCTCAGGCGTGACTCCTCCAAGCATAATTTTAAGCAAACCAATCAAACTAATAACATTTTGTCTTAAAATATCACCTGGCTGGACTTCTTCATCAGGAAGCGGAGCAGGAAGATCAAAAGGATTAATGCGTCTATCTGAATTCAAAGATAATTTAAGATAACTTCCACCAACAGTTTGGCTAAGTGCTTCATATTCATTTTCAGGATCAATAACGATAACATCAACCCCAAACATCATTTGCCTCAGGATCTCAAGTTTAACCCCATAAGATTTACCCGCACCTGATTTTGCGAATACAACCGAGTTCGCATTTTCAAGTGAGAATCTATCAAAAATAATAAGCGAATCATTATGACGATTTATTCCATATAAAATACCATTATCAGATGTAAGACTTGTGGAAATGAATGGGAATGTGCTTGATAAAGGCGAAGTATTCATATTTCTAACTTCATCCAATTCATCCAAACATAAAGGCAAACAAGATGTAAAAGCCTGTTCAGCTCTAACTTGTGCGCGTTTTGTTAAAATCAATTTTCCACCAAGCAAACCTTCAAGCTGTTTTGAAATTCTCTTAAGTTTAGCTTCATCATCGGCATAAATTGTGACATAAAGCCCAAATTGAAAGAATTTTTCCTGACCACGTTGAATTTCCGTTCTAAGTTGTTCCGCATCCTCAAGAGCTGTTTCAAGAGCGGGATCACGAACTTGACCTTTTTCCGCAGCTATATGTGTTGCGGATTGCATTTGTGCAACTTTCTTTTTCAAAACTTTCATTATCGAACCCGAATCAATCGGATAAATGAATTGTGAAATATCAACCGTTCCTTCAAAGTTAATAATCGGAGCAAGCCAGTTAGCTTCAAGAAAACGAGGATATGTGAACACATAAAAACTTTCTGCGAAAACGCTCTCAAGCCTAATCGAATCATAACGAATTTCCATTGAGCTTGGAGCGATCAAATCACGAATCGAAGCAAGACCTTCTTGATAAACCTTTTCAGCCTCCATCAATTGGCGTCTTTCAGCTTCAGCGGCTTGAGCGGAAATAGAAGGCATGCCGGAAGCGATTGAAGCAGGAGCAGCATTAACCTTCTTTTCAAAACTACCTATACCTGGTAAGAAATTTTCTTTAAAACTATCAAACAAACTCTTTTTCTTTTGAGAAGCTTGAGTCACGGCTTGATCGGGGACAACAGCAGCTTCTTGAACCGGCGCCTGAGCTTGAGTTGAAGTCGCAACTGGCACCTCTGTCTGAGCAGAAGATAGTACTTCCGCCTGAGTAATTGGCGTCTGAACTTGAAACGTCGATGCAGTAGCCGGAGCAGCAGGTGCTTCCGCAATCGAAACAGCAGGAACTGGAGCCGCAGCCTTATTAAGCCATTCCGGAGAAGCAAGCGTCTGCGCCGTATCTTGACCAGAAACGGCTGTATTTACAGCAGAAGCCGGATTCACACCACCAACTGTTTGAGTTTTTGTTTCCTCCACGTTTTTATTTTTATTTCAAATATATCGTTATAGTATAGCACAAAAGCATTTTCCGTTCAAGGGGTACAACATGGTTACTAAAATAATAGGTTTGACAAAAAAATAATTTAAAATCTAATAAATTATGCGGAATTCGCATTAAAAACCCGAATTAATCAGCAATCTCGATCTTTGTAATTTTCACAGGATCAACCGGCTTAGACATTTCACCGGAATCGCTCCTAACAACCTTTGCCTCGGCAATCTTATCAATCGTCTCAATTCCTTTCGTAACTTTCCCGAAAATCACATAATTTTTTGGCAAAGGATAGCTTTTATGCATTATGAAAAACTGGCTTCCGTTTGTATTTGGTCCGCTATTAGCCATTGCAATCGCTCCCCTATCATATTCACCTTTAAAAGGCTCATCTTTAAATTTATAACCAGGGCCACCCATTCCGGTTCCGGTTGGATCTCCACCTTGAACCATAAAACCCTTAATCGCACGATGAAAAATCGTATTATCGTAAAATCCTTTTTTCGCCAAAGTAACAAAATTATTCGCAGTCACAGGCGTATCTTTTACGTTCAATTCAAGATCAAAGTCGCCAACAGTCGTATAAACAGTCGCTTTTATAGCTTTAGCCATATTATCTTGGTTAGTTATATTTGAAGAATCCGAACTACATCCGCCTAAAAATAGAAGCGGTAAAATCAAAATTAAAGTAAAAAACTTTAAAAAGGTTTTCATAAAATAATGTTTATTTTTGTGTATCGCCATTATAAATAAACACTCTGCCTATGTCCAATTTTAACGACAACAACAAGCAACTTATCTTTAAAAATCTGATAAATAACTCGATAAGGCCAAGCTCGGAAAGAATAATGCCCGGAGAGTTTTCCATCCAGTTTTTTACCCATAAAAGGATTCACAGAAATCCTTGATAAAACCAAAAGAATGCGCAAGCGAAGCTTATCAGGAAGTTTTTTCATATCCTTTTCGGCATTCGGCGAAAAACTCACTTTATATTTCATATCTTTTTCGATTTAGTCTTTTTATAGCCCTCTTTCTCAAGAATTTCATCTAAAGTTGTATAATTTTTATACTTTCCACTCTTCATGTCTTTTTCAACTTCTTCTATCTCCTTTAATATATCTGGAAATTCTCGCATAACCTCAATCGTTTCAGTCCACGATTCAAATTCTTCAGCAGACATAATCACGACTTTTGGCCTACCGTTTTCAGTTAAAGTATAATAAACGCTCGCCTTGGAAACATCATCCGCAATTTCAAATATTCTCTTTCTAGCCTCGGATATAGATAAAATCGTTCTCATATTCATATTAATTTTTGTTATTATGTAATACATGTACATAATAACGTACATCGAATAAAAAATCAATACTATCATCGACAAATTAACTCACAAATAAAAACTTGCAAGAAAAGTTTAAGAAATATTTAACTATTTTATTTTTCACCAATCTATGCTAAATTATTCGTGACTTAAAACGCTTATTTCAGGCCGCTCGCGTTTGCGAGCACAGGCCTATATAAATTTAACTGTCGCGAAGCGACATCATTATATATGGCAAAAAAAGATTCAAACGACGATAAAAATAAAAAGAACAAAAATTCAAAAAATCCGCAAGATAAAGGCAAAAAACAAGACCTGCCGGAAACCGAGCCAGAACAAACCTCTGAACAAGCTCCTGAGCAAGCCTTAGAAAATCAAGACGATTCTGCGGAACAATCGCTTCTTCCTCTTGAAATGAAAGATGTATACAAGCGTGAAATTTCAGACGAAATGGAAACTTGTTATTTGGATTATGCCATGAGCGTCATCGTTTCACGCGCACTTCCGGATGTTCGCGATGGCTTAAAACCCGTTCATAGACGCATTTTATATGCAATGCACGAAATCGGACTTCGCCCAACTGGACCTTTCAGAAAATCCGCAACCGTAGTCGGTGAAGTTTTAGGTAAATATCATCCACATGGCGATGCCTCGGTTTATGACGCATTAATCCGCATGGCACAAGACTTCTCCATGAGATATCCAACCGTTCATGGACAAGGAAACATGGGTTCTATTGATGGTGACTCCCCTGCCGCCATGAGATACACTGAGGTTAAATTAGCAAAACTCGCAGAAGAAGTTTTAACAGATATAGATAAAGATACGGTCAACTGGCAAGCGAACTATGATGGAAGGCTTAAAGAGCCAATGGTTATGCCATCAAAAATTCCACAATTGTTATTAAACGGAACAAACGGTATCGCAGTTGGTATGGCAACCTCCATTCCACCGCACAACCTCACTGAAGTTATTGATGGAATTTTGCATATCGCAGACAACAAAGAAGCAACGATCGACGATTTAATGCAATTTATTAAAGGACCAGATTTCCCAACCGGAGGCTATATTTATGATGTAAACGCAATCAAAGCCGCATATAGCTCAGGTCGCGGAGGCATTGTTATGAGAGCAAAAGCATCAATTGAAGAAAGAAAAAATGGAAGATTCGACATTATAATTACAGAAATCCCTTATCAAACAAACAAATCAACTCTCGTTGAAAAAATCGCAGAACTCGTTCACGAAAAGAAAATCATAGGGATTACAGACATCAGAGATGAGTCCAATCAAAGAGAAGGAATTCGCGTTGTCATTGAATTAAAAAAAGATTCTTATCCTAAAAAAATTCTCAATCAATTATTCAAACTCACACCAATGCAATCAACATTCAATATGAACATGATTGCACTTGCAGATGGAATTCAGCCAAAATTGTTTGATTTAAAACAAATTCTTGAAACATTCGTTGAACATAGAAAAGTAGTCATCACAAGAAGAACTCAATATGATCTTCGAATTGCAAAAGAAAGAGCACACATCTTAGAAGGGCTTGTTATAGCGCTTGATAACATAGATGAAGTTATTGATACAATCCGAAAATCCGAAACAAAAGAAACTGCTCAAGTTGCTTTGGTTAAAAAATTCAAATTATCAGACCTTCAAGCAAATGCAATTTTGGAAATGAGACTTCAAACATTAGCCGGCCTTGAAAGATCCAAGATTGTCGCAGAATATAAAGAAAAATTGGCTCTTATCGAAGAACTTGAGGGAATTTTGAAAAGTGCAAAAAAGATCCTCGATATAATGAAAAAAGAGCTTATCGAAATTAAAGAAAAATATGGCGATGAAAGAAGAACAGAAGTTGTTCCAACCGCCGTTGATCAAATTTCACTCAAAGACACCATTCCAAATGAGCCAATGGTTGTCATGCTCACACAATCCAATTATATAAAACGCATGCCTCCGGCATCATTCAGAACGCAAAGGCGTGGCGGAAAAGGCGTTATTGGCATCACAACAAAAGAAGAAGATGAAATAAAAATCGTACGTTATGGCACAAACCATGATGAAATGATGTTCTTCACAAACGCAGGTCGCGTATACCGAATTTTCGTTTATGAAATCCCACAAGCAATGCGCGTTGCAAAAGGAACTCCAATTGTAAATCTTCTTAATTTAAGAGATGGCGAACAAGTAACCGCAATCTTAAACTGTGGAGAAAAGCTTTGCGGAGAATATTTGGTTATGGCAACTCGTAAAGGAACAATCAAAAAAACCATTATAAAAGACTTTGAAAATGTTAGAAAAAGCGGCCTTATAGCAATAAAAATACGCGAAAACGATTCGCTTGAATGGGTACGCGAAGTTTCAACGGGTCAAGAAATCACAATCATTACAAACAACGGTCAAAGTATCAAATTTAAAGAAGACGAAGCGCGCGCAATGGGAAGAGCAACAAGCGGCGTACGCGGAATAAGATTAAAAGGCACTGATTATGTTGTTGAAATGGATGTCGTTAAAAACCAAGAAGCTGAGCTCCTCGTTATAATGGAAAACGGTCTTGGGAAAATCAGCTCTGTAAAAGACTATAGGCTTCAAGGTAGAGGCGGAAGCGGCATAAAAACAGCTAACGTAACGCCAAAAACAGGCAAAGTCGTTGGAGCAAAAATCATCGACGAAACAATGGTTAGCGATCTTTTGATAATTTCGAAAGAAGGACAAACAATAAGAATTGATATTAAAAATATTCCAGTTCAAGGAAGAGCAACTCAAGGCGTTTATCTCATGAGAATGAATCCAAACGACAAAGTTGCATCCATATCGATTATCCCTGTCGATGAAAAAGCGGACGAAAATCCTGAAAACGGAGAAACAACAGAAGTAATCGAAATGGAAGAAAAAAAGACAGCGCCCGCGAAAGTCAAAAAATAAAGGCCAAAAAAGGCCCTTAAAATAACCCACCTCACAATGAAAAAAACTTTAACAATTGGACTTGTTTTATTGTGCTTTTTCGCACAACCAATAGTAACGTTAGCCGCTTATACAAGCGACTTATCGCTTTCAGCGGATAATGTAAAATTCTCAGATAATGCGCCAACTGAAGGACAGTCCGTAAAGATTTACGCAACAGTGGGAAACAGCGCAACAACGGACTTGCTCGGAACTGTAAAATTCATTGATGAAACGCATGATAAACAAATAAATGGAGATCAACCGGTTTCAACTTTAGCGGGCAAAACAGATGATGTTTTCGTTGATTTTAAAATGCCGGCAGGAACAATCACGATAAAAGTCCAAGTATTCCCCTTTAAAGCCGAGGGAGATAATCCTGCAAACAACATTATAACTAAAACAATATATGTAGCACCGGACTTGGACCGAGACGGAATTGCAGATAGTCGGGATACGGATATGGACGGTGACAAAGCGGCAAATGGCGAAGATGCGTTTCCAAGAAACCCAAAAGAATCAATTGATACAGACGGAGATGGAATTGGAAATAATGCTGATTTAGACGATGATAATGATGGCGCGCCGGACAAAGTAGATGTATTCCCACTTGATTCAAAAGAATGGAAAGATGCGGATGAAGACGGAATTGGCGATAATAGCGATAAAGATAATGATAATGACTTTTTAGATGACACAAAAGAAGTTCTAGTAAAAACAAATCCTAAAGATCCGGATACGGACAAAGATAATACTATTGATGGAAGAGACGCCTTCCCTCTTGATCCAAAAGAGTGGGAAGACACAGATGGAGACGGAATTGGCAATAATGCTGATCCGGATGACGATAATGACGGAATTTTAGACAAAGACGACCCGTTTCCAACAAACCTGGCTCCAATAGTAAAATTCGAAAAACCGGGAATGTTTGTACAAATTGAAACAACGGTTGACTTTGATTCAAGCGACTCTCTTGATAAAGACGGTGAAATTACAAATTTTGCATGGACAATAAACGAGTCAATAAAGCTTGAAGGAGCAAGCCCTGCTTATACATTTAAAGATCAAGGAA
This sequence comes from Candidatus Peregrinibacteria bacterium GW2011_GWF2_38_29, assembly GCA_000992695.1. Lineage (GTDB taxonomy): Bacteria > Patescibacteriota > Gracilibacteria > UBA1369 > UBA12463 > UBA12463. Next base: position 119,493 of record LBUS01000002.1, on the reverse strand, counting down.
AATACAGAGTTACGCTTGAAGTAACAGACTCAGCGGGAGAAAAAGTAACAAAATCAAAAACAGTATACGTAATCAACTATATTGCATATTTAAAAATCGGCGCAATAATTTTAATAATTGCTCTTGCGCTTATTTTTGGTTTTACTTATACTAAAGGCCTAAAAAAACCTATTCCGGCTAAAAAGCCAGCGAAGAAGGTGAAAACAGGCCGCGGCTAAGCCGCACAGGCCCATATAAACAAAGCGTTTGCGAAGCAAACACAATATATAACATTTAAAACACTTAGAGATGAAGAAAGAAACACACCCAAAATACTACAAAGACATACAAATCACATGCTCGTGCGGAGCTGTATACATCGCAGGATCAACAAAAGAAGGTCTAAAAACCGAACTTTGCTCAGCTTGCCATCCTTTCTATACAGGACAAAGCAAATTGATTGATGCCGCAGGACGTGTTGACAGATTCAACGCAAGAAGACAAGCAAAAACAACTCTTAATCAAAAACTTGAAGAAGAAAAGAAAGAAAAGAAAGGTAAGTTGATTGAAGAAAGACTTGAACATCTCGTTGAAGAAAAGAAAACAACCGCAGTCAAAACGGCAAAGGCAAAAACAAAGAAAGCAACAACGAAAAAAGCTTAAAAAATAGTCAGAAAAAGTCATAGAAAAACAGCTCTTGAACAAAAAAAGTATTCAATCTCCGTTCAAATTTATTATTCAGGCTAAAGAGTCTAATTCAAGAGCAAAATCGGGAATTTTTCATACACCGCATGGTGCAATCCATACGCCTTTTTTTATGCCGGTTGGAACAACGGGCTTTGTAAAAACTTTAACGCCAAAGGAACTGCAAAGTCTTGGAGCAGAAATAATGCTTTCAAATACGTACCATCTATATCTCCGCCCAGGATCAAAAAATATCAAAAAATTCGGCGGATTACACAAATGGATTGGATGGGACAAGCCAATTTTAACTGATTCCGGCGGATTTCAGGTCTTTTCATTACACGAAGATCGAAAAAATCCACATAATCAAGGATCGGACACAAAAACCAGCGTAAAAATCACAGACAAAGGAGTTGAGTTCAAATCACACATAGACGGCTCTTTGCACTTTTTCACGCCTGAAAATGTAATCAAAATAGAACACGAAATAGGCGCAGATATAATCATGGCTTTAGACGAATGCATTCCACACGACGCAAACAAAGCTTATACAAAAAATGCGACCCAAAGAACTCACAAATGGGCAATGCGATGCAAAAAAACGCACGAAAAACTTGAAAAAAGTAAAAAAAACTCCCCTGCCCAAGCATTATTCGCAATCATTCAAGGTGGAATGCATAAAGACTTACGCACAGAATCTGCAAAATTTATAACAGATTTAGATTTACCCGGAACTGCGATCGGCGGACTTTCCGTTGGCGAAAAACACGAACAAATGTATGAAGCACTTGAAAACGTCTATCCACATATAAATCATGAAAAACCAACGTATTTAATGGGCGTAGGATCGCCGGAAAACATTCTTGAAGCGGTTGATCGCGGAATAGACATGTTTGACTGCGTTATGCCAACAAGACTCGCCCGACATGGCAGTTTTTGGACAAACGCAGGAAGATTCAATATCACTAACGCAAAATATAAACTTGATCAAACTCCTTTAATGAAAGGTTGCGCGTGTGAAACATGTCAAACGTTCACGAAAAGTTATTTGCGACATTTATTTACCGAAGGCGAAACTCTCGGTCTTCGACTTATGACTATCCATAATCTGCACTTTTTGCTAAACTTAATGCGTAATATTCGAGAATCAATCGCACTCGGAAAATTCGGAAAGTTCAAAAAACAATTTTTGGCTGAATTTAGACCAAAAAACAATGAATAATCACGAAGAAAAGCTAGATAAAAAACTGGAAAATAAATATAAAAGAAGAGACGAAAAACGCAAAACAAAAATGATTGTAACCGGAAAAAGCGTTTTTACCCTTCAAAGGCTTGTTAATACGCCTAAAAAACATTCAAAATGATTTCATACATCGAAGGAAAAATACTAAACAAGTTCGAAAAAAGCGCTATTATTGAAAATAATGGCATAGGATACGAAATATTCATATCAACTTCAAGCTTAGACAAGGCTACGAACGGATCAAAAATATCACTTTACACACGAGCATATCTACGCGAAGAACAAATTGTTATATATGGATTTCAATCAATCGAAGAATTGGGATTTTTCAAAGTTTTATTAAGCGTACCCGGAGTTGGCCCAAAAACAGCAATGGAATTAATGGGCGTGGAATTAAATAAATTAAAAGGAGCAATACTTCATTCCGATCTCGCCATGCTCACAAAAATACCAGGAATAGGTAAAAAAACCGCAGAAAGAATTATCCTTGAGCTAAAAGGAAAACTTGAAATTTTGGCTCCGGGAACACCTTATTCAAAAGAAAATGAATCTGAAATTGAAGATGAAATAATAGAAGCAATAACAAGGCTTGGATATCAAAGAAATCACGTAAATAAAGTTTTAAAAAATATTCCAAAAAATATAAAAAATGCCGAAGAAATCATCAAATACTTCCTCCAAAATGTATGAGTTTTTACATTTACCGGAAGATGAAAAAACAACAAAGGAAATCCAAAAATACGTCAAAACTCTCAAGTATAAAAACATCGTAATGATTGGAATTGGAGGTTCAATACTTGGCGGAAAAATGCTTATAGAAAGCCTTAAAAACGAAAAAACACCACGCGTAATCGCTCTAGACAATATTGATCCGGACTTTTTCACGGAAATAATCAGCAAAACAAATTTGAAGGAATCTATTTTCGTTATAGCAAGCAAATCCGGAGACACAATTGAAACAATCGCCAATTTCATAGCATTAAAAAATATTCTTGAAAAGCAAAAAATTTCATGGAGAAAAAACGCGATAATAATAACGGAAAATAATGATAATTTTCTCAATAAAATTGCAAAAAAAGAAAAAATAAAATGCTTTCATATATCAAAAGATGTTTGCGGAAGATTTTCGGTTCTCGGACCAATGGGGCTTGTGCCTGCCGCTCTCGCAAAAATCGATATAAATAAAATTTTAAAAGGAGCCATAAGTGCAAAAAACATATTCGAAAAAACACCAAATACTCATCCGGCTTCGATATTGGCAGAAATGCAATTCAAGGCTTATACAAAACAAAAAAAACCAATCACAGTTATATTCCCCTACTCCAAAAAATTAAGTTCTTTTGCGGATTGGTATATCCAACTTTTATCAGAAAGCATTGGTAAAAACAAAAAAATCGGACCAACTCCGTTAAAAGCAATTGGTGTCACGGATCAGCACTCACAACTACAACTCTTTATGGATGGTCCGGACAATAAATTTATTATTTTTATTGAAATAGAAAATTTTGAAAATAAAATTAAAATAAATGGCGAAAGTTTAAAAAATTCCACATTGAGTTATCTTCAAAATGTTGAAATGGGACAGCTTTTAAATGCGGAAAAACGCGCAATAGAAGAGACTTTTAACAAAAAAGGCAGACCAAATATAACGCTGAAATTAAACAAGTTAAATGAAGAAAACATCGGATCATTAATTTATATTTTTGAACTTCAAGTTGCACTTTTAGGCGAAATATTCAATGTAAACGCATTTGACCAACCAGGCGTTGAACTTGGCAAAAAATTAACAAAAAAATATCTAAATGCAAAGAATTAAAGATTTGCAAAAATTGCTCAAAGAAAAAAGAGTTTCATCTTTTTTAATTACACACAGGCCAAATTTAAAATATTTATTTAATTTTCATGGAACCCGCGGAATGGCTTTAGTTACGCAAAAACAAGCATATTTTTTAACGGACGCAAGATATTTTAATGAAATAAAACGCATTCTACCAAAAAATGCAAAAGCAATTGAAATAGAAAAAAATCTACAAAAACTTTGGGCAAAATTCGTTAAAAAATTAAAAATAAAAGAATGCTTTTTCGAAGAAAACAGCATGACGGTTGCGCAATTAAAATTCTTCAAAAAAGCAACGCACGGCATAAAGTTTAAAGGCGTTCAAAATTTAGCAGAAGAAATACGTGCAATTAAAGACTCGAAAGAAATTGAATATACAAAAAAATCGCAAGAAATAAACGAAAAAACACTTAAAGAAGTTTTAAAAAACTTAAAAATCGGAATAACAGAAAAAGAAATTTCAACATTAATAAAAATATATGGACTGAAATTTGGCGCGGACGAAACGTCGTTCAAACCAATCGTTGCTTTTGGGAAAAATTCAGCAATTCCACACCACGAATGCAACGAAACAAAATTGAAAAAAGGAGATACGGTCTTAATTGATATGGGCATGAAATTTAAAGGTTATTGCTCAGACATGACACGCACGTTTTTCTTCAAATCAAAACCTACAAAATTACAAGAAAAAATATACAACCTAGTTCTTTCCGCACAAGAAAAAACAATTTCAAACGCACGTGCAAAAATGACGGGAAAACACGTTGACAACTTTGCCAGAAAAATGATTGAAAAAGCCGGTTATGGCAAAAATTACACACACAGCGGCGGACACGGAATTGGGCTTGAAATACACGAAATTCCGTCAACTAATCAGGAATACAAAAACAAATTCCCAAATAACTGCATAATAACGGTTGAACCCGGAATTTATATTGAAAATTTCTTTGGCGTAAGAATCGAAGATATGATAATTTTAGATAGTCACGGAAATAACAAAAATATAACGCGCATGCCAAAAAATCTAGAAAGCGCGATAATCAAATAAATAACATGAATACACCAAAAATAGCCATAATCCTCTTCCCCGGAACAAACTGCGAACTTGAAGCCGCAAGAGCTTGCAAAAGAGTAGGGATGAATGCCGAAATTTTAAGATGGAATGAAGATGTTGATTTAAAATCATACGACGGATTCATTTTACCTGGCGGATTTTCATATGAAGACCGCGGAAGATCAGGAATTATTGCCTCAAAAGATCCAATCATCGCACAAGTTATAAAAGAAGCCTCAAAGGGGAAACCATTAATTGGAATATGCAATGGTGCGCAAATGCTCGTTGAATCAGGCGTAATACCTGGACTTGAAGGCAAAAAACTTGAAATGGCACTCGCTTGGAACGAAAGAATTAAAAACAATGAAATTCTTGGAATTGGGTTTTATAATGATTGGATTTATTTAAAATCAGATGCGCCAACAGGAAGATGCGCATTCAATATGTTTGATAAAAAAACATTAATAAAATGCCCTGTTGCTCATGGTGAAGGCAGATATATAACGCAAGATAAAGCGCTTTTAAAAACACTTATTGAAAATGAACAAACGATTTTCAGATATTGTGATGAAAATGGAAAATTCATAAATGAATTCCCAATAAACCCAAATAATGCAATTCATAGCCTTGCGGGAGTTTGTAACGCGGATGGAAATATCATGGCTTTAATGCCGCATCCGGAAAGAACGACTAATGGCGATCCGGTGTTCGCATCAATGAAAAAATATATAACAGGCGAATTTAAAATAACCGCTCCAGTATCAGCAAAAAAGAAATATAAAGGCGAGTTTAGAGAAGAAAAAATCGGAAAATACGATGAAAAATATGACATTGAAATGCTCGTTGAATTAATAATCACGGACAACGAAGAACGCACAATTGAAAACGCGTTAAAAGATATGGGCTTCATCGGAATTCAACTCAAAAAATATTCATATTTCGGAATAAAAACCGAAGGAAAAACAGACAAAAAATCATTGATTATTGAAGCTATTAAGTCCGGCGAATTGATAAATACAAATAAAGAATTACCATATGTCAAAATTAACGGAATTTGGCACGAATATGATGCAAATGAAGGACTTATCGAATCAAAATTCCAAGACAATTTTGAAATGGCATATTTTGTTTTTGAAAGAAATAATTACATGGGCAAAAATGCAATGTCCGGACTAAAAAAACACTTTGGAATAAAAAACATTACAGAAATTAAAAAGGGACTACTTTGGGTTCTCAAAAATGAACCAAGAAACATAAACGCGATTCTTGAAACTCACATTTTTCACAATCCTCATTCAAGTTTAATTTACTCAAAATAATATGTGCGGAATTTTCGCTTACTACGGACCAAAAACCAATGCGGGTAAAATACTCGTGCAAGGACTTAAAAGCCTTGAATATCGTGGATATGATTCATGGGGAATCGCGTGTAAAAACGATAACAACATCGCGATTTATAAAAGAACCGGGAAAATAGGTGATATCACTTCCCTTCCAAAAGAAATTTGCGAACAAACTGAGATCGCAATTGGACATTCAAGATGGGCAACGCATGGAGGAGTAACAAGAGAAAATGCACATCCACATTCAACAGAAGACAACGAAGTTGTTCTTATACATAACGGAATTTTTGAAAATTACCTGGAAGTTAAAAAACAACTTATAAAACGCGGACACAAATTTAAATCCGAAACCGACACAGAGGTTATAGCGCATTTAATTCAGGAAAATCTTGAAAAAGAGGGCTTAGAAGAAAGTGTCAGAAAAGCAATTTTAAAAATTGAAGGAAGATATGCAATCGTTGTAATTTGTAAAAAAGAAAACAAAATTATTGCGGCAAGACGCGGATCCCCTTTAATCGTTGGCGTCGGCAAAAACAAAGAATTTTATATAGCTTCAGACATTCCGGCATTCTTAAAATATACCAATAAAGTCATGTATTTGGATAATAACCAAATGGTCGTTTTAAGCGATGCAAAAGCCAAATTCTATGAACTCACAAATAAAAAAGAAATTGAAAAACGCATAGTTGAAATCACTTGGAATCCGGAAAGCGCGGAAAAAGGCGAATATTCGCACTTCATGATAAAAGAAATCATGGAGCAAAAAGAAACTTTATATCGCGTTTTAAATCAAGACGATAAAATCATCAAACGCGCAGCAGAAATGATAAACAAGGCGATTGGAACGTATTTTATTGGCTGTGGAACAGCCGGAAAAGTTTGCTTAACCGGTGAATATATATTTTCCGAAATCGCACACAAACACATAAATTCAACATTTGGTTCGGAATTTCCGGCGCATCATCACTTCATAACAAATAAAACGCTCATAGTCGGCGTTTCTCAAAGCGGCGAAACCGCAGACACGCTTGAAGCAATTGAAATCGCGAAAGAAAAAAAAGCAAAAGTTTTATCAATCGTTAACGTTGAAACTTCATCCATGGCACAAATGTCCAACATGATAGTTCCAACAAAATGCGGCCCGGAAAAGGCTGTGGCATCAACAAAGGTCACAACAGCACAAATTGCCGTAATCACGCTTCTCGCATATGCGTGCGCTGAAAGATTAAATGATGGAAAAACACTGCTTCTTGAAACTGCAGGAAAAATAAACGACATGTTAAATCCTCGTTACGAAGAACACATCTCAAAACTCGCACAAAAATTACAAAATTTTGAAAGCATGTATATAATCGGTCGCGGATCAAACTATCCAATGGCGCTTGAATCAGCCATAAAACTTCAAGAAGTTTCATATATTCACGCTGAAGGGTTCGCAGGAGGCGAACTCAAGCACGGCCCAATCGCGCTTATTCAAAAAGACACACCGTGCATTGTTTTATGCGCAAATGACGAAAATAAAAAAGCGATTTTAAGCAACGCGATGGAAGTTAAAGCGCGCGGCGGCTACATAATCGGCGTTTCTCCAACCAATGAAGACGTTTTTGATTATTGGATTCGCGTTCCGGATGTTCAAACGTTATCCCCTATCGTAAACATCATCCCTGTCCAAATTTTGGCATACAAACTTGCGCTTCTGCGCAAAAACAACCCCGACATGCCAAGAAATCTAGCAAAAAGTGTTACTGTGAAGTAAAACGTTGCGAAGCAACACCTAAACCTTTACTTTCGTCAAGGGTATTTCCAAGCCAAAACACGAAAATTATGCTAAAATATAAGGAACAAGTTAGACGTAAAACCTCATATACAAAACAAAAATGATAAAGAAAAACACAAAAATCATTGCAACTCTTGGCCCTGCCTCAAGTTCAGCGCATATACTCAAGCAAATGGTTCATGCGGGAATGAATGTTGTCAGGCTGAACTTTTCACACGGAAAATACTCGGAATTTAAAGATTTAATTCAAAAAATCAGACAAGTTTCGCTTGAAACAGGTGTGCCAATCGCAATCATGCAAGATCTACAAGGCCCAAAAATAAGAATCGGAGAAATGCCGGCGCAAGGCATCGCAATCAAAAAAGGCGCAAAAATTACACTCACAACAAAAAATATGATTGGAAATAGCAAAACGTTTCCAATCCAATATAAAAAACTTCCAAAAGAGGTAAAGCGTGGCGATACAATCCTTATCGATGATGGAACAATTGAGCTTGAAGTCATTTATGACAGATTCCAAAATATTTACTGCAAAGTCTTGAAAGGCGGAATCGTAAAAACCCACAAAGGAATAAATGTTCCGGGCGTCACAATCAGCGCAGATCCAATCACTGCAAAAGATAAAAAAGATGCGATTTTCGGCATAAAAAACGACGTGGACTATATTGCTCTTTCATTTGTTAAATGCGCAAATGACATAATCAGGCTTAAAAAAATCATAGCAAAGCATCACAGCAAAGCAAAAGTTATCGCAAAGATTGAAAGACCTGAAGCTGTCCGAAATCTTAAAAACATAATGAAAGTCGCAGATGGAGTTATGGTCGCACGTGGCGATCTTGGCGTTGAAATGCCGGCGGAAACAGTTCCTTTGACACAAAAACGCATAATTCACCTTGCAAATTTATACGGAAAACCGGTTATTACCGCAACGCAAATTCTTCAATCCATGGTTGAAAACGCAACACCAACACGTGCCGAGATCTCCGATGCCGCAAATGCTGTCTTTGATCACACAGATGCAATGATGCTTTCAAACGAAACTGCTGTTGGAAAATATCCCGTGGATGCGGTAAAAACGCTTTCACGCGTCGCAAGTGTCGTTGAAAAAAATCTTCAAAAAGATCACGACTTACTTCCAACTCAAAAAAATCTGAATCTCCCGGTTTCAAACGCAACAGCTTTAAACGCTTCAAAGTTAGCAATAGATATAAATGCAAACGCAATAGTCGCAGTGACTTTGAGCGGATTCACGGCTCAGCAAATCTCAAGACACCGCATATACATCCCAATAATCGCAATCACGGAAGACGAAAAAACAAAGAATCAACTCGCGCTTGTTTGGGGCATAAATCCAATAATTCAACATAAAATAGACTTGAAAAACGCAACGCAGGAAGTGAGAAACATTCTTATTAAGAAAAATCTCGTTCAAAAAGGAAATAAAATTGTTATAGTAATAAATGCAAGCAAAGATGAAAAACTAATAAATACAATTTTTATTTAAAATGATAATAATCGGCATAGATCCGGGCACAACGATTGTTGGATTCGGCATAATAGAGACATCAAAGCAAACCTGCAAACTGCTCGATTATGGATGCATAAGAACAAAACCAAACTCCCCTCTTGAACTAAAATTATCAGAAATCGCAATGGATCTCACAAAAATCATAAAACTCTGGAAACCAAAAAAAGCCGCAATAGAAAGGCTTTTCTTTACAAAAAATGTTAAAACTGCAATTTCAGTCGCACATGCACGCGGCGTTATTTTAGAAATACTACACTCAAAAGGAATAGAAATAACCGAATACACTCCACAGCAAATCAAATCAAATACTTGTGGATACGGAAAAGCCGGAAAAGAAAATGTGCAAAAAATGATTCAAATTATTTTTGGATTAAAAAACCCACCAAAACCTGACGATGCGGCAGACGCAATCGCGGCCGCATTCTCGCTCGCAAATTCGCTAAAACTAACAAAAATAAAATGTTAAAGAACAGTAAAAAATGGATATTGCCGGCAATACTAATCGTTGGATTTGGGCTTAATCTTGCATATATTTTTAAAATCCCGCCATTTCGCGATAATGACGCAGGTATACAAATTCAAACATTTAGAGTAGCGCAACCACAAAGCGCAAAGCCAATTCAAACCATACCGGTAAACACGTCAAAAAGCGTTTATGAAAGTTACAATTCTTTAATGAAAGAAGGCGACGCTCTAAGCTTAAAAGGACGTTTTGCTTTTGCAATAAACTCATACAGAAAAGCGGCAAACACAATGCCGGGCTCAATTGACCCTGTTATGAAAATTGGAGCAATTTATTTAACGCAAAAAGATCCAACAAAAGCGCGCGAATCATTCGAAGAAGTTTTAAATATGGGTTCAAACGATTTTGAAGCAAAGCTAAATATAGGTCGCGCATATTTAATGGAAGGCAATATCGGCGAAGCAAGCAAATCATTTGAACAACTCGACCCAAAAGAAGAAATTATCTCTTATTACAAAGGAATAATCGCAATTTATCTTGGAGAATATGAAAAGGGAAAAACACTTCTCGCAACAATAAATACAGACACAAGACTTAAAAGCAAAGCTCAAGCTTTCTTAAACGCATTCACGGAATTCTCAAAATTTGAAGGCGGACAAATATCACATTTAAAAACACTTATCGCAAAAGCATTAATAAATGCAGAAGAAAACACGATGGCAACACAGCTTCTTTCTGACGTTATAAAAAGTAAAAAAGATTATAGAGACGCATGGATTTTGCTCGGATATGCATATTTGAATGGCAACAAACCAAGCGAAGCATCGCAAGCGCTTGAAGAAGCCAAAAAGCTCGATCCGGCAAAAGCAGAAACTTTATTTTTCTTAGGACTTTCTTATTTCGCAGAAAATAAAATCGATAATGCAATCGTGCACCTTGAAGCAGCACTTCAAAAAGGATTTGAGCCAAAAATTCAAGCTCATCAAAAACTCGCCGAACTTTATTTCTTAAAAAAAGATTATGAAAAATCCGCAAAAGCATATGAAACGGTTCTCGGAATAAATAGCGGAAATGTAGACTATTTTGTTCGACCAATTTGGATTTATATTGAAAAATTAAATAATCCAAAAGCCGCATTAGAGCTCGCAAAGCTCGCATTAAAAGCACATCCAAATAGCGCCATGGCATATAACCTTCTTGGATGGGCAAACATCGCAAACAAAGACTATAAATCCGCAAAACAAAACCTTGATAAAGCGCTTGCAATAGCGCCTTCCATGTCAGCGGTATATTTAAATCTGGGACAACTTTATGAAAAAATGGAATATCCATTAACCGCAAAAGATTACTATAAAAAAGCATTCACTTTAGATAAAAAAACAACTTCTATAGCAACTACGGCCGCGGAAAAGTATAATAAACTTGAAAAGAAAACTTATCAGGCCAATTCATTTAATCGTTAAAAAATAAAATGGATATATTCCTCTCAATAATCACCTTCTATCTGGGAGCAAGTTTAGGAAGTTTTTTAAGCGTACTGATTTACAGACACAAAAAAAATAAAAAAGGAATTATGCTTGGCAGATCATTCTGTCCAAAATGCGGAAAAACACTTGCGGCACTCGATTTAATCCCAATCTTAAGCTTTGTATTCACGCTTGGAAGATGCCGTAATTGTAAAAAAAGAATCTCACCTCATTACGTTTTGATAGAACTCTTAACGGGCGTGATTTTCGCAATGCTTTATTTTCAATTACCGTTTTTATCATTCGGAACACACGCATTGACTTTCAGCTTAAATAACGCAATTTTTTATATTTACGGCGCAATAATCTGTGCACTTTTAATCGGAATATTTTTCTATGATTTATTGTACAAGGAAATTCCGGACATGTTTACGTATACAGGCATAGTTCTCGCAATTTTAGCAGGCGTAGCAAACCAAATAACGCACATACAAATTAACTTCCCTACTCCATCAATAAAAGACATGGTTTATGCGGTTGTTTTTGCATTCTTGATTTTTGAAGGCCAAAGAATCCTTTCAAAAGGAAAATGGATTGGGCTTGGAGATTCAATTCTTGGCTTTATGATGGCTTTAGTCCTTGGATGGCAACTTTTTATCGCAGCGGTATTTATAGCATATGCAATCGGATCAATTATAAGCATTTTGATGATGTCTTTTGGAAAAGCGGGATTAAAAACTGCAATTCCATTTGGACCATTTTTAGTTACAGGAGCGCTTACCGCAATATTTTTTGGAAACTTTTTAATTTCAACTTATTTCAATTATGCCTACTAAAAATAAAGTCATGCTGATTATTATGGATGGCTATGGCGAAGGAAAAGATTATCCCGGAAACGCAATTACGCGCGCAAATACGCCTTTCATGAAAGAGCTTCGCAAAAAATACAAACATACGCTTGTTAAAACAGACAGCGAAGACGTTGGCGAACCGCCTCACACACAAGGAGGAAGCGAGGTTGGACACTTCACAATCGGTGCGGGAAGAATTGTCTGGCAAACTCTTGAAGAAATAAATCAATCAATAAAATCAGGCGAGTTTTTCAAAGATAAATTTTTACGTGAAGCCGCAAAAAACTGTGAAATAAACAATTCCGCGTTCCATATTCTTGGAATGATTTCAGATCAAGGCGTTCATAGTGATATACGCCATCTTTTTGCGCTTTTAAAGTTCGCAAAAATGCGTGGACTTAAAAAAGTTTATATTCACGCAATCACAGATGGTCGCGACGTCCCGGAACATTCCGCAAAAAAATACATAGAAATGATTCAAAAGAAAATCAAAGAATATGGAATTGGCAAAATCGCAACAATTATCGGCAGATATTATGCAATGGACAGAGACACAAACTGGGATCGCACAAAAATTGCGCACAACCTTTATGTAAGCGGAAAAGGCACATTTGAGCCAAATCCAATGAAAGCAATTGATAAAGCGGAAAAACTGGGCGCGGAAACCGATTATTACATCGGCCCAATGCTTATCGATAAAAACGGACTCATTAAAAACGAAGATAGTGTTATTTTCTTTAATTACCGCACAGATCGCGCAAGACAAATCGCAAAAGCGTTTATAAAACGTGCATTTAAGGACTTTAAACCAACAAAAAGAGTAAATCCGGAATTTGTATGTTTTGGTCCATATTCAAATCGCGCACCTGTTATGTTCCCTGCTCCAATCGTCAAAAATAATCTCAACGAAGTGCTTGTTAAAAACAAAATTCCACAACTCAGAATCGCGGAAACTGAAAAATACGCTCATGTGACATATTTCTTTAACAGCCAAATAAAAACGCAATTCCCATACGAAAAATGGACCTTGATTCATTCGCCAAAATGCCCTTCTTATGCGGATAAACCGGAAATGAGCGCCCCTGAAGTAACAAAAAAACTTATTTCCGAAATGAAAAACAATAATTACGGCTTTATACTTTTAAACTTTGCAAACTGCGACTTGGTCGGTCATTCCGGAGACTTTAAAGCCGCAAAAAAAGCAGTAGAAACGCTTGATACATGCCTAAAGCAAATCGTTCCAACCGCGCAAAAACTCGGTTATGACATTTTAATCACCGGCGATCATGGCAATGCGGAACAAATGCTTTATCCAAACGGCGATCCTTGTCCTTCTCACACAACAAATCCAACAATATTTCTTGTCATATCAGATAAAATAAAAAACCCAAAACTTCGTAGTGACGGAGGACTAAAAGATATTGCTCCAACGGTTTTGAAATTACTTAAAATCAAACAGCCAAAAGAGATGACAGGGAAAAGCTTGATTGTTTAAATCCAAATTGGCGCCAACACGGCTTTCATGCTAAAATCCTTTCAGTAAATTTCTATTATGAAAGCAGTCATTTTAGCAGGCGGTGGCGGAACAAGGCTTTGGCCTTTATCTCGCGAAAACAAGCCAAAACAATTTCAAAAACTAATCACAAACCAAACTCTTCTTGAAGATACGCTCGACCGTTTGGATTTTTTAAAACCAAAAGATATTTTTATAGCTACAAGCAAGGCTTATGCAAGTGAAGTAACAAAAACCGCACTTAAAAAGAAAATTCCAAAAAATCAGATAATTATTGAACCCGCTTTGCGTGATACGGCGGCTTGTATTGGACTTGCAGCAAAACGCGTGGAAAAAACATATCCGGGCGAAGTTATGGCGATCATTTACGCCGACCATTTAATAAAGAATAAAAAAGAATTCATCGAAAAATTGCATGTTGCCGAAAAACTCGCACGTGAAGAAAACACTCTCAATATCGTTGAAGTTAAAGCTAAATATCCAAGTACGGCACTAGGCTATGTCAAAATCGGCAAAATGCTAAAAATCGTTAATGGAGCTGAAATATATGAATTTGAAAAATTCACGGAAAAACCAAATAAAAAAACTGCGGAAGAATATGTCGCATCTTATAAATACCTTTGGAATACGGGAATCTACGTTTGGAAAGCATCTGTAATACTTCAGGAAATCAAAAAACATATGCCAAAAACATATGATTTGCTCGAAAAAGATTATGAAAAATGTGAAAAAATCTCAATCGACTATGGTGTAATGGAAAAAATCGATCCTTCGCGCGTTCGAATTATTCCTGCAGAACTTGGCTGGAACGACATTGGAACATGGGAAGCAATTTATGATGAACTAAACAAAAACGGCCAAAATGTAACAAAAGGAACATACGCAGAAATTGACACTGAAAATTCGCTTATATATGGAGAAGGCAAAAAAATAATCACAACAATCGGACTTAAAAACATTGTTATCATCGATACGCCGGATGCGCTTTTGGTATGCGATAAATCGCAAAGTGGCAGACTCAAAGAAATCGTAGAAAAAATTAAAAAAATCAGCCCAAAATCGATATAAAATTATAAAAATGAAAGTTCAAATAAAATTAAAGCCTTGGGGAAAAGAAATCTGGTTCGCGCATAACGAAAAATACGCGGGCAAAATCCTACATTTAAAAAAAGGGCACAGATTTTCCCTTCAATATCACGAAAAAAAGACAGAAACCCAATATATATATAAAGGAAGCGCTAAATTAACCTTTGGCAACAAAAAAAACAAACTGACAACAAGAATTTTAAAAACTGGTGACAAAATAGATATTCTTCCTTATACTATTCACCGCATCCAGGCCTTAAGCGATTTGGAGATATTCGAGGTATCAACTCCGGAACTTGATGATGTTGTTAAAATCGAAGATGATTACGGAAGAAAAGGTAAAGGAAATGATGAAAAACTGGATAAAAAACTCGCATCAAATAAATAAATTTAACAAAATCTATATGAAAAGAACCGTATGGCAAATCGCAATTATTATTTTATTTGCAGTATTTTTGGGGCTATATAATGCTCCCGCGAGCGTTCAAAAAGCACTACACCTTCCGGATTCCATAACAAAAGATAAGATTCACCTTGGGCTAGACCTTCAAGGCGGATCTCAACTCGATTATAAAGTTGATCTTCGAAAAGTACCTGCAAAAGATCAAGCCGCGATTGTCGACGGAGTTCTTCAGGTTATTACAAAACGCGTAAACGGCCTTGGAGTTTCAGAGCCAAGCATATATACATCTAATGTCGGCGACGAACAACACATCATCGTTGAACTCGCAGGTATTAAAGATCTCGAAGAAGCCAAGAAAGTTGTTGGAAAAACAATTCAACTTGAATTCAAAGAACAAAAAGAAAAAGCAGATCCTCAAGAAGTCGAACGAATGAAAGAATACGCACAAAACGTACTTAAAAATATTTTAAAGAAAAACGACATAACATTAGCCGGCAAAGAAGAAGAGCAGAACAATATTGGCAAAGTTAAATATGAACTTGATCCGGAATTCTCATTTGCAAACGACCAACCAAAAAATATCGCAACCGTACTTAAAGATATGAAAAAAGGCGATATCTACAAAAAATTAGTTGATGCTTCAGACGACGAATATGCGGTTAATCAATCCGGACAATTAAGCAAAAAAGAGGGCGTTTATGCCATTAAATTAGTCGATGAACAAGAAACTGTTAGGTTTGATAAACAGGCTTATGTAAGCCACATCTTGTTATCATACAAAGGTGCGCAAAAAGCGGATGAAAAAGTAACACGCACCCAAACGGATGCATTTCAAGCCGCAAAAGAAGTGCTTGCAAAAATAAAAGCAGGCGAAGATTTCAGCACGCTCGCAAAAACATATTCAGACGATCCGGGTTCAAAAAATCAAGGCGGAGTGCTTCCAAGCCCTGTAAATAAGAGCGCACAATATGTTCAAGTATTCAAAGACGCTTCCCTCGCGCTCAAAGCCGAAGGCGACATTTCAGAAATCACAAGCTCAGAGTTTGGATATCACATTATCAAAGCTACAAAAATTGAAACAGACGTAAAAGAAAGACAAGTAAAACTTGAAAAAGTATTCTTTTCAACGGCAGCGGATATGTGGAGAACAACAGGCTTAGATGGCTCACAATTCACACACGCAGACGTTAATTTTGATCAATTATATCAACCATACGTTTCAATTCAATTCAACGCGGAAGGCGCAAAATTGTTTGAAGAAATCACAGGCAGAAATGTTGAAAAACCACTCGCAATCTTTGTTGGTGGCGAATTCATTTCATCACCAACCGTAAAAAATAAAATTTCCGGTGGCTCAGCACAAATTTCCGGAAGATTCACGGTTGAAGATGCAAATAATCTTGCTCGTGATCTTAACACAGGCGCAATACCTGCTCCTGTTCTTCTTGTTGGACAGCACACAATTGGCTCAACAATCGGTCAAGAAGCTCTTACAAAAAGTGTCAAAGCAGGTTTGCTTGGACTTTTAATAGTCGCAATTTTCATGATTGTTTATTATAGACTTCCGGGCTTACTCGCAGTCGGTGCACTTTCACTTTATTCATTAATTCTCATCTTCTTAATCAAAAGTGAAATAAATTTAATTATCGCATTCTTGTTTTCAGCAATTATATTTGTCGCAGTTACATATAAATTGCTTAAAGCCAATGAACCGGCTCTTGAAAAAATCTTAAGCTTCTTGCTGGCATGTTTCTTATTGTTTTTTGTCGCATTCTTGCTCAGAACGCCTGTAACCTTAACGCTCGCCGGCGTAGCCGGTGTCATCCTTTCAATCGGTATGGCAGTTGATGCAAACATCCTCATATTTGAAAGAATGAAGGAAGAACTAAGATCAGGAAAAACGCTTGCTGCTGCGGTTGACGCAGGTTTTGACAGAGCATGGAGCTCAATCCGTGATTCCAACTACTCCTCTCTTCTAACATGCGCAATCTTGTTCTATCTTGGAAGCTCAATCGTAAAAGGATTCGCATTCAACTTGGCTGCAGGTATTATCGTTTCCATGTTCACAGCAATCACAATCACAAAAACATTATTAAAAGCGTTCATAGGCACAAAATACGGCCAAAATTTATGGCTATTTGGTGTAAAGCAAGGCGCGAAAGAAAGACCAATAATCAAATTCATGTCCAGGTCAAAAATCTTCTTGGGAGCATCTGCAACAATGATTACACTTGGAGTTATCGCCACTTTGATATTCGGATTCAAACCGGGACTGGATTTCACAGGCGGGACGCTTATGGAATTCAAATTCGTAAATAAAGATAAGGTCGTAACAACAGAAACACTTAAAACAGCTTTAACAGAAATTGGCACAGAATTAAACAAAGCGGTACCAATAGCAACAAAAACACCGGCCATCTCCCCTATCGCAGATAAAACAACTCAATCGACGGAACTTTCATCAACAGAAGAAAAACTTGATCTTGAAAACGCACAAATCATTTCTTCCGGAGAAGACGGATTCATCGTCAAAACAAAATACATCAGCAACGAAACGCATGACAAAATCGTAACAGAACTTAAAACAAAGCTTGATAAAAACATGGAAGAATTAAGATTCACGACAATCGGAGCGGTAGTCGGAGGATCCATGCAAAACAAAGCCATTTGGGCAGTTGTCGCAACATGTTTGATGATCATGCTTTATCTCGCATTCACATTCAGAAAAATACCAAAACACGTCAATCCGTGGAGATTTGGCATCGCCGCAATCATAGCCCTTGTGCACGATATATGGATTACAATCGGCGTATTTGTAATAATCGGCTATTTCACAAACTTTGAAATCGACATCTTGTTCATCACAGCTCTTCTTACAATCCTCGGCTTCTCTGTTCACGATACAATCGTCGTTTTCGATAGGTTGCGTGAACACTTAAGAATTGACGAAAAAGAAGACATTGAAACAATCGCAGACATATCAATGACACAAACACTAAGCAGGTCCATAAACACATCTCTTACGGCTGTTTTGACGCTCACAGCAATGCTTATATTCGGAAGCTCATCAATCTTCTACTTCATCTTAACTCTCGACATTGGTATCATCATCGGAACATATTCATCCATATTCATTGCAACACCGGTCGTTGTATACTGGACAAAATGGGCATTGAATAAAAAAGCGGCAAAATAAAAACCGCGCTCACAACGTAATAAAATAAAGGGCATCTGAAAAAGGTGCCCTTTTTAAATCCATAAAAACAAACTTATAATTAAAGGTTTTTCTTCGGAATGAATAGCGTACGAGCGAGCTTGCGAGCGAAGCCTGCTCTCGAAATAAGAGAGCAGAGCGTAAATGAATGCAGAAGAAAAACACCTTGAAGGGAAAAAGAGTAATGAGAAAAAACCGACAAGGTTTTTGCTCATATATTTGGAGGTGACGGTGGGATTCGAACCCACGAATAACAGTTTTGCAAACTGCCCCCTTAGGCCACTTGGGTACGTCACCAAATATATTTCGAAATGCAATAATGATTTTATAGATAAAACGCTAAATATTCAACCTTAACAGGATTTGCGATATAATATAGAATATGTTATAATATATTTATATACATAACAAACCAAGCACCATGAACACGCCAAGAATAGGACATGAATTTAAAACTACTGTAAGCGACGAATTAGCTCAACGAAAAATTATAATGGCAACACCCGCAGGAAGAGATTTTATATTCGCAAAATGTGCAGAATTAAGACAAATTCATCCAACAGCAATTGAAGACTATATCATCTGAACACGATAAAGCAATGCTAAAAGCACCATCAGCAGACAGCCCTGCGGATATATGGGAAAGAGCTGAGAAAATAGGTCTTTTTCAAGACAACAATGGCGTAATCACATATATCAATGAAAAAGGCCAAATATGCATAGCTCGCTCAACAAAGAAAAACCACGACGCGCTTACGCAAGCAGGATATATAAGCGAAACAACACGTGACGTTGTTAGTAATGGTCAAAAATTTAAAGACCCAGGCATCCAAGAAAAATGGACACTATTTGGGCAAAGAGCGGAAAAACAAAGACAAGCTGAGGCTCAAGAAGCGCAAACGCTAAAAGGCGCCAGAGAACAAACTGGCAGTTCCGCTACAAGCGTCATAGACTACGAAATATAAATGCCGCTATCGTCTATCGTTTTAAACAAAAGCTTTATTTGATTTATTGAATTTTTTCCGATTTCTGATAAAATTCATTTCCAATAAACATTTTTAATGGCATTAAATCGAATAGAACTCGAAGATTTAACAGATCCTTATCGTAAACTTAATCTTATCGTATTGCCATCCAGGATTGATCGTATTGAAAAAGCCGTTCGAAACGCAGCTTTAGAAGAGCTAAGAAAGCAAAAAGACAAGCGTCCAAATGAAAAAGCCGAACATGTAGCAGCGCTTTTACGATTTCACCTAAATGGAGAAGCAAAAATACCAAAACTACCGGACGAAATAGAAATTAATGATCGGACAGGAACCATAAAAGACATAAGAATTATAGTCAAAATTCTACTATCTATAGTACTTTCGGCAGAAGATTCAACAAAACCACTTGAAAAAATTGGAATAGGTCAACTGTTATCATCAATGCCGGGATACTACAAATGGACAGAAGAAGTAACTCATTACACGTCATTAACATATATCATTTTAATGATGTTAAAAAAGAAACATGAAAGAGAATATGTAAGCGCCGAAGAATTACACAAAGGATTACAACGTCCAACAAAGGAAATAATGGAAATGGAGGCGTATACGCTATTTCAAGCAAGCACACATAAACAAATTAGCATTGAAAAAATAAAAGCAGCCTTAGACCGTATTTCTAAAATTAGAAACCAAGAATGGAGATTTATCTTGAAAAAAGAAGATGAAAAATATGCAATATTTCAACAAAAACCGCAGAAAAATGAAAACGAAACAGAAGATGATGACGATGATGATATAGATGAAGCAGTAGAAGATTGCATTGTTAATGGAGACGACGGAATGGCTGAAATAACCGCATCTGAAAGCGCGCATTGCTTAAACCCAAAACAAGGGGAATCCGATGAAAGAAGTATTTACAATTTGGTAAAAGGACAAAAATCAAGTGAGCTTGAACGATATATGAGAGACGTTTGTCGATATAAAACATTAACACGTGAAGAAGAGGCAGAGCTTGCAAAAAAAGCCGACGCAGGAGATGAAAATGCAAGAAAACAAATCGTAAATGCAAACTTAAGATTCGTAATTAAAATTGCATTTCAGTATAAAGACCAAGGCCTTCCATTAATGGACGTAATACAAGCCGGAAATATAGGGATGATAATGGCTGCAAAAAAATTTGAACACGAAAGAGGATATCGCTTTATTTCATATGCAGTATGGTGGATAAGAGCAATAATTACAGACGAAATAAGGAAGCAAAGAGGGAATGTGAGATTACCATCAGCATATGGCAAAGCAATAATGAAAATTAAAAGATACATAGAAGAATTTAAAGAAAAAAACGGAAGAGAACCGACTCATGCTGAATGCAAAGCGCGTTTCCCTAAAAAAAACACATTATCAATAGAAATAGCATTTGGACATTTTAGGCCGGAAATAAGACTCGAAGATGAAATCAAAGGATCAAACGACCAAAAAAATCAAACTTTTGCTGATTCAATGGGGCAAAACGATACGGGATTTGACGAAATAGAAACAAGATCACTAGCGCCTGTAATGGAAAAAATAACAACAATCTTAAAAGAAGTAATAGCGAATAGCAAAACCGGAAAAGCAATAAAAGACAGGAATGAATATATTCTTCTAAGAAGATACGACGTTCTAAGAAATAGCGCGCGATCAAATGGGGCAGAAGATGGAACGCTGCAAGACATTGGTGACGAATTTGGCTTATCGCGAGAAAGAGTAAGGCAAATGACGAGAGACATAATTGAACGAGCAAAACCCCGAATAGCTGCAATGTTAGTAGAAAACACGGGAGAAGCAAGTGTAAGTGCATTATTTAAACAAAATGATGGAGAACTTATTATGTTTGGCAAACCAATAATGTAAACGGAGCTCAATTTTGAAGTCAGTTTTGAGTTTTGACTTTTGAGCTTTGAACTTTAATATTGTATATTAACATTATGCACCCGTAGCTCAGCTGGATAGAGCACTAGTCTTCGAAACTAGGTGTCGCAGGTTCAAATCCCGCCGGGTGCACCAAATAGTAGCGAGTTTTGCGGTCCGAAGTGAAGCGGACGCGAATTTAGCGTACGTGGAACGCAGGAGGTCGAGTCAAAAATTAGACGAACAAACGTGAGGCTTATTTTTGAATGAGACCAGCAAAACCCTATTGCAAATAGCGTTGAAGAGAGGCGGACCGCGTTGCGCACAATCAAAATCCTTTCATTGAATTTTATACAATTATCAGGTAGAATCCCCTCCTATAAATATTTTTATGGAAACTCGGGTCGTACAACCGGAAAATGACGAAGCATCAACGACAACAAATGAAGGCGCAACGCCACAAATATCTGCTAAAACAGATGAAGTAAGACAGCGTTTACAAGCAGTTATTGGCGAAATGATATTGGGAATAGACGATAATTCAAAAAAACACGTCGTAGAGCGTGCTATGGCCATATTTGACCAAAAACCAACGGAAATACTTACAAACAAAACTCCGCTTGATGGACTACGTAGAATTGCAAAAGAATTAATATTAAAAGTATTAAAATCAATAGAAAACGGCGACAACGCGGAAAGCGCAAACAGAATAGATCCCAAAACATTCTCAGAATGGATAGATGAAATAACGCATTACACAACCCTGACCTATCTAATTTTGCATATAATGAGACACCAAAGACCAAGAAGATTAACAATCGAAGATATAGAAAGAATAATAAAAAATCCACCGGATAAAATAAAGGATATGCCCGGATTCAAGCTCACATCAGAAATAGCAGCAAAGCAAAAAGGGCCAAAAAAAAGCAAACAAAATGTGATCAAAAAAGCCCTAGATAGATTGATTGCAACAACAAATGGCCTAAAGTTTACAATATACGAAAAAAATGGCGCATATGGAATCCGCAAAAATACAATATTAAATCTCGAAGGCATAAAAATAAATGAAGAACCTGCAAAGGGCGACGAAGATGCAGAAGAAACAGCAGCCGAAGCAGCGGCAAAATCAACTCCAGATCCCGAAGAAGAAGAAAAAGAAGAAAGCGCAGAGAAAAAAGAAAAAATAGAAACAGCAAAAAACGATCCCGTATCAATATACTTAAGAAAAATGAGTAAATTTAAGTTATTAAGCCGCGCAGAAGAAGTAGAGCTTGGGCTAAAAATACAAGCTTGGCTCCAAATAGAAAGAGAAGGAGGTCCGGGTGAAAACGCAGAAAAACAACAAATGGTAATAGCGGGAAAAGCGGCAAGAGAAGTAATGATAAAAGCAAACCTTAGACTTGTCGTAAGCATTGCTAAAAAATATATCGGGGGAAGATCTGGCAGAGAATTGCCATTCTTAGATTTAATACAAGAAGGCAACATTGGACTCATGCGAGCTGTTGAAAAATTCGACCCAACAAGAGGTTACAAATTTTCAACATACGCCACATGGTGGGTTCGCCAATCAATAACAAGATCATTAGATACCGATGGAGCAATGATACGCTATCCAATACACCAAGTAGATCTCATGGAGATGGTTAGAAAATATACAAAAATGTTTCAAATTTTGAATGGCACAGAGCCAACAACAGAAGAACTCGTAGACTTCATTGAAGAAAAAAGAGGCATAAAACTATCAGCAAAGAAAGTGGAAAAAGCAAAGGCCGCACTAACGCACAAAGTCTCAATCGACACGCCGGTCGGAGAAAGTAATGATACAACGCTCGGAGACATGATTGGAGAACACGATCAAGGATATGCAAATCTTGAAAGAGAAGAAATGCAAGGAGCTCTGATTAACGGAATAATGGAAATAGCGGAAGGATCAAAAATGTTCAGATCAAAAGCTGAATTAGACAGAGCAATATATATCTTAACAAGATACTTTGGCGTTAAAAAATCAAACTCAAGCAAAGATGGAGCAACTCTTGAAGATATTGGAGCGGAAGTCGGAGTAACGAGAGAAAGAATAAGACAAATCAAACAAAAATTAACAGATAAAGTGCGAGAACGATTCGCTCAAAAATTCCCAAGCGTAAACATAAACACTCTATTTGAAATGTTTGTGGAAATGAACGAAACAATAATGCCGAGCATCGGAGGAAGCGGGAAAAGATTCCTATATCAAGACTAAAGAAAATTATTGAATTTCTTTTGGCATATGGTAAAATCCACATCCTATAAATATTTTTATGGAAGCGACACAAGCAGTAGAAAGGTTACCAACATTAAGATCAATTGACCAAATCGTAATTTCACGCATTTTAAGGCACGACATGATGGACGCAATTAGCGAACTACTTTCTTGCGCATACATAAAAAGCATTGGCAAAATCGGACCATTTACGGCGGAAGATTCGGATTTTTTAGACTTGTTCTTACAAAAAAATAAACCACAATTAATAGAAATAAGACAAAAATTGCACGACGGACGCATGAAAGCAAGAGACGCTGAACAAGAAATGGATGCACTTATTCAAAACGCAAAAAAAAATCAAATAAGAGGAAACGGCGCGGAATTCACAAAGTTGCAACTTTTCATTGATCAAAAAAAGGCTGAAATAACAACAAAAGCCGGTTTTCTTAAAAAAATAACTAAAGGGGAGGAAATAAGTGAATCGGAAGCAAATTCGGAAACAACTGACATCTTAAAAACCGAATTCGCAAAAGCATATAACGATACTGCAAAAATATTGCTTGCAAGCGGAAAACTTTCACAACAAGAAGGAGATGGCGATTTAGCCAGCTTACAAAGAATGTTGCAAGGATTAAGATTAAGCATGGATGCGGAAAGCGTACAAACTCTTCCTGAAATATTGGCACAAACAACAAGGGATTTGTTCGGATTACTGGAAGCTGTAAAAGCAGAAGTGGATAGAGCAATGACGTTACTAGCTAACGTGAAAAACTCTCCCGCAACCATAGCGGCTCCAGCTCCAGCCGCAGGATTAAAACAAGAAGATGTCTCTCCATTGGATAGCGCTAAAGAATGGACAATAGAAAACCTACGTAAAAACACGGTAATATGGGCGTTTTTCACGGTATTACTGGAAAACGCCAACGAGATGCTTACCTGCGCCGAAGTAGAAACTTTGATGAGACAAAAACATCCATCTTTCACTAGCAAAATACCAAGCATTCATTACGACGCAAAAATGCTATACGAACAACACCCCGCTCCATTTACATTAGAATCCGGCTTAGCACCAAATCCAAAAGGAGGAGGAAGAGCTATATCAACATATGGAATATTCACCACTAAAAAACAAAAAGCAGTCAAAGTGGTCACGGAAGAACCTCGAGGATCGTATGAACGCAAGCATCAACAAGCAATCGAATGGGTGGAAGAAACGTTCGGAAAAGATAAAGGCAACAATTATTGGTTAGGCATGTATCTTGCTGAGAATTTTAATAAAGAGGTAAATTCGGAACAAATAGAAGAATATTTTAAAAAAGTTGGATTTAAACAAATAACCGGCACCGCAGCAATGATAAGCAACTTCACATTATCAAAAGGCTTTAAATCAAGTCCTTACACAATAGAAAGGAATCGTTCTGGCGCAAGAAACACCGAAGGCAAAGCTATTGCAACTTATCGCTTAACGTTAAAAGACGGAACTGCCGCGACGCAAGACGACAACGGGGATGAAAAAGACGATGAAGGTGGCAGCGGAGATGATGGAAACGGCGGAAACGATGACAAAAGAAATGATGACGGCAAAAACGATGAAATAAAAGCCGCAATAAGAGAATCTCTTGAATGGATAAAAACAAACAAACTCGATAAAAGAGGATCAAGCCTGGAAGGTTTAGCTACATTTTTAGCTTCAAACTATGGCACCTCAATCCCGTCACACAATGAAAGAATGGACGAATTACTTGCCAATAACCGAACGCTCATAAACAGATTAATTAAAAGGCTTGAAGAGCTCGATTGTCCATTTAAAATAATTGTAGGCAACATGCCAAATCCAAGCAAAAAAGGAGGACATCCATCAAATATTTATTGCTGGATGGCAAAATAGAAGCGCATCTCAAGTCTTATAAAATCCCTCTAATATATTTCTGCAATTTCGGCATCAATTTCGCAAATTTCTCCTGGTGAGAAAGCGTGCGCTCTTCAAATTTCTTCTTGGTAAATTCGTTCAAAATCAAATCCATAACAGCTTCCCAAAGGTTGTCATATTTTTCACCAATAATACAAAGCTGAGCGCGAAGCGCTTCCGGCCCTTTTTCAAACAAAATCGCTGACAATTCTTCTTTGTGACTCACTGTATATTTATAAAATGACCTTAGTCCTAGGCCAATTATATCAAAAATGGATTCAAAACAAACGTCGAAAGCGCTGCCTTCAATACCCATCAATTTACGCATTTCGCTCGGCCCAATTGCAACAAAAATCTGCTGGATTGTCTCCATATTCTCAATTGCACACTTAAAAATGACATCTTTTTCAAAAGCAAAATAAAGCATAATCTCTTTAAACATCGCGCCGTTTCGATCCATTCCAAGAAACTGCGCAAGACCATCCGGCCCATTCTTTGTGTATTCTTTTATACAGGCCTCCTCGTTTCCAATCAACAGCTTAATTTTTTGTGGTTTATCCATTATAATTTAATAAAGGATTATAATTTTACAGGTTTTTCAGATTTTGTCAAGGGCTATTAGCAAACCACCATTATGGCTGATTTATATGCGGAAATCTTAATACCGCAAAATATAGGGAAAGGGCCAGGAACACTCACTTATAAGGTTCCGGAAAATCTCGCAAAAGAAGTCAAAATCGGCTCAGAAGTGCTTATTCCACTGCGTTCAAAAAAAATAAAAGGCACAATTTTAAAGCTTAATGATAAGGAGCCGGAATTCAAAACAAAAGAAATCATAGACATTGTCGGCGAAAAAACATATCTAAAAGAATGGCAGATTGAGCTTGTGCAATGGATTTCCGATTATTACGCCTGCCCAATGTATAAATGCCTGGAAATGTTTATCCCAAAACGCGTTTTAACAAAAGATAGAACGGGGACGGAGGCAATTGTTGAACCGCTCTCCCCTACCTCAAACATTCACGAATTAACGCCTGATCAAAAAGAAATTTTCAATAAAATTCTTGAAAAAAATAACAAGATTTCGCTTATACACGGCATAACAGGATCAGGCAAAACCGAAATATACTTACAATTAGCACAACATTACACAAATCAAGATCAGCAAGCCTTAATCCTTGTGCCGGAAATATCAATCACACCGCAAATGACAACATATTTTGAAAAGATTTTTTCAAAAAAAATTGCAGTAATTCATAGTAAATTAACAAGCGTTCAAAGAAAAAACGCATGGAAAAAAATCCTCAATAATGAAGCAAAAGTGGTTATTGGCTCACGCTCTTCCCTATTCTCCCCTTTCCAAAATCTCGGCCTGATTATCATGGATGAGGAACACGAATTTTCTTATAAACAAGACCAATCTCCAAGATATAACACTCGCGATGTTATTTATAAAATGTCTGAACTTTTACCAAATTTAAAAATCGTTTTTGGAAGCGCAACGCCATCTGTAGAAACGTATTTTAAGGCTCAAAATAAAGAAATTTCGCTATTCGAAATGAATAAAAAAATATACGAACAACCTCATCCAAAAGTTGAAATTGTGGATATGCGCGATGAAATGAAAAAGAAAAATTATTCAATATTCAGCGAAACTTTGGCGGAAAATATCTCACAAATTTTAGAACGCAACGAACAAGCGATTTTATTCTTAAACAAGCGCGGAACAAGCTCTGCCGTAATTTGCCGCGAATGCGGATACATTGAAAAATGTGGCTATTGTGACGTTGCCATGACATATCATCAAGCGGATTCAAAACTCACTTGCCATCACTGTGGATTCAAAAAAAATCCACCAACACTTTGCCCAAGTTGCAAAGGTGTCGCAATTCGATTTATCGGATCGGGAACAGAAAAAGTCGAAGAAGAATTGCATAAAATTTTCCCAAAAGCACGCATAATTCGCGCAGATAAAGATACAACTCAAAAACGTGAAAGTTTCAAAAAAATCTATAATGATTTCAAAAACCACAAAGCCGATATTCTCATCGGAACCCAATTAATAAGCCACGGATTACACCTACCAAATGTCAGCCTTGTCGGGATTATGCTGGCAGACATCAGCCTTCTCTTCCCTGATTTTCGAACAAGCGAAAGAACTTTTCAACTTTTAACGCAAATCGCCGGCCGCGCAGGAAGAATCAAAAGAAATCACGACATTGAAGATAAAGTGGTAATTCAAACCTATATGCCGGAAAATCCGATTTTAAAATCCGTGCAAGATTATGATTATAAAGAAATGTACGACTTTGCAATTAACGAACGTCGCATCGCAAATTATCCTCCGTTCTCAAAACTGATTAAGCTTACTTTTTCGCATGCAAATGAGCAAGAATGCATAAAAGCAATTCAAAGAGCAAAAGCATTAATTCAAGAAAATTCGCATAAAAATTCAAAAAATAATTCGCCAGGCAAAAAAATGGAAATCCTAACCTACCCTTCTTTCATCAAAAAAATTAAAGGCAAATTCATCTTTAACATGCTTATAAAAGGCGCAAACCTCACTTCGGAAATCGTCGCGCCATTCCAAAACATCGAAGGCTGGAAAATCGACATTGACCCGATTTCAACATCAGTCTCAATGTGCGTTTTAATTTCATCAATAGATAAATGAGACATCACGCGACTACCATCAATTAGTGTTATTTGAACAACTAATTTTCCATCCGCATCACGAGTAAGCCTAGAATCTACGATTTTATAACCTTCAAAAAAAGCATCTTTTTGCGGGTTTTCATATTTAAAGACGGCTCCTTTAAATCTTACGGCTTCATTCACATGCCTGTCCTCTATAAACCCAAGGCAGCCCAAGGCGATCATAGAAAGTCCAATGCATTGAAAGATTTGCCTAGATCGATCCCTAACATTGCGCCTAATGGCATTTATAGACGCTTTAACCGGTAAAATCATTACTCTTTCAAGCAAACTACGTCTTCTAAGAAAAGTGACGTTATCATGAACTCTCTCTACCTCTAATCGTGTCATCTTTTATATGATTTTATAAATTTGGAACAAAAAATAACATTAAAATTATCTCAATGCAATATTGTTTTTTGCCAAATTTTCATCTTTGTCTTATACTTGATTCCATGAAACGTATTCTTTCAGGCGTGCAACCCAGCGGAAAAATTCACCTTGGAAATTATCTTGGTGCAATCCGTCAACACATCGAAATGCAAAGCAAATTCGAATGTTTTCTTTTTATTGCCGATTTACACGCATTAACAACCGTACGCGATGCCAAAATAATGCGTGAAAATACGCTTAATCTAGCGCTTGATTATCTTGCTCTTGGACTTGATCCTGAAAAAACAGTTTTCTTCAAACAAAGCGACGTTCCGGAACACTCCGAACTTGCTTGGATTTTTGATTGCATAACTCCAATGGGATTTCTGGAAAGAGCTCACGCATGGAAAGACGCGCAAGCAAAAGGCAAAAAAGACACCACGGTCGGACTTTTTAATTATCCGGTTTTAATGGCGGCGGATATCCTTTTATATCAACCGAACGTCATCCCGGTTGGCCAAGATCAAAAACAACACGTCGAAATCAGCCGCGATACAGCTCTCAATTTTAACAAACATTTTGGCGAAACATTCAAACTTCCGGAACCTTATATAAAAGAAAATGTCGCAACTGTTCGCGGAACAGACGGAGTTAATAAAATGAGCAAAAGCTATGGAAACGTAATTGAAATTTTTGCAGAAGAAAAAACTCTTCAAAAACAAGTCATGAGCATTGTAACCGATTCAACACCTGTCGAATCGCCAAAAGATCCAAAAAAATGCACGATTTTTCATCTTTATGAATACATCGCAACACCAACTGAAATTGCAAATTTAAAGAAAAAATATGAAGCCGGCAATTTTGGCTACGGCGACGCAAAAAAAGAATTACTCAAAAAACTTCTTGAATATTTTGGACCCGCTCGCAAAAAAAGAATTGAACTTCAAAAGGATTTAAGATATGTTAGTGAAGTATTGAAAACGGGCGCAATTAAAGCGAAAAAAATCGCAAGCGCAACAATGGCTAAAGTAAAGCAAAAAACAGGCTTAGGACCCGAAGCGTAGCGCAGGGTCGCATTCCGTTTGAAATTTGAAAATTAAATTGCGCTATAAAGTCAATTAACAATCTATGACAAGTCCCAAATATATATTTATCACCGGTGGTGTGTGTTCTTCCTTAGGGAAAGGCACAGCTATCGCATCGATTGGGACACTTTTAAAAGCCGCGGGGTTAAAAGTATGCGTTCAAAAAATGGATCCTTATTTAAATATTGATCCGGGCACAATGAGCCCATTTCAACATGGAGAAGTTTTTGTCACAAATGACGGAGCGGAAACCGATCTTGACCTTGGTCACTATGAAAGATTCATTGATGAAAATCTAACCGAACCTTCTTCCGTATCAACAGGAAAAATATATTCGGAAGTTCTTGGTAAAGAAAGAAAAGGCACATTTCTAGGAGGCACAATTCAAATTATTCCACATATCACGAACGCAATTCAAAATCGCATAATTTCGGCAGCCACTCAATCAAAAGCGGATGTTATGCTTGTTGAAATAGGCGGAACGGTTGGAGACATCGAAGGACTTCCATTCCTTGAAGCAATTCGCCAAATGCGTTACAAACTCGGTCACGAAAATACACTATTTATTCATCTCACCCTTCTCCCATATCTTGAAGCATCAAAAGAGCTCAAAACAAAGCCAACTCAAGCATCTGTGCGTGAACTTCGCTCAATTGGTATTCAGCCGGATATAATCATTGCAAGAGCTGATCAAAAAATTTCAAAAGAACTTCTTAAAAAAATATCACTTTTCTGCGACGTTGGAGAAGAAGCTGTAATTCCGGGAACAACCGTTAAATCAATATACGAAGTACCGCTTATTTATGAAGATTATCACATGACTGAACTGATAGCCAAAAAACTCAATCTTGGCAAATTAAAACCTGATTTAAAAGCATGGAGAAATCTTGTTGGTGAAATAAAAGCACATAGACCCGTTTTAAAAATCGGACTGGTCGGAAAATATACCGGACTTGGCGATGCATATTTAAGCGTCATCGAATCACTAAAAATCGCTTGC
The DNA here is from genome assembly GCA_000992695.1 of Candidatus Peregrinibacteria bacterium GW2011_GWF2_38_29. Taxonomy (GTDB): domain Bacteria; phylum Patescibacteriota; class Gracilibacteria; order UBA1369; family UBA12463; genus UBA12463. The sequence goes on along the minus strand of LBUS01000002.1, from coordinate 88,871 downwards.
TACCATAATAAACGCAAATTAAAAACTTTATGGATAGACTCTGAAAAACTCGAGCAAAAAGACAAAGAAGCTTGGAAAGACCTCAAATCTTGCGATGGAATTCTTGTTCCGGGCGGCTTTGGAATACGTGGAATTGAAGGAAAAGTTATGGCCGCAAAATATGCGAGAGAAAACAAAATTCCATATTTTGGACTTTGTCTTGGAATGCAAATTATGAGCATAGAATTCGCTCGCGCAATGCTTAAAGACTCAAAAATCACATCCGAAGAATTTGACGAACAATGCAAATTGGATAAATCAAAATACATAATTCACTTTTTACCCGGACAATCGCATCAAAGAGATAAAGGTGGCACGCTCAGGCTTGGCGCATATCCTTGCAAACTTACAAAAGGCACCCTCACAGAAAAGGCTTACAAAACAGACAGAATCGAAGAACGCCACAGACATCGCTACGAATTCAACAATGATTACATAGAAAAGCTCGAACCGTTTGGCTTTATAATCAGCGGACTATATGAAAAGGAAAAATTGGTTGAAATCGCGGAAATCAAAGGACACCCCTTCATGATAGGCACACAGTTCCATCCGGAATTCCTATCGCGCCCATTACGTCCACATCCTCTGTTTTTCGCATTCATTAAACAGGCCGCTCAGCAGACCGCTACGAAGTAGTACAGGTCTATATAAATAAAAAGCACAGGCCTATATAAATAAAATGCAAAAGTTTAGTTACACCGTCATAAATCAAGAAGGCAACCAACTTGACGGGATCATCGAAGCGGAAAATGAAAATTCTGCCCGAGAAAAACTTAATAAAATGGAGTTCTCGGTGCTGGATATTACGCCGATTTCCGATCTGGAAGAAAAGAAAATCATCGGTAAAATTGTTAAATACGAATTTGAAGCGGTTGATCAAAACAATAAAAAAGTAAAAGGTACAATAGAAGCAAAAGACAAATATTCCGCATTTAAAAAGCTAAATCAAGAATATCACCTCGCGGTTGAGACTCTTTGTAAAGGCGCGGCAACAATTGAAGAAAAAGAAACTGAAAAACAAAAAGGCGTAATTGATTTATATACGGAATTCAAAAAAGAACAAACCGGACAGGAAAGTGACGCTACAATGGCCGCCAAAAAAACGCTCGACGATAAAGAAGTACAAAGCAAATATGTCGCCGCCCAAGTTGACTTTGTCGTTAAAAAAATTGAAGAATTATTTAAAAATTTTGGAGAAATAATAAAGCCTGAAGAATATGAAAATATAGAAAAAAGAAAAGACAGGCTTATGCGTCTTAAAACGAGTTCAAACACCGATTATATCGCTCATTTAAGCGAAGATTTGCTTAGGTACATACAAAATCAAGAAATATATATAGCTCAAAAAGCAAATGATGCAAAAGTCCAAGCATTCAACATCGAAATAAAAACAATGCTTAGCGATATCCAAAGAAATAAGCTTGGAAAAACGCTTAAACAAGACATTTTAGGCAGAATCGCAACATGGAGAAATAACAATATTGTAAACTCGGTGAGGCCTTCCTCGATAAATAAATTTTTAAACCAATTTTTCGAATTTATAGAAGAAAGCTTAGAAGAAGATCCGCGCTTAACAGAGGCTAAAACCAAACTCCGCATAGTCAAACAAAAACTCAACGATTACAATAAGATTTATAAAAAAGAAATCTCCGAAGAAGTGCTAAATGAAATGCAAGAAACGATCAAAAAACTTTTATACGAAAAAGAGCAGGTTGAAAGTGAAATCAAATCCATACAAGACAAAATCAAACAGGAGCGCGACAGCCTTGAACAAGACTCGCTATTTAATAAAGCAATCGACGAATTAACAATTCTTTCCGGATATTTATTGGCTTTCTACCTAACGTTTTACATCATTTCAGAATATATCATTTCAAAAAACATAATTGAAAATGCGGAAAGCTCAATATTCGCAATCCAAAAATCCGTTCAATTCAATTACATTACGGCAATTTTATTCATAACAAACATAACATTTACCGCGCGCAACATGTTATTTAAGAAAAATCTTGCAAGTGCGATTCTAGCATTTATACTCATATTAATATTATCAACATTAATCATACTTAACTTTTAATGTACCCAATACTCTTTGAATACGGACCAATAGCCATAAACACCTTATGGGTATTTATTATTATGGGATTCCTTGTCGGCAGCTTATCTCTAACAAAATTTGCACTCACGTTAAGGCTAAAATTAAACTTTCTGCGCATTTATTTTTTCAAAATATTATTATCCGGATTAATAGTCTCGAGAATGGTTTTTATATTTAAAAATCTGGATTACTACTTCTCAGATTTTGGCCTTAACAAGCTATTTGGACTAATCTCAATATGGGATAAAGGGCTGTCTTTTTGGGGCGCAATCGCAGGAATAACAATTGCATTTTATTGGTATGCAAAACGCACACGTGAGAACATGATGAAATGGGGCGACGTATTGACGGTTTCCATATTGCTGGGGATGATCTTTGGTTATATTGGAGCCTTTTTCGATGGAACGAACTATGGTTCTCCAACAGAACTCCCATGGGGAATAAGTTTTGAAAATATAGAAATCCCATACACAATCCCAATACATCCGGTGCAAATATATGGCACATTATTCCTAATAGTGCTAACGATCACTTTAGGCGTCTTGATGCTAAAAAACAAAATCAAACAAGGAAATATAATGTTTATTGGAATAATTTCATACAGCGGCTTTAGATTTTTGGAAGAATTCTGGCGCGGAAATGAAGCTCTTGAAATATTAGGAATAAGATTCGCACACATAGCTTCCATGTCAGTATTCATAATCTCTTTAATATTTTTTCTAAATAGGTATAATTTGTTCGACCCAATAATAAAAAAACTTAAAAAATAACAACCATGAATGACATTCTAAAATACTTATTCTCCCCTGCTCCAGGCGTAAAATTTAGCTTCTATACGATATTCTTAGTGCTTTTTTTAATATTATTGACAGGCGCATTAATATCAAGATTCTTAATCAAAAAACACAAGAATCCGGCGTTTAAAAAGAATTTTGGAACCGTACCTCTAAATTTGTTATATTTTGCAGCAATAATAGGCTTCCTCGTATTCTCGCGCTATGAGAATATCGCATTCTTCAGCATGAGATTCATGCTTTATTTTACGCTTTTAATATTTGTTTATTGGACAGGCAAACAGGTCTATACATTCTTCAAGAAATATAAAAAAGAAAGCAAAGAAATCGCAGCTAAAATGAACATTCCGAAATACACGACTAAAAAGCATAGATAGAACTTTCCTTCATAATCTCAAACTCAAAGATTTTCCCGGATTTTTCCTTATAAAAAATCTTACCGGCTTTTGAAATAAACAAATCCCCTTCTTTGTAATCACGAAGCGCATAGCAGTTTTGCATTAGCTGATCACAAAAAAAGAGCTTCTTATCGCGAACGAAAAGCAAACTATATCCATCTGAAAATAATTTCACCATCGTCACGGGAGAATACATCCTTGAGATAAGTTTTTTTACACCATCAGGATTAACAAACCAAACCTCATTGCCATTAGAATAAACACTCCTATCGGCATAAACCTCACTTTCAAACTTAAAAGCCGGATCAAAAACGACCTCATTAAAAACGATTTTATCAGGCATAAGAATAACTGAGTCTATTTTTGAAACTAAATCATTACTAACATTCAAAAACGCCTTAAAATCAAAATGCGAAGGCCCCTTTACGACTACGTGATGAATTCCAGGATTAACTCCTCGAATTGTAAAAGGAAGCTTATTGGAAACCTTAACGTCATCCAAAAAAACATCAACATCTTTCAAATAGCCTCCAAGATCAACAATGCTGGTCTTTTCAAAGTCATTAAGAATCGTATCGTACCTATAACCATAAATACTCAAAACCATATAAAACCCAACAACAAAAAACCCAATCACAAGAGTTGCCTCGGAAATAACCTTTAGAGATGGTCCGAATCGCATTTTATTATGTTTATTTCACTTTCACGATCTCATATTCAATAAAACCGGCTGGAGCGGAAACTTTTACAGTTTCGCCATCTTCTTTGCCAAGCAAAGCTTTGCCAACAGGCGATTCGTTTGAGATCTTGCCATTTACAGGATCTGCTTCAGTTGAACCAACAACTATATATTCTTCTGATTCAGCAGACTTTTTTCCAACTCTTCTTATTGTCACAGTGCTGCCAATTCTAACCTGATTTGCAGATTTTTTCTTTTCATCAATAATTTTTGCATATTTGACCTTGTCTTCAAGCTCAATGATTCTACCTTCAACGAAAGCTTGTTCATTTTTCGCATCTTCATATTCAGAGTTCTCAGAAAGATCACCATAAGTAATAGCTTCCTTGATTCTCTCAACGACGTCCTTTCTTTTTACGTTTTTAAGATTTTCAAGCTCTTCTTGGATCTTTTGAAGACCTTCTTTAGTAACAAAAGTCATTTTATCATCGCCGACCTGTCCTCCTCCTTGTGTTTGATTTTGTTCGTCTGCCATAATTATTTTGGTAATTGATAATTGATATTTAAAATTTCGTCATCATGGACGAATCTTCGCACTAAGCGGATGTTCTTTTAACTTTTGCAAAACCTTTGCTTCAATTTGTCTAATTCTTTCACGTGTAACTTTAAATTCACGACCAACTTCTTCCAAAGTATGTCCAACGCCATCTTTAAGCCCAAAACGCATTTCAATAATCTTTCTTTCGCGTGGGGTTAAATATTGAAGCAAACTCAGAATATTCTCTTTAACAAGCTGTCTATTTGTATTATCAGATGGGCTCAAAGTATCGTCGTCCTCAATAAAATCGCCCAATTTGCTATCTTCCTCAGCACCAACCGGCGCTTCCAAAGAAACAATATCCTGAGAAATCTTAAGAATGTGTTTAATCTTTTTTATATCCATGTCCATTTCAGCCGCAAGCTCTTCAATCAAAGGTTCGCGACCAAGTTCTTGCACAAGTCTTCTTTGCGTATGAGTAAGCTTATTAATCGTTTCAACCATATGAACCGGAATACGAATCGTTCTGGCTTGATCTGCAATAGCACGAGTTATAGCCTGACGAATCCACCAAGTTGCATATGTTGAAAATTTAAATCCTCTTTTCGCATCAAATTTTTCAACCGCACGGAAAAGACCAATATTCCCTTCCTGAATTAAATCCAAGAAAGAAAGACCGCGTCCAATATATTTTTTAGCAATACTGACAACAAGTCTCAAGTTGGCTTCCGCAAGCTGTTGTTTTGCAGACTGATCACCCTTAAGAATACGTCTCGCAAGATCAACTTCTTGCTTACCGTTCAAAAGCGAAACTTTACCAATTTCGCATAAATAAAGTCTAATTGAATCATTCGCAATCTCGTTATAATCAGAAGTTTTTTTCTTTTTATCAACACGAACAACCTCAGGCGTAACTTCATCTTTTGGCTCAGCATCCCAAATCATAGAATCAGCCTCTTTCATATCAATAACCTCAACTCCACAATCCAAAAATAAACTATAAATCTCATCCAGAAGAATAACGTCATCTTCCGCATGTGGAACAGCTTTAAGAAGCTCTTCCTGTGTAATAAAACCTTGTCCACGACCTTTTTTAACAAGATCCTGAACCTCTTTTGGAAAACCGGCCAATCTATCATCGGTCGGGTGCACTATAAACTTTTTAATTTTTGCCATAAATTCAATTATTTTATTTGGAACATAACTTTTGTAGATCGTTCAGAAGAGCTTCTCGCCCTCCCATATCTCCTTTTCTATCAGCCTCTTTGATCATTTTCTTCAGCTCTTCTTTTTTAACAACCATTTTCTTTGAAACAACGTGTTGTACAAGCTGGTCAAAATCCTTCCTAACGGCTTCAGCTTTAATATTTTCGTACCTAGATTCAGCATATAAACTCAAAAAATGTACGCGGTTACGCTCTTGCTCAGAATCTAAATTTTTCAGAATTGCATCAGTAATAGAACCGTCTTGAGTGACAAAGGTTTTGTAAAGCGATTTTAATTCATTTTCAAAATCATTTTCATCAATCCTGGAATCAATTGTTGAAAAAAGTTCAGGGTAAAGAAAAAGTATAGCTAAAATCGTATCTTCTGCAGACATCTTTTTAACATTTGCACCATTATCTGAAGGAGGCTCCTTCATTTTACTTTGCGGCTGTTTTAAGGCCAAGCTCTTATATCTTTCGATTTCGTCATAAATTTTTTCCTCTTTCACGTTTATCCTCGCAGAAAGACTTCTTACAGCCAAATCTTGAATAATATTATTTTTAACAGCGCTCAAAACAGACATACATTCACGCAAAAATTCCATTAATTGCGCCTGATCATTCAAATCAAACCTCCCGGCCAAATTATCAAAAAACACTTCCAAAAACGGCTTTGCATTCTTAATAGCAGCCTTAAGCTCATCCGGATTCTCTTTCGCGCTATCAGCAGGATCTTTGCCATGCGGAACTTTCAAAAATTTAATCGACATTTCCTGTTCCTGCGCAATAATAAACGCGCGCTTAGAAGCTTCCTGTCCGGCATTATCATTATCAAACGCAAAAACAGCGTTTGAAGTTATTCTTTTAATCATACGCGCGTGCTCCTGCGTAAGCGCTGTTCCGGAACTCGCAACAACGTTTTCAATTCCGGATTGAAAAGACATCAAAGTATCCATATATCCTTCAACCACAACGACTTCGTCAGCATCTTTAATGGCCTTCTTTGCATAATAAAGTCCATATAAAACAGAACCCTTGTGATAAATTTCCGTTTCCGGAGAATTCAAATATTTTGGCTCTTGCGCGTCTTTTAAAGCACGTCCACCAAAAGCAATAACGTTGCCCGTGGCATCTGCAATCGGGAACATAAGCCGCATTCGAAATTTATCAAAAATCTTATCCGAAGAAACGTCTTTACTTGTAACCAAACCGGATTTAATCATCGCACTCTTTTGAAAGCCTTTTTTAACTAAATGATCAATAAGTCCACTGTCATTATCCGGCGCAAAACCAACTTTAAAATGCCTGATTATCACATCTGTCATTCCTCGATTTTTCAAATACTGCATGACCTTTTTGCCATCTTCGGTATTCCATAAATTGTCAACAAAATATTCTGCGGCAGCCTCGTGCATCTGAATTAAAGTCTCTTTCTCGGATTTACTGATTCTTGGCTTATCGGTTTCAATTTTATAATCTTCAAGCTTAAGTCCCGCCCGATCCGCCAAAATCCGCATAGCTCCCATAAAATCCGTATTCTCAACCTGCTCAACAAATTTAAACATATCGCCACCCTGATGACACCCAAAACAATAAGCAATTTGCTTTTCCGGACTCACAACGAAACTAGGCGTCTTTTCATTGTGAAAAGGACAACACGCCTTAAAACTTCTGCCGGCACGTTTTAAAGGGATGTAATTTGCAACAACATCCTCAATAGAAAGCCGCGCCTTTATGTCCGCAACTAAGTCTGCCATAGCATAAATTATATACTCCAATCAGCGCTTAATATCAAGACGTTTGGCCATGACAAAACCGATCAAAACCATCAAAATCGCCATAATAATAATTGCCACCAATTTCTGCCCACTTCCAATAAAAACCGCAATTCCACCAAAAACCAAGCTCACAAAATAAATCGTAAGCATTGCTTTCCTTTCAGATAAGCCAATTGCAATCAACCTGTGGTGAAAATGCCCAAGATCTCCTTTAAATGGCGATTTGCCGCTAAGCAAACGCCTAAATATCGCCCAAACCGCATCCAAAATCGGAAAACCAAGAACAAGAAAAGCTGTCGCGACTTTTCCACCGGAATAAATTGCCAAAGTGGCCAAAATAAAGCCCAAAAACATACTTCCCGTATCACCCATCAATATTTTTGGTGGATGAAAATCGAAAATCAAAAAGCTCAAAGCGGTGATAGCAATAACGCCCGCCATCAAAGCAACCGCATGCTGATCAACTAGATTCCCGGGTCGAATCGCAAGCAAAAAAATCGCAAATCCGGCAATAGTGCTTGTTCCGGAAACCATGCCCGGAACTCCATCCAAAAAATTTATCGTATTTATAATCAAAATTACCCAAATAATCGTAAAAATAGCAGATAACAGCGCGAAGCTCATCTTTATACCAAATATAACAAATTCAAATTTCTGCGCATCAAGAATAAAAGGTGCGCCTCCAAAAGGATTACTAATCGATAAAATCCCAATCCCACTCAAAATCAAAATACACGCCGCCAGAACCTGCACAATCAAACGAATAACAGGCTTCACATCAAAAATATCATCAAGCAGGCTAACAATAAAAATCATACTTCCACCAATCAAAACACCAGCCACTTGCCTATCAAAAGGCAAAAACATCAAAACCGCAGTAATAAAAGTTAAATAAATCGCAATCCCGCCATAATAAGGGATTCTTTCTCTTTTTAAGCCATATTTCCATGGTCGATCCAACATTCCAAGCTTTGGAAAAATCTTCACAGCCAAAAACATCAGAAGTAGGCCCAAAGCAAAAGCAAATATAATCGGATAAAAAAATTGCATAAACAAATTATAAAGGCGTATTAATTAATTCGCAAAAATCATTTTTAAAACATCCTCTGCGACTTTCAAATCTTCAAGCTTTGTCGCTCTTCTCAAATCAAAATCACCAACGCTTTCCCTTCTAAGCTCCTGCAAATAAGCTCCGCATCCAAGCTTTTCGCCAATATCAAAAGCCAAGCTCCTTATATAAGTCCCTTTTCCACATCTCACTCGAATATCCAAATCCGGCCATTTATAATCAACAACTTCAATATCATAAACCTTAACTTTTCGCGCAGTCATCTCAATCTCAACGCCTTTTCGCGCATAATCATAAGCTCTTCGGCCTTTGATCTTTATTGCGGAAAATTTCGGTGGCATCTGTTCAATATCGCCCACAAACTGTTGAACAACTTTTTTGATCACATCTAGCGAAACGCGAGATACATCAAACGATTTCGCGCCTTTTTCATATGGAACAATAACACCATCCCTATCATAAGTATCCGAAACCGCGCCAAACCTAACTTTTGCCAAATAAATTTTATCGCTACCCAAAAACTCGTCCAATCTTTTTGTCGCTTTACCAATCGCAATAATCAAAACTCCGGTCGCAAAAGGATCAAGCGTCCCGCCGTGCCCAATTTTTCGCACACCCGTAACGCGCCTCAAATAATCTATAACTTTAAAAGAAGTCATTTCGGTCGGCTTATCAACAATCAAAAAACCATTCAAATCAACCATTTTTATAATAAATTATTTAAATCTGCACCTTAATTTCACGCGATAAAATTGCCTTGATCACCTCAGCATCATTCCACGGAATTTTCTTTCCATGAATCATCATGATCTCTTCACAACCCTTTCCGGAAACAATCACAGTATCGTCTTTTTTGGCTAAATAAAGCGCCAATTTAATCGCTTCATATCTATCCGGAATCTTCCAAAGCTTTTCCCCTTCTTTACGTTTTATACCTTTCGCAATCATTTCAATAATTTCGATTTCATCCTCTTCATAAGGGTCATCATCCGTCAGAATAATATAATCGGCATATTTATCCGCAATTTCACCCATAATAGGCCTTTTGCCTTTATCTCTCCCGCCACCTGTCGCTCCAAAAACAACAATCAAATCCCCTTTTGTAAGCTCTTTATAAGTTGCAAACAATTTCTCAAGCGCATCAGCAGTATGACCATAATCGACGATAATTTTATATGGCTGTCCGAATTTTAGATTTTCAAATCTGCCCGGAACAGTCGAACATTTTTCAAGTGCACTCTTTATCGTCTCAAGCGGAATATGTTCAGCCAAAGCAATGCAAGCGGCTGCCAATGCATTATAAACATTCACATAACCAATCAAATTTAAATTAATATCAATATCACCAAACGGCGTAGATAAAATCCAGTTTGAGCCCTCCTCATGTAGCACAACATTTTTGGCTCTGCAAAGCCCTTCTTTAATACCATATGTATATTTTCGATCTGCATTATATTTATTAAAAAACTCAAAATTTTCTTTATCATCAATATTCAAAACAGACGCAGAAGGTTTGCCGGTTTTTCCTTTATAAGAAGACAAACTTCGAAATAACAACTCCTTTGCTTTTCTATATTTTTCAAAACCTCCATGATATTCAAGGTGATCAACTGTAACGTTTGTGATAGCCGCACTGCCAAAATCAACACCCAAAACCCTGGATTGATGAAGGGCATGTGAAGAAACTTCAATAATTGCATGTGTGCAACCTTCATTAACAAGCTGACGCAAAAACTTTTGTATAAAACCCGCACTTTGCGTTGTCATTTTCGTAACATTGGTCCATTTCCTATCTTTAATACGAAAATTGATTGTAGAGGCCATTCCAAAAGGAATTCCAGCCTCATGAAAAATATCTGCAATCAAATTCACGGTTGTAGTTTTTCCGTTTGTCCCTGTAACTCCAATAACTTTTAATTTTCGCGCAGGAAATCTATAACGAATATTCGCAAAAATAGCTGTTATTTTGTGATACAGGAACTTTAAAGGAGTTAACAGTTTATTCATTTTTATTATTTTTTATAATCTCAACGTCACTGAAAATTGCTTTTTTAAGCTCTTCAGCTGAATCAAATTTTCTCACATCTCGCACTTTATTGAAAGTTTCAAATTCAATTTCACTCTCATTGATTTCGCCTTTAAAATCAATTAAATAAACCTCCAGACTTGGCTTTTCTATGCCAAAAATACTTCGTTCACCATAAAAAAACGCACCCAAATACTTTTCGTCACCAATAAGAACATTCGCACTATAAACACCAAATCCATATTTAAAATCCACCGGAATTTCAATATTAACAGTTGGATAACCGAGGCCCTTTCCCTTCCCGATACCTTTGATTATTTTTCCCCTCATTTTATTTTTTAGAAAGCCCAAAAGCACATCCGGCAATCAACCAAAATTGCATTGCCAAATCATTTTTCCAAAATGGTGTATCAACAAATCCATGCATCACAATAACAAGCATCATAGCCGCAAGAACAACAATAAGCCTCCTCCTAACATCAGAATTTTTATTCCTTAAAAGCATAAAAACCTGAAACAAAATCGCCAAAAATACAAAAAGTCCAATAATGCCGGAATAAAGCCATGTTGTCATGAAAACGTTATGTGGATGCAACATGGAAGTCCTCACAGGTGCTCGCCCAAGAGTCTCTTCCGCATGCGCGCTATATTCATTCTGGAACTGTCCAAGTCCAATTCCCATAACAGGATTTTTCGCTATCAAATCGCCTGCAACTTGCCACGTTTCAAGTCTTATCGCAGAAGAAGTTCCATCTTTAAACGTAAATAAAGTATTAAATTTCCATGCATCAAGCTTTGGCACCAATAAGCCCAAAAACGCAACAAGTAAAACTGTAAAAATAACTATTCTCTGAACACTTGAATGTAAATTTTGCCTCCAAGGAGAAAAACAATAATGATAAATGCTATATAAAATTGCGGCAAAAATAACGCCAATAAACGCACCATAAGAATTGGTTGCCGTAAGGGCAAATCCCGTAATCAAAGCACATCCCAAATAAGCAAAGAAGAAAGCTGTATTCGTTTCATCGACTTCTTTTCTAAACAACTTAATGAAAACTTTTTTCCACCAAGGCATCTCAATCACACGAATGTTTTGCCATGCCAAAATCGCAGCATAAACAAAGGCAGGAGCTATAAAAAACGCCAAATAATTTGCGGATGTAAAAAGTGCCGTCACGCGATTATCAATCAAAATTCCATGCATATATTGATAAATCCCAATAACTGATAAAACAACTGCGGAACCAAGATAAGCATCCAACAAACGCCTTGCATCAGCTAAATTCTTAATAAATCCCTTTACAATGAAAAAATAAACAATCGGTGCAAAAATCCATCCTTTCAAAATCCCAAGAGCCTGATTTCTGAATTCCAGAGGAACAATAAAAACCGAAACAACATTAACGACAAAAAACGCAAAAACCCAAAATTCAATTTTTCTAAAAATATTTCCTTCAAAAAATTCATCAAACCACTTAAGAGCTCTTTTTCTATAAACTATCAAAAGCGCAAAAGCCGTCGCATATGTAAGCCATTCAACAAACGTAAAAGGGATTCCATAAAATTCAAATGAAAGAAGAATTGTAAAAAACCTTGGATAATGAAAAACAAGAACTGCCCATGCGACAAAAATAGCAATAAAAGTTATATCCATATTTTATTGTTTAGGAGATGTTTTTATATCAATTAAGCCATATGTTCCGTCCGCTCTTTGATAAACAACCGCAGGAGCTCCTGTTGCAACGTTCTCAAAAACAAAAAAGTCATGGCAAAGAAGTTCCATTTGCTCAAGAGCCTCTTCTTCGTGCATCGACTTCAAATCATTGAAAACTTTTCTCTTCAAAATCTTTTTCAATTCAACATATTCCTCTTGCGTTCCCGCCAATTGCTCAAGCGTCGATTTTGGCATCAATTTGCCGGAATCAACCCTTCTATGAAGTTTACCTTTATACCTCTCAATCTGCTTTCGAAGTTTTTCTTCACATAAATCTGTCGCTTCTTGAACGGTCTTTCCATCAACCTCCGCGCGAATTAATGCATGTGGAACAATCATCGTGATTTCAATCGAAACATTATTATCAGTCCCCTTCATCTTATTTTCTTTGACATTAATGTGAACCTCAGCCGATTCATCGTTCATGCGATCCGCAAACGTCGCAAGATGCTCAACTTTTTTAAGAATATAATCTTTTTGCTCGTCATTAAGATTAAAATGACTCTTCGAAAATTGGATGTTCATGTGTTTATTTTTTAAATGGTAAAACCAAATCTAAAATTGCTTTCTTAGGATCAAGTGAATTCGTAACTCCGGAAGCAACAAGAATGCCCTGCGCGCCCAGCTCAAGTGCTATTTTCGTATCTTCGCCATTCTTAACGCCTGCACCGACAAGAACTTTATCACGACCGATTAATTCAACAGATTTCACAATAATATCCGGCTTTGCCTTTGCAACAGAAATATCACCACCAATCAATTCCGGCGGCTCAACAGCAATCAAATCCGGACCAAATTTAACTACATCAGCACCCTTTTCCGGCGTATTCGCGCAAACGATAACAAAAAGTCCCGCCGCCTTTGCAGCTTCAATGCTTTTTTGCAAAACCTCATCCGAAATTTGATGCTCAGAATGATTCAAAAGCGTTCCTGAAACACCAAGGCTTTTTAAAAGCTTTGGAGGAAGAAATCCCGTACGCGCACCAAAATCAACGGGATCGCAGTGCTGGGCAAACACCGGAATCTTAACAGCCGCAACAACATCTTTTATATCAACCGCGGAAACAGCAATCGCAATGCTTAAACCCGTTTCACTTGCAACCTCATCATGAATTTTGGCTAATGCAACAGCATTAAAACCCGTCGATTTCTCATAGGCCTTAAAATTAACTAGCAATAGTGGAAGATTCATTTTTTATTTGATTACATCTTAGAAAAATTTACCACAAAAAAAGACCCCGGACAAGCCGAGGTCTTTTTCAAAAATTGTATTATCTCCAAGAAGTCATATTACACCCTAACGTAGTACCATCCTTTTTAATAGAAGTCATCTTCGCGCTATTGCTACCGGCCTTAGCCGTCATGAAGTCCGTTCCAAGCTTTTTACAAACATTAGTATTGTTGGTTTTCATGAAAGCATTAGCAACAACCGGAGTAGTTGTTATACAACCCACCTTACCGGCAGTTGAAACAACGGCTAATGCACCACTCACATCTTTAGCAGTATCTTTTTTTGTAAATGAATTATTTATCATCGAACAAACTTGAGTATTGTAGGTGGAAGCTAAAGTCGAAGACAAAGTACATGTTGGAACCATTGCTTTAATAGATAAATACGCAATGCCCGATGCAAGAGCGTCTGATGGTTGAACCGAACTATCTTTTGGCATATTATCCAAAAAGTTTTTCAAATTAAGCTGAGCTTTATCACATTTTTCCTTGGCAAGCAAAGCATCATAAGCAGCCTTCTCTGCAACAGTAGAGTCACAATTAGATTGATTTTTGATTTGATTCAATAAACTGGCAATTGTAGCCGAATCTTTATTAGCATCAAATGCAGCCTTTAATTGATCTTTCAAATCCTTACACTTATCCGCGCTTCCAAGCTTTCCGTAATCAGCAAGCGCAGCTGCATCTGAAGCTCCAAGGGCACAGCCACTAATCTGAGCAATTTTGCCAAAAGCTATCTTGGCTGAATCATAATCTCCTCCAGAAACAGCGGTGGCAAATATATCCTTAGCTTCAAAACATTTATATTCATTAAGGTCTGTAATTGAGACCGCACAACCGCCGACAGTCAAATTATCAGTATAAAATTTCTTTAAATCGGCAAATTTAAGAACTTTAGATTTTAACAAAGCGTGAAATGTATCTGTCTTTACAGAACAAGCTTTAGATGAATAACATGCAAGCTTTGCAGTTTCATCAAAAATAGAAAGTATCGTCTGCGACGTCTGTGTGTTGTCAGGTATCAATTTGATCTCACCACACGCATCCGTACAATATCCGCCTTGTTTTGTAAGATTAATGGATAAACCGTTCAACTTTGTTAAATCGTAAAACTTTGGAGAATTAGGAGAAGTGGAAGTGTTCGCACAATCCCTATAATTTGTCAAAATCGCGCCCGTAGTTTTATCGTAGACCTGAAATGTCGTCTTGCTAAAACCTGCAACCATAGAAGGATTAGCGTCAAAATCACTTACCATACGTACTCCGACATTTGACGACTTAACGCCAAAATCGTCATAAACACTTACAATTGGCGCAGTCGAGCCCGTTGAAGTTGTAAAGATATTTCCCTTCACCCCGCTTCCACCGGAAGACTGATAAAAGTAATACCCGCCCACGGCTAAAACGGCAATCAGCAATACGCCGATTAACATTTTTTTGTTCATTTTTTAGGGGTTAATTATATATAAAAAAATTGTATATCTAAAAACTAAATAAAATTATAATAAATAATTTACACAAAAGCAAATCCTATTATTATTGGGCACAGTAAGCGCACAATAAGCGCGTTTGTATTTTTAATCACATATGGCATACAATAAGCTCATGCCGGAAGAAAAAAAAATCGAACAAGTTAAAAATATTTATCTTTTTCACGGTGAAAATATTTTTTCATCAACAGCCGAGCTAAACAGATGGAAAGATGAATTTGTAAAAAAACATGGCGATAGCGACATGGAAATATTTGAAGATGCTGAAAAAACAGATGGAATAATTTCCGCCATTTTGGTCGCACCTTTTTTAAGTGAAAAAAAGCTGGTTATTATAAAAAATTATATTGAGGATCACAGCAAAAAACAGGTAAAAGGATCAACAAATGAGTCAGAAGATAAACCTGCGGAAGAAAAACAAACAAAAAAACTCGTAAACGCGCTTTCAAAAGTCCCCTCTTCCACAATCGTTGTTTTCTTTGAAGAAAAAGAAATAAAAACCGGTGCAATTTTTAAAAAAATTAAAGAAATCGGAACAATAAAACTCTTCAAAATTTTCACAGAATTCGAGCTCCAAAATTTCATCAAAGCGCTTGCTGAAAAATCAAAAAGCCAAATCAAACCAGATACAATAAAATATCTCATAGAAGCCGTAAATGGAGACTCTTGGGCAGCTGAAAAAGAAATGGAAAAACTTGCGACTTATCGTCTTGGCAAAGAAATAACAAAAGAAGATATCGACATGCTTGTACCTCCAAATCCGCTAACGTCAATTTTCAAACTCACGAACGCAATCGGCGAAAAAAATACATCAAAAGCAATGAAATTATTTCACACACTTGTTTCCAGTGGCGAAAACCATCATCAAATTTTCAGCATGATACTGCGACATTTTAGACTTTTGACTCTTGCTTGGGATTTAAAAAATCAAAATCTTTCATTTAATCAAATAGGGCAAAAATTCCATTTATATGACCCAAAGATACAACCATTTGTAATAAGCATTTATAGTCAACAAGCCAAAAATTTCAACCTTGATCGCCTGCGTGAAATTTACGCAATGCTCCTTAAAACCGACGCTGATACCAAAACCGGCAAGGTTAAGGAAACTGTTGATAATAAGACGGAAGCGATGCTGGCAATGGAAAAATTGATAATTAACCTGTGTAAATAATTAATATCGCTCAAGATATTTATCGAGTTCCCACTGCGTCACTCTAATTCGATATTCATCCCACTCTTTCATTTTCGCATCATAATATTTACCAAATATATGTTCGCCAAGGACATTTTCAGCAAGCTTGCTCTTTTTAAATTCCTGCAAAGCTTCATATAAATCTTTTGGTAAAGAATCAATGTTTTTGAGATTTCTATCCGCTTCTGACAAATGATAAATATTCTCTTCAACCGGCTTTGGTGCAGTTAATTTTCTCTTTATACCGTCCAATCCAGCGGCAAGCATAAGAGAAAAAGCAAGATATGGATTGCAAGTTGGATCCGGACATCTAAGTTCACACCTAGTTGCCTCCCCTCGCCCCGTTGTAAATCTTGGAACACGAATTAAAGCAGATCTATTCATTTGTCCCCACGCAATATAAACAGGCGCTTCATAACCCGCAACAAGTCTTTTATATGAATTCACGATCGGATCAAGAATCGCGCTCATTTCACGAATATGCGTTAATTGACCGGCAATAAAACTTTTTGCCATATCTGAAAAATAATAAGGCGCATCCCCTTTTTTATAAAATGCATTCTTCCCATCCTTAAACAAACTCTGATGCACATGCATACCAGAACCATTGATCCCAAAAATCGGCTTTGGCATAAATGTCGCATAAAGATCATGTTTTGCGGCAATCGTTTTCATAACGTATTTAAACGTAACAGCATTATCCGCCGCGCTCAAAGCGTTGTCATATTTAAATCCGATTTCTTGCTGACCATTCGCAACTTCATGCGTGCTCCTCTCGACGTCAATGCGCATTTCTTCAAGAGCAAAACACATTTCTTTTCTGATCTCTTCGCCCAAATCTGTCGCAAAATCAAAATAACTTCCTGAATCATGTGGCAAAGGAGTGATATTTCCTTCTTCATCTTTTTTAAAAAGAAAAAATTCAAGTTCCGGACCCGTATAATATATAAAACCAAGCTTCTTCGCCTCTTCCAATTGTTTCTTTAAAACGCCGCGAGGATCACCGGCAAAAGGTTTATCGTCAGGCGTATAAACGTCACAAATAATTCTTGCGGTTGGCGCGCTTTCACGCGTCCAAGGAATAATCGCAAAAGTGTTCAAATCGGGCTTCAAATACATATCGCTTTCAAAAATTCTTGCATAACCTTCAATCGAAGAACCATCAAACCAAACATTGTGATCAATCGCATCTTCCAACTTAGAAGTTGGAACGGTTATGCCCTTTACTATGCCAAAAATATCAATAAACTGCATGTTCACAAATTCAATTCCTTCGTGCTTAACAATATCCATCACCATTTGCTTTGTGACGCCAGTTTTTGGCAAATCTTTATAATAATTACGTCTTACGGCCGCAGCTTTTGTAGGCATATTTTTTGGGTTAGATTTTAAATAAATTTTTAAAACACAAATTTAAAGTATTACTAAAATTTTTCAATTTCAATCAATTTTGAATCGTGAAAAAATCACTGTAGAAAAAAGTTTCACTACCAATACTTATCGCATCCAAAGGCCAAAAAATACATAAAACATAAAATACATTGTGCGGCATAAAACCTTGATGTAAAATTTAACTGTCGAAAATTTCTACAACAATTTTAAATTGACAAAAACATTAATTCACACTCTTAAAGATATCGGATTAACGGACAAGGAATCCCGCGTTTATATTGCCTGTCTTGAATCTGGCACAAGCCTTGTTTCAAAAATTGCAAAATCATCCGGACTCAACCGCGTCACAACATACGACATCCTCGAAAAGCTTAAAGAAAAGGGCTTTGTCAGCTTTTTAACAAAAAACCAACTCAAATTTTTCAGTGCTACAGATCCGGAAATTGTAGTTTCCGAAACTCACAGAAAAGCGCAAAACTTAAAATCAATTCTACCGGATTTAAAGCGTTTAAAAGGAGACGCAATCCATCCGCACATCCGCTACTTTGAAGGAGTTGAAGGTATAAAAGCCATTTATGCAGATACGTTAACCAGTAAAAGCGAAATCTTAAACTACGCGAACTCACGTGAAATTCGCAACTTTTGGCCTGATTACGACAATGAATACGTAAAAAAACGCGTAAAAAAGAAAATCTATTTACGTGGCATCGCGCCCGACGACGAATACGGCAAAACCGTTCATAAAGACGATAAAAAATACTTCCGTGAAATTCGCCTTATAGATCCACAAAAATTTGATTTCACCAACGAAATCAACATCTATGACGACAAAGTCGCAATCGCTTCATTCACAGGAGAACTCATCGGCATGATTATCGAAAGTAAAGAAATCGCAAACACTCAAAAAGCAATCTTCAAAATGGCTTGGGAATTCGCGGGAATTAAAAAGAATTCAGAAGAATTAAACGTGCACTTTTAATTTCGTTTTTCGGGAACATCAGGTCCCAAAAAATCATCAATAATTCTTTCTCTTTCTTCGGCACTTAATCCAGCAACTTCAGCTGCAATACTCCGCTGTTCTTCATCAAACCTACGCATTCTTGCCAATGTTGCTTCTGATGGTCTCCAAGGAGCATTAATCCAATCAGGTCCACTAACGGTAAAATTTACCATAAGAATTTAAATCATATAATACATTAACAATAACTATTATTATACATATGTCAATGAATTATGGCTTTAAGCTTTGAATTGTGGTTTTACGTTTTGAGCTTTGACTTTTGAATTTTTCTCATACGCATTACCTACTTGAAACAACAATTCCTCGCTAAACTGTGGTCCAATAATTTGTATTCCAACCGGCAAATCGCCTTTATCTCCTTTCACAAAACCCGCAGGAACAGACATCGCAGGAACACCGGCTGCGTTAATCGGAATCGTAAAAGCATCGGCCAAATACATTGCCAAAGGATCGTTCATTTTTTCACCAATTTTCCATGCGGGAATCGGCGCAACAGGTGTAATCATCACATCAACTTTCTTAAACGCATCTTCAAAGTCTTTAATAATCAAAGTTCTCACTTTCTGCGCTTTTTTATAATACGCATCATAATATCCGGCAGACAAAACATATGTACCGATCATTACACGTCTTTTTATTTCATCGCCAAAACCTTCTCCGCGAGCGGCAAAATAATAATCCAACAAGTCTTCACCTTCATTTTGCGGCTTTCTTCCATATCGAATCCCGTCAAAACGCGCCAAATTCGCACTCAATTCCGCAGGCGCCGCAATATAATAAGCCGCAACGGCATATTTTGTCATTGGAAGAGAAATCTCAACAATTTCCGCGCCCATTTTTTCATATTCTTTAACGGCATTCATAACGACTTCACGCACGCCTACCTCAATCCCTTCTTCAAAGTATTCTTTAGGAATACCTATCTTAAGACCTTTAACGCCTTTATCAATATTTTTCAAATAATCAGGAACAGGAATATTTGGCGTTGTTGAATCAAGATCATCATGACCGGCAATAGCTTGCAAAACCATAGCCGCATCTTCAACAGTTTTCGCAAGAGGACCAATCGTATCCCAGCTTGAAGCAAAAGAAGTTACACCGCTTCTAGAAACTCTTCCATATGTAACTTTTAAGCCAACACATCCGCAAAAGCTCGCAGGTTCACGGATACTCCCACCGGTGTCTGTCCCAAGTGCAAACACGGCCATATTAGAAGCAACTGCACAAGCGCTTCCACCAGAGCTTCCTCCTGCAACGCGAAAAACGTCCCAAGGATTGCTTGTCGGACCAAAACATGAATGTTCGGTTGAACCACCGCACGTAAACTCATCAGTATTTGTTTTACCAAGAACAACAACGCCGGCTTCTTTTAATTTTTTAACAACAGTCGCGTCATAAGGTGGAACAAAATTCTCCAAAATTTTTGAACAACAAGTCGTTCGCACGCCTTTTGTATTAAAGTTATCTTTCAATGCACATGGAATCCCGGTTAATGCGCTCCCCTCTCCTTTCGCCAAAATTTCATCAGCTTTTTCCGCATCCTTAAGGGCTTGCTCTTCGGTCTCCAAAACATACGCATGCAAATTTTTATCAACTTTTTTTATACGTTCAAAATAAGCTTTTGTTAAATCAACAGAAGAAAATTTCTTAGCCTTTAAGCCTTCACTTGCCTCCTTTAATGTTAAATTCGTCAGATCCATTATTGTTTTATAACAGGTTTAACTTTTATTTGATTGTTTTGAACCGGAAGCGTACTGCATTTAAGTAAATCCTCACCGGTTGCAGAATTGCTCACAACAACATCCTCACGCGTCACATCTTTTAACCCCGTCACCTGCGAAGTCGGCTCAAAGTTCTTTGTATCAACTTCTTCAAGAATTTTCACATATTCCAAAATATCCGTCAGCTGAGTGGAATACTTCTTAATTTCCGCATCAGTAAGGCGAATTCTCGCAAGCTTTGCAATATGTTTGACCTCTTCTTCCGATAACATAATTTTTAGTTTACGCGAAGATTATAACAGAATTTTTGAAATAGTTGGAAGATTAGAGATTTTTGGTACAGAAAAAGCGTCGCGGAGGTTGTCGCGGGCACGGCTTTTTGCAAAGCAAAAAGAGTGACAACCGAGCGCGAGCTGTGATTTCCTCGCAGGGGAAATCAACAGCGTCTTTTGATGGAACAAAAATTCTAATCTTCCTTTGTTTAACGGAAATATGTATAATATCCGCGATGGAAACAATAAAAAACATCCAAAAGGTCGGAATTTGGTTTTTCGCAATTTTAGGTGGAATTTATATTATGAGCGGACTCATGATTCTCGCTGATTTTTATAAAATACACGCAACTATAACGCATCAAACAATACAAATCCCATTCATAATTTCCGCTTTAGTATACGGAATTTCACAATTAGTTGAAGGATTCACCGAACCGGGCCAACTCAACAAAAAAATTCTAATCCCGGCCGGAGCAACACTAGGTACATTTATAATGCTTATCATTGTTTTTGAAATAATTTTCCCGGATTTAACGCCTTAAATTATGACGCAAATCAAAAAAGTAATGATCTTTGGAACTTTTGACATTCTACATGCCGGACATGAAAACATGTTCAAACAAGCGCATGAACTCGGCGGATATATAATTGCTGTCATTGCCCGTGATTCAACTGTAAAAAAAATCAAAGGACGCGCCACAATAAATAACGAAAACCAGCGCATCAAAAATCTCAAAAAAACCGAATTAATAGATAAAATCATACTCGGTGATGAAAATGACAAATATTTCGCGATCAAAAAATATAGACCAAACGTAATCGCGCTCGGATATGACCAATTTGCTTTTACATACGGCATAAAAAGCCTAATCATACAATTAAAACTCGACGCAAGCATCTATCGCTTAAAGCCATACAGGCCTGATGTGTACAAATCATCGTTGATCGCAGCAAAGCGCGAACACTCTTCAATAAAAAAAGAAATTAAAACAATAATATATGAAAATCAAGGAGAACAACTTCTTCGTCCTGCTTAAGCGCACACTGGCATTGAGCGTCGCAAATATAAAAAGAAATGGCGTGCTTTCAATCGGAATAACGATCGTTATGGCAATCCTTATTTTTATATTTAATGTGCTTCTGGTTGTGAATTTCATCGCATCAGGAGCAATTAAAGACATGAGCTCAAAAGTTGATTTGGTTATTTATTTAAAAGAAGATACTGAAAAATACGATGCTGAAAAAATGGCTTTAGACATTAAAGATATGCCGGGAATACAAGAAGCAAAATTCGTTTCAAAAGAAGAAGCTTTTTCATCATTCAAAAAAGGTCACCCGGATACAGCGGGCTTTTTTGAAAAATACAATATGCAAAACCCGCTTCCTCCAAGCATCCACGTCATCGCAACAGATCCAGCTCAATATTCATATATAGAAAATGCGCTCAAAGAAAGCAAATATAAGAATTTACTCGAAAATATTGAAAATCAAAATGACGCATCAATAACTCAAAAAGTTTCAGCAAAATTAACAGAAATGTCTTCGTTCACGAAAAATATTATTTTGTGGGTTATTATGCTTTTCATCATTGGAAGCGCGCTCATAATCAACAACGCAATCCACATCACGATCTATTCAAGACGAGCGGAAATAAACATCATGCGCCTTGTTGGAGCAAAACCAATATTCATCAGACTCCCATTCATATTTGAAGCCGCATGGTACGCAATCCTTGCAAGTATAATTGGCTTTATTCTCACGTCTTTCATGCTTTGGGGAAAATTTCTTGGAGGGTTTGGAATTTTCGCGGAATCCGGAATTGGAATTGGAACGGTCTTTTTACTTGAACTTTTCACAGCAATAACAATATGCGTACTCGGCAGTATATGGAGCGTTCACAGAAATATTAAAAAACACTTTCTGAAATAATGCGTGAAATAATGACATCAGGCATTATCCTCGGCTATAGCGTACAAAAAGAATACGATAGATTTGTTTCCATTTTTACGCGTGCATACGGAAAAATCCGCGCAACTGCCAAATTCGCCCAAAAACCATCATCGCCATTTGTAGGCAGACTCGACAAAACAAACATTTGCAAATTAAACCTTTATAAAAGCACAAAAGGCAGTTTTACAATAAGACAATGTATCCTCGAAAAAACGTTCCAAAAAGCAAGAAACAACATATTAAGATTCGCTCTTATTGAGGGAATAACTGAAATAGCAGACAAGCTCACATATCAAAATTATGGAATGAGAAAGTATTTCACATTAATAGAAGAGGCCATGTCTGCAATTGAAGTTCTTGAAAAACCATATCTGATTTACCTTATATTTAAGATCAAATTCCTTGATATGGCGGGGATAGTCCCCTCTTTTAAGCACTGCATGATGTGTAATAAAAAAATAGAAATCGGAGACATAATCGCGTGGAATATAGAAAATCTCATTTGCAATTCATGCTTACAAAACAAACAAGGCAAACTGCAAGGAGTCTCATTTGAGCCAAATATGTTAAAGCTCATTAACTTTGCACTAAAAAACAGTTATGAAAAAATACTTCAAATAAAAATCTCAAAAGAAGACATTGAATTTCTTGAAACTATAATCTCTGAAATTTGGCACAGTCATAACCTCCCTCAAATAAATTCTGAAAAAGTAGCCTTAAATTTAAAATTTTAAAATCAAGATTTTGAAGACGGCTGAACGTAAACCTTCATAACGTCTGAAATATTCTCAAGCTTATCCATAAGCGCATCAACCTGCGAATAATCTGAAAATTCAAGAACAAAAACTCTTTTAACAAAATCGTCTTTTCTCTCAATAAAAACAACATCAACGATATTTATATTCATTCCGGCTATAACAGAAGCAATATCACGCAAAAGACCAATTCTATTTTTAACCTCAACTACAATTTTAACAGTATATTTTTTATCTTTTGGTGCATCAAATAAAGACCAAGAAGCCTCAACCATTCTCTTGGAAATACTATTTTTCCAAAACTTACATGCAGTTTTATGAACCGTGATATGGCCATAAGTAGTAACATAACCCGCAATATCATCGCCTCTTTTAGGCGAACAACATTTGGCAAATTTAATAGGCAAACCCGATTCACCACCTATGAAAACTTGATTATCAGAAGCGGTTTTTTTAACACTCTTCAGCTTTTTCGATACAGAAATTTTTGGCACAACTCCATGCTTCACAGTAACATTTTGTGGAAACAATTTTTTAATAAAATTCTTTATCAAAATCGCACCATTTCCAACGTCCTCTACAAGTTTTTTCCTCTGAGCAAGACTTAATAATCGTCCATCATAAGTCTTTAATATCGAAAAGCTATCGTCGAGCGTATTCATTCCGGATCTTTCAAGATATTTATTAATAATTTCACGACCATTTTTAAAATTATAATCATTATGTTGACTCTTCACCCAAGACTTAATTCTCGATCTTGCGCCATCTGTTTTAACAAATCCAAGCCATTCAACCTTTGGAGCGGGCTTTGGTTTTAATACAACTTCAATAATATCGCCGTTTTTGATTTCATAACTGAGTGGAACCGAAATGCCATTTGCCTTTGCCATAGAAGCTTTGTGACCAATATCCGTATGGATCGCATAAGCAAAATCAATAACAGTTGAGCCAACGGATAAATCCTTAACATCACCCTTTGGAGTAAGGGCAAAAATTCTATCTTCAAAAGCATTTATGATATCCGTACCATCAAAAATACCTTCAAAAGCTTTGACGTCTTTAAGTCCACTCAACCAAGCCAAGCGATTTTTTTGAGCGGGATTTGATTTCGCAGAATCAATCCTATAATGACTTCCGCTCTCTTCATAAATCCAATGTGTCGCAATACCAAGCTCGGCCTCACGATGCATACGCTCAGACCTTATCTGTATCTCAACAGGCTGTTCTGAAAAATCAGGAGCAATGCCAAGAACCGTTGTATGCAAACTTTGATAACCATTCGGCTTTGGAACAGCAATATAATCCTTGAACCTATTCTGCATTGGAGTCCACTTGCCATGTATAAGGCCCAAAACCCTATAAAGATGCTCGACAGTTTCATTATTATCCGCAGAATACTGCGTTGGCAAAACAATGCGCATCGCAACGATATCAAATAAATCATCAATTGAAGATTTATTCTTCAACTTCATCTTACGATAGATGCTATAAATGCTCTTAATTCTGCCATCAACAAAACCTTCTATATCATTTTCTTTTAAAAATTCTGTAAGAATATTCCTTATCTCTTTAATATATCCCGCTTTCTTTTGCCCAAATTTCTTTAATTGATCGGAAATGATTTTAAATTGCTCGGTATTTATATATTTAAAAGCATTATCTTCCAACCTATGCTTTATCTCATAGATACCAAGTCTTGCGGCAATTGGAACAAAAATATTCATAGCTCGAAAAGCAAACTTATCACACTCGGCCTCGTCCAACTCACCAAGCTTGGAAGATATAACAACCATACTACAAAGCATAATCAAAATAACTCTCAAATCTTTTGCCATAGCAATAAACATAGCGCGTATGGTTTCCGGATCAGTAACTTCAACGTTATAAGAAATACCTTTTAATCTTTTAACATAAGACAAAAGCTTCACAGAATCAGGATCAACAAGATCTGTTATCTTTTTACTTTCATGATCAATTTTTTCAATAACAGGATAAAGCATTGCGGCAATAACAGAGCTTAAATCGGGCTTTAATTTCAAAACCTCTTCCGCAACGGACAAATCAGGCTCACTATCGGAAAGATTCATTATAAAATCATAAACCGCCTCCAGTTTAAGCACATCCGCAGAAGGATTAGTTTTTTTGACCTTATCTATAAAATTTTTTAGCTTTGCCACAAAAATCTGTTAAGCTAAACAAAATATAAGGAAACTAAATTAAAAATTCAATTGAATTTTTGGAATATTCCAATTATCAGCACCAGGGACTACGCCATCTGCACCATCTAATGAAGAATCAATAAGATTAGATTTAGTGCCGGTTGTACCATTTTTGATTATCACATCAACATTTGAACCTGGAACTTCATAAACTCTAACGCCTTGAATCAAAGCATCTTTATTTTTCTTTATATCGTCGATTCTTATACCAACGCGTTTAAGAACTATTTTATAATAACCATCAAGAGCTTTGAGCGCATTGTGTCTGACGGAAATCTCCCCTTTCTTTTGAGTTAAAAGCGTAAAAGAGGTTAATTTATCAAAACTATCATCGGGCTTTGCGGCTTTCAAATCTTCAAAAAATGCCTTTTCCATTTTAGATTTTTCAGCATCAACAACCTTTGCATCAGCTTTTAATTGAGCCATTTCTTTCAAAATTAAATCACTCTGCTCTTTTCCACGCTTATAGGCATCTTCAAGAATCGCAAGTTCGGAATTGAGAGATTCGGTTCTATTTGTTGAATTATTCAAAATATTATAAATATCGGTTGCGTAAGCGTTTTTCAGCTCACCAAAAACACGAACATACTTTTTAAAAACATTATCTTCAAGAATTGATTTCGTAAAACCAACTCTAAAAGCCAGAGCAAGACCTGTATTAATTCCCGATTTTTTACCAGGCAAAACTCCAGTCAAATAAGCAGTCTCAAGAAATGAAGTTAACGCACCTCCGTGTACGAACTCATAAGATTCGCCAATTTGATAAGATAAATTAATAATTTCTTTAATAAAACTTTCTTGAGATGAAACCGGCTGAGTCTTTACATTCTTATTTTCAACTTTAGTCTGAATATCTTTAATCACCTTATTCGCACTATCAACATTCTGCGTAACAACGGTCTCGGTTTTTTTAACAAGTGAAGTAACTTTATCCCATGTATTAAACAAAAAGTTAACCTTCCCATAAAATAAATAAAATCCAATTCCTATCAAAATCAAAGCTACGGCAACACAGCCAAATGCTTTTTTAAATCTAAAAGTACCAATTAAAGAGCTTTTTACTTCGCCTAAAAATTCGCTTTTATCATTAAGGTCCTCTTCCAACGAATCTCCTCCGCTTAAATCCATAAATCTATCTTCAGACAAAACTTTTTGTTCAGTTGGCTTTTCTTCTACGGGGGTTGATTCAATAGGTTCATCTGAAAAAGGCACAGCCTCGGAAAATCCAGGCTGATCAACGGCAGGAGAAGGCGCGAAATCCGCACCAGGAACGCCGGAAGAATCAGAAACATTAGAAGCACCATAGTCATATTTATCTTCTTCCTGTTTCCCAGTAGAAAAATCGGGAATCACAACGTCATCAGATGGAGCCAAAGGAACTGAAGAATCCGAGGGATCAGAAGCTGGTGGCGTGGTTGTAGTAGAATCTTGCCATCCAGCGCCAAAATCGTCATTAGCAGGTTGAGATTGAGGTTGAGATTGAGGTTGAGATTGCGGTTGAGATTGCGGTTCGGGCTGAAAATCGGAAACAGGGACAGATGGAGCTGAAGACTCCTGAGACGTAAAATCAAAACCAGCATCATCAGAAGGTGAAGTAAATGCAGGAGGCGGAGTCGCTACAGGCTCAGTACTAGGATTAGAAGTAAAATCAGAGCCAAAATCAGCACCAAAGTCTGAAGCAGGTGCAACAGGCTCAGTAGATTGTTCTATCATTGGCTCATCCGCAAGAGCTTGCTGAGCAGCAAAATCCTCAACAATTGGCTCTTGAGCAGGAACAGCCGGCTGTTCATCAAAAACCGCTGATTCAGAAATAGATTCAAAAGTAGGTTCAGAAATAGGTTCAACCACGGGCTCGACAACAGATTCAACAACCGGTTCAGAAACCACCGCCATCGACTCACCAATCGAGTCACTCGCAGTTGGCTCCAAAGTTGAAGGCGCACGCTTTAAAACCCTCTTCTTAGTGGGCTTTTTTGCGGCTACACGCTTCTTAACAGGCTTCTTTTTTTCTTCAGATTCGGAAGCACCGTCAGACGCGACTGGTTTTTGTTTTTTTATCGCCACGTAATTTAATTTCTAATATATCTGTTAATTATACCACAAAACTTGCCATTAAACAACTCAATAGGATTTAATTTTTCCTAAATTCCTTTAGAATAAATAAGACATTTTTCTCAAATATAAATTAACAATTTTTAGTATGGAAACCCTCTCAATCCCACTCCTAGGAATGATCACCGCAGGAGTAGCAATTTTATACGCGATCATTTTAACCGTTTGGGTCATGGTTCACCCAAAAGGAAATGACACAATGAAGCGCATTGCAAAATCCATTCAGGAAGGCGCAAGCGCTTACCTTAACCGACAATCACTCACGATGGCAGTTTTCGCAATCATAATTTTCTTGATTATTAATTTCGCAATTCAACCCGGTAAATATAATATTGGATTTTTGATGGGCATCGGCTTTTTAATTGGTGCATTTTTCTCCGGATTTGCAGGCTATATCGGAATGAATGTTTCAGTTAGAGCAAACGTCAGAACAGCAGAAGCGGCAAGATCAGGATTACACGCAGCTTTAAATATGGCTTTTAGAGGAGGAACAATCACGGGCATGTTTGTCGTTGGCCTCGCTCTTCTTGGAGTTAGCGGTGGATATTTTATACTCACGGATTTGATGAATATTCCGGCAGGCCCTGCGGCAAACATCTTAATCGGATTCGGATTTGGCGCATCTTTAATTTCTTTATTCGCAAGAGTTGGCGGCGGTATTTATACAAAAGCCGCAGACGTTGGAGCGGACCTGGTTGGAAAAGTTGAAAAAAATATTCCGGAAGATGATCCAAGAAACCCCGCAGTTATTGCAGATAACGTTGGAGATAACGTTGGAGACTGTGCAGGCATGGGCGCTGACCTTTTTGAAACATACGCAGTCACACTTATCGCGGCCATGATTTTGGCAGCATCAACACTTACAAACACACTTGGAACAAACGGCATCGAATATCCAATTTTACTTGGAGTTGTTGCGGTTATCGCATCTATCATCGGCTCAATGTTTGTCAGGCTCGGCAAGAAAAAAGATATTATGGGCGCCATGTATAAAGGCATGATCATAACAGGCCTCATTTCAGTTGTTGGCTTCTATTTCGCAACAAAATATTTGATCGGCGACATCTGGATTTTCTTTGCATCTCTAGTTGGTCTTTTTGTTACTTTATTCATCAACATCATCACAGATTACTACACTTCAAAAAAATACGGCCCTGTTAAAAGCATCGCAGAAGCATCAAAAACAGGAACGGGAACAAATCTTATTGCAGGTCTGGCGGTTGGTATGAAAAGCACACTTATGCCTGTTATATTAATTTGCGTAGCGATCTATTTGGCATATTTCTTTGGTGAAAGATCTCCTGCTGTTGGAAGTGGAATTTATGGCATCGCAATCGCAGCTGTCGCAATGCTTTCCACAACAGGACTTGTTATTGCAACTGATTCATATGGCCCAATCACAGACAACGCAGGTGGCATCGCGGAAATGGCAAAAATGCCTCCGGCAATCAGAAATATCACAAACGCTCTTGATGCTGTCGGAAACACAACAAAAGCTGTCACAAAAGGTTATGCCATCTCATCAGCAGCTCTCGCAGCTCTTGTACTTTTCCAAGCATATAAAGAAGAACTCGCAAGATACACAACGGATTTCACGTTTGATATCAGCGACTACAAAGTTTTAATCGGACTTTTCCTTGGTGGACTTTTGCCTTTCGTTTTCTCAGCATTATGCATGAAATCAGTTGGTAAAGCGGCTTACGCAATCGTAAAAGAAGTTCGCACACAGTTTAAACAAATCAAAGGAATCATGACAGGCAAAGCAACTCCTTTATATGGAAGATGTGTTGATATTGTCACAAAAGCGGCTCTTAAAGAAATGTTGCTCCCTGCTTTAATCGCAATCTTGTCACCAATCGTTGTTGGAGTTTTCCTTGGGCCAAAAGCACTTGGTGGACTTCTTATTGGTTTGATCGTCGTTGGACTTTTACTCGCTTTATTTATGTGCACAGGCGGTGCAGCTTGGGACAATGCCAAAAAATTAATTGAAGACGGTAAATTCGGCGGCAAAGGCTCGGAAACACACAAAGCTGCAGTTGTTGGCGACACAGTCGGCGATCCATTCAAGGACACAGCAGGCCCAGCGTTAAACTCACTTATTAAAGTTATAAATACAATCGCACTCATCATCGTTCAAGCGATCGTAACAATAAAAATATTTGGATAAATCAGGAATCAAATTTCGCGTAATTCGTTTTGAGGAAAAATATACGCTACTCAAGCATGAAGACGAAAAAATCGGCTACATGCTCTGGCCTATTATCGACTTGCCTGAGAACACTCCCCTTGGTTCAGATATATATCTCACGGCTCGCACTCAAAACGAACTCGCGGAAGCAGAAATGAATGAAAACGAAGACATCCAAAATTTAAACGCGCAAAACGCGGTTACAAATACAAGCGCCAACACAAACTCAGCAAGTTTGTCCGAAAAAACCGAACAACAATTTGAAGTAATGAGAAAATTGCTGGAAGAATTGGTGAACTGAAAAACATTATGCAATTTTTAATTTATTGCATTATATAGAATTCCATTTCGAAATGAGCTCAAAATTTTCTGCGCGAACGCAAAATTAAAAATTATTTGATTATTGCAAGCAATATGGTTACTGCTTCGCAGTATTTTATTTATATGGGCCTATGTTGCCTACAGCAACGGCCTTGTTGATAATTGATTATTAAAAGCTCTGACATTCATTTATCATTTGGAACAATTTGGATTTTGTCATTTCTATATTACTTCTTCTCCTTCTTTGCATCGCCCTTTGCGGCCTCAGCAGCAGCAATAGCTTCCGGAGATCCGGCAACAGGAGCAGCACCGGTAACTTCCGCGGCTGTAGGCAATGGAGCGGCCTCCTCTTCTTCTTTTCTTGGTGCAACAACGGTTACAACCGTTATTTTTTCATCGTCCATAGCCTTCACGCCTTCAGGAAGAGCAACGTCTTTAACGTGTATCGAAGAATGTAATGCCGTAAGATTGCTAACATCGATCGTAATCAATGAAGGCAAATCCTTAGGCAAACATCTAATTTTAAGAGAGCGTTTTTGAACCGACAAAATTCCACCAAAATCCTTAACAGCAGGTGAAACACCAATAACATTGAACGGAACTTCAGCATCAATTGGCTTATCCATGCTAACATGCAATAAGTCCGCATGAACAATCTTATCTGTAATTGGATGTAACTGAACGTCGTGGATAAGAGCCTTAAAAGGCTTACCATCAACATTAACGTCAATAATAATACTTTCTCCCGCTCCAAGGAAAACTTTTCTGAAGTTTTTGTAATCAACATCGATAACCATTGGCTGAATGTCTTTACCGTAGAAAGTAACAGGGATTCTACCACCATCTCTTAGAGCCAAAAGTTCTGTTTTTGCCTCACGAGTTTTAGCTTCCAATAAAAAAGATTCTTTAGTCATATATATGTCTGGATAAATTTTAAGCAAGCGTGATTCTAGCGTAAAACAGCAAGCCACGCAAGGCAAAATTCAAATTTGGCAAAATTTTGACAATGAAGCCCGCTTAACCTACAATTTCAGCGTAAAAACATTAACAAAAATCACTTATGTTCGATAAAGTAAAAGACATGTATAAGCTCCAGAAAGAAGCAAAAGAAATCAAGAAAAAGCTTAAAAATATACATATAGAAGCGACCCAAGACGGATTCACGGTTGTTATGGACGGCGAATTTGAAGTCATTTCCGTCACAATTTCCGATGAAGCAATGGCAGAAGCGGCAAAAAACAAAAAAGGACTCGAAGGAGCAATTCAAAAATGCCTTAATAAAGCCACAAAAAAAGCGCAACAAGTCGCGGCTGAAGAGATGAAAGGCGTCATGGGGCAAATGGGGCTCGGCGGCTAAAAGCGGGTTTAAACAAAGCAAAATTGAAAATTCTACTTAATAAAAAAATAAAAGTCATCGGACTCGGCGCAATAATTTTACTTACGCTGATTTTTGACAATATCGGATATAAAAGCTTCTTAAATAAACCGCTATTAGATGATAAAAACTTAATGCTCGTAACGACATCTTTTGTAATCAAATCTGGTGAAAGCGCAAAAACGATTTCAAAAAATCTGGAAAACAAAGAACTTATCTCAAATTCACGATATTTCTACAAATATATGGAATCCGAAAATAAGGACACAAAAATCGTTGCCGGCGCATTCACGCTATCCCCAAGAATGACCCCAATTGAAATCGCAAATACAATTACAGATCCATCCAAAAGCCAATACGTTTTAACGGTTCGTGAAGGCCTTTTGGTACGCGATATCGACAAAAAACTCGCAGACATGGAACTTATAAAATCCGGCGATTTCATAACGGCGACAAAAAACTTCAAAGATTATGCGGATTACAGCTTTTTAGACAAAAACACACTCACAAAACTCAACATTCCACTCGAGGGCTATCTTTTCCCGGATACGTACTTTTTGAACCCGGCAAACTTCTCATCCGATTCGCTAATCAAGCGCATGCTTGGCAATTTCAAGAATAAATTAACACCAAAAATGCTCAACGACATAAAAACCTCAAAACGCACACTTCATGAAATCATCACAATGGCTTCAATCCTTGAAAAAGAAGGAAGAAAACAAGATTTTGAAATGGTCTCAGGTATTTTATGGAAAAGATTTGATAGCAAATGGGCGCTCGACGCAGACGCCGCAATTCTCTATATAACAGGCAAAAATACAATTTCCGGCGAAGATTTAAAAATGGATTCGCCTTATAACGTCCGCAAAAACCGCGGGCTTCCACCGGGCCCAATTTCCAATCCCGGCTTAAATGCAATAATAGCCTCAATATACCCAAAATCCTCCAAATATTGGTTTTATCTGACTTCATCGAAAACAAACGAAATGATTTATTCGACGACGAATGAAGAGCACAACATCAATAGAGCAAAGCACCTATAACACCTGCTCTTTATAATGAAATTTGCTTCTCCCGGGTAATCTCGTTCCTATAATCGTAGAGCCTTGAAATTCCGTATACCATAAGCCTCTATAATCCTCCCACGGCCTTTCGGGTTTTAGATCTTCCCTTCCAAGAATTTCTCCTAATTGCCTTCTAATCTCCAAATAGTATGGCAAATCATTTGCGCCAGGAGCCCATAGCTTTTCAAGACCTTGACTGTGTCTTTGAAAAATATTAGTTACAGGAACCCTGGTTATGCCTGCCAACATTTGCTTCATTCCGCCAATAACATCTTTCACGGGGTCTAGACCTAAAACATATGTAAAAGTTGTATTTATTCCTTTTTCTTTTGCTCGCTTAAGTATTTCAACAATTTCAGGGATCGTAACTGATGATTTTTTCCTGTGTAAATGCTGCTCTCTATTAGCAAAACATTCGGTCGAATGACAATATGTAATTGGTGCCAATTTGCATAAATCCGACATATCTTCAGATCGTAATTCAGAACCCAAATAAAAAAGCTCGCCTTTAAATCCTTTTCCACTAAATTCTTGCCTTACAATATCAAGATAAGTTAATAGCTCCATGGCGCTTTTAAAACATCCGGTGACCACAGCCACCTGCTCTATATCACTAAAATCATCAACGTTCAATAATCTTTTGTATTGTGAAATAGCCCACTGCACATACGTCTTAGGATCATTCAACGAAAGATCGATAGTTAAATCCGATGCTACTCCAAAATGACAAAAATCACAGCCATTACAGTTACTTTTTAATTTCGGATCAAGATGCAATACTCGCCCTTGATCCCTTGTATATAATAAATAGCCTCCACAATCTTGCAGCTCTTCAACTTTTCCAATGATTCTTGAATCAACTTCTAACGTTCCTGAATCAGTATTTAAAATAAATGGAGAATCAGGATTAATTGTTAATGTAAGAAAAAAATCATTTTCTTTATATTCATGGCTAAAAGCGGAATCAAATTCGCTTAATGGATTCATATTAAGCTCAAACATCACTCTGTCACCAAATTTATAATTAGGCTTTGAAATACATACTCCAAGCCTATTTAATTCGATTAGCAAAGCATCGATGGGCGGCGCCTCATATTGTCTGCTTAAATTAACGACCCTTTCCAACATACACTTAATTTTAAGGGTGCTAATATAACCTATATTTAAAAACTTGTCTAGTGTAATTTATAATCTAATTTCTAACGCCCGCCGCACCGCAAGTCCCAAGTGATGACTTTATAGAATTCAAATCACGTATCATCCTATAATCGGCTTTCAACTCCCCTGTTATTTTTTCGCAAGCGTGCATAACGGTTGTATGGTTTCTACCACCAAAATCCGCACCAATTCTTTCATATGAATAATTCAAAAATTCACGCATCAAATACATACAAACCTGACGTGGAACAAGAATTTCCTTGCGTCTTGATTCGCCTGTTAATTCCTCAGCTGTAATACGATAAAATTCGCTTATTACGGCCAAAATTCTTTCCGCTGTAACAATTTCCGTAGAAGTTGCGGAAGCGCCTTGATAAACATTTGGCGCAACCGGTTTATAAGCATTCTTAATCATCATTTCACGAGCATAGAACTTCTGAACAATCGACATTGCAAGTTCTGCTGTTGGAACGGAATTATTAAATTTAACATGACCAATAAATTGATTAAAAGCTCCAACCAAATCACGAACATTTTTATCAATATAATGAGCAATACATTCAAGCGCATCGTTTGGAACAGTGATGCCGCTTTCCGCGCATCTGTTCTGCAAAATCGCAAGTCTTGTCTCAAAGTCAGGAGGCAAAATTTCAACAACCATGCCCATACCAAATCTGCTCTTTAATCTATCTTCCAAATCGTCCAATTCTGTTGGTGGACGATCACTGCTCAAAATAACCTGCTTATTATTCTCACATAAATCATTGATTGTATGAAAAAACTCTCTCTGACTAGCCTCTTTCTTCCCAAAAAACTGAACATCATCAACGATCAAAACATCAGCTTTTCGATATTTATCTTTCAAGTGATTCATTTTTTGATTTCGGATTGCACCAACAATATCGTTCACAAATTGCTCTGATGTAACATAAACAACAACCTTATCCGGATAATTCTTAAGAATTTCAAGGCCCGTAGCATGCAACAAATGTGTTTTTCCGAGCCCAACGCCACCATAAACAAAAAGAGGGTTATAAATGCCTCCCGGCGCACTGGCAATTGCCATACATGCCGAATAAGGAAGAGTGTTATCTTTTGCCACGACAAATGCATCCAGTGAATATTTTGGATTCAAAAATTTGCTTCTGAGATCGCCAATTGCAACCTCGCCGGAAGCGGACAAATATCTAACTTTCTTTTCCGCATCAGCAAAAAGCTCTTTGACTTGGATGCATCGCATATCATCCTTATCATTCAATGCGCCATCAACATCATAAGAAACTTCTTTAACTTCGCTTTTTATTTCTGAAACAGCCTGCAAAATTTTAACATCATAATGATCTTTTACCCATGCAACGGAATAAGCCGATGGAAAACCAATTTTACAAACAGATCCTTCAATGCTCAAAATACAACTTTTGTTAAACCAAGTAACAAAATGATTCTTGCTAATGGTTGGCTGAAGACGTGTCAAAACTTGTCTCCAAAGATCTTTCAGTTCTGCGATTTTTTGAGCGTTTATTGTTTCCATGGGGTTATAAAAAGTTAACAAAATTTCAGAAAAATTTCAGGAAAAATTTAGTGGGATTTCATACTAATGATTTTTATCCCCAATCTCAAGTCAATTTTGCCTTATAAAAGCCTTTCTACCCATTGGAGCCCTCACCCGATTCTCACCACAACCTGTTGATTTTTTCTTAACACAAAAACTAAATTTTTTAACACCGCAATGGTGATAAAGTTACAAAAATTCTTATCGCGCAAGTTGAATTATTTTCAACTAAAAATTACCCAATTCTTTTACGAGGTGCAACGCCATTCTCTCCGGTGTAAAAACCATGCCCCGCAACATGAACTTCACAAATTTGATCATTGCCAAAAAGCACCAACACATCACCGCTCTTATCTCTATAATCAGGAAACTGAGTAGCACTCCTAGAATCAAGCAAATCCATAACAATATTTGCAGTAAGCATAATATCGCTCTTCTCACTAACGGATAAATCTTTCCATTCTTTACCGTCAGGAAGAGTCCCCTTGCATCTCTTAACAGCCTTTTCAAAATACTCAGCAAATAATCTAAACCAACACGCAGGATCCATATAAGTAGTACCTTCATCGCGCATTTTTTTAAGCATTAAAAAGGCTTCAACGTCATCAGCAAAACTACCATCATCATTAAGCCTGGAAGAGATTGAATCCTTAACAAATATAAGACGGGCTTTCCCGGAAGGAGTTTGATCTGGAAGCTTTTCTCCATTGAGATCAGTTCTATGAAAACCTTCAATAGGAGAACGGCGATCATTATATCTAATACCAATATCTTGGATAAATTTTTTGGCAGCCTCAGCCGGCGTCGAATCATCTATAAACAACAGCGGCCTGTAGCCTCTATTTTTAAAACGTATATCAAATTTAAATTTAGGCAGATCAACGCTGATAGTGTCAAATTTTGCACGATACTTTTTAACATCTTTCTTAGGAACAATACCCATTCTAACCATAAAATCGACATGACTATCAAGCTGTTCTCGAAGATTTGTGCCTCTCTCGAGCAAAAAGTAATAAAGCTCATCAAAAGGAACTTCGGTCAATCCACTCTCAGGAGCTTCAACGGCTTCGACAGATGGTTCAGCAACATCAGGCGGAGCAATTGGAGCATCAGCTGATGCATCAACAACAAGCTCAATAAGTGGCTCGGCACCCGAGTCAGCAGCTGCATCATCGACCGGCGCATCATCATCAACAGTAGCACCACTATGTCCCACAACAGATTCAAACGGCACAGCGGGCTCAATCGCCTCTTCAAAAGCAGCCGGATCAGCATGAACAACAGCGGTATGAGTAACATTTCCTATACTTTTAAGGGTAGCATCCAAAAAAGCAGGATCAACTTCTCCCCTTGCAACTAATTTTGAAATAGTACGAGCCAATCTCGCGACTTCTTCCTCGTCATGATTTTTTGGCTTTAAAGAATTTGTATCAGCCATATTTTTAAAATTATATGATTTACTAACTATATTATACAACAAAACCATACAATATGTCAAACAAACCGCGCTTAAAACCAACGACTATATTATGATATAATTCGAACATCAAAATAAACAAATAAGATGCTTGGAACAGTCCATATGTTAACGGGGGCCGTAATTGGCAAAATGGTAGAAAAACCGGAATTAATAATACCAATAACGTTCTTATCACACTTTGTACTCGACGCGATCCCACATTATGACTTCAAAATAAAAGATTATTCAAAAAATGGAATAACGAAAAAAAATATTGGCGAAATATTAATAGTAAGCATTGAGCCAATATCAGGAATAATTCTAACCGTAGCCTTAGCTTATCAAAATCCTAATTTATTTTATCCAATAATGCTAGGAGCAACTTTTGCATCTTCGCCTGATATTTTAGAATTTTCAATAAGAAAACTTAAAATAAAAAAACTAGTAGCACTATTAAACAAAAATCATGGTCACGCCAAAAATAAATACTTCGGAATTGCTATACAAATAATTTTCTGCATAGCTTCATCGATAATTCTTTTGGCTTAGATCAGCGACAAAATATCCTTATACGTCACCATTACAATCAAGAATAGTAGCGCAAAGAATCCGATCAAATGTATCCATGATTCAACTTTTTGATTCACTCTTTTGCCTGTTACGCCTTCAATCAAAACGAATAGCAATCTGCCTCCATCTAATCCCGGAAATGGCAAAATATTAATAACTGCCAAGCTCAAAGATAAAAGTGCCGTAAACCTAAGGACTGATGAAAATCCTTCTTTAACAAACACATAAGTCATGTGTGCAATCCCAACCGGTCCGGAAACGCCTTGTGGAACTTCAAGCGTACCAAAAATATCTTCAACAAGCCTTCCAAACATTCCAACTGTAAACACAGCCAATCTTTTTGATTCCGTAATGGACTTCCAAACCGCTTCATGAACAGGATATTTAACCTCATTTATTTTAATCAAAGAAGTCGGTACGGATGTTAAATAAGATCCAAATTGAATACTATCAGGTGAAAACACGGAAGAAAGCATTAAACCAATCTGCCCTTCCGCATTTGGAGTCGCATACAAAGTTAATCTTTTGCCTTCTCTATCAACAACAAATGAAGTCTGAATATTTTTATACTTCGTCACTTCATCAATAACCTGCTTTGGCGTAAAAACGTTCTGTTTATTAACCTGCAAAATATAATCACCTCTTAAAAATCCGGCCTTAACGGCGCTTCCATCAGCCAAAACATCGCTGGCAATAACGGTTTTTTGAAGAGGTAAATTAACAATAAATTCAAAAGGCTTATAATCACGTGAAACAATGAATTTGATTAAAGAATTCTCATTTATAACGGCCTGAGCGCGCCCCATGTCATAAATCTGTTCACCATTCATGGATAAAATAACATCCTTATCTCGAAGTCCGGCTCGAGAAATTTCGCTATCTTTTTTAACATCTTTCACGATAACTCTAGGCAAGAAAAACGCATCGTAAAAAGCAATACCGCTTTCCACGCCAACCTTTCCGCGAAGCTCAATATTCATAATGCTGTCCCCTCTTCTAACTTTAAGCATGGGCCATTTATCAGAAATAACAGCAACGCTTTTTTTCAAAGCATCAAAATCCGTTATATCTTTACCGTCTATTTGAATAACAGAATCGCCAGCTTTAATACCAAGGTCTTCCGCATGCGATTTTGGCGCAACTTCTCTTATCATAACGCCATTCGCCGTCTCTATTGTTCCATTTGATATATTAGCCAAAATATCTTCCTCGGAAACCATCAAAGGCTTTATACCAACTGAAAAACCAACGCTCAAAAGCACAAGCGAAAGAAGAAAATTCATCAAAACACCGGCAACAATAATCCTTGATCTTGCGCCAATTGATTTGCTCATAAAACTATCCGGATGAGTCATCATCTTCGAATCTTTTGAATCTTCACCAAACATTCGCACGAATCCACCAAATGGCAACCAGTTTAAAGAATAGATTGTATCCCCTCTTTTAACGCCATAAGCTCTTGGAGGCAAGCCAAAGCCAAATTCTTCAACTTTCACGCCTTCTCTTTTAGCAACGGAAAAATGACCAAATTCATGTATTAAAACTATAAGAGAAAAAATAACGATAAACACGATCACTGTGAGGAGAATATTCATACTTTGAAATTATTTTGATAATTAATTATTTTTAAATCGACATAATATCTTGCTCTTTTTTCTTCCCAAGACTATCGATCTCATTGTTATGATGGTCGACTCTTTCTTGAACCTTTTTTTCCGCAATCTTAAGCTCATCTTCACTCATTTCTTTGGCTTTTTCCAAATCTTTAAATTTACCTATAAATTGCTGTCTTGATGAACGAATTGCAACTTTTGCTTCTTCCGCAATTTTCCAAACAAATTTGGTCAAATCTTTTCGTCTTTCTTCTGTTAAAACGGGAATATTCACGCGAACAACAACGCCGTCATTAACAGGTGGCAAATTTAATCCCGAAGTCTGAATTGCCTTCTCGATGGCTTGCAAAAGCCCTTTATCCCAAGGTTGAATTTGAATTGTTCTTGCGTCCGGAGTGGAAATATTGGCAAGCCCTTTCATAGCCTGTTTTGAACCATAAGCCTCAACTTGAACATGCTCAACAAGAGTGGTGCTCGCACGACCGGTTTGAAGCCGAGCAAATTCATTAACCATGTGCTCAATGGCTTTCTTAAAAGAAACTTCCGCCTCCTCAATAATATTCATTGGTATCATATTTGTAATTTGTTAATTAATTATTGTGCCAACATCTCGCTTAAATACAGCCCTTAACAGGTTCCCCTTTTTAAAAATATTAAATATAAAAATAGGTATTTTTTTGCTCATACATAATGATACAGCCGATAAATCCATAACACCAAGTTTTTTCTCAACAACTTCACGCGCGCTAATACTCTTTATCGGTTTTGCGTCTTTAAATTTTCTAGGATCTTTATTATAAACAAAATCAACATTAGTAGCTTTTAATAAGGCTTCCGCTCCGACTTCAACCGCACGCAAAGCCGCAGCGGAATCAGTTGTAACATAAGGCTTTCCGGTCCCTCCGGCACAAATCAAAACATCATATTTTTTAAACATAGAAACTGCCTTTTTTGGCTCATAATCAGGCAAAACGGCACGCGCTGAAAGCGCAGAAACCGCCTTGACTTTAAGTCCTTTTTCTTTAAACATATCCTCCAAAATCAAAGCATTCATAATCGTTGCCATCATTCCAATTTGATCAGAATGCACCCTATCCATCTTCAAATCCGCATTATCACGATGTCTCCAAATGTTTCCGCCACCAATAACAAGTGCAATCTTATAACCTTTTTTAACTATTTCAAAAATATCTTTAGCAAGATTTTCAATATATTTAATATCAACATGCCTATCCTTACCCTGCAAAATCTCGCCCGATAATTTAAGAACAATTTTTTTCATCAAAGTTTAGAAAAATTTAAACAAAATATAGGCCGCAATAATCCCAAGGACAATTCCAACCGCAAAAACCACAGACCAATTCATATTCTTTTTCTCTTCCGTATGCGCATTTGCAAGATCAGTAAGTAAGTTTGTGCGCAAAATTAAATCATCGTTCGCGTGTTTATCCATCACGCTTTTAAAATCATGGTTTGCCATCAGTTGAACAAATTTATCAAACTTAACTTTGACAAAATCACCAACTTCGTCCGTATCAAGAATTTCAGCACCATCATCATCTTTATGCAAACCAACGCCCTCCATAGGCTTCACTTCAAATTCATTTTCCGCTTCCACTTCATCTTCTTCAACTTCAACTTCGCGAACTTGCTCGAGCTTCTTCTTTTTTAAGCCCGTGCTTTTAATATGTAATTCTTTCATAAAAATTGTGTTATTTTTTCTCTTATGATTTTAACACAAAAGAGCTAAAACACAAAAACTCACTCATCGTTATCACCAAGAACAGAGGGAGCGGGAACAGCGTCAAAAAAATCAACGGGTGGTTCACCACGTGCAATATAATCAGCACAACCAGATGTCAAAAACCATTTAGCGGGAACGCCAAAACGCTTACAAACACCGGCCATAATATCATCAGAAGGTTTTATAAAAACTGTTGGAGAATGAGAACAAAACATATCCTTAGGCCCAACATGAACCGCTCCGGGCAAAGGAGCGGACTCTGCTTTCCATTCACCGCTCGAAGGCAAAACAGATTCAGGGATATGACCACGAACCATGCTCGAAATATAATCCAATGAAACTCCAAAATATTCAGCAACAGCACCTGCAACACAATCCAAATCACCTTCGGTTGTTTGCAAAACACCTATATTCACCCCTTTATCACTCATAAGTTATTCTTTACACACGTATTATAAATATACTCAACGATAAGTCAAATCTTTCAAAAATCCCATTTTTATGATAAAAATGAATAAAATAACAAAAATTCTTATGTCTCTAAAAGCAAAAATCCAAGAAGATTTAATATCTGCAATGAAAGCCAAAGAACAAGCAAAAATGGACGCACTTCGAATGCTTAAAACCTCAATCATGAAATTTGAAACTTCCGGCGAAGTAAAAGAAGCAACGGACGAAGAAATACTCCAAATGGTTCAAAAAGAAATCAAACAAAGGCAAGATTCGGTTGAACAATATGAAAAAGGCGGCAGACCGGAGCTCGCAATAAAAGAAAAAGAAGAAATCGCATTCTTAAAAACATATCTTCCACCGCAACTCTCTGAAGAAGAAATCAAAAAAATCGTCGAAGAAACAATCAAAGAAACGGGAACAACAAGCAAGCAAGAAATGGGCAAACTCATGGGCACCCTCATGCCAAAAGTAAAAGGCAAAGCAGACGGAAAACTTGTCAGCCAAATCGTGAATCAACTTTTGCAATAGTTTTACAATAAAAAAGGAGCCGGATTCCTCCGACCCCTTTTGTCATTTCGAATTTAGACTTTGTCATTCATTTGTCATTTGAATTTTGGATTTTGTCATTTCTAATACATTCCCATCTCCGGCGCTCCTCCCCCATGGCTATGCTCCTTCTTTTCTTCAGGCAAATCCGTCACAGCCGCTTCCATCGTAAGAAGAATTCCGGCAACCGAAGCCGCATTCTCAAGGGCGCTTCTTGTAACCATTTTTGGATCAATAATTCCAGCTTCTTCCATATCAACAAACTTATCATTTTCCGCATCATAACCAACGCCTTTTTTCTCTTTCAAAATTCGATCCGCAATAACACTTCCATCTTTTCCTGCATTTTCTGCGATCTGCAAAACCGGCGACCTTAAAGCCTTTTTAACAATCTGAACGCCAACCATTTCATCCGCATCAAGTCCTTTCATATCATCAAGCGCAGATGAAGCCTGAAGCAAAGCAACACCACCACCGGCAACGATTCCTTCTTCAATAGCCGCTTTTGTCGCTTGAACAGCATCTTCCACGCGGTGCTTCTTTTCTTTTAATTCGACTTCTGTTGTAGCGCCAACTTTAATAACTCCAATTCCACCTGCCAATTTTGCAAGTCTTTCTTGAAGTTTTTCTTTATCAAATTCCGATGACGTTTTATCCATCAAAATCTTGATTTCATCAATTCGAGCCTGAATATCTTTTTTATTTCCTTTGCCACCAATAATCGTCGTTTTATCTTTATCCGCAACGATTCTGTGCGCTTCGCCAAGATCGGTTAATTCCGCATTCTCAAGTTTCAAACCAATTTCTTCGCTAATAACACGTCCGCCAACCAAAGCCGCAATATCTTTCAGCATTTCTTTTCTTCTTTCACCAAATGCAGGAGCTTTGATCGCAAGTGCGCTAAATGCACCGCGCAACTTATTCAAAACCAAAGTCGCAAGCGCTTCACCATCAATATCTTCTGCGATAATAACTAATTCTTTGCCGCCACCTTGAACCAATTTTTCAATCAATGGCAAAACTTCCTGAATCGAAGAAATTTTCTTATCTGTAATCAAAACTTTAACATCGCTATAACTCGCTTCCATTCTTGTTGGATCGGAAACAAAATAAGGTGAAATATAACCATTATCAAATTGCATACCTTCAACGACTTCTTTTTCAAGGCCCATTGTTTGCGATTCTTCAACCGTAATAACGCCATCTTTCCCAACCATATCCATAACATCCGCGATTAATTTTCCTACTTCAGGATCCTGAGCGGAAATCGTCGCAACCTGAGCAATTTTTTCTTTTGAACCTTTAATCTGAACAGCCATCTTTTCAAGTTCTTCGGAAATCCTCTTAACCGCCTTGTCCATACCTCTTTTGATATGGATTGGATTCGCGCCCGCCGTAACATTGCGAAGTCCTTCCGAAATCATATGATATGCAAGAAGTGTAGCAGTCGTTGTACCATCACCGGCAACGTCGTTTGTTTTTGTAGCAACTTCTTTAACAAGTTGCGCGCCAATATTTTCAAACGCATCCGGAAGATCAATTTCTTTTGCAATCGTCACGCCATCATTTGTGATAAGCGGTGAGCCGTATTTTTTGTCCAAAATAACATTTCTGCCTTTTGGCCCAAGCGTAATTCGAACTGCATTTGCGAGCTTTGTCACGCCCTTAAGAAGCTTCTGCCTCGCCTCATCGCTAAAAATAATTTGTTTCGCCATAGTTTTAATTTGTTAATGATTAATAAAATTTACTCTTCAACAATTGCCAAAACATCGCTCATATTCAAAATCAAAATTTCCGTTGCACCCAATTTAACCTCGGTTGGTCCATATTTTGAAAATAAAACGGTATCCCCTTCTTTAACGCCCATTGGCATTCTTTTGCCAT
This sequence comes from Candidatus Peregrinibacteria bacterium GW2011_GWF2_38_29, assembly GCA_000992695.1. Taxonomy (GTDB): domain Bacteria; phylum Patescibacteriota; class Gracilibacteria; order UBA1369; family UBA12463; genus UBA12463. The sequence continues at coordinate 45,243 of LBUS01000002.1, read as the reverse complement.
CTTCGCTTAATTTTCCTGGCCCAACAGCAACAACTTTGCCTTTCTGAGGCCTTTCTTTTGAGCTCGTATCCGGGATATAAAGCCCTGAAGCAGTCTTTGATTCCTGAACGACCGGTTCAACAACAATGTGATCATCCGTAGGATGAAGCTTTGGATTTTTTTCCTTGTCCATATAATAAAAAGGTTAATAAATTAGCACTTATAAATTACGAGTGCTAACTTAATATAATCTGCACAAAAACAATCGTCAAGAGGTTTTTTTATAATATTTCACATAAGGTAAATTCATAACTGATTCAATGAATCTAATAGTGCCATCCATATAGGCACAATTAGAATGAGCAACGCCAACGTCTCCTGTCACTTGAGGATCGCCGGATTGTAAAAAGTCAATAACCAAATAACCTCCTTTAGACAAATCCGGATTTACAAAAGATGACACTCTAACTTTTGATAAATCCATCTTGCCAGATCTCATCATAGCTACACAAATTTCACTTGGCGCGGACTTTATCATGACATCGCCAAGTTTATAAACAGCACGCGTTACAGTGTAATAAGGCGTTCCTTTCTTACATTCCACGTAAGAAGAGACTGAAGTGGGGTCTTCATTCAATACATTAATAACATTTTGATCACTATCACCATCAAGTCTATTTAAAGACATATTTTTTAATTAAAAAAATCAAGAGGTTTTTTTATAAAATTTATGCAATTTGGTAACCCCTCCAACTGGAGACTTATATAAACAATTTGCAACCGCGCCAGCGTAACCTGTCTCACAATCAACAACCACATAGCTTGAACGATCAACCCCCTGAGCATAAAAAGACAATTTAGTAGAACCTGCATACCCACCAAGTCGTAGCTCCATATCAAAAGTAGTAACAAAACGACTGGCATTATCACCGGCACATTGATAAACAAGCCTGGAAACCCCCAGATCTTCATGGGTACATTCAACATATCCATCATGTGTTTTAAGAGGATTTTCTAGTAATTCAGTAATACCTGCAGCTTTTAATTCATCTCGTTTAGACAAACTGCCGCTACCAATAGCAACACCAGCATCAACAACAGCGCCTTCGGCCCGCACTTCCGATTCATCGCCATAATCTTTTGGAATATTTGGTCCTCCACCCATATATCATTATTTTAATAATAACTGCCTAAATTATACAACAAAACTATATATTTATCAAGCCCGACTACCTCCGTCCCCCTATTCCGCAAAAGCTTCCGCTCTCGTTTCTCTAATCACATTCACCTTAACCGGTCCCGGTGGCTGGAATCCTTCTTCGATTTTCTTGGTAATAGCATGCGTTAATTTAACAGATTCAAGATCGTCGACCTCTTCAGGCTCAACAAAAACTCGAACTTCACTACCCGCCTGAATTGCGAAGGCTTTCTTAACGCCCTTAAATTCCGTGCACATACCTTCCAAATCAGTCATTCTCTTTATATAAGAGTCCAAATTGTCTTTATTTGCACCCGGTCTTGAATTCGCAATCAAGTTTGCTGTCGCAACGATGATGGCCTCAAGACTTTGCGGTTCAGGATCGTTATGATGCGATTCGATTATATGAATCAGTTCTTTTGATAAACCAAATTTTCTGGCAATTTCAGCGCCAATTTTAGCATGATGACCAGGAATTTCATGATCAACCGCCTTGCCAACATCGTGTAAAAGTGCGCCTTTTTTCGCCAAATTCACATCAGCTTTAAGCTCTTCAGCTAAAAGTCCGGATAAATAACAAACTTCCATGGAATGCTTCAAAACATTTTGACCATATCCGATACGGAATTTCAAACGACCAAGAAGTCTGATCAAGTTCTGAGGCAAACCAGTAACGCCGGTTTCATAAACGGCTTTTTCACCAAGGTCCTTAATAAGAGTATTTACATCTTCTTTAACTTTAATATAAGTTTCTTCAATTCTAGCAGGGTGAATACGTCCATCCGCAATTAATTTTTCAAGAACAAGCTTTGCCATATATCTGCGAACCATATCAAATCCGGAAATAATAATTGAACCAGGCGTATCATCAATAATAACGTCAACGCCTGTAATTTGTTCAAATGTATTGATATTGCGACCTTCACGGCCAATAATGCGTCCTTTCATTTCATCGCTTGGCAAATCAACGATTGTAACCGTGGATTCAGCCGTAACTTCAGCCGCATATTTCTGCATTGCACTGGCAATAATAAATTTTGCTCTATCATTAGCCTGTTTTTTAAGCTCATCTTCAGCTTTTTTAATCTGAACAACGATAATATCCTTTGATTCTTCTTCAACCTTTTTCATAAGAAGATCGCGCGCTTCATCCTTTGTTAAAGCCGCAATTCTCTGTAGTTCCTCAGATTGCGTTCTATAAATACGCTCAACTTCTTCACGCAAACTCTTAACAGACATAACTTTCTCTTCCAAACTTGCACGCATTTGCTCATGCTTTTCGATTTTATCGTCCAAAAGCTCTTCTTTTTTAACCAATCTGGACTCAAGTTTTTCAAGCTGTTCACGCTTTTCATGCTCATCTTTTTTCAAATCCTGATGAAGTTTAAAAGCTTCATTTTGCGCATCACGCAATACGGCATCAGCTTTGTGCTGAGAATCCTTTAAAATTCTTTCCTGTTCGGCAACGAGTTCCTGTTCGGTTTTAGCTACTTTTTTGTGCTTGATTGAAAATCCAACACCTGCGCCAACGGCCAAACCCACAGCAACGAAAACAATTGTAATCAATTCCATAATTTGGGTTGTTATTTATAACTTCAGCCTGTTTTAGAAAAAGAAAAAGACACTCGCCTTTAAGGAGTTTTAAGCTCAACTTCGAGCTTGAATCTGATATATGATAAAGGTTTCATTGAGTTTATTATCTTTTAATTTTTCCCGAAAAACCGACTGTTTTGCGCTTTTATTACGCAACTTCTTACATAGAATAACAAAAAATAGAAAAAGGGTCAAATGATTTTTGTTTGTTATTTTGCGGAATAAAAAGCGTCGAGAGGTTCGAGCGGGCACGGTGTTCGCGTTAGCGAACGAGTGAGAACCGAACGCGAATGAGGATTTCACGCTGGGAAATCCGAAGTGTCTTTTTATAAAGCAAAAAACAAACAAAAAACCAGATCCGTTTCGTTTATGAATTTGTTAAGAACGGTTTAAAGAAATTTAATCTTCGTCATGTAAACTCGTACCAAATTAACCAAAATTAATATGAAAAAACTGACAATCTTAATCGCACTTTTGATCCAAATTCCGATCGCACATGCATATACGGAATGCGTACCCGCGCAATCAACCTCAACCGTCACAAAAATAGAAACGCAAAATTTTCCAATAATTGTTATAAATGAGGTTTCTTTTAAAGACACCGCGTCTGATTTTGTCGAACTTTATATCAAAGATGATAAAAATGCCGGAAGCGGAGCAAACATTAAAGGCCTCGAAATTTCAAGCTCTGAAGGCGTAATTCAAAAAATCGAGACAGACACAATCGCAAAAACCGGAGATTTTATTTTATATAACGCAACAAATGGATTAGTTGCAACAAATAACATTGTGGAAATAAAGTCTCCGGCTAGTCAAATTCTGGACGCAGTTTGCTGGACAAACGGAACGCCAACCGAACCTCAACAACAAAAAATCACAGATTTAATCAGCGCAAATGCATGGACCGGTGAATGCATAAACAGCACAAACATCGCAAATAACGCAAGCGTAGGCAGAAATTTAACTTCCGACGATACAAACCAATTATCAGATTGGCAACAATTTTTGCACAAAACCGCATCTGCTATTAACGAAATAAGAAATAATCCGCCTACAGCAGTAATTACAATTCAACAAGGAAGTGCAGCTGGAACGGCTCCCCTTTCAATAAATCTCACCGGCGCAGATTCTTCGGATCCGGACAACGATACGCTAACATTTTCATGGAATTTCGGAGATAACGAAACGTATTTAACAGAAAATCCACCAAGCCATTCATATGCAACAGCCGGCAATTACACAATCACGCTAACCGTGACAGACCCTTTTGGAAGCCAAAATTCAACAACTTTAGCAATAATTGCGAAGGCCGCACAAACATCAGACGACGACACTCCCGAAACCGATCCGGATTCAACAACTCCACCGCCAACCACATCAACCCCATCAATCGTCATCAACGAGTTCATGCCAGACCCCGAAGGAACCGACACAAACAACGAATGGATTGAATTAAAAAACACGTCATCAGAAGCAATCAATATACAAGGCTATAAACTAGACGATATTGAAGGTGGAAGTTCTCCATATGCTTTTCCAAGTACATCTTTTCAACCAAGCGAAATAAAAGCGTTTTATTCAAACGTCACAAAAATAACCTTAAATAACGATACAGACCGCGTGCGCTTATTCAACACAGAAGGAACAACAATCGACGAAATCCTTTATGAAAAACCCGAAAGCGGAAAATCGTTCGCGCAAAATTCAAACAATCAATGGAGCGCAACAACAATCCCAACGCCAAACGCGGAAAATCAATTTCCAGAAAACACACAACCATCCTTCACATGTACAAAAATTTCTCAAAATGGCGCAGTTTCAAGCTCACTTCCAAACGCTAGCACAAATCAAAATTCGCCCGACAAAAATACCTCCATCCCCCAGGGGCTTGACGAATCAACTCCGGACATCGAAATAACTGAAATTATGCCAAATCCAAAAGGTGTTGATACAAACCAAGAATGGATTGAGCTTAAAAATAATTCTGATGAAAAAATAAATCTTGAAGGCTTGTCTCTCCAAACAAGCAATCAAAAACGCAAATTCACATTCAAAACAGTTCAAATAAAACCAAATGGCTATTTCGTAATTTCTTCAAAGGAATCAAAACTAACGCTTAAAAACAGCTCCGACAAAGTTACACTTTTAGACAAATCCGGCGAAATAATTGACGAAGTACAATACAGTTCAACAAAAGAAGCCCTTTCTTATGCCAAAATCCGCGAAGGCTTTGATGAAACATGGACTTGGACAAGCGACATCACAAAAAACGCAAAAAACCCTTCTTATGAAATTTTTGACGTACAAATAGTTTCCGCGGAAGAAAACCAAAATTATTTCACGGCTCTAAAAAATGATGAAACAATACAAATAAAATATTCGGAAAACGTAATCCCAAAAATCCTCGCATCAAACATCATCAAACCCGGAAAAATCTTTGCAGTAAAAGCAAAAACCGTTTCCGATAACTCCTATGAATTAAAGCAAATCGACGAAAATCCAACCTTTAAAAAACTATCCAATTTAAGCGAAAACGCACCGGAAAATGGAGAAAACACCAACAACGCAAATCAAAGCACCAACGCCAAAACAAGCAACTCGTACTTAATAATCGCAATAATAATTGCCGCAGGATTGATAACCGCCCTACTTCTTTTCGTCGCTCATTCCATCAAGGACTTTCGCATATTCCATCTTATAAATATCAAGCAAAGACAAGAAGACGGTCAAAACCAAAGGACCATACAAGATGCCGGGAAAGCCGAAAGCTAAAAATCCACCAAATACGACAAAGAAAACAAAAAGTGGATAAGTTTTCATACCACCGCCAATAACGAACGCTTTAACAACATTATCAACGGTTGAAACTATAAATAATCCCCAAAGTATCAAGAAAACACCGGAAGAAACGTGTCCGGAAGTCAAAAGAACGATAGATGCAGGCAACCATATTGTTGCGGTTCCAATGTATGGCAACATGGAAAAGAAACCCGCAAGCGTGCCCCAAAGAGCCGCATTTGGAACTCCGGCAATCCAAAAACCAATCCCGGCCATAAAACCTTGCGCAATAGCGGTTGCAAAAATTCCTTGAAATATGGAACGTGTTGTTTGTGATAATTTGCTCAACAAAATTTTCTCATATTTATTTGGCAAAGGAAGAAGATGAACGGCTTTTTGTATCAAAACTTCTCCATCTTTGAAAAAGAAATACATCGTAAAAAGAGTAAAGATAAAACCAATCAGCATAGTAGTCGCATTTTTTAACAATTCAGCACTCTTATCAACCAAGAAATTACTTATATTTTTCGCAACATCGGTAATCGCGGACTTCATATATGTAGGCTCGATCTTCATAATCGGAGCCAGACGCGCTTTAATATCATACAAAAGCCCACCTTTGCTCGTACTGCTAAAATAAGAATCAATAGCGCCGGACTGCATTTTTTGCTCAAGCAATGCATAAGCACTCAAAGCCTCATTCGCCAAATACATAATAAACACAATCAATGGCACGATAATCACAACAATCATAAGCAAACACATAACGATCGATGCGATCGACTTCCTACCGCGAAATAGCTTAACGAAAATTTTATAAAAAGGATGAAACGCCGCAGTCAAAACAGCCGCAACGATCACGACCGGAAGAAATGGCGAAATCACTTGATATAAAAAATATGTAACCCCCGCAAGACAAAGAATAAGAAAAATTCCGGGAATATTCTTTAATTGCAAAGACTGTTTATTAAAAGGGGTTTTTTCCATGAATAAAAATAATCTAAAAAAATTGTACCAATATTATATAACGGTGTACAGGTCATTTTATTTCACTCTATTATGAATAACCCAATTTTTTAGCCTTCTCGCGATCTCAAGATTTGTAGAATCAGGCAAGAAAGTTACAAATCTAACGCGGTCATTATTACCAACGGTTTCACCAAAACCATCTCCGGGAACAAGTGAAACATGGATATCCATAGCCAATCTTTCAGCAAGCTCAGAGCTTGATCTTATACCAACCGCTTTTTTAAGCTTCGCAACATCCGCAAAAACATAAAGTCCACCATCAGGCATGGAAACATTTTCCAAACCTGGAACTGTTTTTAAATTTTTAACCAAAACCTCAGCTCTATGCTTAAGTTTTTCAATATCAACGATCTTACCGGTTGCCATGGCGGCCATAAGCCCAAGTTGACCAATTGTATTTGCGCAAAGCCCTGTCGCTCTGGCTACATAAATCTGATCCAAAAATTCCATATTTTGCATTGGTCCGCCAAAATAAGCAAAAGATCCACGAAGTCCAAGCAAGCTCGCTTCTTTTGAAGCACTCGAACATGTAACAAAAATTTGATTTGGATATTTCTGATTCACATACTGAGCAATATCAACATGAGCTTTTTCATAAACCATACGTCTATAAGCTTCATCAAAAACAATAACGATTTGCCTATTACCGCTACGCTGAATTGCTTCTTCAATTGAATCAATAATATTCACATCATAATACGCACCGGTCGGATTATTTGGAGAATTTATAACAAGCAATCTCGTTCTTGGATTTAAACTTTCAGCAATAACATCAGGCGAAACATCGTTATCTTTAACCGGAATACGCCTTTCTGTGACTCCCCTCCTACTCGCCTCCGCCCCATAAAGCGAATACTGCGCATCGCCAAAATATACGACTTCATCACTCTTTTCAGTCAAAACATCAAAAATAATTCTTATTAATTCAGAAGACCCATTCCCAAGCAAAAGACGTCTAATAAAATCATTTTTATTTTCACCTTCAACCATAAGCCCTCTTTCATCCATTCCTGTAAGAATTTTTTCAACCAAACCTTTTATTCCATAAACAGGCGAATAAGGAAGAAGTTCATCAAGAACTAATTCCGCCTTATCATAGCCACCAACAGCCTCAACAATACGTTCCGCAACACAAACGACTCTTTGCGTTAAACCTTTATCGATTCCCAGTCCTTCGCATAAAGACTTAACACCATCAACAAGACCCGAAAATCTCAAGTTCTGCTTTATAAGATGCTCCGCCATATAACCGACAACCTCTTTTGGAGGCTCAACAAATGGATAACTGTTCCCAATATTCGCTCGAATCGGATATTTGTTCATCATCTCAAGCGCCCTGTGTTCACCTAAATATTTAATCAAAAATGCATGTTGATAATTAAATCCTTTAACTTTTAATTTATCAAATTCTTGAACAATTTGAGTTGGATTATCAACTCCATGTTGCACCAAATCATCAAAAAGCTCTTGGCGCCAACTTCCATCTTGCTTTCCAATCTCAACTTCAATCGGCCCACGAACAGCATATTTAACACCGCGAGAGTCATTAGTCGCAACAACTTTCGGACCAGAAACAAAATCCCCAAGCAAGCTCTCTATATATCTTCTTATCATATAAGCCGCATCCTTTTCGGTTTCACAAGAAGCCTCATCATTAGGCAAAGAAAAATCAGATAAAACAGTAGCTATCTGACCGGAAACGGGCAATTCCAAAAAACTGGATAGTCCAAAAAAATCACCATCGCGATCATCATCACCACCAACTTCAGAATAAGCATGCATAATCTTATCAGCAAAATTCTTAACAATTTTATCAAAATACCTCTCGCCTATTGGCATTCCAGTGACGCCTTCAACATAAGCAACAAACCCTTTCATCGCAGATAAAAGATCCGGTCGCAAAGTCTCAATGTCATCACCTATACGATACTCCATATTTTTTTAATTTTTATAAGGTTTCATAATACATTACACAAAGAACAAATCAATTTTTTAAGCTTAATGTTTATTTGACTTAATATACATTTTATGTTATTATATAGACAGTACAAAATAAAAATACATAAACATGCGCTCACTCTACAAACACAGCAGAGAACCGGGAAGAGGTCAATTCCAAGGACTTAAACAAATGTGGAATTACTCAAAACACGTGAGCCAAAAAACAAAAGCACGCGGAAAAGTATTCGGACTTCTTTTTGCAGCCGCATTCATCGGATCAATGGTACACTCTCTTTTAACGCCACAAATCGGCTTGGTTAAGGTCAGCTTATTTCACCTCATGCAATAGAGAATTATTGTAAATTGAAATATTGTAAATTGTAAATTAAAAGAATAAAATGCCCTCGTATTTTATTCTTTTTTTTATTATGTATATCGGATTAACAGGCTACATGGGATGCGGCAAAGGCGAACTTGCAAATATGCTCAAGAAACGCGGTTTTAAATATATTTCACTTTCAGACGCAGTTCGAGCGGAAGCCAAAAAACGCAAAAAACCTGAAACTCGTGAAAATTTAATGGCAGTTGGAAACGGTTTGCGTGAAAAACACGGACCGGGCGTCCTTGGCAAACTTATATATTCAAAAATCTCAAAATCAAAAGGAGACTTTGTTATCGATGGAATTCGAAATCCAAAAGAAGTTGAAGAGCTACGCAAGCTTAAAGATTTTCACTTAATAGGCGTCTTTGCATCAAAAGAAACGATAATTAAAAGAATTATTTCCCGCGCCCGCACAGGCGAAAAACACGTGACACGCGCGGAAATTGAAAAGAATCTTGCTCGTGAATTTGGCGAAGGTGAAAACGCATCCGGCCAACAGATTTCAAAATGCTTGGATATGACAAACTTTATAATTCGAAACGAAGGCACGATGGAAGAACTCGAACAAAAATTAAATCACTTCTTCGGATTATTAAAAGGCGAACGCCCAACGTTTGATGAAATCTTCATGGAACTCGCGTATGTTTGGTCAAAAAGATCAACATGCTTAAGAAGACACGTCGGCGCGATAATCGCAAAAGACAAACAACAGCTCACAGCAGGATATAACGGCGCTCCACGCGGAATTCTTCATTGCGCGGAACAAGGCGGATGCTTAAGGGAAAAACTTGGAATTCCATCCGGACAGCGCCATGAACTTTGTCGCGGAACACACGCGGAACAAAATGCAATCACACAAGCTTCAAAATTCGGAATCTCGATCGAAAACGGAACGCTTTACTGCAACGCATCTCCATGTGTCATTTGTACTAAAATGATTATAAACGCAGGACTGACTCGCGTTGTTTTCGATAGCGAGTATAATGACCCCTTAGCAAAAGAAATCCTCGGCCAACAAAAAGTTTTAAAACTTGAAAGATATGAAGGTCGAAGATTCCCGGAGCATGATTTTAAAAAAGCATAATTAATATGGAAATCGCAATCATTGGCGCAGGCGCGGCAGGCATGATAGCAGCTGCAACTATAGCCGAATCACACAAAGATATTGACGCATACATTATCGATCGCAACACGATTTTTGGCAAAAAAGTGGCTTTAACAGGCGGCGGAAGATGCAATGTCACAACCGGATTAAATGATATTCCGGAAATTCTAAAGAGATATCCACGCGGATCAAGATTCTTAAAACATGCGATGTATAACTTTCCACCGGAACGCGTACGCGAATTTTTTGAAGCTCATGGCGTTCCATTAAAAGAAGAAAAAGATTTACGCGTATTCCCCTGCTCCGAAAACGGCATAGACATAGTAAAAGCCTTTGAAAAAATATTTCTAGAAAATAAGAATATTCACACTTTAAAAAATCAAACCGTTTTCAAAATTTCCAAAAAAGACGATAAATTCCTTGTTCAATTTGCAAAAAGACAAAATCAAACCTTTGATGCGGTAATAATCACAACAGGAGGCAAAGCATACGCGGAAACCGGATCAGTTGGAGACGGATACGAATTTGCACAATCACTCGGACACAAAATCACAGAACTCGCACCAGGCTTAAGCGCACTCGCAACAAAAGAAGATTGGACAAGGGACGTTTCCGGAATCTCTTTTAATGATGCGGAAATCACAGCCGGCAAACACACCTTTCGCGGCCCATTTTTGTTTACGCATAAAGGAATCAGCGGCCCCGCGGTTTTTGCAATTTCAAGCTTAATCGCATATGAAAAATTCAGCGAATCATCGCCACTTTCAATTTCGATAGATTTATTCCCAAATATCTTGCATGAAGATTTAATAAAGACAATCCGCACGGAAATTCAAGCAAATCCAAGAAAAGCCTTTAAAAATATAAAAATCGGAACGCTCGCACAAAAACTCACAGAAATAGTCGGCAAAATCACAAAAATAAATCCTGAAAAACGCATTTCCGAGCTTACAAAAAACGAAATGCACGAAGTCGCAAAAACAATCAAAAATTTACCACTCAATATAATCGCACGCATTTCCGGTGAAGAATTTGTCACAGCCGGAGGAGTTGATTTATCCGAAGTCGACCCAAAAACAATGCAATCCAAAATCTGCCCCAGACTCTTTTTTGGCGGCGAAGTTTTGGATATTGACGGTTTTACCGGCGGCTTTAACCTACAGGCCGCATGGGCAACCGGATTGCTTGCGGGAGAATCAATCGCAAAAGACTAAACAAACACAATATGTATAAAACTAAAAGCGCAAGATCAATTCTGCTTATTTCGTGCCCAAATAAATATGGAATACTACATCAAATAGCCGATTTTATAGATTTTAAAAAAGGAAAAATCGTAGGATTAAGACACATTGTTGAAAAAACCGATAATCAACTTTTCATGCGCGTAAAATGGGCAGGCGCAAATGAACTCGCATGTGATACGGATATAGAAAAAGAATTTCAACCAATAGCAAATAAATATAATATGGAATTCAAGGTAAGTTGTTCAACGCGCGCAAAACGCCTTGCATTATTTACCTCAAAAACAACTCACTGTCTTGAAAAAATCCTATACAACTGGAAAGAAGGAGATCTAAACGTGGATATTCCGGTAATTATTGCGAATTCCGAAAACATTAAAGAACTTGCGGACTTCTATAAAATTCCGTTTTATTTTATATCAACACAGAAGCCGGGATACGAAAAAAAACAACTTGAAGTGCTTAAAAAATATAATCCGGACTTCATTGGATTAGCACGATATATGAAAATTTTAAGCCCTGAATTCGTAAGCGAATATAAAAATAAAATCATAAACATTCATCATTCATTCCTACCATGCTTCATAGGCGCAAATCCTTATGAAGACGCGTATAACAGAGGCGTAAAGTTAATTGGAGCTACAAGCCACTTTGTTATACCGGAACTTGATCAAGGACCAATCATAGAACAAGACGTAACGCACACAAAAGAAGGATATGATGCAAGAAAATTCGAAGATCAAGGCAAAGAGACTGAAGCAAAAGTTTTTTATGAAGCAATAAAAAAATATACAGACGATAAATTAATCATCTACAAAAATAAAGTCATAGTTTTTTAAAATATTTGACATTTGACACAACGAAAGAATAATATAAGCTCCTATTTTTAAATAAATAAATTATGAAATTCGAAGAAGGATTACACGAAGCAACTATAAATGAAAGCCTAAGGGAAAAACCAATTAGAGGACTTTTGGATATTCCAAGAGCAATACGCGATTTATGCAAACACGAATACACAAGCACTGATGGCAAAAAACATCCGGATAGAAGAGGTAACAATAGAGTTAACAGTGGAGTGGTGGATGTATGCGAAAGATTTGCGGGAGTCAGAGAAAGACTCAAAAGAATTTTAGCCACACCTCGACAAGAGCCAACGGCTGAATCACCACACAATTATCACATCTTTTCACCTGATACAGCAGATCTTTTTCATAAACTTGGCGTAGAATTAGGAAGCGAAGGTTTCGCAACAATGACAAGGACAAGCGCAAATAGCCCAACTCTTGAATTACTGCCCCCGGAAAGACATTTGTCACCGGAAATGCTTATGCCAAAAATTACAGACACAGGCTGTATTGTGATCGATGAAATGATACAAATCTAAAATCTCACTTCAAAATCTCACTTCAAAATCTCCTTCAAAAGCTCCCCCACCCCAGTCTTCTTTTCAGCGGAATATGGAATAATTTTATGCTCGCCAACCGCTTCCTGAAGCTTTTCCATCTTTTTTGCGTAATCGGATTTTTTTATCTTATCAATCTTGTTCGCAATAATAATGAGATTTTTTCCCTTTTCCTCCAAACTATAAATCATTCGCGCATCATCTTCGGTCAAACCAACGTTCGCATCCACAATCAAAACAACCGCTTTTTGCGTATAATCCGAATCCAACAAATACCAATAAATGCGCTTCTGAAGCTTCGCACGCTCTGTTTTTGAAGTTCTCGTATAGCCATATCCGGGCAAATCCACCAAATAAAAAGATTTATTTATCAAAAACAAATTTATTTCTTGAGTGCGTCCGGGATAAGAGCTTGTCCTTGCCAAATTACCCTGCTTCACCAAGGAATTGATTGTGCTGGACTTACCAACGTTTGAACGACCGATAAAAGCAATTTGCGGCTTTCCATCATCCAAAATATCATCAGTCCCAACTATGCCCTTAATAAATACTGCAGATTTTATTTCCATGCGCTTATGGTAGCAGAAAAAAACAAATTATGATATAATATATAGATTTAAAAACACAATGAATACATCAAAACCACAAGAGTCACACGAGGAATCATTAGAGCTATCTGAGACGTTAAAAGAAACATTAACGCGAAAACTGCCTGATGATAGTCGCGTTGTTGTAGAGAATACAACTCTTGTATCAAGCCCGGAAACGTTAATGTCTAACCATTTGGCAGTATTAATGCTTAATGGAGATCAACCTCCAAGCTTTGAACCATATCCAGGCCTCATCGAAGACTTAAAAAGGACTGGCTTAAGTCGAAAAGGTAAAATAATAATTGATTTGATTGCAAATAAAGACTTCATAGATCTTGGATGCGGCAAAGTGTGTGATTCATGGATACCAAGAAAAATGGCTCAATACTGTAAAACAAAATCATATGTTGGAGTCGATGTTTTAAGGAAGAATTTATTTTATAAAAATCCATATGCAAATGCACAAAAAATAGCGGAGGATGCTTTAAAAGGCGACCAAGAAATAGCAGCAATTTATAGCCAAAACGTAGAAGGATTTCCAATGTCTTGGGTTGAAGCCGACGCACTTACTTATGTGTCAAAAATGAACGACATGGGCAACAATGGTAAAGTGTTTTGCATTTGCGGACTAGACTCAGGAAGCGACAGAGATGATGCTCTATTCAGACATCCGCAAACCGGAAAAAATTATTTTGATTTAATGGTCGAAGAACTAAATAGGCTTACGAAAAACGGAGATATCATATTGACTGTACTCTTAGAAGAAAAATTTCTAAAAATATTTGAACAACATGGGTTCATATCATTAAAAAAAGTATTTCCGGAATTCGAAGAAAACTCAAAAATGGGAATAGAAATTTTTGTAAAACAAGAAGCTGTAGACGATTTAAGACGAAGATTCGCAAAAAAACTTAAAACCATTAAGGATTTGAAATAAATTTAAAAGTATTCAAAATGTCATCAAGTCTTTGCCAAATCAAAGCTTTATCAATCTCTTTGACCGTATTTTCAGGATAATTTTCAATACGGGTGGAATGAAGCATTTCGACTATTTCAAAACAATTACTATCGTGATAAGTCAAAAAGCCTCTTGATTCATAAAGATTACCCATCCCCGCATCAGATGCAGAAGCTTTGTAAAAAGTAGCTCCATTTATAACAACTGAATTTTTTGCGTCAAAAGTTTCACTAAATTTATCCGATCCGACCTTCAAACATTCCGGCAATGTTTTGGTATAAACCGAGCCAACCGCAAAAGCGGCATCACCAAAATTAGTGCTTGGATAAGCACTTTTTGGAAGATTAATCTGAACAATTTGATTCTCAAAATTGGTATAAACCGGATTCGCAAAAACAAATTCCACAGGATAAGTAAATTCAAAATTGTAAGTACCGTTATTATAAATTTGCGTACTTGGCAGAACAACTGGAGCGGAAACAACTGGCGTCGGCGTTGGCACCGGAACATCCTGAGCCGGAACAACCGTATTTGTACACCCCGAAACAAACAAAATCACTGCAAATAAGATAAAAAGTTTTTTCATAATTTAACAGTACGCCGCAATCACATCAAAAGATACCACCTACGAGTTATCGGATGGACTCATTCTAAAAGCATTTTTCCAAATAATATATAAAACAAACCCTAAAATTATAAGTGTACTAAAATTCGTAAACAAATTCGCAATTTCTTCAAATGTTTCTTTAAAAAAATAACCTAAAAATAAAAGCTCGACAGAATAAAGAATTTCTCCCGTAACAACAAAAAATGCAAACCTTTTAAGACTATAAAGCTCCAAACCGGATATATAATTTACGCTCGCCCCTATCCCGGTAACAAGAAATCTTGAAAGGAATATACTAACCCCACCTTTGTCTTCCATAAAAAGCTTACTTTTATCAAATACTTTTTTAACTCTTTTATGATGCAATATCCTTTTAACCAAAGCCGTCTCCCAAAACAATCTTCCAACGCCATAACTCAATAAATCCCCTGCAATTTCAGAAATTAGCACAATAATAAAGAACACAAATAAATCATTATAATTATTCGCTTGAGATCCGGCATATAAAACAAAAAACATACTACCGGGAATACCAAGTTGCCCTAAAAATGGAATAATCAACAAAAACAAATAAATGTTCCCATCTAAAAATCTTACAATATAATCAATCATGGTACTTTATTTGAATTTAATCCTCTGTAGTTTTCCAGGTCTATAATCAATTTATTGCAATCCAACTTCTCCTTTACACAATAATTGGAAATCGGGCTCTTGAATTCCGGAAAAGACAGCGTCTTATGCAAAACAGCTTCAGACTTAACATTGTAACGCCTTTCAATAAGCCTAAAAGTCATCCATTCTTGAATTTTTTGCTGTTCAATAGGCTGCTTAAAATAATCTTTATGAACTCTAAACGCCCAAGCCTGTCTCGCCACGTTCGCCGCTATAAAAATAAAGACACAAAGCAGTACGGCAAAGATAATTTTCAATGTTCTATTTTTCATAAATAAACAGTATCACGATCTTGCATCATTCTCACGTTAAAAGTATATGGTTGAGATATAATCATCAAAAAAAGCTCCTATGATGATCTTAATTAAAGTTTTTTCAATCTTAAATACAACAAACAAAACTTGCCTTTTCCCGATAAAACCGCTACTAATTTAAACACTATAAATTACAAAGACATGGAACACGGCAATGTAGTACTCAGATTCGACAAGGTTTCGTTTTTTTACGACCACAATAAACCCATTTTAAGTGAGGCGGATTTTTCTGTTCGTGAAAATGCAAAAATCACAATCATGGGGCAAAATGGTGCAGGGAAAAGCACAATTTTTAAATTGATTTTAGGAGCAGTCGATGCAAAAGAAGACGTAGCAAAAGATATGACTTTAAAGCCAATTTCAGGCAAAGTAAACGTCTTGAATGGAGCATCTGTCGGCATCGGACTTCAAGTTATGCCAAAAAGATTTTTCGAACACACTGTTTTGGAATATTTCAAAACCGCGTTTCAAGAAGTGCCTCGCAACATCGATAAATTAATAAAAGACGTACTTGAAGTTGTTCAATTTGAAGCGGATTTAAACAAAAAAATTAAAGATTTTTCGGGAGGACAATTGGCGAGACTTCTGCTTGCATATGCGCTTATTCAAGAACCGGATATCTTGCTACTTGATGAACCTACGAACAATTTAGACACAGACGGCATCGATCATTTGACGGGATTCTTAATGGGCTATCAAAAAACCGTTATCGTTATTTCTCACGATGCAAATTTCTTGAATTCTTTCACGGACGGAGTTTTAAATCTCGACGTTTATACAAAAAAGGTTGAACAATATGTTGGCGACTATTTTGATGTAATTGAACAAATTGCCGGAAACCTTGAACGTGAACGCAGAAAAAACGCTCAACTGGAAAAAAATATTCAAGACAGAAAAGACAAAATAAATTTCTTCGCTCATAAAGGGGGAAAAATGCGCAAGCTCGCAA
Source organism: Candidatus Peregrinibacteria bacterium GW2011_GWF2_38_29 (assembly GCA_000992695.1). Lineage (GTDB taxonomy): Bacteria > Patescibacteriota > Gracilibacteria > UBA1369 > UBA12463 > UBA12463. Next base: position 28,502 of record LBUS01000002.1, on the reverse strand, counting down.
GCAAACTGCGTGATGAAGCCGAAGAAGATGAAGAAAATATGGTTGAGGTCAGGCGTGATGATAAAACCATCAAAAATTTCATTATTCCGGCTCAAACATGGTCAGAAGTAATATCAAGAATATCTTCAGTTGGAATAATTGTCGGTCACAAAAGAATTTCAAAAAAAGTGGAAATGAAACTTTTTAGCCGTAGTAAATTAAAAATCACCGGACCAAACGGCATCGGGAAAAGCACACTCCTTAAAGAATTAGCAGCCGGCGAATCAAAAGGAACTTCAATTACCGAAGGAGTAAAAGTCGGATATTATCAACAAGACTTTTCGGGCTTGGACTTCAACAAAACAACATATGACTCACTTCTTGAAATGATGGAAGAACCTTCAATCGAAAAAGTTTATGCCACAGGCGCGCACTTTCTGCTCACTTCCGAATTAATGAAAAACAAAGTCGGATCACTTTCCGAAGGACAAAAAGGCTTACTCTGCTATGCCCGTTTTGTTTTACAAGAACCGGGCTTACTGATTCTCGACGAACCAACAAATCACATCAATTTCCGTCATTTGCCGGTCATTGCCAAAGCAATCAATGACTACAAAGGCGCAATCATTCTCGTCTCCCATATGCCGGAATTCGTTGAGCAAATAGAGTTTAATGAATTGCTGGATCTAAAAGAATTGCTGTAAATAATTTATTCCAGCTGTAATAATAAAAGCATTACACATACTCCCAACATAAACCACGCGAGTTGAAGTGTAGATTTAGAAACGGTGGTCTCTTTATGAAGCTCCGGAATCAAATCGGTTGAAGCTATGTATATAAAATTACCTGCCGCGAATGGTACAAGAAAAAGACTTAAACCCTCCAATTGAGCCCCTAAAATCAAAACCACAGCAGTTCCAAATATTGCTGTCAAGGCTGTAGCAAAATTTAATAAAATAGCCCTTTTTACAGAAAATCCACCATGGATAAGAACACCAAAATCTCCTATTTCCTGAGGGATTTCATGCAAAATCACCGCAATAGTAGTTGCTATCCCAACATGGATGCTTACCAAATACGCCGCGCCAATAATAAGCCCATCAATAAGATTATGGATTGAATCTCCAAACAAATTCATCCAGGCAAAAGGATGTTTATGCTCTGTTGTAATCGGCATATGACAGTGCCTCCAATGAATAAATTTTTCTATTATAAACGAAACAACTATACCCAAAATCACATATAAAGATATTGCTGTAGAAAATCCTCCGCTTTCCTCTATAACTTCTGGCAATAAATGAATAAATGCGTCTCCTATCAAAGCACCGGCTGAAAAACTTATTAAATAAATCAAAATCTTTCGAAGCTTATCGATTTTTACCGACAATGTCACAACACCTATCAATGATATTAAACTAACAACGACAACGCTCATAAACGCATAAATCCATATTGTATCCATTTTTTATTATTGTTAAATATTATTTTACTTACATTTTTCACAAAAACCTTCAAATTTAAAACTATGTGAATCTATTAACAACTTAGGAAATATTTTTGCTATCTTTTTCACAAAAAACCTATCATCTACGTGAATTTCCTCTATTTTACGGCATGACTTGCAAACAAACTGATGATGACAATGTGATGAATCTTTACAATCAAATTTTTGACAAGCAATAAACTTTCCTTCAGACATTTCATGGATAAGACCGAGTTCTTTTAACAATGCCAAAGTCCTATAAATAGAAACCGTATCTACGGTTTTACCGGACGAAGTAATTTTTCTCGCCATATCATACGCATTTTGCGAAACATCGGATGATTCAAGCAATCCTAAAACGATCATTCGTGGGATGGTCAACTTGTAACCATTTTGAGAGAGAACGCGCTCTGCATAATTATAATAAGACATATTGCAAAATTATTAATTGCAATATTATTGCAATTAATAAAAACTTAACACACGCAAAAAATAATTGCAAGTCATTAAAAATAAAAATATACCATCAATCTATGCAACCAATAATATACCCATTCCCAACATGATTATTCCGGCAATTAAATGCAATATCTTTAAATTTTTTACCCTTGTTTTCTCGGCTTCCTCAACGTTCATGCCAAAATAAACGCCAATAGTGATCGCAATCATCGGCAATATAAAAATCAAATTATACAAAATTAAAAATAAAACCGCTTTCAAATAGGTTTCATCATGACCAAGCATACCCAAAATCACAATATAAGGACCGCTCGTACAAGGCAATAAAAATAAACTTACAAGAAATCCAGTCAAAAATGCGCTAACGGGACCGGTTATAGATTTCACGAATAATTTCAATCTTGGGCGCCAGCTCAATGGGACCTCCATAACAAACAATCTTCCATACCAAAAAAAATCCTTTAAATTAAAAATACCAATAATAATAGCTACCAAACCAATGATTTTAAGAAAAACTGCAGTTGTATCTATACTCGAAATTATAGAATAAAGACCAATCCCCATCAAAAAATAAGAAATAAAAATTGAAGCAGAATAAGCAATACCTGACCAAAAAGCTCTTTTTCTATTCCCTGACGCAAGGATTGTCGTCATTAAAATTAACAATACTGCAAATTCACACGGATTAATTGAGTCAACAAGTGCCGCCCCGATCAAAACAGGCAATGTCAAAACTTCGGAAAAACCTTGCTCCGTGCGCTCACTTTTCTGTAATAAAGGCTCTTCTATAGGCAAATTTTTATACTTTTGCAAATATAGAATAATTGACTCATCCCCAATAATACATTGCCCATCTTCAGTGTAAAAAAATGGAATTCCCCTATCCATCAAGCCTATGCCCTCGCTATCACATAATTTATTAAACTCTTCAGCGTTTTTCATATTTTGATAAATTTCTTTTTTATCAATTTCAATATTAAGGTCATTATTCTTAATAAATTCTTCAACCTTTGCGCAATGCGAGCATCCATTACCATAATACAAAATTGACGCATTACTCTCGGCAAAAGCAATATTTGTAAAACAAATAACTAATACAAAAGAGACAAGTAAAAATAATGATAATTTCTTCATATCTATTTTTTAATTTTTGTAAAATAATATGCGGAGATTGAAGCTGTGATTGGTATTAACACGACGAGAGATATGGCCCCAATAAATGTCCTGGTTAATTCCAATGCTATAAAATCCATATTCACCAATTCAATTAAACTGCTCCCCTTACTCAATGAAACAATAATTAAAAAAGGCAAACTACTAGCCAAATATGCAAAAAGCAAAGTATTTATCATAGAACCAAGAACATCTTTACCAACTTCCATGCCAACCTTATAAACTTGACCAAAAGTCTTATTCAAATGCCCTTTTAAAGCTTCAAAAATAGCGGAAGATATTGAAATAGCAGTATCAATTAAAGCCCCTATCGCACCCATAAATAAAGAAGCAATTAATATATCCGAAAGACCAATGTTTGGATATACGGCCCCAAGCATACGAAATTCTTCATCCGGAACATTGCCTAATTGCACGATATTTTTAAAAACAAACGAAATCAAAATTGAAAAGAAATACCCAATCAAAATGGCCAACATGGCAGATAACGATTTTTTATTAAATCCATGAATAAGCGGAATAGTCAGCGCAGTTACTATAAAGACAAAAAGAAAGCAAGCTATCAATGGCGAATATCCGGCCATAATCATTTTCAAGAAAACAAAATAAAAAAGAATCAACGAAATAATAATACTTAAAATAGCGGTTAACCCCTTTTTACGAGCTATTACAATCGCAATCACGGCAAAAATAACGAAAACCCATTGAATACCGTCTTGATGATAATAATCAGCAGTTTCATAACTAACGCTTCCGGTTGCCGTATCGGTCATTTTATAAATCTGCACTTCATCGCCAATGCTATATGTATTAAAATTATTCATTGAACTCACGGGAGCACTGATCATTTCTCCTTTTTCTTTGCCTGAATTCACTTTAACTCCAAGAACTTGAACCTCGTCTTCATCTAACAAAGGCATTGTTCTTTGAACTTCTCCATGTATAAATTCATGAATATATTTATCTCCTTGTTCGTTTAAAAAAAACTTTTGGCTTTGTCCTGGTATAACCGACATTAAAATCAAAACCGATATTCCAACTACCACGTACGTCAATACAAATTTCTTTTTCTCCATGGCTACTTAATAATTTTAACAGCTAATCCTTTTACGACCGCTTGTCCAAGTTTTTTCTGAGCGGAAGATAAAATCCTCTGCAAAGTGCTTTGAGATGTATCCATTTTTTTTGCGGACTCTATTTGGCCAAGCCCTTCCATATGCTTTAATCTCAAAGCTTCCCATTCTTCATGGGTCAACTCTATCGTTTTTAAATGCCTCATTGGAATTCCCTGAGGTTTATAAAAAGTGACTTTAGGATTAAGCCCTATTCTTCTACATAATCTTGGTCGAGGCACTATTTTATGGGATTAGATTTTTTAAGCTTGCGAACGGCTTCAAGTCTATTCTCCAAGAATTTCTCTTGATCTTCAAGAGAAACTGAAGAATTTCGAAAAAACCCTCTTCCGCAACATCCTCTTCCTCCTCCAAAACCCGTTCCACGTCCCATCCTACCTCCCATATTTGATTGCTGATTTCCGGAACAAGAACCAAGTCCCTGTCCAGTCATAGACCCTTGTCCAGCAGGGCCCATTTTATCAAAGTTTGGCATAATCCATTTAGTTAAAGAATAAAACCATAATGAATATATACCCATAACTTATTTAAATCAAGAATAAAAACAATACAACAAACCTTTACCGCAATCTTAACAATTCTAATCGGCTAACCAGGTCTAACACCATTACATTAAGTACTTAACTGTTATCTCGAAAATCGTCCCATAATTCCCTTCATCGGACCATGACGCAACCATACATCGTCTAAACCAATCATATCAATAACAATTCCAACAATTAAAATCGTAATAATAAAGCCTATGATTATCATCCATGGCTTTCTTTTATAAGAAAATTCATACTTACGAAGAAGCCACAAACCTGTCGCTAAAGATATAATGGCAAATATCGGCGCCCACCAAGGAAAACTTGATATTAATTGATCCAAACGAATTTGCCCCATAGGGCCATGGGCACGCAACATAAATCGCGTTAAGCTTATAAAAAATACCGAAACAATAATCGAAGCCGCCAATCCGCTTATCGCAAGCAACGATCCAAGAATATAATATAATCTCGAACGCATTTTTATTTCGCCATGATGGATTTTTCCCATAATAGCGCTGGTAATGTTTTTTAATTCTTTTGACATATATTTTTCATTAATTTTTTTGCTCGGTTAATACGAATAGCGACTGTACCCATTGGTATTCGCAATATATCGCTTATCTCCTCATATGATTTTTCTTCAATGAAATAAAGAGAAAGGGGCTCAGAATATAATAACGGTATTTTTTTCAAACATTTTTTAACTTTAGCTACAGTTTCTTTCTGCTTAAAATCATCTTCAAGATCTTCATCACTTTGGGAATCAATATGGTCCGGGAGAGGTGTCTCTTTTAGATATTTTTTTACACTGTTCATCGCTTCATTGTGAACAATCCGATAGATCCAACTGGAAAACTTTTTCTTCAGATCAAAACTTTTCAAATTAATAAAAGCCTTAATAAAAGACTCTTGCACAACATCCACCGCCGTATCCTCATCTCCGGTTATATTCATAGCATATCTCAAGAGTTTATTCTGATATCTTTCCATAATCACTACATAAAATTCCTGATCAACAGATCGGACTTTCTCAACTATTTCTTCATCCGTAAACTTCTCATTGTTTATCATACAAGATATTTTACATAAAACTCACGATATATACACTAAATTCCGATCATGATCGGAATTTAGTGTATCCGAAACCTTGGCATTTTAACGATTCAAGCCTCTCCCAGAACCCATTTTTCCTGCTGCTTTACCGGAACCATTTTGTAATCCCAGTCCAAGCTCTTGACGAATTTTCTGTGCTTCAACGGTTTTTCCCTGCACTGCCAATTTATGTGCCTCAGCAAATTTTGTGAAGTTACCTTCATTGACAACTTGCGTTACTCTACCTCGTCCCTGCATAAGATTTTTCCAAGCACTATAATCTCCCTTCTCAAATGCCTGAGTCATAGCTTCGTGACGTTCTGCTGTATAATTTGGCCCCTGAACGCTTGGATTACCTTGATAAGCAAAAACTACTCCTGTAGACAACCCAACAAGACTCAAAGCCGACACTAACACTCCCAATCCTAACATTGTTTTTTTCATACTACTTTTTTGTTAATAAAATTGATTAATTAGATTGATCGATCTTTCTATCCATAATACAAAACAAGAAAGATTTTTCTTTCATAATTAAATAAAAAAACATTCTTGGCTGGGGTGCAGGGATTCGAACCCCGGGTGACTGGTTCAGAGCCAGTTGCCTTACCACTTGGCGACACCCCAGAGGAAATAAGCTTACAATCTACAACAACATCTATTAACGTACATTACATTGGCTTACACACAAGCGGCAACGAAGCGAAGCGGAGTTCCCACTTGGCGACACCCCAACGATGAAATAACGCCCCAAATTCTACCACATTGAAACAAATTCACAAAAAATTCGTTTTATATTTTGATGGTACAAAAATCTCTCATTATCAGCCTTACGATTACAAGCCCATAGCGATGGAGAGATTTTCACGTTAAAAATAAGCCTCTCCACCGCGAGAGGCGTTTTTTGTATGTATATTATTTTTTAACAATATAAATATGAAACCAATGAACATGGAAACCGGCATACGATCAAGCGCAGACTCAACAATAAAATATTTGCATTTACATACACCATCCACGGAAATTATCAAAATCGAACAACCCCAAACGATCCAAGTTGAAACCGGAAATCAAATACAAGCAACATTAGAAGACTTACAAAAAGTTAACTACTTTGGCTCATAATTCTTCTCTATATTCGTAATAAAAATCAGAAATCGCACCGCCAACCAATAGTCCTTTGTCTTTAAGCTGGTCACAAATCTCTTTAACTATTAATTCAATATCGCGACGACGCTCTTTGCCACAACACGAACTCCTATTCAAAATACGGACACAACTGTCATACACCGCACATAAAATATCATCAATTCTAACTCCATCAATAATAGCACTAACACGTACAACTTTCCTTTTAATGTGTTTTCCGCCAGGAGCCACGGAAGTTACGTAACTATAAAACGCACGACACAAGTCTCGCCACGCCTGACTGCCGGGCAATATAGTTTCTGTAATGCCAACGTTCTCAATTCTTCCGAAAACCATTATTTATAAAAAAATTAAATAAGATTTTATTCTAACAAACATTCCAAATAACGCAAATTTCAATTCAAAATAATCTTTTCAACCTCATCTGTAATCTCCTTGATTTTCCCCTGCGGACTCTTCACTTTGAAATCGCACAAAACAGAATCGCTCATCTCGTTCGTTGCGCTTTGCATTCTTCGCGCAAGCTCTTCATCCGACATTGGACCGCGGTGCAGAATTCGCGCCTTAAGCTCATCCAAACTTGAAATTAAAAATATGGAAAGTAATTGTTCTTTTGGAAATATATTTTTTATAGATTTGAATCCCTGAATATCAACTTCACGAACCACTGTTTTTCCACTTTCAAGAGCCTCTAAAATCGGTTTTTTGAGAGTACCGTAATAGCTTTGCTTATGCACTTCCGCCCATTCCAAAAATTCGCCGTTTTCTATATTTTTTTTGAATTCTTCTTCGGAAATGTAATTATAAGTCGTGCCGGGAATTTCGCCCGCGCGCGGAGCGCGCGTTGTGCAAGAAACCGGATAAACAAACTCCGGATGACGCTTTTTAAGCTCCTCAATTACAGTCCCCTTACCTGATCCGGACGGTCCAACAATTAAAACTAATTTACTCATGCGCCTATTATAACATGCCCGAATTCCAGCTTTGACTTTTCAGCTAATCTCTGCTATAATTATAGGATTTGTTCATTCAAATCTCTGAATTGTTACTTTGGCATCCCAACAATGCCAACAAAAACACAAAAGGAAGACATTCCTCAAAAACAAAAACAAAAAATAAAGTAACAATAAAGAAGATAAATAAGTTGGAATTTATCAAAAAAGCCACTCACACAAATACTTCTGAGTGGCTTTTTATTTATATTATAAAATCCTCCTAAGATAAGGCCTAAGCCTTCTTAAGGCAACTTGCTCTATGCGCTCAATAGCGTCAACGGACAAAGAAGGCATGACCCACTGAACCTCGTCTGAAGAGTGCTCGCCCGCATCAGCAATATCCAAAGCGCACGACTTGTCAGGATCAACAGCAAGGACGTCAACACCGGCATTATTAAGCGAAACCGCTCCTGTTTCTTCATTAACATTCAAATACAAATTATGATGACAAGAGATATGAGGACATGGCCTATAAGCACCAACGCATCCACCGCGAGTTTTCGGCCTATCATTGCACAAAGCATCAACCTCGTCTTTAGACAAAGGATCATCATCAAGAGGCAAAACATCGTCTAAGTTTTTTACTTTTCCCATAAATATTAAAATGAGGGCTTATTATAATTGATTTAATAAAAATGGCAAACGCGAAAAAATATCTCAAAAAATAAATCTCAATTTTAATAACAATTTTTTGCCCCGGGGCAAAAAAATATTACGCAATTTTTATTTTATTGCATTACATAGAATTCCTTTCCGGCCTGCGCGGCAAGCTCAAAACTAAACCGCCATCCTCTAAAATGGCAAGTCCTCAATATTAATTTCTTCTCCAGCCGGCACAGCATCAACCGCCATTTCATCCGCGCCCGCACCCTCGCCAGAGCCCTCAGCCTTCTTTGCAACCGCCTTATGTGGTCTTTCCGCATAACTCGCACCCGCGCTTGCTCCTGCACCCATACCAGCACCCATTTCGCCCGATTCGCTCCCCTTTTTATCCAACATAATCATATTATCCGCAATAATTTCAGTCCTATATCTTTTTACACCATCTTGGCCTTCCCATTCTCGAGTCTGAAGCCTTCCTTCAATAAAAACTTTGCTTCCCTTTTTCAAATAAGTTGAGCAAATTTCAGCCAGTTTCCTCCAGGCCACAATATTATGAAATTCGACTTTTGACTGACGATTTCCCTGAGCATCATTCCATGTAAAATTTGTTGCAATTCCAAAGCTTGCAACCATGCTTCCGCCCGGAATTTCGCGCATTTCAGGATCACGCGTCACGTTTCCAATCAATTGAACTCTGTTTAAAGACATCGCCATATAAATTTTTGTTAAATTTTTGATGAAAAATCGTTGACACTATAATACGCAAAAATCGACCGCACAATAAAAACCGCTTGTCGGATAAAGGTTAATATTGAATCGTAAAATTTCGAGCCGCATCAGGAATCACAACTTTGCCTTTATATCGCACTCGCACATGTTTTTCACCTATACTCCCGCGCAATTCATAATCAGTAATTTCATTTATATCAACCGCACAAACTCCGGGATTGATATCCGGAATAAACTCAATTCCGCCTCGCATAGCGTCCATTTGCACATATCTTCCAATGCTATAGCCAAAAAACATGAATATAGCTATACTTAGAACACAAATCACAGCCAAAGTAACAAAATTAGATGGTTTCATTAGATCAAAATTTATATATTTTTTCGCTCGGCAGGGTCCCGGAATTGTCATTCATGGAATTAAAAGGGCTAATGAGCGAAGGCGACCAAATGATCGGATACGAAGACGGTTTTTACGCCTTATCGCTCTCAAAACCTCTTTCAAACCCTCAAGGAATTTTGAATATTCTTGGTGGAACAATCAAAATTTCAAAAGTTTTGAGCGAACTCCGGTTCCCTGTAAACACCCTGACCGAAACGGCTTGCGCAGTGATCACTCACCGCATTTTAGAAAAGTTTGCATCTTCATCTTCAAAGATAGTTTATGGAATAAGTGTCCACAATTTACATGCTAAAAGTGAAAATATTCTAAAGAATTCATTAAAAAATATTAAAAAATTTCTGACAGAAAATGGCCGCTCTTCAAGGTTTGTAAATAAAGATTTTCAGAACGTTCATAATGTGATTGTCGTGGAAGAAAAGATGATAGATAAGGGCTTGGAAGCCTCAATTATAAAAATCGGAGAAAAGATTTATATAACGGAAACGGTTGCAATTCAAGATTTTGAATCATACGAACATCGCGATTTTAATCGCCCTGCAAGAAACATGGATTCCGGCATGCTCCCACCAAAAACCGCGCAGATTATGATAAACCTTTCCGGCATAAATAAGTTCGATTCATCGCTTCAAAATAAAAATCCTGTAATCTATGACCCATTCTGCGGAAACGGCACAATTTTATGCGAAGCACTTTTGATGGGTGCTGAAGTTGTTGGCTCAGATAAGGCCGAAAAAGCAATCAAAGACACACAAATAAATATTAATTGGCTCTCAAAAGAATATGAATTACAAGAACCAAAATCATACATTTTCGCAAAAGATATAAATGATTTAAAAGCATCCGATTTACCGGACAAAATCGACGCAATTGTTGGAGAATCTTATCTTGGCCCACGCCTCATCAAAAAACCAACGCTCGAAGAAATCGCAGCAATAAGCGCAGAACTTGAAGCTTTATACGTCGCAACTCTCAAAAAACTCAGCGAATTAAAAATAAAATGCCCGATAATCCTCGCACTCGCCGCATTCCGTGATAAATTTAGTTATCGCTATATCGAAAGCATTCCGGAAAAAGCACTCGAATTCGGCTTCACCGTCGCTCCCCTTTCTCCAAAAAAACGCTCTTCTTTGATTTATGACCGCCCGGATCAGTTCGTCGCACGTGAGATTTTTTGCTTTCAGCTAAAATAATATTGTAAAAAATTCAAGCATAGGTATAATTCTCCTGTTCTTTAAAACTCCCGAGTAGCTCAGTGGTAGAGCAACCGGCTGTGAAATAATCGCAGCTTCCTAAAGAAATTTAGGATGAAAAACGAGGTTAATTGCGGGAAGCCTAAAGTAAAACCAAGGTAATCCGCAGCCAAGCCGTGAACTTTAAAATTCACGGAAGGTTCAGAGACTATCCGAAAGGAGTAGGCCGCTAAATTTTAACGGTCGAAACGCCTCGCATCCGAAAGGATGATGATATAGTCCATCCTTCAAGGAAACTTGAAGATAAATGTAACCGGTGGGTCGTCAGTTCGAACCTGACCTCGGGAGCCAAACAATTTCATTTACACAATCTTTATGACAAAAAATCCTTTTTATAATGCAGGAACGGCACTTCTATACATCATTTTTATAGTTACAAGCATCAGCATTGGAGGGAAATTGGCAGGCGATTCAGAGGGAAATTATTTGATACCTATTGGCATGCTTTCATTGTTCGTACTTTCAGCCGCAATAATGGCATACATTTTCCTATACCAACCAATTGTTATGCTTTTGGAAGGCAAACGCAAAGAAGCAATTCGTTTGTTTGGAAGCACAATTGCCATATTCGCAGGCATCACATTTATTGTATTTTTAATAGCGCTAATCGCTCTCAAGTTAAATATACAAATTCTAGCTTTCTAAATGACAATCCCTCTAATAATCTTCATTTCGTCCACTTTCGCCACATTTGTCGGCATAATGTCCGGCGGCGGCAGTTCGGTTATAACGCTACCAATATTCCTTTCATTAGGCATTAACCTTCCGCTCGCGGTCGCAATTCACAAAATCGCGGGATTTTTCTGCACACCGGTTTCCTCATACAACTACCTCAAAAATCGCAAAATACAGTGGAAATTTTTACTTTTATTCGCATTTATCGGCTTAATTGGCGCATATTTTGGAGTTCAATTCACGATCCATTTGGATCAAAGAATTCTTCAACCAATAATTGGAGCATTAATTTTAATTCTGATTTCATACGTATACATCAAAAAAGACCTCGGATTAAAAGAAAAAGTAGTTAAATCAAAATTCAAAAGAGCACTCGCCTACCCTGTCGCACTAATTATGGGGTTTTATGAAGGAATAATAGGATCCGGCAATGGCGTCATTTTCTCAGCATTAACAATAAAAACACGCGGTTTTGATTTTATTGATGCACTCGGACATTATTACGCAATCGCATTTTTCTGGGTCAGTTTTGCCGCAATTTTATACATTCAAAAGGGATATTTCGACTTAAACATGGCCATCGCATGCGCTCTCGGCTCGACTCTCGGAAGCTATATGGGCTCCAAATACGGCAAATACAAAGGCAACAAATTCATAAAATCCGCATTCATCATAATCGGCGCAATCCTCGGAATAAAAATGATTGCGGGAATATAATGTGGTAAAATGGTTAAGTGAAAATTATTTACCCTCATAACAACAACACAAATGGGCAAAGGCGAAAACAGAGACGCAAAAAACAAGAAAAAGAAGAAAGCAAAGAAGGATAAGAAGAAATAAATCGCGTCAAAACAAAGCAAACAAAAAAGCCACGACTCTTATTGAGAAATCGTGGCTTTTAAAATTTTTTACAAACAATCAAATTATTTTAATATATTTCAGTTGTATAATGAAGCGTATATTCTTCCGGGCCTGTAATATATTTGCCATTTGAATCAAGGATCACAAAAGCATTGGTAAAGCCAATTCCCTTATTATAAGAATTAATTCCCCCGTAATTAAAATCAACATAAAACGAAACAACTCCATTCCCAGAACTTGGCATTCGGCATCTAATTCCGGAAAAATTACCAGATAAAGTCACGCCATTAGGCAAAGCTGTATCACAAGAAGGCTTATCTACTATAGTAAACTCCTGTGGATTATTTGTGTACAAAGACATATCACCATAAAGCTCCTTACCAAATGTATACATATACAATTTAGCACCAACAGGAAGCTTGCTTAAATTAAGCTTTGAAAGAATGTCCGGAACGGAATAGTTAAGATCATATGTAACACGTGTTAACTTTGAATCAATCGGACTAGCTTTTATACCTGTTCTAATTGGGTACCCTTCGTATTCATAAGTAGGTGAATTCGCTAAAGTTTTCAATAATTTAGGCCACACATCATCGACAACTTGTTTTTTCATTTTATCGTGCGAAGCTTTAATATAATCTTCTAGTTTACACACAGTGATATCCTCACTAGGCTTACCATTAGCATTTATCTTTTGTAAATACCAGTAGTCAGCAATCAAAGTATTCAAAACGGAAATGTCTTGAGCATTAGGAGCCATCTCATTGAGAAACTTAGCTTGCAATGCATCAAATTTCGCCTTTACTCCATCACAGTCAAAAGTTGCCGAGTTATTTTGCTTTGCAGCGTCAAATTTCGCCCTCATTGTAAGATAAATATCACTAACAAACTTTTCCAACTTACAAGTTTCAACATTTTTATCTTTATTCCTAGTTATCATATACTTAACAATATGACTCTCTAGTTTAGAAAGACTTACAGGCTTAGAAGAGAGCTCTTTGACAAATGCTATTTGCAATGAAGTATATTGCTTACTTACATTTGTACAGTCCACTCCGTTGACAACGTTTCCCTTCAGCATGTTTCCAACTGAGGTAAACGCAAAAACAGAGGCTCCGACGAGGACCACTGCGGCAACTAAGCCGATTACGATTTTTTTCTTCATTTTTATTTTTGTTATATATTAATTAATTTATACCATAATTATACACCATTTTAATAAATATGTCAATAACGCAAAACAACCGCACCAACTTAAAAACCACTACCTTTTAACAGATAGTGGTCTTTTTTGCTTATTTAAGCTTTTAAAGCTTACTCAGCTGCTGGTTCTGAAGGTGCCTCTTCGGCAACAGCTTCGGAAGGAGCGGCATCGCCACTCGCAACCTGAACATTAACAGCATTCAACCCTTTTGGGGATTCTGCTGTTTCGAAAGTAACTGAATCGCCTTCTCTAAGTTCAGCGAAAGTTATTCCAACTAAAGAGTTGCTGTGAAAGAATAAATCTTTCTCGAGCCCCTCGCCTGTGATAAAGCCGAAGCCTTTCTCAGTAAGCTTTTTGATCTTACCAACCATACTCATTGTCGTTAAAAAAATAGACACAAAGGAGTTTTTCTCTTTTGCATAAGAAGCGTAGCACGTATTCAAAGTTATGTCGAACTTATCGCATTATTTAAAGTTACATATATAAAATTTTTACGTTAAAATGTAGTCCAATGAAACAACACAAACAACAACAAATAGATAAAATACTTCTAAATAAATTCTTCGGACTGCCAATATTCTTCTTTATAATGTGGCTTATCTTTCAAGCAATCTTCACGATCGGATCAATTCCAATGAACATGATTGATAAAGGAGTTTCGCTTATTCAAAAATACCTCGCAACAATTCTCCCGCACGCTTGGTGGAGCGGAATGATAATAGACGGCGCAATCGGCGGAATCGGGGCAATGCTGGTTTTTATACCTTTAATCATCCTTTTATTTTTCTTTCTATCAATTCTTCAACAAACCGGATATCTCAATCGCGCATCACTCCTTTTCAATTCAACTTTAAAAAGAATCGGATTAAAAGGCGAATCAATTGTTCCTTTGATTATGGGATATGGATGCAATGTCCCGGCAATAATGGCGACAAGAAATCTAAAAACACAGCGAGAAAAGCTCATAACAACAATGATGATTCCATTTTTAAGCTGCAGCGCAACTCTTCCAATATTCACGCTTCTCATCGCCGCTTTTTTTGAAGAAAAATGGAGAGGAACGGCTTTATTTGGACTATATTTACTCGGAATATTATTCGCATTTTTAACAGGTGCGGTATTCAACAAAATACTTGCGGGAAAAATTCTAGCAGGACCATCGGAACTTCCAAAATATAAATTCCCGGAATTAAAAACAGTCTGCAAAGCAATTTGGCAGCCGGTAAAAAATTTCACTCTCAAAGCCGGAAAAATAATTCTCCCTTTCTCAATATTAATATGGGTTTTATTCAGCTTCCCTCAAGCAAACGGCATTCCTCCAACAATCCAAGAATCATATGCCGGCAAAATCAGCATGATAATCGAACCAATTTTCAAGCCAATAGGATTTGACTGGCGAATCGTGACCGGATTATTTGGCGCACTCGGCGCAAAAGAAGTATTCATATCAACATTTGGAATTTTATATTCAATCGAAACAAATTCGGAACAAGGCTTAATCCATGCGTTTCAAAACGATCCAACGTTCAACCCCTTTATAGCCGTAATTCTACTCGTATTTATCCTGCTTTATTCCCCATGCATTCCCGTAATTTCAATAATAAAACATCAATTCGGAACACGCTGGGCAATAATCAGCTTTCTTTATCCAACCGCTCTCGCATGGATAGTGTGTTTTTTGATTTATCAAATTGGAATACGGATCTAAATAAATACAAAATCTATATCTCGAGTTCGCCAATATCAAAAACATCGTCACCTTCACTTTGACCGGCATTCAATGTTTCAACAGGCGCTTTTAACGGTTTTTTAGGCGCAGCATCAACTGCCGTCGCTTTAACGGTAACATCAGCATCTTCTCCATTCCCATCAACTCCTTCAGCCAAAACCGCCACACCCGCTTTTGCCAAACTTTTTTCATCATTAACAACAACGCTATCGTCACCATCCTCAACGCGTAATCCAACATCGAGCTCATCAGAAACAACAAAATCATCAAGCCCAAGAGATGAACGAAGCTTTTTAACGCACGCAACTTCATACTGCCTAATCCTCTCTCTGGTAAGATTCATAACTTTGCCAACGCGCTCGAGTGGCCAACCACCATCGTCCGCAATATCCAATGCGCAAGAATATCTAGGATGAACTTCCCACGGATTCAAATCCGGAAAATTAAGCTTTAAAGAACCTGTTTCAGGATTTACGTCTAAATAAAGATTATAATTACATCCAACCCACGTACAAGGACGTTTTCTATTATCATCTTCGGCGCAACCATTTCTCAATTCACAATCACCTCTCTTTTTAGGACGCAAAGCGTCCATCACATCATCAAGACCACTCTCGAGGATACGAACAGTTCTACCGTTAAGTTTTGTCAACAATTTTTGCATCAAAGTAACAGCGCGAGGATGAGAGCCAAGAGCCATATCAACCTTTTCAGCAAGGTCCAAATCATCATCTCCTTCGTCGTCTTTATCATCAACAGCACCTAAAGCCTTTTTTTCTGCGATAGCCCTTTCGAGCTCCAATTCACGATCAATCGCCTCAAGCTCCATCCTTCTCATCCTTGCTAGTCTTTCATCTAAAGAACCTCTTAAATTAGCAAGATCTCTATTTAAAGCCCTTCTCTCTTCCAAGAAACGTTGCAAAGCAACAGCATCGGCTTTAGAAAGCATTAAATCCTTATCAACTCCTAATTTTTCACCGCCTCTTCCCATATTTTCATTTTATTACAAGGAAAGCATTTTCGCTTCAAAATTCAAGAAAGTCAAGCAAAACTGGAATCAAAAAATTGACAATAATTCATAATTTGATATAAATACTCTCTCATGGAAACACGTCTACAAACATCACCGCTTTTAGAAACGCCTCCGCAAGAGAGAATTTTAAACAAAGACTCTTTAAAAGCGGAAAACCTTGGACAATGCACAAAAGGCGGCATGGTTTTAAAAAACGACTCCGCTCAATTAATAAGACTTGAAAGTCTTGAAGGCGAACAAATATTTTATATACCAATAGGCTGGGCTATTCCAAATCCGGATCAACCAAGAGAAAATTTTGAATTTGATGATATAGAAAAATTCGATCATGACCTTTTAACAAACGGACAAAGAGATGCCGCCGAAGTAACTCCAATCCTCATAAAAGGCGAAACTCATCTCAAATTTATACTTGTTGATGGAGAAAGAAGATGGCGCTCGATGAAAAAACAAGGCGCCGAATATATGAAAATCAAAGTCAAATGGTATCCAAATAAAGAAGACATCTTTGAAGCCGCGTTCAACAGCACAAACAGAAAAAACTTAAATCCAATAGAAGAAGCGAAATCTTATGAAAAAATGATTGCAAGAAGGATGATAGAACGAAAAACAGACAAAAAAAGGGCGACAGAAATATTATCAAAAGAAACGGGAATATCCATAACTCACATAAAAGGTTATTTAAAACTATTAACGCTAGATGAAAGAATGCAAAGACTCGTGGCAGATGGGTCAATGAAAGCATCCTCAGGAATTGAAGCGGCAGATTTTTTGAACGGAGAAGACGATCTAACAGGAGGAGCATTCACCAGAAGAGTCGCAAATGCGGCAGGCGCATTACCGCATGACAAAAACGGAAAACGAGCGAAGCTGGGAGCTGAAGACATTCGTGATGCAATGGCCGAAGCATTGGGCGAAACAGGAAGACCTGAAGACGCTTTAAGGCTAAAAGCTGAAACAAGATGCGATGGATTAGTAAATACACTGGGACAGCTAGCGGAAAGATTCAAAAATATAATGGGAGAAACCGACGATAAAAATGACAAAAGCGAAAAAGCCAAAGGAAAAAGAGCAAGAACGGAAGCCCTTCTGGGAGAAATCACTAGCGTACTACGCGATAGACAGGGACAGCAAGCCGGAGAAGTCATGGAAAGAATGGAATATCTAATAGAAGTAATGCAAATGTTCACTGCGAGAGTGTTAAGAGTCGCCATGCAACCGCCTGCCCTGGAAATTCCTGAAGGAGCACCAACATTTGCAATAGCTACAAAAAGATTGACCAGAATAGGCAAAATAGACCAATTTGTTGTAGAAAAATTAGCAGAAGCATCGGATAAAGGCACTCAATATACAGCGGAAGAATTATTTGAAATGACGCGCACGCAATCATCGGTAGATGACTTTAGCTTATTCAAAGGAAACTTAGACACTATATTGCCAAGCATGATCTCGGGCGTAAAATTAAGAATTGATGTAAACCAAAAGCGCGTCAAAGATCCAACGAAAGAAGGCAAAAGAACAAAATATGTCAATGCTTATAGATTGGCTTGGATAACGGGAAAAGCATAATTAGTACAAAATCCCCACGTACTCTTCATCCTCAAACAGACTCATCAAATCCCCTGCCTCAATTAGTCTTATCACTCTACGCAACCTTTCGCGTCCTCTTATAAGAATACCCATGATATCCAAATTCATAGCCTTTATTTATTTCACTTGAACGTGCATGAAAATAATCAACACTCAAAAGCTTATTTAAACGCTCCACTAGAGCACCATCCTTCAAACCACGCCTAGATAGTTGATCCAAATATCCATGAAGGCGATATTGAAATTCATCCTTAAAATAAACCGAATCTTGCCACTTTGCCAAAAAATCAAATAATTTTTCGATAATCGAAACGCCTGTTTCATCATCAGCCCATGATATATTTTGAAAAATATATTTAATAACATGCAAACGATCCTCGACATTGCTTTCATTTTCTCCATAAACGCCTATATCATCAGCCAATCTTTCATCAAGAACTTCATTCATGTCATCAACCGTTTTTTGTTTTTGCTCTTTCATGCGAGCCTCTCTTTCTTGTTTTTCTTTAAGCTTCTCTGCAGCAACCCTATCTAACTCATCAACAATATTCTTACCTACAATTTCGTGAATTCGATCTAATTCTTCAAATAAATCTTTTGGTAAGGATTCACGCATGCTGTCAGGAATGCCATCTTGCAATCCAACGATCGCATTATCAACTTCTTTAGAATACCCATCCAATTTTCCGGAAACATAAGAAAGAATCGCACGTCTTATTTTATTTGCATAATCAGTATTTTTGCCACTAATTTTATTCCAAAATGCATAACGCGAAGAATCAGGTCCATATTCAACATAACCACGGCTTATAAGATTAAGCTCAATTTGAGCGGCAAATTCAGACTCATCATTTTCAAGCTTTTTATATATCTCCGAAGCAACTTTTTTATTCAAAAAATTAGGATTTAAAAAAGATCTAAGCTTAATGCCCCATGCTTCATCTGAAACAGTGTCTTTCAAATCATCAAACAACCCAAAATAAAAATTATACTGATTAGGCAAGGCTCTACGAAGCCTATCTACCTCACGGGCACGTTCAATTCGCGTCTCATAATCACCACGACCATTTTGCAGTAAATATTCAGCTTGATTATATCTTCCTAAATCATATTCATATCCACTAAGTTTACCGTTTGTTTTGTAACAAGCTCTTTTTTCATTTTTAACAACAGCTTCAAAGTCTTTACGCAAACCTTCAGGAAAAGATTGGCGAACCGTCGAATCAGCACTAACGTCCAATCTATCAATCAAAGCATTCAAATCTTCAAGCTTAGCCTTACCGGAATCCTCTAAAATATACTTAATAATCGCACGTCTTATTTTATTTGCATAATCAGTATTTTTACCACGAATTTTATTCCAAAATGGGCAAACAGATGCAAAATAGCCACGCCCAATAAGTTCACATTCAACTTGAACGGCGAATTCAGATTCATCTTTTGCAAGAGTTTTATATATTTCATCCACCATTTTGACATCCAAAATATGTGGATTCAAAAATGTTGCAAGCTTAATCCTCCATGCCTCAGGAGAAACGGTTCCCTTCAAATCATACATCAAAGAGATATACCAATTTTTTTTATCGTGCCGTATCTTTGCCAAAGCATATTCAAACTTACGGCTGCCTTCATCCTTTACAAAAGGAGAAGAAGAATAACGAATACTTCTAACATCTGCGTAAGCACGATCCTCAAACATCCTACAGTCAGTCTCGTATCGTCTAATCCTATCACTTACATTTTTACAAATCATCGATTCATCAAGTACGACCTCCGGAAATTTTTGTGCACTCTCCATCTCGTCCAAAATCGCCCTAGCTTCTTGCTCTTTAACATCAACCCCGCCCTCCGCAGGAAGGGCTTTTTTATCTTGAACTTCTTTTACATCTATTCTTTGAACTTGATTTGGATCTTGTTGTGACATATTTTTTTGTTTTTAAATTTTTAATAAATTAATTTTTTCTATAATTTCGCTCAAACTCACATTATTCCCAAATGGCTTATAAACAAGCGCTTTAAACGTTTTAAATCCTTTCTTATCAAACTCATTTAAAACAAATAAATTAAACTTTTTCAAAGCTTGCGCGATTTTTTTCAAATCAATTTCACCTTCCAGGTTTTCTTCAAATTCATAAAAAGCAAAAAGCAAATTATTTCGTAATTTCTCATCAAAAATCTTCAAACACAATTCCTGCCTAAAACTATCTTCAAGCGGCAAATATGAAGGCAAATTACCGGCATCGGTTTTTAGACCGTCGTTCAATAATTTCTTCTTATTTTCATCGGAAATTCGGCTAAATTCAAACAAAACCTGAAGCGTATATTCCAAAACATAAAAAACACCGACGTTCTGCAGATGTTTCAAATCAGCCATTTCTTGGTCTTTCTCGCTCATTTCTTCCGCTCTTTGATTAATTTTCTCAAGCGAAATATGATATTCCAAAACGTGTTTTTTGGCTTTTGTTAAAAAGGATTTGGCGCTATGTGCCGCCTTTTTAATTTTCACATTCTCAGAATATAAATAAATATCAACCAAGGAATCCAAGGCCTGAACAAATTCAACTTCATCAAATTTATGCAAAAAATCCAAAGTCTTCTTTGCTGTTTTATAAGTCAAAGTCTCATTTAAGACCTTAGTCTCAAGCTTGGAAACGATCTCAGATAACGCAATTTTTGCATCTTTTAAGATCAAATTGCGAGCTTTTTCGTCCAAAAAAGTAAAAGGTTTTTTAGCCAATAATTTCGCAATCTCACCAAATATAGCCAGAGGCGTCATTTGTATTTTTGTTTTATTATTAAAATTATACCATATTTTAATAACTTTGTAAACTCAATGCTCGATCCCCGCATATTCGCTGTCTTCAAACACGCTCATCAAGTCCCCTGCCTCAATACTATTTTTCAACTCCGCCCAAATTTCCGCAGTTTTTTTAAAGTATTCCTCCTCCGAATACTCCTTGTTCAAAATGCAAAACCTCTTATGATGAAGCGCATCACATCCAAAACAATTTTTGCAATCCTGTAGCTGGAAGCAGAACTTACAATCAACGCAATTCATCAAAAACAAGCCATAATCACAATTAAAATTCCAACCACCGCCAACACGCTCATAACTAAGCTCTTCTTTAGCAAATGAACAATCCACAGAATCAATATTTTCATATCCATTAAAATTATAAATCCCATCGCGCGACCTCACCGTATCAAAGCAATAAAAACAGTTTTGACTATTCTCAATATGATTCCCGACACAATTTTCGCTCTTTAAAATGAAATCCCTATGCGGAATTTTCGATTTTAAATCTTCAAAAGCACTAACGATTTGCGTCGAATTTTTGTTCTTCAAAATCGCCTCATATTCCTCCTTCGTTTTTTGCTCATTAAATACACAAAATTCCTTCTTCACAAGCCCAATGCACCCCAAACAATTTTTGCATCCCGTGCAATCATAAGAATAAACCAAATCATTCGAATCCTTACAATCCTGACAAAAATCGCAGTTATAACAGCGATTGCAATCAACACACTCATAACAAAGCTCAATACGCTCACAATAAGCGCAATCGGAAACGTCCAAAGCGTGATAAACCCAATACAAATAAAAACAATCCTTCATCCAACCACTTCCGCGAGTCATATATGAATTCTTACTGTGATTCGCCCAAACGTTATAATCCGAATTTTCGCAATTCCACTGAGTCAACGCCTGTTTTGGCGTGGAAAAGAGCAACTTTTTGTAATCCGATAGAAAGCTCATACGGATCAATTATATCACTCTTCAGGTTGAGTCTTAGGCCTTGCACCACTACAAGCAGCAAAACGCGCTTTAACATCAGGATCCTTAGGGCTAACTAAAGCAACTTCAACTTCAGGAGTTTTTCCGGATTTAGGATAAAAACGCAAACGCTCCATATTACCGGTTGAAGACATAAAATTAATAGTAGCATAGCTAGTTCTACCGGATTTCATTCCATCAATCAAAAATTTCAAACTTTTAACAACTCCTTCGATATTATCAACAGAGCGCCCCGCAATGTGAGAAACAAAATCGTGAACAGTTTCACAAATCGCATCAAATGTACCGGTCTTAATAGCCTCCTTAACATGTAGCATAGAAACTGGCGACGTAATATCGATTTCTCCACGAGGCGATGAAACCGTCAAAACTGCATCTGCAACGCGCATAATATCGGCTTGAATTTGAAAAGTGCGCGAATCGGTTTCGCGATATCCAAATTGCAAAGCGGGAGTTTCATGACTTCTACCAATGACGCCAACGGCATCTTTCGAATAATCAGCAGGCAATGGACCACTAAAAGCCTCTAAACCGGGCACCTCATCACCTTTCGGAGTTGAATCAGTATAACGTTCATGTGGATATTCTTGTGACATATTAAATTTGGTTAAGGAAATAATTTAAGCAGAATGCTCTTCATCGTTAATGCTTGCAAATCTTTCAATAACCCCATCATCCCCTGGCAACAATTCAACATTAACGCTACCTCTATTATCTCTGGAATAGAATCTAATTACGGAGTTAGGTCCACAATCAAATGCGAGAAAACCATACCCCTCCTTCCATTCTGCGTTCTCAATAAAATCAACCATATTACGAACAATTCGCTCAATTCTTTCATGAGTAAGTAATTCTTGACCTAAAAAAACGAGCAACTCAACAACGGCACCACAAATCAAATTCAGATCACCGTTTTTAAGAATATCCTTAATTTGCGAAACATCTCTAGAACACGTTGGACGAACAGCTCTGTTCTCATCCATGGTCAATATAATAGCGCGCGATATGCGCATTGCATCTGTAGCATTCTTGAACGTATCAGAATCAGTTCTACGATACTGAAAAGGGCCTTTGCCTCGACTGCCGACCCCTCTTCTATTGTCCAAAATTGTATCACTATCAAAACTGAAGTCTTGCATAGCGCCCGTTCGATCAGTATAACGTTTATGTAAATTGTCTGGCATATTAAATTTGGTTTAAAAAATTAACTAAGGAAGCCAATTTAGCATTAAAATCTTAACATGTCAATATAATACGAACAACTCGTCCCACTTGCGCCGCTGCCTCCATCCCCGTATCCTTAGCCTATGACAATTTTAGATACAATTCCAGCCTTCCCCAAAACGCGCAAGATCAATATTTCCGATTTTGCTTTATACGAAAAATGGCGCAAAGAAAACGGGTCTGAAATGGCAGACACAATCTTTGCAAATTTGTTTATTTGGAGCGATTCCAGGCCAATCCTGTTCAGTAAAATTGATAACGCTTTAATCATTGCAGGCATATACGACGGTCAAAAAAAATTCATATATCCAATTGGCAAATTCGACTATGAAAATATGATTGAAAAATTAATCAAAATTTCTCCAAATATAATAAAAATCCCGGAAAGAGCCGCCGAAAAATTGCAACAACTTGGATTCAAAATAGAAGAAGATCGCGACAACTTTGAATATGTTTATAAATATGAAGATTTGGCCGAATTAAAAGGCAGAAGATACGACGGGAAGCGCCACAATATCAAAACTTGTTTATCAAAATACGAATGCATTTATGAAAAATTATCCCACAACAACTGCGAAGATTGCCTGAAATTTCACGAAAAATGGGCCGCAACAAAACCGGATCAAAAAAAAGAAACGCAAGATGAACACTTGGCTGTCAAAAAATCTCTGCAATATTTCAACGAATTAGAACTTATTGGAGGCGCAATTCGAATCAATAGACAAATTGAAGCCTTCACGATTGGCGGGAAAATAAACGAAAAAACGGCTATAATACACTCAGAAAAAGCCAACGCAAAAATTCCGGGATTATATCAAGTTATCAACCAATGGTTTTTGATAAATTCGCTAAATAATGCCGGAATTGAATTCGTAAATCGAGAACAAGACCTTGGAATTCCGGGCTTACGCAAAGCAAAATTAGGTTATCACCCGGATCATTTCATAAAAAAGTTTTGTAAGAATTAAACAAGTCGCACGTAATACAAATGACTAATAAAAACGATATACATCAAGAATTTTTGAAAGCATATGAAGCATTTTCAGACGGAATATTCAGACATATATATTTCCGCCTGATGAACCGTGAAAGAGCGTTGGAGCTCATGCAAGACACATTCATGAAAACCTGGGACTATATCGGGAAAAAGGGTGCAAAAGACACAATAAAATCATTACTTTACAAAATAGCCAACAACCTGCTGATCGACGAATATCGCAAGAAAAAAGAAGAATCTCTTGAACAGCTCGCGGAAAAAGGAATAGTTCCAAAAGTCGCAATCAGTACAGAAAAGATCGATATAAAAATGGAAAGCGAAAAAGCATTAAAAGTGATGGAAAAGCTGGAAGATAAATATAAAGAAGCAATCACAATGAGATACGTAGAAGAAATGTCGATTCAAGAAATGGCAGAAACGACCGGAGAAAGCGAAAACAACATATCAGTCCGCATAAATAGAGCATTAAAACAGTTAAAACAATTATTAAATGGATAAAACAAAACAATTCATATCGGAGATGAAAAAAATCAGGCTCACGCAAAATGAAAAAATGTCAGCCCGAACAGATATTATTAGCCATATGGAAAAAAATCCAATTGGAAACACTGCATCATTTTGGACACGCATTGCTCAAATTTTCATACCAACTCAACATAAAAAAGCTTTCATCGCAATTTATATAATTGTTTTGGTTTTTGGAGGGAGCACCGGCACAGCATTTGCAGCTGAAACAAGCCTTCCCGGAGATTTGCTTTATCCGATAAAAACAAACGTAAACGAAGAAATCCGCTCACGCCTTACTTTTTCAAAACAAGGGCAAGCTGAATGGGAAGCCACAAGAATCCAGAAACGTCTTGGCGAAATCAAAGAGCTCGAACAAAAAGGCACAATCAGCAAAGATCAAATTGAAAAAATTAAAGCAAAAATTGAACAACAAACCGAAAAAGCCAAAGAAAAAATCGAAGCTTTAAAATCCTCAGGCGATTCAACGAACGCGGAAAAAATAATCGAAAAACTGGAAACTTCAGTAAAAGAACACGAAAAAGTTCTTGAAAAGTTAAATGATGAAAATACAAGCACACAAGAAATAAAAGAAACCGTACACGATCTAAAGGTCATCACGTTTCCAAAGCAAGCCGCAGAAAACAAACTCGAAAACGCCAACGAAAAAATTGAAAAAATTCAAAATTTCATAGAAAAAAATCACGACAAAATGCCTGAAGAAAGCCTTAAACAAGCACAAGAAAAATTAATCGAAGTTCAACAAAAGATAGAAGAAGGTACGGCCGCCACAACATCCGAAGATTTCAAATCCGCATTCGAATCCTTCAAGGAAGCGCACAAAATGGCAAATGAAATAAAACCAGAAATCAAAGACGAAATCAAGTCTGAAAAAGATGCGCAAGAAATCGAAAAACCGCAATTAAAAGAGCAAAAACCTGAAGATAAAAAAGCAATTAAACCGTCCCCAAATAACACTTCTCGCAATAAATTTTCGGAGGACGATTCAGAACATAAGTAGTTTTAACTAGCGAACCACATTTATCGCACTTTCGATCATAAAGAATGTGCGAATTTCTTAACGCAACGCGTTCAAAATTCCTTTGATCAAAGCACTTTCTTGGCAAAGGCAAGCCAAGTTTTTTATAAAAGCTCAATTCCTGCGGAATAATTTTATAATTTTTACCGGTTACGTTACACGCCAATAATTCATTGCAAATAGAATCCGAAACTTCATTTATATTATCCGGCAAAACAACTTTTTGCGGCATATAATCCGACTTTTTTGGCTCCACATAGCAAAATCCTTGAACCGCCGCCTGATCTTTTTTCAGCGGATAATAATCCTGCGCAAGAGTTTCGTTATAGGCAAACGGGCTATATTTTGCAGGAAAAAACTCACCAAACTCCCCTGTTTCTTCCATTTTTTTAATTATTTGCACAACAAGCGCATTATATTCAGACTCCGAATATTGCTTATTAAATGCACAAAACTCCTTTCTCCTTAGCCCGACGCATCCAAAACAATTTTTGCAAGAATAACAATTGTCGCAGTAGAACAAATTATAAGAATCGCGACAAAAATTCGTGAACCGATAGCCATATCCAATCAAACTCGTGGATTCATAACAAAGTTCGACGCCATCGAAAAAACAAACATCATAGCAATCCGAACCTTTAAGCCCATCGTGCAAATAAGCCGAATCTTTTGAATTATAGATATCAAAACCCATATAAATATTTTTCGAATGAAAAATGTTATCACCAACACAGTCCTGACATCCAATAAAATTATTTGCCTTTCTTATTGGAAAAGATCTTTTAAAATCCGCAAATTTCGCAATCATTTCCTGATACTTCGCATAACTGCCATACATGTATTTTACGGCTTTCTCATAGTCTTCTTTCGTATGCTCCTTATTAAAAATGCAGTACTTTTTATTATTCAAATTTATACAAAACATGCAGTTCATCAAACCTTTGCAGTTATATAAAAATACGCTTTCAGAACAACTCTCACAATTTTGCGAATAACGCAGATTATAGCAACCTATGCAGTCCAAACATTCATAAACAAGCTCGCAATCCGTGCACCAAATGCAGTCAGCGGAATTCCGACATTTGACCATCAAAAAGCTATAATAACAGTCTTGATTCCAGTTCGCAGAGGTCACAAGATATGAATTTTTATTTCCATCCGCAAAATTACAAAAATCAGAATTCTCGGCTTTATTATTAATCAAAGGCGGACGCGGAACTTCAAGTTCCAGCTCATAAAATTGATCAAAAAACCCTTTGTTAAAATCAAAATCGCGTCCCATAGCAAGCGGATCCCAAAAATCGCTCCACCATTCATCGCTTGTATAAATTTTATATTTTGAATCCGGACTAAAAACAGAAATAATATCTTTATTACTAAGCGAGCTTTTACACTTATATAAAATCCTTTCATTACGATAAGCCAAGCGTCTCTGCTCACGACATTTTGGACACAATTTTGGCTCGGGAATGGGATATTTTTGCCCATCAAAAATAGGCGAAATCTTATCGTAAAATATAATATCTTGATCGCGAATTTCAAAATCAATTCCGCATTTTTTACACTTCTTCATAACTCAATAATACTCCAAGAAAGAACTAATAAGTCAAGTGCTAATCATCAACGTAAAACGTATAATATAAAAAACATCTAACCACTTTAAACATGAATGAAAAAATCAAAGACCTCAAAAATCTGGCGCTCGTCGTATTTATCGCGTTCCTATGCTACGGAACAGTTAGTTACGTAAACTCTTATTCAAAATCAATTCAACCGACTTCTTTCAGAAATTTTTCAGTCAGTGCGGAAGGAAAATCAGTTTCAATTCCTGATGTTGCGGAATTTAGCTTTAGCGTCATCACAGAAGGCGGAAAAAACGTTGCAGATCTTCAAAAAACAAATACGGAAAAAGTGAATAAAGCCATCGAGTTCGCAAAATCAAACGATGTTGATAAAAAGGATATCAAAACCGAAAGTTATAATGTTTCACCTCGATATCAATATTATGAATGCAAAACAAATGGCGTTTGCCCTCCATCAGAAATCACAGGCTACACAATAACGCAATCAGTCGGCGTAAAAGTTCGAAACTTTGATAAAATCGGAGACCTCTTAGCCGGAGTTGTAAAAAACGGCGCAAACACAGTCTCCGAACTTTCATTCAAACTCGATGATCCAACTCAAGCCGAAGATGCGGCTCGCGAAGAAGCCATTGAAAAAGCTCAAAAGAAAGCGGAGCAAATTGCAAGTGCCGGCGGTTTTTCACTGGGAAAATTACTTTCAATTGAAGAAGGCGTTTCAAGCCCGGTTTATCCAATGTATGGCGTTGGCGGAGGCAGAGCAGAATCATCAAAAATGATGCTAGACAGCGCAGTCCCAGCACCTGCAATCGAAGCAGGCTCAAAAGAAACAACCGTTACAGTCACGTTGAAATACGAGATAGATTAGGCAATAACGAACTAAGCAGCAAGAGCAGAATCAACACCAGACACCCACTCTTCTTCATTTGCAAAAGGTGAAGCTGGCGGCATTGCTTGTTCTTTTAGAAACCTTACTAATTCAACTCTAGCACCATTTAAATGACCTCTTAATTCAGCTATTAAACAAACTCCATTGCGATTCGATGCATTAACGGCTCTAACGAAAGCTCCGCAAACATCATCGTCAAGAATAGTAAAACTAAAATCCATCAAATCTCTAACTTTTAATTGTGACATATTTTATTATTTTAATAATTTAAGCTCAACTATTATAATGATAAATTTGGAATAGTCAAGTGGATGTAATGGTTCAATACCTTTGCATCACCCTTGTAGAATATGGACATGCCATACACAACAAATCCAAACATCCCTCGCTTGCGTTTGCAGGCGGCTAA
>LBUS01000001.1 GCA_000992695.1 Candidatus Peregrinibacteria bacterium GW2011_GWF2_38_29 | reverse complement strand
TTCAACAGCTTTAAGACCGGCATCAACTTCTATGCCTTGCGATTCAGGGCCTTGTTCGGGATTTCCTCCTTGAAAGATAATACGATTTTCTTTAAACATAGTTTTTGTTTTTATATTTAGTTTTAAGTTTTGAGTTTTGGCTTTGACTTTTGAGTTTTGACTTATCTTAATATTATATCTTATTTGATCTCATTTTTCAAGTCTATAAGCCAAAAACTGCCACACTTACCCTTGCCTAAATATAGAAATACATTATGATATATACTTTAGCCTCAATTTTTTACAGCTATAACAAAAAATCCCCGCCAAGACTGACGAGGATTTGTTTAGCAGTACTGGGAAAGTCGAGAACTACAATTATTATAACTCCAAAAAAGAACAAATCAATAATATCAAATATTTGTTTATGAATTTGTTAACTTCGGTTTAGAGAAATTTAATCTCAATGTGATTTAATATGCGTCGACCGGCAGAGAAAGGGCCTAGCAGGTTGCCACGGAAAGTCGAGAACTTTCCAAGACGGGTTCGATTCCCGTTGGGTCCACCCTTGCCGGTCACTTTATTGCTTCTAATTTCTTATTTGTTTTGGATTTTAGATTTTGGATTTTGAAATTTGCTATACTACGTCCATGAACAAACTTTACATCCTAGACGCCAATTCGATTTTTTACCGCTCCTTTTATGCCCTCCCCCACTTCCACACGTCTAAGGGCGTTTTAACGAACGCAGTTTACGGATTTACAGCAACTCTTCTAAGCTTCTTACTCGATCACGAGCCAACTCACATCGCGGTTGTTTTTGATAAAGGTAAAAAAACTTTCCGCCACGTCGAATATAAAGAATATAAAGCAACGCGCCCACCTGCTCCGGACGAACTTTATGCGCAAATCCCGATGACAAAAGAAATCGTGAGTGCGTTTGGCCTTCCTCTTTTTGAAGAAGACAATTACGAAGCAGACGATATTATTGGCGCAATTGCAAAACGTGCGGAAAAAATTCCGGATACAAAAATTTTTATTACAACAAGTGACCGTGACGCGCTTCAACTCGTTTCCGATAAAACCTCAATAATAATTCCGAAAAAAGGATTTAACGAATTTGAAGTTATCACTCCGGAAAATATAAAAGAAAGATTCGAAATGTCATCTTCGCAAGTTCCGGATTATAAAGCTCTTGCCGGCGACAATTCCGATAACATAAAAGGCGTTCCGGGAATTGGTGAAAAAACCGCAAAAAATCTTTTAACCGAATATGGCACGCTTGATAAAGTTTATGAAAATTTAGACAAGCTTCCGGCAGGCATAAAATTAAAACTTGAAACCGGAAAAGAGTCCGCATATTTTTCAAAACGCATGGCAACTTTGGCAACGGATTTTGATCCAAATTTTTCACTCGAAAAAAGTGAAGTTAGAAATTTTTCGTCACAAAAAATCAAAGAAATTTTCGCAAATTTGGAATTCAAATCGCTTCTGAAACGCTTTGAAAATTTTGAACAAAAATCACAGCCCACGCTGTTCTAGGGCGATTTAAGCCATAAACGCCACGTCCTGTATAAAAAATTTGTTCATACTAAACCGCTTAAACAAAACGAAAAACGCTCTTTTGGCAAATCAAAAATAGCCTATCAAATCATATTTTGCAGTCCTCGCAACAGAATTCACTTTTAAGCATGCACATGCATAGATATCTGAACAACTTTTTTAGACGACCCCCCGTTTCTTATACCAAAACCTTGCAAAAGATTTGTCAAAATTTTCTATCTGTACTATATTGCGTTCGCCAATTAAATCCTCTCCACATATGCCAAAATCAAGAATCATAACCAGCTTAGATGTTGGTAGTTCAAAAATAAGAACTGTAGTTGCGGCACTGGAAGAAGGTGCAACAATTCCAAGTATTATTGGAGTTGGAATCACTCCTTCAAGCGGCCTCAGAAAAGGCGCTGTTATTGATGTTGAAGAAGCAATAAATTCCATCACGACTTCGCTCGAAGACGCGGAAAGAATGGCCGGTGAACCGATCAATCATGTTTTTCTTGGCATAAGTGGAAATCACATCGAAACCCTTGATTCAAAGGGTGTTATTGCAGTTTCAAACGCAAGTCAGGAAATCACGGAAGATGATGTTGATCGCGTTCTTGAAGCTGCTCAAGCAGTCAGCATTTCAGGCAACAGACGCATCCTTCGAATCATCCCAAAAACATTCACAGTCGATGAACAAAAACGAATAAAATATCCGGTTGGAATGACAGGTATTCGCCTTGAAGTTGAGGCGCATATTATCACAGGACTTGTTCCAACAATTAAGAATATTGAAAAATGTGTTCTTCAGTCCGGCATAGACATTGATGATATAATCCCTTCTTGTTTATCCTTCCCTGAAGCGGTTTTGAGCAAGCGTCAAAAAGAGCTTGGAGTTGTCGCGGTTGATATTGGTTCCGGCGGCACATCTGTTTCGATTTTTGAAGAAGGTATGATGCTCCAAACGGTGGTTATTCCGGTCGGTGGCGAAAATGTCACAAACGATATTGCGATTGGTCTTCGCACTTCTATAGATACAGCTGAAAAAATCAAAATAGAATACGGTTCATGCATTCCGGATGACGTTAATGATCGTGAAACAATTGACCTTTCTTTGTTAAGCAAAATCGATATGCAAAAAGTTTCCAAGAAAGTTATGGTGGAAATTATCGAAGCTCGTTATCAGGAAATTTTCTTGCTTGTTAAAGAAGAGCTCAAAAAGATTCACAGAGACGGCATGCTTCCTGCGGGAGTTGTGCTTACAGGCGCAGGTTCAAAAATGTCAGGTGTAATTGATCTCGCAAGAGACACTTTAAACCTTCCTGTTCAGATCGGATTCCCACAGAATTTTGAAGGAATTGTAGATAAGATTGATGATCCTGCATATGCAACCGCAATTGGTCTTATTCTTTGGGGCGCTCGTGCGCAAGCTCAAGGGTATAGCCTGAACTTCCGCAGCATCAACCTGAAAAAGACATTTGACGGCATGAAAAAATTCCTTAAAAACCTTGTTCCTTAAGGGCGGGAGCGCTTCGCGCGTACGTCCCGTTTGAAAATTGAAAACTGAATGTAAATTGTAACTTGTAAATTGAAACTTAACATAACACCCCCTCAGATTACTCTCTTACCCTAAAAACTATGGCAAACGGAAAATCACAAAAATCAAATCTGAGAAACCTCTTTAGTAGCGATCCTCATTCAAACACAAAAACAATCGAAGTTATTCCGGACATCACACCTGTCGCAAATCTGAAAGTCATCGGCGTCGGTGGAGGTGGCGGAAATGCAGTAAACCGCATGATCAAAGCGGGGCTGAAAGGCGTTGAATTTATCGCTGTAAATACAGACGCGCAAGCTTTGTATTATTCAAACGCGGATACAAAACTCAATATTGGCAAAGCCACAACTCGCGGACTTGGCGCTGGTGGCAATCCGGACATTGGTAAACAAGCCGCAGAAGAAAGCAAAGAGGAACTTCGAGCAGCAATCGAAGGTGCGGATATGGTTTTCATCACATGTGGTCTTGGTGGTGGAACGGGCACCGGTGGCGCACCTGTTATCGCCGAACTTGCCAAGGAAATGGGCATTTTGACAATCGCAGTTTCAACAAAGCCATTTGGTTTCGAAGGAAATCGCAGAAGAATGCAAGCCGAAGAAGGTCTTGAAAATCTTCGCAATAAAGTTGATACATTAATCATCATTCCAAATGACAGACTTTTAACCCTTATCGACAAGAAAACTCCAATCACAGAAGCATTCTCAATTGTTGACGATGTCTTAAGGCAGGGTGTCCAAGGCATCGCCGATCTTATCACAATGCACGGTATGATTAACGTTGACTTCGCGGATGTCAAAACAATAATGGAAAATTCCGGTTCCGCTCTCATGGGCATCGGTTATGGCACAGGAGAAAACAGAGCGACAGAAGCCGCGAAAGCCGCTATCTCAAGCCCTCTTCTCGAAATGTCAATCGAAGGCGCAAAAGGAATTTTGTTCAATATTACAGGTGGCAACGACTTGTCTATGTTTGAAGTCGATGAAGCCGCTCGCATCATCACAGAAGCCGCAGATCCGGATGCAAATATCATCTTTGGTGCGGTTATCAATGATTCATACACAGGCGAAATGAAAGTTACAGTCATTGCAACAGGTTTTGAAAACGTTGAAAAAGATAGAGGAGCATTATCAAAAATTGATCGTGCACATTCCCCTATCATGAACAGCCAGCCATCATCTTCGTCAATGTCATCGCCTTCTTTGCGCAATATCAATCCAAACATGCAGCAAACAAAGGCCGCTGAAAGCGAACTTGATATTCCGGCATTCATTCGAAGAAAGCTGAATTAGGGGACGGAGGTTGTGACCGGTAAAACCGGTCAAACGGGGACGGAGGTTGAGGTCAAGGTAAAAATTCAAGAGGCGGTTCCAATCTGGGGCCGCCTTTTTTAAATCTCATTTTTAAACTAATTTTTGTTGTTTACGATTTTTAGCAATTTCTTTTTCAATAAGATCTATAAAATTTCTAGCATCAACCACGGCTTTTTGCGCTTCAATATCAGAAATGCAAAGCCCAATGCCATATATTAAATAATTTCTTTTTCTACGCATATTTTCAAATTTTTTTATAAAAACGGCAAACGATATTCCAAAATAAGATTCACAAAAATTTACAGTGGATATATGCGCACAAGCCGTTCTTGGCTTAAGCCCAAATGAAAATAGAAGTGCCCGACCGGCCAATATCATGGCATCGTACGCTTCTTTAAAGGCCATATCGTCAATATTTTTACCGGAAGATAATAAGATTTCCGCCGCACATAGCGCTTTATGGGCTTGTCCAATTGTTTTATCAATTTCACTCAAGCTTATCTTTTTTCTGTATAAATTTTTATTTTCCAGTAATTTTTTCAAGTTCATTTTGGTTCCCGATTATAAATATTTTTGGATTTTCCATGACATCTTCCAGGAAAACTTCCTTCTCTTTAAGCGCTTTAGCAAAGCCTTCGGGTGAAAAAATCGTATAATTTATTTCTCTATCAAATTCATTCTGGAGATCCAGTATTTTTTTTACCAAATCATCTCCGGGCTTTCCAATTACCATTAAATCTATATCGCTAAATTGATCTTGTTTTTCCTTGGCAAATGAACCATACACGAAAGCGATTAAAATATTTTTAACTTTTTTTAACTTTTTTATGAATTTTCCATGAATGCCTATCGTTTTGTTAATGATTATTTTTAATTCTTTATAAAGCGGATGGGCTTGATTAAGCGAATAAATCTTTACATTCCCAATTTTTTCAACAACAAAAAAACCGCTATTAAGCATTTTTTTCATTTCCCTGCTTAAATTCCCGGAATCAATGTTTAAAGCGTCAGAAATCGCTCGCAGATGCATTTTTTTGTGAGTATTTGTGAAGAAATAAGCTAAAACTTTTTCTGTGATTTTTGATCCAAATTTAATCATAGTGATTTGAATTATTATTGTATCTTTTTACAGCAATCATTGTAAATCTATACAGCAATAACAATCAAGACGGATTTAATATGGTAAAATTAAACAATGCGTAATCTCTGGAACAAATTCGTTGCCTCTCACAAGGTCGGCACAATCCACCAAACAACATTTTGGGGCGATTTTCAGGCAAAATCTCGAAATCGTGATAAGTATTTTGTCGTGAGCGATAGGGGGACGGAGGCAATGAGCTCAAACGCTCTTGACGGTTTGCCAAAATTTGGTGGCCTTTTCATTCGTCAGCGTCTTCCGTTTGGACTTTCTTGGCTATATTGTCCGCGCGGTCCACTTTTAAATTATAAAAATCCCGAGCTCGCAAAAAAACAACTTCAAGAAATTATCGAAAAAATTAAACCAATTGCGCGTAAAGAAAAAGCTGTTTTTGTTCGCATGGATCCGCCGATCGAAAAATCCGCGCAAAATGTAAACGCAAATCTTATTTTCCATCCACACTTTAAACGCGCCCATGCCGAATATCAGCCTGAAAACACGCTGATTATAGATCTCAGCCAATCCGAAGACCAAATCCTTTCTCAAATGAAACCAAAAGGTCGCTACAATATAAAGGTCGCGCAAAAACACGACGTCAAAATTCGCAAATCCGCGAGTCCATCTAAAGATCATGCAACTTTCAAAAAAGATATCGCCGCTTTTTACGCCCTTTTAACACAAACTTGCAAACGCGATGGGTTTCAAATCCATTCAAAATTCTATTATGAAAATATGCTAGAAATTTTAGCGCCACAAAATCTCGCAACCTTATACCTCGCCGAATATAAAACCTCCGAATCCGCAAAGCCGCAAATCATCGCCGGAATAATCGTAACTCATTTCAAGGACACCGTTACTTATTATTTTGGCGCCTCGGATCACAATTTTCGCCATCTCATGGCCCCATATCTTCTTCAATGGGAAGCGCTTTCTCAAGCCAAAAAAAACGGATTTAAATTTTATGATTTCCTCGGGATCGCGCCTCTCGACAAATCCGGCACCCCGATAAAATCTCATCATTATTCCCGTATCACCGACTTCAAATTAAAATTCGGCGGCACTCAAATTTCATACCAACCGGCCCAAGAATTCGTTTTCAAACCGCTCACGTACGCATTAATAAAAACTGCAAAATTCGCAAGAAGGATGTTGAAATTTTTCTAACTTTTTCTGGGTTTTTTAGTCCTATTTTTCCACTATCGAATAGATATTATTTTGCGAATACGTTAGGATTTTTTATCGCTACCTTAAGCCAAATATCCAACTATTAATCAGCGTTTAATTTTAATGCAGGATATTTTTCCGCTGCCATTTTTCTCAATACATCTCGAGCATTTTTAGGCTCGATTTCAGGGGCTGGAACATCTGAGAGCGCTAAAGTTTCAGCGATTTTTCTCTCAATAGAATCCATCATATTGGCAACGTCATGCCTAAAGCTGTCAAGATCGGGATCGTCAAATTTTGTATAAGTCATGAGATATCCAAACTGAGGTATAAGCTGATTGCTGAAATTGGATTCGGTTTCGGCCCAATTAATCTTTTTAGCCAACGTCTCAACTGCTTTAGCCGGATCAGCTTTAGCATATTTCTCAAGATCTTCCGTCGACGTAAACTCGTTAATCTTAAAGTCATATTTCTTGGATTCCGCTTCGATAAATTGTGCATATGGGTCATGTTCGCCACTATGTTTTTCTTTTAACTCCGTAAATCTTTCAATGGCTATACCTTTCACTTGTGAAGCTTTTAATTCAAGGGCTGAACGCGCTTCTCTGGATTCCCTTGCTTGTTTTTCACCAGGGGTTTCGGGGTCTTTTGCGTTCGAATCAAGGATTGAATTAAGGCCTTCAAGTTGTGTATCCAGTTCCGTGTCAGCTTCTTTTAAAGCTCTTTTTGTTTTGTCCCTCTTGGTTTCACGGTCTTTATCGGCTTCAACAGGCGCAGGAACAGGAGCCGGAGCTGGTGCTTCAACAGGAGCCGGAGCTGGAGCAACCTCTCCTTCTTTCTTCTTAGGCTTCTTTGCTGATTTCTCTAATTCTTCGTCAATCCAGCTGTCGTCATCCACAGGCTTTTTTTTTGCTTTCAATCTTGCTCTGGCGGCTTCAGCTTCCGCATGCATTTTAGCAAATTTGTCACTTGAAACTTCGGGTTTTGGCGTTGATTCTCCCCTTTGCGCCTTAACTTTTTTGAGTTGGGCCGCAGCTTCCTCAGGCGTGAGCGAGTCAATTACCATTTTGTTGAATTTCGCTTGGACATTTTCCTTATAATCACTGTTTGTATAAGATTCGGAAAATTTATTTTTAATGCCTTGTTCAACTTGATATTTAAACACATCAAGAGCGCCTTTTTCCGCTTCTACGAGTTTTTTGACTTCTTCCATATGCGTGCCTTTATAGCCTTTCAATTGTTCATCAAATAATTTCTTGGATTCTTCAAGTCTTGAAATTTTTCTTTGTTTTATAACTTCCACCGTTTCTTTAGAAGATTTATCAATTTTCGAGAACTCATATCCGCTCTTGATAACAACATGTTTACCCCCATCATCAACGAAGTCATTACCAACAAGGTGCGCATTTACGGATTTTCCATCAGGGCTTGTGACCTTTACGCCATTTGCAAAATCTTGTGCCCAAATAGGTTTTGGTAAATCAATAAGTCTGACTGCTTTTTCAGCAGCACGTCCATCGGGCGTATTCGCGAATGTAATTTTCCATGTTCCAGGAACCTTTGCTTTTGCATCATCGGCAAGGCCATTATACGGCCCTTTTCCGCCCTCAGTTATCGATGGCTTGTAGTTCTCAAGCGAGAAGTATTTATTTTTAAATCTATCTTCACCTTCAAGCTTCGAAACCTCACCGCGAATTTTATTCGCACTCTTTTCGCCGCCCTTTTCTGTAGGTTTTTCCGTGCCTCCCTTGCCTTTCTTTCCACTTCTATCAGGAGAGTATTCAGTAACTTCTCCTGTGTCAGGATTCGTGTATTTCAAAGTTTCTTCTTTTTCGCCTCCCTTTTCTTTGCCTTTGTCTGCATCTTTTTCAGGAGCTTCTTTGCCGGTTACAGTATGCTTTGCAAGGTATTTGTCTTTGATAGCGTCCAATCTTTTAAGTTGGTTGTTTATTAAAATCTCCACAGATTTCATATTGGTATTTTTTGAACCAGTAAATTGAGGGGCCATAAGATCTAGCCCTGTGCCTTTGGGAGCAGCGTCTCTATAGGCAAATTGTGAGTACATAGAGATTGTTTCTTTAGCGTCTTCATACAATGCCTGTATGAGCTCAGTCGTGACTGTAACGTTTTTATCATGCATTTCGCTCATTGCTTTTTCATAATCCTTAACGGTTTTATCAATAGCATCTATTGGATTTTTCGATTCGGCTGCGTCTTTTTCCCAAGCAGCAGCTCTTCCTCGTCTATCCAAGTCGGAATTAATTCTTCTAAGCGTTTTATAGTTTTTATATTCGGTTCTTTCCTTGAGCGTAGGCTTGCGATGAGGAAGATCAGTTTGTTTAAATGAATAACCTCCATCTGCGTCTTTTGTATATTCGTATGAAGCTTCTCCATCATCAGATGTTGCAATCAAAGCTCCTTCGAAAGATTTGAAATAAGTCAGCCCATGGGCTTTAAATTCAGCATCAAGATTTGTGTCATTAGCCAAAGAATCCAATGCTTTATTAAGTGAAGGGTCTACAACTTTGTCCACCACCTCAGTTTTTGATGTGCGGTCAGCGCTTATCGTAGGGCCATCATATTCGGTTTGTTCATCCTCTGCTATTTCAACGCCACTCTCTGCTGTTGCTTTAACCTTTATCTCTCCGGTAGTTCCATCTTTAGAAGAACTCGCCCCCAAAATTGCATCATTTAATGTTTCCGTTGCACTCGCAAAGCTGGAATCCACCCTCTGGCCGTCGGCTTTAAAGTCAGCTCTTGCTTTGCCGGTTGCACCATCAAACGTTTGAGTTGCGCTTGCAAAGCTGGCATCCATGTTTTGTCCTATAGCCCCCATCTCTGCGACAATTTTTGCACTTTCTGCAGCGTTTAATTCAGCAATTTGCTTAGACTGTTCTACGAATTTTTTAGCAAACTCACCGAGAGAATTTACTTTGTCTTTTACAGTATTAACAAAATTTTTCGCTTGTGCTTGTAGATTTTCAAAAGCTTGTTTAAGAGCTACTTGATTTTGCTCAACAGCAGATTTATTGCTAGCCGTTCTAGCGTCTTCAATAAGTAAATTATATTTGCTCAATGCGCTATCAAAAGCTTGATAAGCGGAAGCGATTTTTCCCTTAAACGCATTTTTGGCTTTTTCACCAAGGTCTCTCAGTCCTTTGAAAGTTGCAGCTAAATCCAATTGCGATCCGGCATCAACTTTTGTACCCACCTCCATTTCACCAATATTAACGCTGGAATTTGTACCAATTTCAGTCGCTCCAATATCAACACTGCCGCCCTTTGCATCGCCGCCACTAATAACTGCATCCATTTCCGAATCCGCTTCATTTAAAGCGATTGCACCGGCGCCAGCTATATCAACACCGGCTTCTTTAAGTCCAACTTGAGCCTTTTTTGCAGCCGCTTCTTTTCGCTGTTTGCGTGAAGCTTCTAATGTCGCGCGCGCTTCCGAATAATTTGCCTTAACGGATTTAAGAGCGCTCATTTGCTCTTCAGCAAATTTTGCAAATTCTTCCTGTTCAAAGAAATCTCCGGCAGTCGCTTCAAGGGCTTGGGCTTTTTCTTTTAGAGCCTTTTCCGCATCATTGAATTTTTCAGTGATTTGGGCCTCGGTGAGATCAACGCCTTTAGCTTCTTCCTTAAATTGATCAACGACAGCAATTACTTCTTTTTGCGCTTCAGCGCTGCCTTCCCCCGCCATAAAAGCCAGTCTTGCCGGCTTAAACAGGCTGAGATTGAATTGATTCAAGAGTGTTTTTTTCATTTTTATTTTTGTTATTTATTTGTTTTATATTAAGTTTTATTTTGCAGCTTCGTCTTCCGCACGCTTTTTGCCAAGAGCGACATCAGCTTCAGCCTCTACTTCTCCAACCGTTTCTGTAATCCCAGCATCAGCACTTTCGGTTGGAGTCGATTTTGGAGTTGGTTTTGGAGCTGCCGCAGGCGCCGATGCAGGGACTGCATCGGCTTTTCCGCCAAGATTTTTCACAAATTCTCGAATTCTTTTTGCGACATATTCATCTGCATTTTCATAAGATCTGATAATATTATTTGTAGTATCCGGTCTAAGCCAGTTTTTAGAAATCGCATCAATTTGCGAAGAAATCTCACCAATTTCTTTTTCAACTCTTGCCTTCACACTAGTCTCAAGTTCACTCGTGCTTCCGGTTTCATTTTTGAAATATTCTTTAAATTTTTCGCCGGTTGTATGTTCTTCAAATTTTTCAGAAACATTCTTTAATGCAGATAAAGCTGTTTCTCTCTTCTCGGTCAAAAGATTCATGTGCCTCAATGTGACTTCTTTAACTTTACTTTCATTTAAAAGTGTAAAATCAGGATATTCGACACCATGTAAAGTTATTCCTTTAACTTTTCTTAAGCCGTCTCGTGTTTTTTCTTTTGAGAATTCTTCATCAGCAACTTGAACTTTTTTAGCGCCTTCAAGGGCCTTTTCTATTTTTTCCTGTGTGTAATCAATGAGTTCATTTGAGGTATTGCTGTTTTCTTCTCCGGCATCAGCGGCGACTCCGACGAATAAATGTTCCGCGTCAGAATCTTCATTTTTTACCTCTCCTTGAATTTTCATTTCAAGCCATTCTTCCGTAGCCTTCGTGGCGGCTTGCTGAATGATTTCTTCATTTGTGAGCTCTTTTGATTCAGGAGCCTTAACAGCTGGACGCTCTTCACCTTTTGCATCGCGTGGTAATTCATCTTTTCTTTCTTCCGGCTTCTTTTCTTCTTCTACTTTTCTTTCTTTTATAGCATCTCCATCGAAAATCTTCACACGCTTTTCAGGGGTTTTTTCATCATAGAAATTTTCTTTTTCCACATTCCAAATTGCAATAACCATTACGCCATTATGTGTAACTTCGCATCCATTTTTCTTTGCACCTGGACAAATTAAATCGCATACATCACGCAATCTAAGAGCAATTTCATTTTTGCCGCCTTTGCCTCCAACAAATGTTATAACGCCGGTTTCCGCATCATATTCATAGAATTTATTTTTATTTTTATCAAAATCTTTATCTTTTGCCGCTTCTTTTAATTCTTCGCGAATTTCTTCTCTACCTTTCTCGCTTGAACCTTCAAATTCGCTTCCGCCGCTCGCGCCACCCTCAACATTTCCGCCAGCACTACCGCCGGTTACCGTTGCGCCATCAACATTTCCAGGTTCAGCAGGGGCATCTGTTGGAGCAGCAGATGCTTTTTCAGAGCCCGGTTTTACGAATTTATCTTGGTCAAAATCATAAATTTCATAAGTTGCTCCCATGTCAGAAGTACGTTGGATTTGTTCACCAACTTTTTTATATCCATATTTTGCATTATCTTCCGTAAACCCTTTTGGGTAATTTTTACCGGAAAAATCAACGGATGACCAATCTTCGGGAATTCCATCAAGCATAGCTTTTTTAAGCTCATCAGGTATTTTTTCTTCTGCCGATTTCGTTTCTGTTGATTTTGGTTCCGCTGGAGTTCCAGGTTTTTGGTCAGTAGCTCCGGATTCTTTTTTAGCCGGATCATCACACTTTTCCCAAGTATTAGTATTAGGATTAAATTTTTTGTAATCATACTCGTATTTCGGAGGATTGGACGTCAAAACAGTAGTGTTTTTTCCATAGATGGAGTCTCCAAAAAGCCCAATTTCTGCAGATTGTGCACCCATAGTGCCGACATCGTTAGCAACCCATTTATCTGGACTTCCCTTGAGCTTGTCTTTTAATCTTGCTTCTTCTTTTTTGCCAGCCTCTAGGGTTTCATTCTTCCATGGATCGGAAAAATTATCTCCATTTTTTGCCGTTGCATAACCGCCTACATAATTTGACGAGCTTTGTTCTGCTTTAGCCTCAGCAGTACTGTCAACTCTTTTAGATCCGGTTTTCCATTCATATGGCCCTTTAAATGAGTTAACTAAAATTGCTAAAACTTCGTCTCTTCGATTTGAGTTCGTGGACTGTATGCCGTATTCTGTCAAAGCGGCTTTTAGATTATCTTTTTGAGCAACAAGCTGAGAACGTAAATATTCAGTGTAATTTTTGGAATCAGCGCTATCCAGTCCAAATTGAACTTCAGCTGTAGCCGCTAAAGTTCCAACGTAATATTTAACGACTTCGTTATTAATTTTAGCATCCTCAGATTCAATATATTCACTTTCGTCAGGCATAAGGGCCTTTATTTCATTAGCAAATCTCTCTCCGGATTTATCAATATTGATCGAGCCCTTAGAATCAACTTCGAGATTTAATTTTGGCAAGTCCTCATCGAGTAATTGATAATTGCCCCATTCATTTTTCCCATTTTCCAATTCACTTTTATAGCGTGTTTTTTGTGCTTTTTTATTAAAATTATCAATAGTTGCTTGGTCTAATCCGCTTGCAGATAAAGCTACTTCTATTGAGACCCATGCTCTTTTACCCAAAGAGGCATTGTCAAATCCTTCAAAGTCTCCAATGCCGTTATCTCTGTCAGTTGCTTGTTCAGCAACCTTTTTAACAGTTTTTAAAGCTTCTAAGTGCGCAGAAGCTTGATTAGCCAGGTCGTTACCTACAACGTCTTTTAATTGAGATATTGTTTCATTCGCATCATCAAAATCCCCCTTATTCATATTTAACCAGAAATCCGTATACTTTTCTTTGACATCAGCCAAGGATTTACAATCTTTTTCATATTGAGCCTTCACGGCAGGGAGCTCTTCTCCTTTAATAGTTGCAATTTTCTGAGCATATTGAGAGTCAAGCTGTTGTTTAACTAATTTATAATTTTCACTAATGCTTTTTGGAGAAAATGAATCACTGCCAACGAGTTTCGCAAAAGCCTCTACCGGTTTTTCATTTTTTGCTTCCGGATTTTCAGTCGTGGCTTTTTCTCCTCCGCCAGCTTCCGGCGCCATATAAACACCTCTCCCCGCCTTAAACAGTCTTGTTTCTATTTGATTGAAAAGAATTTTTGCACTCATATTTTTTTGTTTTTAACTTTTATTTTTTATATTAAAATTTTATTTTTCGTGCTTAATTTTTTTGCGAAAATCATTTATTTATTTCATTTTTTCCGCACAATTTCTACATATCCTTCAACAGATCTTCCGCCTTCTGATCATCTTTTTTCGTCGCGATCTCTTCCACTTTTTTATTCAAATTTCTAACAATGCTATTCGACGCCTGCTTAAGTTCGCTCAAATAATCTTGGTACGCTTTTGCACTTTTTTCCATATACTCTTGTTCGGCTTCCGCAAACTTCCTTTGTTCTTCCGCAAGCGTATTGAACACTTTGACTTGTTTGGCTTCTCCTTGCGCCAAAACCGATGTCATAAGCTTGTCTTTTAGCACGCCCGGAAGCATTTTTAATGCCTCGGATTCATTAATCAAAGCGATTAAATTTTCTTTAGAAAACTGCATGTTTTGACCGGCTTGAGCCATAAGTTTTTATGTTTATTTTCGAATATATCCAATTATTATAGCATGAAAAATAATTCTACGCAAGTAAAATGGGGACGGAGGTATTATGACGAAGTTGTGCCTTCCCAACCTCCGTCCCCCTAACTCAGCGCAGCTTTCGTATCAAAAACTTCTCTATCAACCATTAAAATTCCGTCCAAATGATCAACTTCGTGCTGAATTATTCTGGCGTTCAGCCTTTCAAGCATCAAAATCTGCTCTTTACCTTTTGTATCTAGAAATTTTACAGTTATATTTTTTGCGCGCTCAACGTTCACCCAAATGCCCGGGAGGCTTAAGCAGCCTTCTTCGCCGATTTCTTTTTCCCTGCCCATTTCGGTGATTTTTGGATTTATCATAAAAACCAAAGTTTCACTTTTGGTTGATGGGTTTAGTCGTATCAAGCACATTCGCACATTTTCACCAACTTGCGGAGCGGCAAGTCCAAGGTCTTTTTCATCAAGCGTATCCTTCATGTCTTTAATCAATTTTGTAAGTTTTGTAGCAGGTTTTATTTCCACGGATTTTGTCCGCAAAATTTTATTGTCTGTGCCTGTTAATATTTTTAGTTTTGCCATTTTAGCTTGGGGACGGAGGTATAGGTAGTAATTTTAGCGCCTCCAACCTCCGTCCCCCTGTTATTTTTTCTTTAATTCCGCCTCTATAAACCCTTCGATTTGCCCATCAAATACGGCTTCCGGGCTGTTTTCTTCATATTCGGTTCTGTGATCTTTTACCATTTTATATGGATGCAAAACGTATGAACGTATTTGATTTCCCCAACTCATTTCCGTTTTTCCACCTTTCAAATCATATAAATGCTCGGCTTGTTCTCGCTCTTTCATATCAACCAATTTTGCATGCAACATTTTCATCGCACGTTCTTTGTTTTGCAATTGGCTTCTTTCACTTTCACATTTCACAACAAGTCCTGTTGGAACATGTTTTATACGAACCGCCGTAGAAACCTTGTTTACATTTTGGCCACCTTTCCCACCGCTTCTAAAAGCCTCAAACTCGATATCGTCCTTTCTGATTTCACTTGAATCCGGTTCAGGAACTTCAGGCAAAACCTCAATCAAAGCAAATGAAGTTTCTCGCGTATTTTTTGCGTTGAAAGGGCTGTGCCTTACAAGTCTGTGAACACCATTTTCACCCTTTAAATATCCATAAGCAAATTCTCCGGATATGCTAATCGTTGCACTTTTTAAACCGACTTCTTCGCCTAAAGACTCGTCCATCATTTCAGTTTTCCACCCATTGTTTTCCGCATATCGCATATACATTCGAAGCAAAATTGATGCAAAATCTTGAGCGTCTTTTCCGCCGGTTCCTGCGTGCACGGCCAAAATTACGTTGCTCTTGTCATATTTACCATTTAAAAAAGTCTTTATTTCAAGCGCATACCACTTTTTCTCGAGAGCTTCCACCATCTCCTTGAATTCGTCAGCGCTTTTTGGATCGTTTTCAATATCAACGTCTGCAAACATTTTTTCAAGCGTATGACAATCGTCAATCGCACCTCCCCAATCTTCAATCTCGCGCCTTACGCCGCTCGCTTCTTCGGAAATCTGCCTCGCGCGATCGCCGTCGTTCCAAAAGCCCTCTTCTTGCATAAGGGTCTCAAGTTCGATCAAACGGTGCTTTAAGCCGGTCATATCAATTGCGGCACCCGCTTTGCGGATTTGCCTCGTTAATTCATCTAATTTTAGTTTTATTTCATGCACGTCCTGATTTTAACACGGGGACGGAGGTATATCGATAGAATTATACCCTCCCAACCTCCGTCCCCGTGTCATGAAAAGTTTAAAGAAAT
Organism: Candidatus Peregrinibacteria bacterium GW2011_GWF2_38_29; assembly: GCA_000992695.1. Lineage (GTDB taxonomy): Bacteria > Patescibacteriota > Gracilibacteria > UBA1369 > UBA12463 > UBA12463. Next base: position 69,056 of record LBUS01000001.1, on the reverse strand, counting down.
TTAATCTCGATGTGCTACATTCCTCACAAATAACCTAAAAATATGCCAAGAAAACCAAGATTAGCCCCTGCAAATTTCATTTATCACATTATTTCGCGCGGCAACAACAAGCAGACGATATTCATGGACGACCAGGACCATTTTCGATATCTCCATCTTCTGAAAAAATATAAAGATCAATATAAATTTCTTATCTATCATTATGTTTTGATGAATAATCACGTTCATATTATGGGCATGCCACTAGAAGAAGGGCTGATGTCAAAACTCATGAGGCGCGTAAATTGTTCTTATGCTCTTTATTTTAGGAGAAAATACGGAGGAATCGGACACTTTTGGCAGGACAGGTTCAAAAGTTTAATAATTTTGACAGAAGAATATCATTTTAAATGTGCGAGTTATGTAGAGTTAAACCCTGTAAAAGCGGGACTGGTTAAGCATCCGCATCATTATAAATGGAGCAGTTACAGCGTTTACGCATACGGATCAAATAACGGCATTGTTGACATAGATCCTTTATACAAAACTTTTGGCGACAATTCCGACGATAGGAAAATAGGATATGTGGATTTTATTAACTATATGGCGCAGAATCCACAGGAAAATATATCGGATAATACCATCCAAAAATTGCAAGAAGGAATCTTCTTTAAATTGCGTTCACTTGTACCTCCGTCCCTCTATTGCTAAACTATCCACGTCTAACCTCCGTCCCCATGTCCACCGCGCGCAAAATTCTCTGGAACGTAGTCTCTCAAATCCTCGGCAAACTCGGGATCGCTTTGCTGAGCCTTGTTTCAATAAAAATACTTACAGTTTATCTCGGCACAAAAGGCTATGGCGATTATACGATGATATACGAATTTTTGGCTTTCTTCGGCGTCATCGCAGATCTTGGCCTTTTCACAATTGCAGTTCGCGAAATGTCGCGTGATGAAACTCAAACTCCAATAATCATCGGCAATGTTTTATCCATGCGCACTTTCCTTTCAATCATCGCAATGCTCATGGCAATAATCAGCGTTTGGCTGATTCCGGCATACAAAGGCAGTCTAGTTCCAATGGGCGTAACAATCGCCGCAATCACGGTTTGGTTATCGTTAATTAACGGCTCTCTCACGAGCATTCTTCAGGTTCATTTGAAAATGCAATATGCGTCTTGGACAATGTTTGTCGGCAAAATTGTCGCAGTTGTTTACATGCTTTTCATCATATTTATCGCATATAAGAATCCATCCGGCACAAGTTTCATCCACCTGATTTTTGCAGGCAATATCGGCAACCTCGTCATGGTAGTTTACACGTGGTATTACGCTTCCAAGCTTGCAAAAATTCGCCACAGATTTGATTGGTATGTTTGGAAAAATGTGTTAATTGCATCCGTTCCATACGGCATCGCACTCGTTCTCAATACCGTTTATTTTCGCATCAATTCCATATTCATTTCTTTTATTCGCGGCAATGAAGAAGTTGGTCTTTATGGCGTCGCAATGCGCATTTTGGAAGCAATCTCAATCGTACCTTTATATTTTATGAACGCGGTTTTACCGGTTTTAACACGTGCGATTAAAGAAGGTTCCGATAAATATCAAAAAATTATTCAGTATTCTTTTGAGTTTTTAACAATGGCAAGTTGGCCACTTGTCGCAGGTGGTTATGTTTTATCTTATCCGCTTATTTTCATCATCAGCAAGCCGGAATTCATGAGTCGTGTTAGTGATGGTTTTTATGGTTCCGATTCCGCACTACGCATTCTTTTATTTGCTTCTCTCTTCTCTTTTATAAATATTTTATTCCAATTTATTATCATCGCAGTCGGCAAACAAACAAAATTATTTTGGGTTAGTCTCATCGCCGTTATTGCAAACGTCATTATAAATTTATATTCCGTTCCACGTTTTGGATTCCGCGGAGCCGCATTAACAAGCGTTATTTGCGAGTTTATTATGACATGCGGACTTTTTTATCTTTCACACAAATATCTTTCTTATCACTTTAAATATTGGGCAACAATCAAGGCCGCTCTTTCTGCGATAGTAATGGGAATTATTATAAAGCTTTTATTCGCACCCCTTTATTCCGTTATACAAAACTGGAGCGTATTCGTATTAATTGTGCTTGGCGGAGCCATTTATGTCGGCCTACTTTTAGTAACAAAAACCCTCACAAAAGACATGCTTCAAATGCTTCGCAAGACAGACAAACAGCCGGGAATGGTCGAATAACCATATATCACGATGAAAACAATTATTCGCTGCCAATTAGCTCTACTCGGCATATTAACAGCTTCAGCAGCTCTCCTTGTTGTTCCGCAAATATCTTATGATCCCTTCGAATATCCTAAAGCATTATTCTTTATTATAATAACAACTTTATTAAGCATTTTAACGCTTATTCATTGGATTTATAGCGGTATGCATTTTTCAATTAAGCACATGCCTTTGGAAATAAAATTGTTGGGCTTTATTGTGATCGCCGAACTTTTGGCATTCATTTTTTCAGTTGATAGAGTGACTTCTTTGGCGGGCGCGTCTTATCGTTTTCAAGGATTAATAATTCAACTTGTTACGATTATTTATTTTCTAAACGCCGTTTATATTTTTCCAAAACTCGAAAATTCGGATCGTACGGATTTTTTTAATTGGCTGATCGAGATTTCTGTTGTGGCTGCGTGTTTATCGTTTATTCCATACTTTATCGATATTCGGATTTTCTCACTTTCGAATTTCGACAACAGGCTTTATGGGACGCTTGGAAACCCAAATTATTTCGCACTATTATTAATAGCAATTATTCCTTTCTTTGGTTTATTGCCAAATTTTAAATCCAAGATTTCACGCATTTTAATTGCACTCGGCCTGCTAATAACACTTATAACGCTATTTTTAACCGGTTCAAGAAGCGCTTGGGTTGCACTGATTTTTGGCTTACTGATGGCATCTATTTTAGTTGTTATTAAAAAGAAAAAATATAAAATGCTTGCGATTGTGCTCGTAATAATTTTTATTTCAGTCGGAATTTTCACATTTCAGAAATATCAAAATACGCAAATTTTTCACAGATTTTCAATGACGGAAGACAACACAGGATCTGTTACGACGCGTCTTCATCTGCAAAAAGCGGGTCTCGAGCTTTTCACAAAGCATCCGATTCTTGGCATAGGCCAGGAAATAATTGCCGGTCAAATTGAGCCATATCTTCCGGAATATTTAAAATCAAATAACGTTTTTTATATCGACCGTACGCATAATGAATTCCTTGATATTCTTGTTACACAAGGCCTCGCGGGGTTTATCGCATATATGGCATTTTGGATTGTTTTGCTTTGGAATGCGGTTCGCGATTACTTGAAGATGCGCGGCTCAAATATTATTCACGAAAAAATTCTTCTTTTCGCAATTACCGCAATTATTGCCATTCACGCCAATTACGCCATGAATTTCGCAACCATTTCAGGAAATATCCTTTTATATTTATTTGCAGGTTATGTCGTGGCCAACAAGGTGTATAATAAGAACAATAATTTAAACAAAACAAAATGAAAAAAATCCTCATTTTAGCAACAATTTCTGTTCTACTTTTTACTGGAATTAGCGTAGGCTATGCCAGTTCTCCGGTTTCTTCGACTGCTTTAGTGCAACTACCGGCACCATTAGTTGCGCCATTCAAAGACGTGAAAACAACAGATTTCTTTGCTCCATATGTAGATGCATTAAAAGCCGAAGGGATTTTAGGTGGATATGCAAATGGTACATTCAAGCCGGGAAGCCCTTTAAATAGAGCTGAATTCGCAACGGCACTTGGCAGATCAAATGCTTTAATGGACGGAAAAATGCAAAATCTCATGACGGTCATTTGCGATGGTTTTAAAACCACAGATTTCTCAAATGAAGATGCCAAAAGCAAATTTACTGCTTTGTGTGCGACGGGGTTATAAAGCAAGTTATCTAAAACTCCTCACGATTTCCTTAAACTTCTTCCCTCTTTCTTTGTAGTTTTTAAACATATCAAAGCTCGCCGCCGCAGGACTCATTGTAACGACCCATCCGGATTTAGCCCTTATATAAGCCTCAAAAACAGCATCATCAAAATTATCTCGCCTGATAAGTAAAAGAATTCGCGGGAATTTTTCGAAACCTTTTCCACTTTTTTTCTCGCCATATTTTTTCTCCGCTTTCAAAATTGCCTCTTCAATTCGATCCGCCATTTGTCCGATTAAAATTACAACTTTCAGATTTTTTTGTGCAACAATTTCTTTTCCAAGTTCCGTAAAATCGGAAAACTTTTCGCTTCCACCGGCAATCAAAATCATATTATTTTCCGGAAAAGATTTAATCGCCGCAATAGTTGAAGGCGGATTTGTTGAAAACGAATCATTATAATATTTAACACCATTAATTTCTTCGACGAATTCAAGGCGGTGTTCCAGCCCATGCCATGTTTCTAAGGTCTTTATCATGCGGTTTTTTGGCACTTTCAAAATTTCGCAAACTTTAGCTGCGGGCGCAACATTTTCCAAATTATGTGGTCCGGGAAGTGCAATTTTTATATCTCCAAATTTCTTTTTCACATCCTTCGCACTAATAAAAATTTTCTTTGCTTTCGTCAATTTCGCATACCTTTTATTATACGGATAATCTTTATTAAAAATCGCATAATCATCCTTTTTTTGATATTTCACGATCGCTTCTTTTGCCTTCAAATATTCCGCAACATTTTTATGATAATCCATGTGGTCAGATGTCGTATTTAAAACAATCGAAATGTGCGGACTCATATCCAAATCTTGCATTTGAAAGCTAGATAATTCCAAAATCACAATTGAGTTTTTGTTTAGTTTATCAAGGAATTCAATTGCTGGTACTCCAATATTTCCACCAAGAAAAATGCTATTTTTTTTGCCGCTATTTCCCGCATTTTCCAAAATTTTCGTAATCAACGTTGCGGTCGTCCCCTTTCCTTTTGTTCCCGTCACGCCAATAATTTTGCACGGACATTTTTCAAAAAATAATTTTGTAGCACTGGAAATTTCAATTCCGGATTTTTTTGCTTTTTGAATTTCCGGATCCAGGTACTTTATTCCAGGGCTCCTAAAAATCACATCAAAATCACTCAAATTTTTCAAATAATTTTTCCCAAGGCGCAGTTTAACTTTCGGCACCTTCCCGCCCTTGCCTTCCGCATCTTCCAGACTTTCTTTCTGATCGCAAATCGTAATATCTTTAAATCCGTGCGCATTTAAGTATTCATAGAGCGCAACTCCTTCGGTTCCATATCCGAGAATCGCTATTTTATCAGTTTTTTGCATATTTCAATTCTAACACGGGGACGGAGGTTGGGCGACCTAAAAAGTATTGATATACCTCCGTCCCCGTTCTACCCTTTCCCATTTGACAGTTGTGCTGTATCGTTATTTCGTGATATAATATAAGTGTTATGGACAACATTGATAGATGGATGGACAAGAACAATATAAGAGTTAACAAGACAAAAATGAGTAACATCAAAGGGGTGCACAGCGCACCAAAAGTGTCAGTGACGCAAAAAGCGCCATTGGCACAAAAACAGCATAACGCAAACAAAATGCGTAATTTGCCAAAAAGAAATTTTAATAATAAAACGGCGTATAAACGTCCCGTGCGAATAATGCAACAGGCTAAGTTTGTTCAAAAAGACAAGCCGGCGGACCGAGCAGTGCAAAGTGTGCGTCAACAAAACGCACATCAACAAAGTGCTCAAGGAGCAAACCAAGAGCCAGCGACTTTTCAAAAAGCGCCATCCTCCAATTTCAAGAAAGGAGTTTTAAAAGTGATTCCACTCGGTGGTTTGAATGAAGTTGGTAAAAACATGATGGTCTTCGAATATGAACAAGACATCGTAATCGTGGATATGGGCTTCCAATTTCCGGAAACAGATATGCCGGGCATCGACTATATTATCCCCGACGTTTCTTATCTCGACGATAAAAAACACAGAATTCGCGGAATTTTAATCACGCATGGCCACATGGACCACATTGGTGGCATCGCATATTTAATTGAAAGATTAAATTTTCCACCGGTTTTCGCAACAAAATTAACAGCCGGTTTCATAAATAAACAACTTGAAGAATTTGGCTTGGAAAAGCGCGTAAAGCTTCATACGTTTAATCCGGATAACGCACTTTTAAGACTCGGCAGATTTGAAGCAAGTTTTTTCCGCGTTAATCACAGCATTCCGGATGCAACAGCGATAGTTCTCAAAACTCCGGTTGGTTCAATCGTTCACACAGGCGACTTCAAATTTGATGAATCCCCTGCTCGTGATCAAAAACCCGCGGATCTTCAAAGAATTGCACAAATTGGTTCAAAAGGAATTCTTGCATTATTTTCCGAAAGCACAAACGCTCTCGAACCCGGTCATACAATGACGGAAACTTCGATTGGCATGAAAATTGCAGAGCTTATCGAAAGTGCAAAGGGTCGCGTAATAATCGCATCCTTTTCATCGCTTATCGGACGCATTCAACAAATTTTAGACATCGCAGCAAAGAATAACAAAAAAGTTTTCTTAAGCGGCAGAAGCATGGTTGATAGCATCGAAATTGCTTCAAAGCTTGGATATATTCATTATCCAAAAGATTTAATAAAAGATATTCGCACAGTCAGCAGTGTTGCCGATAAAGACGTGCTTATTTTAACAACCGGAAGTCAGGGTGAAGATCATTCTTCCTTAAAACGTATTTCCGAAAAAGAGCATCAGCAAGTCAAAATCAGGCCAATGGATACGGTTATAATTTCCGCAAATCCAATTATCGGTAACGAGCGCGCGGTTGTCAGCGTCATCAACAATTTATCAAAGATGGGCGCAAAAGTTATTCACAATCGCAGTATGGACGTTCACGTTTCTGGGCATGGTTGTCAGGAGGATTTGAAAATGATGATTGACCTTATTCGACCAAAGTATCTCATTCCGATTCACGGCGAATATTTCATGAGACAGGCGCACAAAGTTCTTGGACTTGAGATGGGCATGAAAGACGAAAACATCGTGCTTATTGAAAACGGCGACGTTCTCGAATTAACGCACGGTCGTGCACATTTCTCAAATCAAAAAGTAAGCCTTCAACATATATTGATTGATGGTTTTGGAGTCGGAGATATTGGTACGCAAATCTTAAACGAAAGAAAGCAAATGTCGGAAAATGGCATTGTTATGGTGCTTTTGCCGGTTAATCCAAAAACAGGAAAGCTGTTTGCGGATCCGGATATCATTTCCCGCGGATTTGTTTTCTTAAAAAATTCCGAAAAAGTTATCGAAGAATTAAAGCAAACTGCCGCAAGTGCATATCGCGAAATTACAAAGAAACGCCAAGATTTAAAGCGCGGCGAAATCAAACATTACATTTGTACCCAACTTGAAAAAGTTGCGATAAAACAGCTCGATCGAAAACCTCTGATCTTACCCGTGATAATTTAGCACGGGGACGGAGGTTGTCGACGGTTAAATTGTTAAATTGGGGACGGAGGTATAGGCTATGTCTCAATCAATGCATATTTGACAAGCTTTCAATTTCTTTGAAATTTTTCAAACTGCAGTTATAGTTTAAGCATGAAAGCCTGTCATAATTGCGCACAGCCGTTTGAGATCAATTCCAAAGACGCTGAATTTTATTCCAAAATTCAAGTTCCGCACCCTTCCCTTTGCCCAACTTGTCGTTATCAGCGCCGTCTTGCGGTCCGCAACGAATCCAGCCTATATGCCAGAAAATGCGATTTATGTAGCAAAGACGTTATCGCAATTTATTCTTCAGATAAACCTTTCAAGCAATTTTGTAACGATTGTTTTTTTGGAGATAAATGGGATGCAAAAGATTATGGTCGCGACTTTGATTTCACAAAATCATTTTTCGAACAATTCAAAGATCTTCAAAATTCCGTTCCGCGACTTAACACCGGCAGTCTAAATAATGTTAATTCCGAATACACAAATTTTTCCAGCGATTGCAAAAATTGTTATATGACAATTGCCTCGGAAAAGGCTGAGGATTGCTATTATTGCAAGCTCGCGCAGGCCAATAAAAATTGCTGCGATTCGGATTATCTTTGGGATAGCGAACTTTGTTATGACTGCGTAAATATCCATAATTGTTACCACTGCATTGGACTCGTTCAATCCCAAAACTGCTCAGATTGTCTTTTTAGTTATGATTTAAAATCCTGCCAAAATTGCATTTTTTGCTACAATTTACGCAATCAAGAATATTCAATTTTTAATAAAAGCTATTCCAAAGAAGATTTTGAAAAAGCCAAAAAAGAGCTTAAATTAAGCACAAGTGAAGGCTATAAAAAAGCATTTCACAACCTTCGCAAAATATTTTTAACAGATTCAATCCATAAAGCCGCAGATATTATCAGTTGTGAAAATGTCTCAGGAGATAACCTTTCTCACTGCAAAAACAGCAAGCTTTGTTTTGATATGCAAGACACGGAAGAGTGCGCATTTTGTGCGGAAGGTGATGCCAAATTTTGCTTTGACTGCAACAATATTTATTACAAGCCAGAACTGTCTTATGAAGTCATGTCCGCTCTTCAGATGTATAACTGCAAAACCTCTTATTACAGCCATTATTCCAATAACATTTCTTATTGTAGCGCATGTTATTATTCATCGGATTTATTCGGTTGCATAAGTTTAAAGCGTGAAAAATTTTGCATTTTAAATAAGCAATATTCGGAAGAAGAATATCGCAAACTCATTCCAAGAATTATAGATCACATGAAGCGCACAAATGAATACGGCGAATTTTTCCCAATCAAATTTTCACCATTTGAATATAATGAAACTATTGCTATGGAGTGGTGTCCAATTACGCGTGAACAGGCTCTTGAAAAGGGCTATAGATGGCGTGAAAAAGACATTAAAGAATATGCAAAACCAACTTCAAAAGATATTCTTGCATGCGAATTTTGCGGCAAAAACTACAGGCTTGTAAATCAAGAAATTCAATTCTATAAAATAATGCAGCTTCCGCATCCAACGCTTTGTCCGGGCTGTCGCCATAACCAGAGATTTTTCTTTAAAAACCCTCGCAAAATCTGGGCTCAAAAATGTTCAAATTGTAGCGCGCAAATAGAATCAACTTATCCTCCGGAAAGGCATCAAAAAGTCTTCTGTGAAGCCTGCTATTTAAAAACCGTTATCTAGCCTACCAGTTCTGATAATACGGATATGAGACAGTATTGTTATTCCATCCATTATAGCTGACATAACCGCTTGTACCATAGAAAGGCTGATAATTGGAATTGCTTAAGCGATAGTCATAAATAGAATTCACATACGATCCGACAGTCGGCCAAGAATGAGCTTGAACATATTGATCATATTCGCTCATCGCAGAACGAAAATATTGAGAATTGTAATTGTAATGAGGCTCATATTCAGGGTAATAAGCGGGCGCAACTACAGGTTGATAAACAGGAGCTACAACCGGCTGATAATAAGTTGGCTTATAAGTTGGATGTGCCGGCTGTAAATAAGAAGGATAATCAACCTGATAATAAACGGCATCGGAATTATAAGTATTATAGTTATTATTATAATCCGTATATGTATCGGAAATCCCATTTCCAACCACGACTTTTCCGGTCATAGATGGGTGAATTGAGCAGTGATAATAATAAGTTCCTGCGTGTTCAAATACTTCCGAGAAAACTCTTCCGGGGAATAAACTTCCCGAGTTAAAAGTATCAGAAACAATCGAATGCGTTGCATCGTCATTATTTGCCCAAACGACTGTGTCTCCGCGTTGGATGTAAACAGTTGAAGGCGTCAATCCATAGTGATTTATGGTTACAGTCGGATGTTTTTGATAAACGGCAATAGAAACGCCGTAATCGACATTGTCATTATATTGATAGTTAGGCTCTTCATACGCGACATATATAGGCTCTAAATATCCCGGATAATCCGTATAATAATTCACATAATTATTATCATAATAATAAGCGTTTGCTGTGCCGACTTGCGCCGCTCCGGCAGTTAGCGTGACCGCAGCCAAAAGAGCAATGACAGCGACCATTGAAGCGATTTTTTTAAACATAATGTTTGGGGTTAAAATGTATTAATTTATTTTTAAGACTAAATGATAGCTCCGTATTTCAATTTAGTGCAAACTTAATCTCTTGATTTATATGATTTTTATGACGTTTTGACACGGGGACGGAGGTATGGGTGCTCGAATTTGCTATCTCAACCTCCGTCCCCGTGCTATAATTGCACCGATTTAAAAACTTATTAATGCTTTGTCAAAATCCCAATTGCGTCGGTGAAAAGGAATTTGAGCTTACAGAACAAGAAACAAGACTTCTTGGCGAATTCGATGTTGATCCGATAAGCATGGTTTTTTGTAGGCAATGTCGTGAAATGCGAAGAATTGCTTTCCGCAACGAAAGAGCTCTTTTTAAAAGAAAATGCGCTCAAACAGATAAAGAGATTTGGTCTATTTATAGCGAAGCCGCACCTTTCAAGATTTTCGATAAAGACGTTTGGTGGGGCGATTCTTGGGACGGCATCACATTCGGAAAAAATTTCGATTTTGAGAAAACATTTTTCCAACAATTTTACGAATTAATGCTTGAAGTGCCGCGTCCATCTTTAATTCAAGCCAAAAATCAGAATTCAATGTTTACGAACGATTCAAATAACAACAACGATTGTTACATGGTTTTTACCGCTGACGACAACGTAAACTGTCATTATGGAAGTTTTATTTTATGCAAAGATTCCATGGATTCCGAAGAATTAACAAGATGCGAATTATGCTATGATTGTTTATTCTGCACCGGCTGTCATTCTGCTGTAGCATGCGAAAATTGCATGAATTGCTCAAACGTTTATTTTTCTTCAAATCTTGTAAATTGCCACAATTGCATATTTTCATTCGGCCTACGTGATCAAAAAAATTGCATTTTTAACACAGAAGTCAGCCCCGACGTTTTCATGACATTTATGCTTCAAAGACAGCTTTTCCGAAGACGCTCTTATAAAAAAGCAAAAGAAATGTTCCATATGTTTTTGGAAACGACCCCGCAACGTTATATGTATCTTTTAAAAGCCGAAAATTCAACCGGTGATCGTTTAACAAACAGCAAAGATTGCGAAAACTGTTATTCCGGCGACGACATAGTTGGTTGTTCAAATATGAACAGTTCAACGTTCAATCTTCGCGATTGTATGGACTGTTGGGCAATTGCTTATGGCACACAAAAAAGTTTTGAAAATCAGACGTGTTTGCGTGGTGGAATGAATTTTGTGGGAAATTTTTCAAACGATTGTTCAAGTTGTTTTTATATTGATAACTGCCAAATGTGCCAGGACTGTTTTGGATGTATTGGCTTAAAGAACAAGAAATATTGCATTTTAAATAGGCAGTATTCAGCCGATGAATATAAAATTTTGAAACAAAAAATAATTAAATTCATGAAGCAGACAAAAGAATGGGGTCAATTTTTTCCATTCTGGATGTCGCCATTTGCTTATAATACAACAGTCGCCGACGTTTGGTATCCATATGAAAAAGAAAAGTATGCGGAGCTCTTGAAAAAATCCGAAGAACTTTGGAAGCCACCGGCAAGTTATAAAAAAACTCATTTATGGCATGTTGATAAAGCAAAAGCAGTTCCCGATAAAGATATTCTTCCACCGGATTCGCTTTACGAAGCCAAAAATGACGAAATTCTTGCAACCACTTTTTATGATGTTGTCACGAAAAAACCATTCAAAATCACGGGTCGTGAACTTGCTTTGCATCAACAAATGAAAGTCCCACTTCCGGAAAATGCATTTGATTTGCGTTATCGCGAGCGTTTTCATAGATATAATCCTCGCAAGCTTTACGAAAGAAGATGTCAAAAATGCAGCAAAAATTTTCAAACAACATTTCCACCGGATTCTCCATATATCGTTTTCTGTGAGCAATGTTTTAACGATTCGTTATTATAATTATGAACAAATATTTATACATAAAAACTCCGCCGCAAGAAAAACACGATCATGCCACGATCGAGAATTTCGGCAGACTGATCGACACTTTGCGCAAAGTCCTTTCAGAAGGAAGTGAAAAAGTTTCTTTTGAATTGATGGGCTATAAAGGAATTGTTTATTTATTTGTGACGCTTGATGAAAGCATTCTTGTAAAGTTCCAATCACTTTTTTATTCTATATTTCCGGCCGCAGAAATGATTGAGATGAAAGCCGATCCATTCAATTTGCAGGGCGATTTTGAAGTCACGGTTTACGATTTAAAAGAAACAAAATCATTCATTGTTCCGATAAAAACTTTCAATGTGTTAAGAATGGATTCCGTTCCGGATAAAGTGAAAGAAACTTCTGCCGCAATTGAATTTTATAAAGATTCTCTATCAACAATATGCAGTTTTTTGGCTGAGCTTCGCGGAGAAGAACGTGGCTGGGTTCAAATGATTTTAAGCAAACAAACCGAAAGTTTTTTCTTCCTTATTAAAAGAAAAATCCTAAAATCTCTCCATTATTTCAGGAGAAAATTCAGATTTCGCGATGCAAGAAAAGAAGGACTTTTTGAAAAAGAAGATGATTGGATTAAGCAAAAAGAAAAATCAGATACGATTCGCGTTAACGTTCAGCTTGGCATAGCCTCGCGTGAGAAAAAATCCAAAGATTTGGCGCACATGTTTTTCCAATCAATGCAGGCATATTATTCAAGCCAAAGCACAAATAAATTTATTCCAAAAAAGATATTTACAGGAAGAGAAGCATTAAGGCAAACGCTCGAAAGGCCGGCAACTCCATATACACTTCTTAACGTTGAAGAATTAATTACAATTCTTCATCTTCCAAATCCAAAAGATATTCCTCATTTTTCCGCAGTAATATCAAAAAAAGCCGAACCTCCTGCAGATCTTCCACCGGAACACGCGGCAGACAACTGTCTTTTTGGTATGACGAATTATCACGGCAATTACCGCAAATTCGGTATTCTTCGCAAAGATCGCATTCGTCATTCATATGTTCTTGGTAAATCCGGCGTTGGTAAATCAAAATTATTCGAATTGTTAATTCGTGAAGACATTCAAAATGGGCATGGCGTAGCGGTTATTGACCCACACGGTGATCTTATCGAAAACGTCATGACATACATTCCGGAAAACCGTATAAAAGATGTCGTGTTCTTTAATCCTCTTGATACGGACCGTCCCGTGCCATTCAATCCGCTCGAACATGTTGAGGAAAAAATGAAAATGCAGGTCACAAACGGTTTTGTAAATATTTTCAAAAAAGCATTCGGTTCAAACTGGAATGCGCGTCTTGAACATGTTCTTCGTTATAGCGTTCTTGCGCTTTTGGATACAAAAGATGCCACGGTTTTTTCCATAAAACGCATGGTTTCCGAGCGTGAATATCGTCAAAAAGTTATTCGCCATATAAAGGATGAAAGTGTTGCAAATTTTTGGACAAACGAGTTTCCTTCATGGACCGAAAAATACAGTTCTGAAGCCATTAATCCCCTTCTCAACAAACTCGGCCAGCTTGCCGGAAACACGATGATAAAAAACGTAATTTCCGTTCCGGAAAACACATTCAACATCCGTGAAATAATGGATAAGCAAAAAATTCTTTTGATAAAACTTCCAAAAGGAATTCTCGGTGAAGAAAACATTCAACTACTCGGCGCAATGTTTATCACAAAGATTTATCAATCAGCGATGTCGAGACAAGATATTGCGGAAGATAAGCGCAAAGACTTCTATTTATACGTTGATGAATTCCAAAACTTCACAACGGATTCCTTCGGCGAAATTCTTTCCGAAGCTAGAAAATATCATTTGATTTTAAATATCGCACATCAGTTTATGGGTCAGTTAAGCGAGCAAATGAAAAAAACCATTTTCGGTAACGTTGGCTCAATGATCACATTCCGCATGGGTGGTGAAGATGCTCAGCACTTTGTAAAAGAATATACTCCGGTCTTTATTGAGCGCGATTTAATTAATCTCGGTGTTCAGGAATTTTACTGCAAAATCACGATTAAAGGCGAAATTCACAAAGCCTTTTCCGGCCGCACGCTCTTCATTTCCAAGCCCGCAAAAGAATTCTCCAAGCAAATTTTGGAAAACAGCCGCAAAGTTTATGGCATCAATCTCGAAGAAAACGCCCGCAACCTCGCTAAGCAAATGATTATCGACAAAGGCGGCATGATTGAAGAAGAGATCCAGATTGATAAGAAGCTGTATGAAATGGCCTTCCCGGACCCCGTTTAGCTCGGGGACGGAGGTTGAAATGAGTTTTCGGCGAGAAAGAGGGACGGAGGTTGAGCTTAAAGTGTAAAATAGTATGGAAAAACTTGTTTTAATTATAGACGATGACGCAGACATAAGGGATGACGTAAAATGGGCGGTAGGTAAAAAGATTCCGTCTGCTTCAACAATTGAAGCATCAAACAAAACAGACGCATTAGAATTAATTAGGAGATTTAGGGACAAAATATTTGCAGTTGTATGTGATGGAAATTTAGGCGACGGGGAGCTTTTTGCAGGACTAGACATATTAGATGAAGCAAAGAGTAATGGTATTAATAATTTAATATTTTTCTCTGTAAGTGCGCATAGAGTGCCGGAAGAGAGAAGGCAAGAAGACATACATTATACAGATAGTTTTGAAGAGGTTTTAAGTTTATTAGAAGGAATGAATAATGCCCAGTAAAAACTAACTTATTAATTCATGCCAACTTGCGCCAAATGCCAGAGTCAATTCGAAATCACCCAAAGTGATCTCTCTTTTTATTCAAAACTTTCCGTCCCACCTCCAACTTCTTGCCCCGATTGCCGTTGGATTCGCCGCCTACTCGAACGCAACACGCGAACCTTATACAAGCGCAAATGTGACTTTTCCGGCGAAGAAATAATTTCGCAATATCACGAAAATCATCCATTTCCGGTTTATCATTGGAAAGTTTGGTGGTCTGATAAATGGGATGCAACAAAATACGCTCGACCGTTCGATTTTAACAAACCGTTTTTTCCGCAATTTCACGATCTTAAAAATGTCACGCCTCATCTTTCCGCTTTTGTAATAGGTGAAACCATGACAAACAGTTTATACACAAACTGCGCCGGTTATCTGAAAAATTGTTATATGACTTTCGAAGCCGATTACGACGAAGATTGTTATTACAGCAACCGTCTTTATCATTCGCAAAATTGCATGGATTGCTTGAGTATCTACAAATCCGAGCTTTGCTATGAAGCGATTGATTGCCAAAATTGTTATAATCTTAAATATTCAAGTGATTGTGAAACGTGTTCGGAAAGCTATTTTTTAAACAACTGCAAATCCTGCAAAAACTGCATAGGATGCATAAATCTGCGTCATAAGCAGTATTATATTTTTAACAAAGAATATTCAAAGCGCGATTACGAAAAACAGCTTGCCGAATTTGATTTTCAAACGCTTGCAAATATTGCAAAATTCCGCAAACAAGCCGAAGAATTTTTCATAGCGGAGCCGCATAAAAATCTTCAGCAAGAGCACAACGAAAATTCACTCGGTGATTATTTATACGATTCAAAAAACGCAGAATATTGTTTTGATTGCAAGGATTTGGAAGACTGCAAATATGTCGGAAGAGTGGCTATGCAAGCCAAAAATTGCATGGATTATTCAGGCTGGGGCGATAAAGCCGAGCTTTTATATGAATGCGCCGCATGCGGAAACAACGCATACAATTTGAAATTTTGCACAACCTGCACAACCAACAATTCCAATCTTGAATATTGCGATCATTGCACCGGCTGTAAAGATTGTTTCGGATGCGTCGGCCTAAAACGCAAAAAATTCTGCATTTTAAATCAGGAATATTCGGAAGAAGAATATAAAGACCTTCGCGCACGCATAATCGCGCACATGCAAAAAAATGAATATGGCCAGTTTTTTCCAATCGAAATTTGCCCTTTTGCATACAATGAATCCTTGGTTATGGAGGTTTTCCCGAAAACCAAGGAAGAAGCTTTAAAACAGGGCTTTAAATGGCTTGAAAGCGATGCCAAGTTTATACCTCAAACCTACAAAATGCCGGAAAGAATCGCAGACGTTTCGGATTCTATAATGAACGAACTTCTAGCTTGTAAATCCTGCGGCAAAAATTTTAAACTCATAGATCAAGAACTCAAATTTTATCGCGCATTGAATGTTCCGGCGCCAATAGATTGCCCTAACTGCCGCCATTTTTCCCGCCTTGCAACGCGCAATCCAAAACAACTTTTCGAATCAAAATGCGATAAATGTGATAAGAAAATCATGACGAGCTATCCGCAAAATTCCGCGCAAGATTCATTCATTCATCCGCCAATTTATTGCGAGGAATGTTATACTAAACACGTTTTCGGATCCAATAAAATTTAATTCCCTTGTCTTAATTGTTTCAATATGATACAATTATCCAAGAATATGATACAATTAACAAATCGTCAAAAATTCATACTCCAAGTTATCGAAAGGCTTGGTAAAGCGGCAACTAAAGAAATAGTCAAAGGCGTTTCCGATAACTTTGATCAATCTTCGCGAATAACAGTTATTAGAGACTTAAATATTCTTTTAAAAAGTCGCTCAATAAGAAAGATCGGTAATGGCCGTAATGTCGCTTATGAAGCCCTTATCCCGAAGCTTCAAAGAAGTTTCGATCTAATCGAATATTTTAAAAAAGAACCCGATAAAAGAGAAGTAAATATAAAAAAGTTGGATTTTAAAAGTAAAATCGATTTCGAAAATTTATTTTCAAAAAAAGAGCTTTTACACATCAAAAATCTAACCGAAATCCATTCTAAACGCTTTAAATCATACAATCGAGAGCAAATCAAAAAAGAATTGGAGCGCATAACTATCGAGTTCTCATGGCGATCTTCTCATATAGAAGGGAATACTTACACATTATTGGACACGGAACGCCTCATGAAATCTTCACAAGAAGCAAAGGGCAAAACTCACGAGGAGGCAGTTATGATTTTAAATCATAAAACGGCGTTGTATTACATATGGGATAAACCCAAATACTTTAAGACCGTTTCATTGAAAAAAATCGAAGAATTGCATGATATGATCTCGAAAGGCTTAAAGATTCCAAAGGGCTTAAGACGTCGACCCGTCGGGATTATAGGCACGGCTTATAAGCCTTATGACAATATTTATCAAATCAGAGAGGCTGTGGAGGCTTTATGCGGATTGTTGAATAATTTAAAGAATCCTTTTATATCGTCAATGATTGCGGTAGCGGCATTGTCATACATACAGCCGTTTGAAGATGGGAATAAGCGAACATCGCGCATGCTTGGTAATGCAATTTTACTTGCAAATGGTTATTGTCCGCTCTCATACAGAAGCGTTGATGAGATTGAATATAAAAAAGCGATTATATTATTTTATGAACAGCACAGTTTGACTGCGTTTAAAAAACTTTTCATTGAACAATACGAATTTGCCGTTAAAAATTACTTTTAAAATCGCTATGCAAACCTGCAAAAACTGCTCAATCCAATTTGAAATCACCCCTCAAGATCTCGATTTTTATTCCAAAATGCAAGTTCCTGAACCGACCTTTTGCCCTTCCTGTCGTCAACAGCGACGTCTCGCTTGGCGTAACGAAAGAAAACTTTATAAACGAAAATGCAGCGGCACCGGCAAAGAAATAATTTGTATTTATCCGGAAGATACTTCATTTCCCGTCTACGATCATGAATACTTTTTTAGCGATAAATGGAGCGCATTATCATATGGTCGTGATTTCGATTTTAACCGAACTTTTTTCGATCAATTTAGCGATTTACTCAAAGTTGTTCCAAGAATTTTAAACTATTCTTTTGCCAACGAGAATGCGGAATATGGCAATTTGGCTAGCTGGAATAAAAACTGTTATATGTGTTTTGAAGCGGATAATAATCGCGATTGTTTTTACTCTTATTACACATATAGAAGCGTGGATTTAATCGATTGCAATTACGCTGTAGAATGCGAACTTTGCAATGACTGCGTAGATATTTTCAAATGTTACAACCTTGGATTTTCTCAAGATTGCAAAAACTGCAGCGATTCAAAATTTCTTAAAAATTGCACAGGATGCAAGAGCTGTTTTGGCTGTATTAACCTGATAAACAAGGAATTTCATTTTTTGAACGAAAAATATTCCAAAGAAGAATACTTAGAGAAAATTAAGTCGGCAAAAGATTTTTCAATCGAAGATTTCTCAGAATTTGTTAAAAAATTTCCACACAAATTTATAAACGGCGACAATAACGAAAATTGCACCGGCAACTATTTAAATCACTGCCAAAATTCAACTTTCTGTTTCGATTCATCGAACTTAAGAGACTGCAAATTTGTCTTTAACTGCGAGAAAATCAAGGACGGATACGACATCGACACATACGGTGGAATTGAAGGCGCGGAGCTTGTTTATGAATGCCATTCTGTCGGACGCGGATCTTTCAATGTGGCTTTTGGCAACAACGTTTATCAAGGACTCACAAATGCTTTTTATTGCGATAATTGCGCAAATTCAAAAGACATTTTTGGATGTATTTCCATGCATCATGCAAAATTTTGCATTTTAAACAAACAATATTCGGAAGAAGAATATAAAAAACTACGAGAGAAAATCGTGAATCACATGCGAAAAACGGGCGAATATGGCGAATTCTTCCCTGCAAGCATTTCTCCTTTTAACGGGGACGGAGGCAATTTTAATTCCATAAAATCAATTTTTATATGACGATAGAAAGAGAACTGCCGAAACACGGAGAGGCAGTGGCAGTTATGGACGGTGAACGCGAAGTTACGATAGGGAGAGTCGTTGCGAGCAATAGAAGTGAAATATCGGTATTTAATGATGCTATGCAAATGAGGGTTGGATATCCGGTTGATAGATTAATAAGAAGCACCTCAAGAGTTGCTTCATGGGTGGTTGAAGATGAGTTCCCGGATTTATTGAGAGAGCTTTTAAGAGTAACTAGAAAACGAAAGAAGGCGGGTAAAAAAGTTAATTAAGGTATAATTAGCTCATGCCAACCTGCAAAAACTGCCAAATCGCATTCGAAATTGCAAAAGAAGACCTCAATTTTTACGCAAAACTTTCTTATGGTCCGGGTTTGGAGGTTCTGCCTCCAACTCTTTGTCCGAATTGCAGACTTCAACGCAGACTGACGTATCGCAACGAGCCGCATCTTTATAAAAATATTTGCGCGCTTTGCAAGAATCCGACAATTTCACTTCATTCGCCGGAATCGGGATATAAAATTTTCTGCCAGGATTGTTGGTGGAGTGATAAGTGGGATCCGCATGTATATGCGCGAGATTTTGATTTTAATAAAACATTTTTTGAGCAATATGCAGAAATGCAAAAGCGTATTCCGCGCATTGGTTTGATGAATAAAGCCGCGGAAAATTCAGAATTTTGCAATTACGCCGGATACAATAAAAATTGCTATCTCGCAGTCGGCGGCTCTTGGTACAGCGAAGATTGCTATTATGGCCGTCATTATAACCACTGTAGAAATTGTTGCGACTGCGAATCAATTAAAATGTCAGAGCTTTGTTACGAATCCGTTTGGGGCTCAAATTTATATAATTGCGTGCACTGTTTTGGCTCATACAACAGCGGTTATTGCTATTTTTCCGTAAACCTCCGCGGATGTAACAATTGCATTTTTTGTTCAAATCTTCGCAACAAAACTTATTACATTCATAATAAGCAATCGACAAAAGAAGAATATGAAAAACTCATAAAACAACTTCTCGACCCAAACAATTTTTCCGCAGCGGTAACCAATTATAAGCGTTTCAAATCTCAAGCGATTTATCCGCCTTCATATCAAACAAACTGCGAAAATTGCACCGGCGATTATCTTGAAAATTGCAAAAACGTCCAGCACGGATCAAACATTTTTGATGGCGAAGATTGCAAATATATTGTCCAAGCTGAAGGCATAAAAGACGTTATGGACTGCTCTTCAATCGGTTATGACCACCCGGAACTTTATTACGAAACCATCAATGCCGGCACCGGCGGTTTCAATGGCAAATTCACTTTTAACTCATGGGAATGCACAAATTTAACTTATTGCGATACGGTTATGAACTCGCAAGATTGTTTCGGTTGCGTCAGTATGCACAACAAAAGAAATTGCATTTTGAACAAACAATATTCCGAAGAAGATTATAAAAAGTTACGTGATCGCATAATTTTGCACATGAAAAAGACCGGCGAATACGGCGAATTTTTTCCGATTAACCTCTCACCTTTTGGCTATAACGAGACCTCCGCGCAAGATTATTTTCCATTAACTCGCGAGCAAGCGATTAAAAAAGGTTATAAATGGCACGACGATTCCACGCAAGAAAAATCATTCACTCAATCCCCCGAAAATCTTTGCGAAGAATGCCGCAAACCTTTCCGCCTCACAAGTCATGAGCTTATTTTCTATAAAAAATTGAACATTCCGTCCCCGCGAAAATGCTTTTTCTGCAGGCATCGCGAGCGTTTTTTCACACGCAATCTCCCAAATCTTTTTGATCGCACTTGCGCAAATTGTAACGAAAAAATCCAAACCGCATTCTCTCCCGACCGTCCCGAAAAAATCTACTGCGAAAAATGTTATATGCAAGCCGTTCAATGAAGTCGCAATTATTCCAAAATAGGGCCTTTCAATTATAGATATCCTTCCTGTGTCCGACGTCAAGAACCCAAAGTTCAACAATTTTTGAATCATACTTCTTCAATTCCAAAATCAATCGATAATCACCAATCCTAAGCCTGTGTGTTGCCGGCTCAAAATCAATAAGTTTTCTAAGTATGGAAAAAATGTCTTGATGTTTTTTGAGCTCAAGAAGCTTGCTTAAAATCCTTTCCCGTTCAATTTTTGGCAATTTTTTAAAAACATTCTCCGCGTATTTTGTAAAAACAAATAAAACCATTTTACTATACGGTTAACGCACTTTTTTTGGAATCGGAAGATTTTTGATAACGTTTTTTTAGCACTTCTTTATTTTTTGACATCACGTAATCCTCCATATACTCATTAAAATGTTCATCGCACCCGTCAAAATAAGGAAGCATTACGATTCTTCCCTCTCCGCGATTGGTCACAATATACAAATCTTGGCCTATAGTAGCCGAAATTCCTCCTATATTCTGTTGCACTTTTGTAGTTGGTATAATCTTTACCATATATAAAAACTTATATAATTACACATATAGAATAGCATATATGAAAATTAAAATCAAGGTATTTACAAAATCACGATTTTAGTGATACAATAAACTCCTTAATCAAACATAATATGGGAATAGATATAGACGATGAATCATTACGCGATGACGATTTACGTGATGATGACCCGGATGCGACAGTGGAAGACACGTCTCTGCCGGGGATAGGGGACACAATATTCGTTCTGGTAGGCGACGGGATGAGTCCAGCCGTTGGAGAATACGGATCAATAGACGAAGTTAATGAAAGAGCGGTACACGTTGTGTTAGAAGACGGGGGAGAGGTATGGATTGTTAAAAGCAATGTGGCGAGATTGAGTGCCGAGGCTGAATCAAAATGGTCAGCAGCAGTTTTGGGTTTTTAGGCAATCTATACGCTTGTGCTAAAATTATATCATGACCTTTCTCCAACAATTCGAAGCCTTCCGACTCAAGCATCCGCGCATCGGTTTGCAATGCGTAAATAACACTAACTCCCCTTTCTGCCAATACACAGAGCGCAGTAAAAATTGTTACATGACTTTTGCGAGCTACGAATCACAATTTTGCCTTTATAATCATCGCGTTTTTTATTGCACGGACTGTACGGACTGCACGCTTTGCAACAAATGTGAGCTTTGCTATGAATGTATTGATTGCATCAATTCATATAACTGCAATTATTGTGACCATTGCGAAAATACCAGCGATTCGGATTTTTGCTTTTATTCGGTAAGTCTCAAAAACTGTTTTGGCTGCATAAATTTACGTCAAAGCGAGTACTGTATTTTCAATAAAAAATATTCTCCGGAAGAATATAAAACAAAAGTTGCCGAGCTTCGCAAGCTCACGCCGGCCCAGATTTGCGAAAAAATCGTTCCGGCATTATTAAAATTTCCGCGCATTTTTATGTACGGCAAAAACACAGAAAATAGCTACGGCGACAATCTTCATAATTCCAAAAACGCATACTGGGCTTTTGATTCAAAAAACTTGCACGATTGTCTTTATAATTATCACTGCGACGATTCAAAAAATCTCGCAGACTGCAGCCATCTTGGGTGGTCCGAACTTTGCTATGAAATCATGTCCGGCGGCAATTTAAACAACTGCATGTTCTGTTATGGTTGTTGGCATTCAAACAATTTATCTTATTGCGATTCGGTTTATACAAGCCACGATTGCTTTGGTTGCACGGCCATAAATCACGCCGAATTTTGCATTTTTAATGTTCAATATTCGCCTGAAGAATATGCAAAGCGCGTCGCCGAAATCATTTCGCAAATGAAAGCCGATAACGAATGGGGCAAGTGGTACGAGCCAACATATCCGGAAGTGATAACCTACGGTCTTTAGGGGAGGGACGGAGGTATGGCGATAAAATTTAGCCCTTCCAACCTCCGTCCCTCTCGTGTTAAAATTAGCCCATAACACCTCCGTCCCCATGTCGACCTGCCAAAATTGCTCAACCCAATTCGAAATCACGCCCGAAGACGCCGCTTTTTACGCAAAAGTAAAAATCCCGCACCCGACTTTTTGCCCTTTCTGCCGCGTTCAACGTCGCATGGCATGGCGCAATGATCGCTCATTTTATCTCCGCCAATGTGACCGATCTCACGAAAAATTCGTCTCAATTTATCCTGAAAAAACCAAATTTCCCGTTTATAAACCATCCGAATGGTACAAAGACGATTGGGATCCTCGAAAATTCGGCCAAGATTTCGATTTTAATCGTCCATTTTTCGATCAATTTCAAGATTTAATAAATGAAGTTCCGCGTCTCGGAATCGACATTGTTCACTGCGAAAATTCCGACTACTGCAACTATTGCGGCGATGACAAAGACTGCTATCTCGATCTCGCTGGCGAAGCTAATGAAAACTGTTATTTTTGCCTTTATACAAAGCATTCCAGGTTTTGCACAGATTGTACTTTTGTATACAATTCCGAGCTTTGCCATGAGTGTATAAATTGCTACGATTGTTACAACGACAAATTTTCTATGTACCTCGAAAACTGCAATGACTGCGCTTTTTCCTTTGATTTAAAAGGTTGTTCCGATTGTTTATTTTGCAATAATCTTCGTCACAAAAAATATTATATTTTCAACAAGCCTTATTCAAAAGAAGAGTACATGGCGGAATTTGCAAAAATGAATTTTGGCTCATATTCATCGCTAAAAAACATGATTGCAAAATGGAAAGAAAACATGAAAAAAGCGATTCATCGCGATATGTATATTATGGCTTCCGAGGAATGTGACGGCAACGACATTAAAAATTCCAAAAACTGTCACGACGTTTATAACGTTATTAATTGCTGGGATTCGAAATATCTTTATGACGTGCTCGATGCAAAAGATTGTTACGACCTGAATTACAGTTTATATAAGCCCGAAGTTGCATGTGAGCTTATTAGCACCTTGGCAATGAAATTTTCCGCATTCAATATGGCGAGTCATTATTGTGACAATGTTTTTTACTGTGATCAATGCAATAATTCTTCATTTATGTTTGGTTGCATCGCGATAAATCGTGGCAAGTATTGTATTTTAAATAAGCAGTATTCCGAAGAAGAATATCGCACCATTTTGCCAAAAATTATCGCCCATATGACGACCACCAAAGAATTCGGCGAATTTTTTCCAACGCAAATGTCACTTTGGGGATATAACGAAACCGTCGCGCACGAATATATGCCACTTACAAAAGAGCAAGCTCTCGCAAAAAACTATAAATGGAAGGAGCAAGATAAGCGTGAATATAAGCCGCAAACCGCAGTAATCCCCGACGACATAAAACAAACAACCGATTCAATTATAAAAGATCTTCTCGCATGTGATAAATGCGAAAAGAATTTTCATATAATCAGCCAAGAATTACAGAGATATCGCGCCCTAAATCTTCCGATTCCGCACACGTGTCCCGACTGTCGTCACAGAAACCGCATTTTTATACGAACTTCACGCAGACTCAACTCTCGAACGTGCGCATCTTGTTCATCTCCAATCAAAACCCCATATTCTTCAAATTTTCCAAAGCAAGTTTTGTGCGAAAAGTGCTACATAAAGGCTGTAGTTTAATTCACGTCACCTTTAATTCTCCATTGCGTCAGCCGACCTATTTGATGTAAAATTATCTATCAATATTTCATAACCATTTTTTTATGGCAAAATACACACTAGCTCCCCTTCCGTATTCCTATGACGCGCTCGAGCCTTATATCGACGCGCAAACGATGCAAATTCATCACGATAAGCATCACCAAGCATATCTGGATAAATTCAATACAATGCTTGAAAAATATCCACAAATCACATTCGAAAATCCGGACGATGTTCTCAAAAACATCAAAAATTTACCCGTTGATGAGACCGACAGAGCATCCCTCAAAAACAATGGCGGCGGATTTGTTAATCACAATTTATTTTGGCAGATTATGGGCCCTCAAAAAACCCCGGATGCCAAGCTCATCGAAGAAATAACCAGGGAATTCGGTTCAGTCGATACATTTAAAAAACTTTTCACAGATGTCTCAGTCAAACATTTTGGCTCAGGCTGGACTTGGCTTACTCGTGACGCAAATAATAAGCTCAAGGTTTATTCTCTTCCAAATCAAGATTCCCCGCTTTCGCTCAACGAAACTCCAATTATCACTCTTGACCTTTGGGAACACGCTTATTATTTGAAATATCAAAACAGGCGTCCTGAATATATCGATAATTTTTGGAACGCTCTCAAGTTGATTTAAGCTTGCAATAATCAAGCTTTGCATATAAATTAATTTCTCATATATTAAAGATTAGTTATATGCGTTATTTAGGTTACGGTGAATTAAAGCGTCTCGAGCCGTCAGAGCTTCAAAGAAAATTAAAAAGACTTGAGGCGGAAAGAAAAGGGCGTCATCATCCGGGGAGAGAGCTGCGAATCGCAGTAGAAAGATATAGGAGAGCATTGTTAGAAGTAACGAGAGATGGTCAAAATTCAGCCTTAAGAGAATTGCACGCCGAAAGATGCAGAAATCACGAGCACGATTCGGTAAACCCTGAACACGGGAGAAGAATTGGCGCATGTTTATTGGAAGGCGAAGAAGCTTTCGTTTTTACAATCAATCATCCTGATCCAACACAAAAGCAAACTGTAAAGGTTACGGGAATAGGTGTATGGAAGTACACAGATGTTCACGATAGAGAATTTGATGATCGCGAAGCCGCAATAGAGGCATGCAGAAACTTTTTTAAATTTCACAGGACCGCAGAAGGGCGCATTGATATGGAAAAGGTCGCTTTTGATAAAACGCGAGAGGTTTAATTCCCGCGTTTTATTTGTGTAACTTTCCCCACATAAATTTATTTCACGCCGCCACTAAACTTATACCGGCTGATTTGTTCCGAATGCGGCTTTTAAGTCCGCTTTTGCTTTTTCGAATGCGGCTTGGAATGTTGTTTGAGCTTTTTCTAATGCCGTTCTTTTGGCTTCAGTTAAAGCGGAAACATCTACTCCAACTTTTGGAGCAGCGGCTTTGTCAGCTTCAAATTTATCTTTTGCAGTTTTGATAAGGGTCTGGAAATTTGTTCTTACAATCGCAGAAGCCGTTCCTGCGGCACATTGATCAGCGGCTGTTTTTAAAGCAGCTTCAGTTGATGTTTGATATGCAGTTCGAGCCGCATCAATTGCTGTTCTTCTTGCAGTCGTTGCAGTATCGACAGCCGTTTTAAAAGCGGCGATAGCAGCATCAACAGAAGTTCTTTTTGCGGTTAAAGCCGTTTCGACAACTGTTTTAAAAGTCGTGACAGCCAATTTTTCAGCATCAGTTTTGGCTATTTCTTCATAAAGTTTTTGATATCTATTGGCAACCCTGTTGTCGACTTTTACCTTTCTGTCTTCGCGCCTTTTATCTGCATCTGCACGTCTACCCATACGTTCTTTATCGTTTTCATTTCTTTCTGAAGAAAGCTTTGCCTCTTTTTCAGCGTAATTTTTTTCAAATCTTTCATCTTTTTCAACGAGCCTTACGCAAAAGCTTGAGCCTTTATTGTTTTCACGGCCAAGACCAAGGCCTTTGTTTGCATTAACTTCATCCGCCAATGCAAAAGACGGAACCATCATGTTTGCCACAACAAGAATCGCGATTGGCAATGCAATGAGTTTGTGTTTGTCCATATTATATTTGGTTAAATAATATTTGTTTGATAATTGATTATTGATAATCGATCATTAACTTAATACGGTGACTTGTATTTTTTCTTACAAATTGGTATTTATATTATTGTCATTAACAATCACCATATGAAAAAAATATCGCTTATTTTAGCCATTTTATTGCTATCATTGGCTCTCACGAGTTGTTCACAGCAACAAGTTCCAAAAATCAACGCAGAGGTTGAAATCGCAGACCAATCAATTTCAAACGGCAAAGTAATTATTGATAAAGCTTCTATTCCCGAAAAAGGTTGGGTCGCGGTTCACGAACTTGGCAAAGAGACATTTGCAGGATACGAACCGGGCAAAGTTCTTGGTTGGGCCGCAATCGAGGGCGCAAATGCAAACGTAGAAGTGGCAATCGCACCTTCGTCTAGCCAAAGAATTATAATTGTAATTCATCCTGATAAAGGCCAAATCGGCACTTTTGAATTTCCCGGCGCCGATGCCGAAGTTTACACGGAGAACGATAAAAGAATAATGACGATTTTTAATGTCGTGAAATAAAGATTCGTGTAAATTTTATTTTTGGCGGAAGGGGCGAGGTTCGAACTCGCGACCCAGTAAAACTGGGTTCCGGTTTTCAAGACCGGTGCACTCGACCACTATGCGACCCTTCCACAAGTAGCGAGATTTCCGGTCCGAAGCGTAGTGGAATCGAAACGAATTCCACGAAGCGCAGGACGCCGAGTCAAAAATAAGACCTTAAAGGATTATTTTTGAATGAGGCGAGGAAATCCCTATTGCAAGTAATTGCAGAGCTTATTTTACCCATCAGTCAAAAAAATCGCAAGGTTTGTTTATATATTCAAAATCCAAATGTGATAATTCAAAATTGTCGCAAATCCAACCCAAAATAAATATGGCAGCATTATCAAGCCGGCATGTACGCTGACTTTTTGGAATTGAAAAATTGTAAGTATGATAAAAACAAGTAAAAGGCAAATATCGATAAATGCTAAAAATGGGTCATGCAAGCCAAAAAATAACCCGGACCAAAGCAAGTTAAGAAACAGTTGTATCGCAAAAAGCCACATTCCGGTTTTGACATCTTTTTTCTCGATTCCATGCTTCCAAACCCAATAAAGTGCGATTCCCATTAATACAAATAAAGTCACCCAAACCGGAGAAAAGACCCAGCTTGGTGGGTTAAATGCGGGCTTATGCAATACGGAATACCATCCGCCGACATTTACGTTTGGCATTGTAAACATTGATCCAAGCGCGCCAACAAGCTGCGGGATTAAAAGCGCAATAAAAAGTTTTTTCATTTTAGTGAGGGTTTTATTTTTATATATTGTACAAGCTTTATACGAACGTTGCAACGAGGATGAAGTCAAAAGCTGATTAAAGGTTTTTGTATGCAATTTTTGAAGACAGTCATGAGGCTTTTGCGGGCATGGTTTTTGCATAGCAAAAGAGCAAAAGCCGAATGCTAGCAAGGATTTACACGCTGGGTAAATCAAGCGTGTCTGAGAAAATTGTATACGAAAACTTTAAAATAGGTTTTTGCATCTACCCTCTAGCGTATTCTTAGAATTTTTGATAAATTGATATAAACATTATTTTATGAACTTTCGAATAAATTCTCAAATCGGCAGAGTATTTCCGCAATATAATCTTGGCGTTATTCTACTTAAAGGTATAAAAAATGAGAAAATCGTTTCTGTAAGCCAACAATTGCTACTTGGTGCAATCGCAGAAAAAAAAGCTGTTGCAAAAAATGGCATAGAAAATAACCCAAAAATTGCGATTTGGAGAAAATATTTAAGCGACTTTGGAGCTGATATCACAAAGCACATTCCCCTTTTGGAACGCATTTTTAAATCATTTTCAAAATCAGATGTGATCTTTTATTCAACACTCGAAAATCTTTTAAATTACGCATCTGCAAAATATGAAATGCCTGTTTGGGGAATAGACACAGAAGAGCTTTGCGGAGACTTGGAAATCCTTTTCGCAAGCGGCACAGAACCATTTGTAATAAGAAATTCAGCAAAACTTTTTCACGCAGAACAAGGTGAAGTTGTATATAAAGATCGCGCAGGAGTAATCGCAAGAATGTGGAATACATATGAAAGCGAGCGAACTGCAATAATGCCTTTTTCGAAAAACGTTTGCGTATTTGTTGAAAATGCAGGCGCTCTGGATATGGAAAAATTAAGAATTGCTACAAAAGAAATTGCCGGAGTGATAACGAAATATTGCGGAGGCTCTGCGGAAATTCACATCCTTGGCGATAAAATGTTTGAAATCGATTTAGGCGTTACCGGAAAAACGGGAATCAATGATGCACAATTCACTCAAGATCCAAAACGCGCCGCATTAAAGCAAAAATTTGCACATGGACCAATCAAGCCAACCGCAAGACTTTGGACAATTAAGCATGGTCAAAAAACAGAGCTGACATCGAGAGCAAAAGAAATTCCTGCGCAAGAAGTTACAGTCGAAAAGCCGACAAAATCCGTCCAGCCAAAACCCGAAAAACAAGAAAAACCACAAGCTCAAAAAGAAACTCCTGCCAAAAAAACCAAAGAAGTTAAAAAATCAGGAACACTTTTAATAAAAGATAAATTATTTGAAATAGTAAAAACCGCCGCACAAAAATCATTTTCCGAACTTCCGGAAGTGCCGAATTTCACAATTGAATTCCCGCGAGAAGCGCACTTTGGAGACTATTCTTCAAACATCGCATTAATGCTTTCAAAACCGCTTAAAATAAAGCCAAAAGATGTTTACGATGGACTTATGCGTCATCTTGAAAGGCCTCATTATGTAAGCGAAATTACATTTACAGAGCCGGGTTTTATTAATTTCACTTTGAACAAGTCGTGGATAAAAGACGAGTTTGAAAATGTTATAGCCGGCAAATCTCCATACGGAAAAATAGACAATGGTCAGGGTGAAAATATCGTGGTTGATTTTTCAGCTCCAAACATTGCAAAGCCGCTTGGTGTCCACCATCTTCTTTCAACAATAATTGGGCAAGCAATCGTGAATATTCACAAATTTCTTGGCTATAACGTCATAGGAATAAACTACATTGGCGATTGGGGAACGCAATTCGGAAAACTTATCGTTGCATACAATTTATGGGGAGATAAAAAGAAAGTTGCAGAAGAGCCAATAAGCGAAATGTTGAAATTATACGTGAGATTTCACAACGAAGCCGAAAACGATTCGTCTCTTGAAGACAAGGCCCGTGCCGAATTCAAAAAACTTGAAGAAAAAGATAAGGATAATATGAAAATTTGGGAATGGTTTAAGGAATTGAGCTTAAAAGACATACAAAAAACATATGACGCGCTAACGGGAATTCATTTCGACTATATTCTTGGCGAAAGCTATTATAACGATAAAATGGACGTTGTTCTTGAAGAAGGCAAATCAAAAGGCGTGTTTATAATTGGCGAAGAAGGTTCATATATCGTGAAATATCCAAATGAAGAACTTCCTCCATATCTTGTACAAAAATCAGACGGTACAACTCTTTATTCAACGCGTGATATTGCTTCCATCAAGCACAGAATCGCGACATGGCATCCAACAAAATTGCTTTACGTTGTAGATAAATCGCAGTCACTTCATTTTAAACAATTATTCAGAGCGATTGATCTTTTGGGCTGGGAAAGGCCGGAATGTACGCATGTTGATTTTGGAAGAATGGATTTTAAAGATGAAAAAATGAGCACCCGAAAAGGCAATATAATTCTTTTGGACGAAGTCTTGAAAGAGGCTATTTCAAGAGCAAAAGCAATAATTGAGCAAAAAAATCCCGATCTCAAAGAAAAAGAAAAAGATTTAATTGCAAATATGACCGGAATCGGATCTATAAAATATAACATTTTAAGTCAGAACAGGACGACAGATATAGTTTTTGATTGGGATAAAATGCTTTCATTCGACAGTAATAGCGCTTCATATCTGCAATACACATACACTCGCGCGGCAAGCATAATCAAAAAATATAAAGATGAATTTGGTTCAAAAAAGAAAAAATCTTCAAAGAGTAAAAGTGATGTTGCAAGCCAGGTTTCATTGTTTGATGCAATTGCAGAATCAGAAAACGTGAGTAAATCAGCGCCGGCAGAGCTTATGGATGAAAAAGAGCTTTTGGTTGCACGACTTCTTGTTAAATTTCCGGAGCACGTTGTTTTTGCGGCAAAAGAATATAAGCCAAACATTATTACGAATTATTTATACGATCTTGCGCAGAATTTTAATGCTTTCTATCACACAACTCCGGTTTTGCAGGCTGATAATGAAAATCAAAGAGATTTGCGCGTAAAATTAACTGAATCTGTAGCCAAAATACTCCACACAGGTCTTAGTATTTTAGGAATAGAGTGTCCGGAGAAGATGTAGCATGCAACTTCGTGAAGCAGTAAAGTCAAAAGTTATCTTTGTTATTTTTTTAACTTTACGCAAGTTAAAGTTTGTGTAAAGTTATTGACACAAATATATTTTGAAGTTATCTTGCGGGGGTAAGGGCGGAATATATAAGCACCGAAAACGTCATGGCGATAAAAAATGGTGAAACAATTGTATTCAAAAATCCTTTTTTAAAAAAAAGTATTTCTTTTGCGCACAATGCGCATAAGGATCAGAAGCGTCACTCGGGAGAGGATTATATAAATCATCCAATTGAGGTTGCAAAAATACTTTCAAAATTTAATCGTGATGATGAAGAAATGATTGCTGCGGGCCTGCTTCACGATGTTATAGAAAAGAGCCAGATAAGCCTTGATCAAATAGAAAATGAGTTTGGTGAAAGTATAAAAGATATGGTTGACGGGGTCACAAAGCTTGCAAAGATTCATTATGAAAGCAATCCGGAAATGAGACAGACAGAGGCTTTAAAGAAGATGTTTTTTATTATGTCCAAGGATGTACGCGTAATACTTGTTAAGCTCGCCGATAGGCTCCACAACATGCGTACGATAGAGTTTATGCCAAAAGACGAAAGTAAGCGTAGAGTAGCCACGGAAACGCTTGAAATATATTGTCCAATTGCAAATATATTAGGACTTAGACAGTGGGCTTGGGAGCTTGAAAATTTAAGTTTTAAAGTGCTAAATCCAAGAGATTATGAAGAGATAAAAAATAAATATAAAGATGCTTTAAAGAATCTTTCAGGTCATACTTCACAGCTTAAAAAAGGATTGTCAAAATTTTTTCACAACAAAATTTCATTAAAAATAGCTTCATTTAAAAAGCACGAATATCATATTTATCGCGCTATTAAGCAGAAAAAAAACAATTTTGATCCGGTTAGCGATAGCAGCGCAATCAAGGTAATAACAAACAGTGTCGATAACTGTTATAAAGTTCTTGGCGCGATTCACAGAATATATCCGCCAAAGCCATACGCTGTTAAGGATTATATTGCCGTGCCAAAAATAAATGGCTATAGGGGCTTGCACACAACGGTTTTCGATACAAAAGGTGATTCAATTCATATCCAAATATTGACCGAAGAAATGGATAAATATTCGATGATTATGGATAAGGAGAAGGTCTATAGTGGTAATTTAATAAAAAGCATTATTGCGATTCACGAAAGAACAAATAATCCTTTGGACTTCATAAATCAGCTTAAGCTTGACGTTTTGAGTGATAAAATTTTTGTTTTTTCAGGGCAAGGCGAGATTGTTGATTTACCCGAAAAATCCACATGTGTTGATTTTGCTTATGCGATAAGTGAAGAAGAAGGACATAAGTGTTCAGGAGCCGTCATAAACGGCATAAAAACTCATCCGCTAGCAATATTAAAAAATGGAGATATAGTAAAAATAATTGTGAATAAAAGCCAAAAAGGGCCTCTACTTGATTGGATTGAATTTGTGAAAACAGATAGGGCAAGGCATCACATATCAAACTGGTTTGATTCGGATAAAGAATCCAATATAAAACGCGGAGAAGATAAAATGGACTTACTGTTTCAAAAAATAATAAACACCACTTTTAAAAAAGAAAAAAACCGCATTACAAAGACGATTCAAGATAAATGTTTATATGAAAACATGGAAGATATGTTGAACAAGATTGGTAGTGGAAGAGAAAGGCCTTGCGCGGCACTTTCAAAGCTTTATTCAGATGATGAAATTTCAGATTCCATAGTCAAATCCGATTATCCGCAATCAAAAAGCCACAAAACTGTAAAAATCATCATAGAGGCGGACGATGTGGTGGGTATTTTAAACAAAATTACGCAAATAATGGCCTCCAGAGGCATTAATATAGAAGATGTGCGCACAATGTCGCACAAGACAATAAAAATGATTACAGACGAGTTTATTGTTGACGTTGAAAATGGAAATCAGCTCTGCGAGCTGATTTTTGATTTAGAAAGAATACTTGGCGTTCGCAAAGTCTACAAAGTATAAAATTACTTCTTTTCAGCACAGAAATAATAATAATTCTCTTTTGGTATATCTTCCGAATTAGATTGAACTTTTACATCAATGTCTTTGAACAGCGCAATCATATCTTCCATTTTAATTATAGACTCAAAAGCCAATGGAATTTCATCTCCAATGTGTTCATGCGCATAATCTTTTTTGTAATCCGTGAACCATTCTTCAGCAATGGCTATAAGGCCTTCTTTTCGAACCGTTCTTTCAATTTCAGATGCGACAACGGGCTTGATTGAATCGTGAAGATGATGGAATAAGAATCCGGCCAAAACAATATCGAAAAAGTTCGTTTTAAAAGGCATCGATTCGGCTGATTGTATAATCGCTTTTGACGATTTTAATTTTTTGAATATTTTTGCTTTTAAAGAAACATCAAGAATTGTTTTAGGATAAAAGAAGTCAAGATTTTGAGTGCTATTTATAACTCTTTCGGAAACATCAATAAGATAAACTTGAGCTTTATCCATAAGGCCAAATTTATCAAGTTCTTGCAGAGCGAGCATTGTAGTGAGTGCACCAATGGCAGGACCAACATCCAAAATGCGAATTCTGCTCTTGGATTGAAATTCTGAAAGATGCTGTTGAATGTATTCACGTAAATATTCGGCAATCTTCAAATTTCCTTTGACAGCAAAAAAATCAACAAGCAATTTTTCTTGTATATATCTTTTATGACTACCAAATCTTATTATGGATGATGTTATATAGTCCTCTGATGTTAGTTTTTTGTACATGTGTGTAAATTGATTGACATAATTATGTGGCTTCAAAAAACATTAACTTTTATTATTTTCTCATAACAAAGAGCATAACTCAAATGTTAATGCTTATCTTAGGGTGGAAGTTTAGTGGTTTTAGATAGAATTGTCAATAGATTTTATCAAAAAGTTAACAATTTGATAGGTATTCGAATGATGACTCGAATTCATAAAAAAGCATTGATATTTATTTAAAAGAGTTTTATATTTTACGCGGAAAAGAAAGTATATGGATAATTTTGTATATTTTTTTTGACACAACGGGACGGGAGTGCGTAAGCACGTACGTCCCACATATAAATAAAATATCGCCGCAGGCGACGCCTAATGAAAGCATATGTTTCAAGATCTCATAAAATTCGGCCTAACCGACAAGGAAGCCAAAATCTATCTTGCATTATTGGAGATGGGTCCTTCAACTGTCACTGAAATTTCAAAAAAAGCCAAAATAACGCGAACAAATGGATATCATGTTTTAAATGGCTTGATAACAAAAGGGCTTGTCAGTACATATGAAGAAAAATCAAAAATGGTTTTTATAGCCGAGAATCCGGAAAGAATTGTAAGTATGTTGGAAGAAAATCTTAAAGAAATAGAAACGAATATCCAACGCGCAAAAAAAGTTTTGCCTGAATTTAAAGCAATTCACAGGCATCCAACTGGTAAATTGAAGATTAAATTTTACGAAGGCGTAGAGGGAATTATAAGCGTATACGAAGATACATTAACCGCAAGGTCAGCAATTTTAGGTTATGCATCGGTTGAAAATCAACATTCGTTTATGCCAGGCTATTTTCCGGAATATTATGACAGACGCACGCGCAGAGGAATTCCGGTTAAGGCTATTTTGGCTTACACCGAAGATTCTTTTAGAATCAAAGGTTTGGATAAGGCACATATCAGAACTTCAAAAATAATCCCTGTTAAATATAGAATTTCGCCGGAAATTGATATTTACGATGATAAAGTGACGATAATGTCGCTTAAAGAAAAATTCGGCGCAATCATAGAAAGTCGTGAAGTTGCAGATGCATTTAAGAAGTTGTTTATGCTTGCATATGAAAGAT
This sequence comes from Candidatus Peregrinibacteria bacterium GW2011_GWF2_38_29, assembly GCA_000992695.1. GTDB lineage: Bacteria > Patescibacteriota > Gracilibacteria > UBA1369 > UBA12463 > UBA12463. The sequence continues at coordinate 34,364 of LBUS01000001.1, read as the reverse complement.
CGTCTGAATATGACGAAAAGATAGGCAAAAAATACGATCCTGAGCTTGAAAAGCAAATGCATAAAGAAGCCGATAGGATGAAAGATATAACAGAAGAAAGCTAGAAAGTCTTAAATTACCCCTCGCTCAATCCGTTCGAGTTAACTAACCTTGACTTGGACGGATTTTTTTGGTAAAATATATAGATAACAGGCCGCTGCGAAAGCAGCACAGGCCCATATAAAATAAAAATAACAAAAACAAATATGAAAAAAATAAAGATTTTCGCATCTTCATTGCTCGTTGCAGTTATGGTGCTCGCTCCATGCGCAGTTGTGATCAAAACGGCGAAAGCTGAGTTGGCTCAAACGCCAGCAGTAGCAACTGTTGTAGGCGACGTAAACACGCTTAAGGCAACTGCCGGAGATTCTTCGGTCAGCCTTGAATGGGAAGCTGCCAAGGGTAACGCTACGGGCTACAAAGTCTATTACGGCACGGTTTCTGTCAAAAACGACAATGAAGCCAAATATACACAATTACTTGACGCCGGCAATACACTCAAATACGTGGTTGTTAATTTGGAAAACGGAAAAACTTATTATTTTGTAGTCACGGCATATGATTCAAAAGGCGTTGAAAGTGATTATTACAGCCCGGAAGTTTTCTCGGTTCCAATGAGCAATCTTTCGGCCGCATTGATCTCTATGCCAAAAGATGAAGGCAACAAAGTGGTCGCTATAGAAACAATGGAGGATTTAAAAATTATTAAAATTGATAAAGTTGAAGCGGTTGATGCGGTTACTGTAAAAGTTACACTCTCAGTCGCAGTTGTTTTGCCTGAAAATGCACAAGACCTATTTACGATTCAAGACAACAAGACACTAGATCTCTTAAAAGTTAATAAAGCTGAATTAGATACAGAAGACACGACTAATAAAACAGTATTGCTCACAACTGATATTCAAATTCCGGAAACAGAATATTTGTTAACACTCGGTGGAGATCTTAAAGGCGCAAGCGAAGAAGTTGTTGTTAGTGGAAAATCAGATGCGCTTTTGTTCAAAGGAACAGATAAGGAGCATGTGGAGAAATTGGTTGCAGAGGCGGACAAGCTTCCGGCAGATCCGGCGGTCGCTGACGTAAAACAGGCAGACGTTGTTGCGGATAAACCAGCCGCAGAGGTTGCTCCGGCAGCACCTGAAGTTGGCACAACAGAAGTTAAATCAGTTAAAGCCGTTGACGAAAAAACAATCAAAATCGTTTTCACTAAAAAAATTGCATTATCAGTTGATCCTGTGACGAATTTTGCAATCGTTCAAAAAGAAAATGCTGAAAAAATACTTGAAATAACGGGCGTAAAGCTTGAAGAGGACAATGTTACAGTCACACTCACGATCAAAGAGCCAGACAATGAAAAAATTCACTCATTTATGGTAAAAGGAATTTTGGATGTTGATGGAAAATTGGTTGATGAAGTTAAAAATACAAAAGAATTTACACCAATTTATAAAGATGTAACTCCACCGGAAGACGCAACGAGCTTCAACGGTGAAAATGTTGAATACAAGGCAAAATTAACATGGGCGGCAAGCTTAAATACTGCCGGCGATTTTAAAGAATATGTTTTGTATAAAAGCAACGATGGCGGAAAAAATTATTCAGTTTTTAAAAAGCTGGATTTAAAAACCGTTACTTTTGAAGTTGCAAAACTTGCTCCGGGCAAAGAATATAATTTCAAACTCACGGCCAAAGATAAAAAAGGCAACGAAAGCGTTGGTGTTTTAACAAAAGTTCTTATTCCTGAATTGCCTGCAACGGGTCCGGCCGGAGTTTATGCCTTAATGATCGCGGCTCTTGGATTTGGAGTTATGAATTATGGTAGAAAGTTCGCAAACGACAAAGCTTAATTCAAGTAAATTTAATAAATTTTCAGAAATTATTTATAAACTGTTTAGAGAAATTTAATGCACATATGAAAAAATTGCTTGCATGAAATATGCGGCAATTTTTATTTTGATTATGATTTTTGTATCGGCATTTTTATTGAACGAACTGCCGGATAACAGGTTGCACATCTATTTTTTGGATGTTGGCCAAGGCGATTGTATTTTGATAAAAAGCCCTGAAAATAAAACGATTTTAATCGATGCCGGACCGGGTTCATCCGCGGTAAAATTGATTGGAAAAACACTAGGTCATTTAAATAGAAAAATAGATTTGATGATTCTTTCACATCCGCACAAAGATCATTTTGAAGGCATGCTGGAAGTCGTAAAACGTTATGAAATAGGCAAAATCCTGCTACCGAACGCAAGTTCCGCAGACCCTTTATATTCGACACTTTTAAACGAAATCAAATCTCGCAAAATTGAAACCGCATTTGTTCCACAAAATTCAGATATAGATTTTGGGGCAGGAGTTTTTATGGATTTTTTATATTCAGACTCGACTATTTCAGATAAGAAATCCGCTAATGAATCATCTGTGATTTTTCGCTTATTATACGGAAAAACGAGCATTATTTTTACAGGTGACGCGCCAATCGAAGAAGAATATTCAGCATTAAAATTGAATAAAGATTTTTCAGCGGATTTAATAAAAATCGGCCATCACGGAAGCAAATATTCAACAAGCGAAGAGTTTTTGTATGAAATAAATTCAATTTATGCCGCAATCCAAAGTGGTGCAAAAAATCGCTTTGGTCATCCGCATAAAGAAGCCTTGGATCGCTTGGAAAAGCGCAATGTTCAAATATTTCGAAATGATTTTTCCGGCACTCTTGAATTTATTTCCGACGGCGAAACGATTTCAATCTCAATTTAAAACTTCAAAAATTTAAACTTAAAAATTATTTGATTATTGTAAGCTAATTGATAATTGATTATTCCCCAGGCTTAGAACTTAGTAATCGTGCAAGTCTTCTCTATATTCGCTCCCAACTTCCTCAGCTTCTCATCCATCTTTTCATATCCGCGATGAAGATACTGAATATTTGAAACTTCAGTAGTGCCGTCCGCACAAAGTCCTGCAAGAATCATTGCAGCGCCGGCTCTGATATCAAGGCTTGAAACAGGGCATCCACGCAATTTTGAAGGACCGATTATTAAAGCCTGATTTGGATTTAAAATCTCAACTTTTGCACCCATTTTTTCAAGCTCCATCAAATAGTTAAGCCTTCCTTCGAAAAGCGTTTCAAAAATCTTGCTAACACCATTTGCTTGCGTTAAAAGCACTCCAAATGGTGCTTGTAAATCAGTTGGAAAGCTTGGATAAGCGGCAGTTCGAAGAATCCTAATCGATTTCAATCTTTTAACGGGAAAAACTTCGACAAAGTTTTTCTGAACATTTAATTTCACGCCCATTTCTTCCAATTTTTGCCACAAAATATCAAGAAAAGACGTATCAATTCCGGTAACTTTCACATGCCCTTTTGTGAGAATGCCGGCAAGAGCAAATGTTCCCGCTTCAAGATAATCTCCACAAATTTCATATTCGGCACCATGTAAGTTTTTCACGCCTTCGATATTCAAAGTTGTCGTTCCAACTCCTGAAATTTTCGCACCCATTTTTTTCAAAAATTTACACAAATCTTGAACGTGCGGTTCAGTTGCCGCAAGCCTTATCTCAGTCTCCCCTTTTGCGCATACGGCCATCATAATCGCATTTTCAGTTGCGGTGACGCTCATCTCCGGAAGAACAACGAGTCCGCCTTTTAATTCTTTTACTTCAATATTTATTCCGGTTTTATCATTCTTAATTTTTCCGCCAAATTTTTCAAAAACAAAAGTATGTGCGTCAATCGAACGTTTTCCAAGAACGCATCCACCGGGAAAGCTCATATCGACTTTTCCTTTTCGTGCAAGCAAAGGTGGGATAACCAAAATCGAAGCTCTCATGTGGCAAACGGCTTCTTTTGGAGGCGTGATGCCTTTAATTTCCGAAGTTTCAATTTCAAGAACATTATTTTCAAAATTAACGCGAGCGCCAAGTTCTTTCAAAATATCAATCATGGAATAAATATCCGCAATTTCCGGAACATTCTTCAAAACGCATTTTTCTTTAGTGAGTATCGTTGCGCACAAAATCGGTAGCGCCGCATTTTTCGATCCGCTGACTCGGACTTCTCCATTGAGTGGAATTCCACCCTTGATGAGATATTTAAACATAATGATTTATTTCCTGCGAAATTATAGTATTTAAGCCAAAAAAAGTCTACCGTCCTCCGTAAGGTTTAATAGTTCCTCTTTCTCCGCGAAAATCGGTAAGGATAGTGTAATTTTTCCAAGCAACTCCATATTTATCAAGAATCTTACGCGCCATATTATGTATTTCGGGACAATAACGTGCGCCGGTTATTAATTTATTCGGATCAGCAATTTGTGTTAAAAATTTAATAGCCGAAAGCTCGCCGGTATCCAAAAGATTTCCCAATAATTCAACGGCGCGTTTCCTTTTTTCAATTGGAGCAGTTGATAAAGCGATTTGAGCCAGTTTATCAGGAGCTCTCGCAAATTCATCAACATCAGCATATTCAGGCTGTGCAGACGCGGCAAGGAGTTTTCTGAATGGAGCGGCAAGAGCATTTAGTCTGGCAAGATAATCAGGGCGCGAGGCATTAGAGCGGCCATCACCACCTTTATCACCATCATTGCCAGCATCACAACCTAATTTATCTCTTTCACTCATAGAAAATCCATTCTATCAGGAATCGCCAATTTGTAAAGCTTTATTTTTTCATCATCTTCGCAGCCTTCCAGCCCAATTCAAAAGCCATTTTCATAGCTTTATAAATTTCATCACTGCGGATTTGAATTGCGATTTTTTCTTCCCATGAAACAAAAATGACTTTTCCATCATAAATATTTATTTCAGGAGAAATATCTAGCATATTTTTTGGGACAATAACGCTTTCACGAAGCTCTTCCTTATCTTTTTTAACACGTTCGCGCGCTCCTTTTGAATCAGGAAAAATTGCACGAATAAATATTTTTTTCGCCGCACGCCTTTTAAAATATTTTGGAAAATAATCTTTAAGTCCGCTCCCGTACATAGTTTCAAGGCATGCGTAAGCCAAAATATCAGTACGCGATGTAAGAGTGTCTTCATAAACTTTTTCAAGGCCTTCGGTCCCATCATAGAAAGTTATTTGAGGCCTATTGCCGCGTTGCGTATTTGGCACAAGTTCATCGCCAAAATTTTTAAGAATATCAATTTGATGTTCATATTGGTCATTGAACGTTGTGCGCTCTTTTTTAAGATGGAAGACAATATTTTCAACCTTTTCAACGCCATAATAATGAGCATTTGCATGTTGTGTGCGTATTAAAAATCCTCTCTTCGTGAGTCTATCCAAAATATCACGCACCGTGTTTCTTGGTAGTTCGGTCAAACGCGCTATTTGCGATGCCGGCTGTATGCCGAATTCAAGCAGTTTTTCAAAGATTTTGATTTCTTTATCGCTAAAATCAAATGCTGAAAGAATTTTTGAAATCATAAGTCTATTATTTATATTTTTAAAACTAACTTTATTATATAACGACGGGTTCAGTCCGTCGACATAAAAATTACGAGAGATTTCCGTCATTCAGTATAAAGCTTACATACGAGATTTTAAGTATATAAATATAATGTAAAATTTACACTTGGAGAGCAGCTAAAAGATGTACATCGTTAGGCCGTCAAGTACAATATTAGCAACCTCTGTATTGCATTGCTTCAGCAAGATGAGAATAATTAATTTTGTCGGAATTTTGAAGGTCAGCAATTGTTCTGCTGACTTTTATGATTTTGTGATATGTCCGCATCGAGATATTTAATTTTGAAGTGGCGGACTTTAAAAAATCTCGACATTCTTTATCGAGTTCGCAAAATTTTTCAAGATAACTCACGGAAATATTTTTATTAAGCATTGATTTCCCAAAACGTGCTTTTTGCTTTTCACGAGCCGTTTTTATGGAGTCATAGATTTCAGAAAAATCACTTTTCGTGGCAGATTTTTTTGCAGATTTTGCGGCCGGATTTTGCGCTTTTTTCATGTTTACGATCAAATCCATTCTATCCAAAAACGGTCCGGAAATCTTATTTTTATAAGTTTTAATTTGCGTATCAGTGCAAATGCAAACACGTTTTTCATCTCCAAGGTATCCACAAGAACAAGGATTCATCGCGCCAATAAAAATAAAATCCGACGGATAGCTCGTTTTATATTTCGTACGACTGATCGTAATATGGCCTGATTCAAGCGGTTGACGGAGATTTTCAATAACGCTTTGCGGAAAAAGAGTCAATTCATCAAAAAACAAAACGCCTCTGTGCGCGAGTGAGATTTCTCCCGGCATAATATTTTGACCACCACCAAGAATGCTTATCGGCGAAGCCGTATGATGTATCTCGCGGAATGGTCGTTTTTTCATTATAAACTCCCCTTTTTTAAGCATTCCGGCCACGGAATAGATTTTCGTGACATCAATCGATTCATCGAAATCCATTTCCGGCAAAATAGATTTAACCGCATTAGCAAGCATTGTTTTACCACATCCGGGCGGTCCGATCATTAGCAAATTATGTCCGCCGGCAATTGAAATTTGAAGGGCTCTTTTTGCAAAGTCCTGTCCGTGAATATATTGAAAGTCATTGGAATTATTTTCTGCGCGATCCGGCCAAGGCATTGATTCAAGCTCGCCGGTTTCAGCAAATCCATGGCTGTTATTTTTTCCGGTTTTAAAATATTCCACAATTTGTTTTAAAGAATTTACCGGCACAATTTCAATGTCAGATATAAGGCTTGCTTCTGCGAAATTTTCATATGGTAAATATATTTTTTTATATCCGTTTCGTTTTACAAATTCCGTAATCGCAAGTGCACCATCAATTTTTTTAACATCACCGTTCAAGGCCAGCTCACCAATAAAAATTCCCTCTTTGAAAGTATTTTTTAAATTTGAATGCAGTCTTATTTGTCCGCTTGCAAAAAGAATTCCAATGGCAATTGGAAGATCAAAAATTGATCCTTTTTTGCGCAAATCAGCAGGCGCCAAATTTACAGTTTTTCTGTTTTGCGGAAATTCAAAATTACTATTTCTTATTGCCGACCTAACGCGTTCACGCGCTTCCTGCACCGAAGCGTCGCCAAGCCCAACAATCGAAAAAACCGGCATACCATTCGCAATATCAACCTCAACATCAACTGGATAAGAATCAATTCCGAAATTGCACGCACTAAAAACTTTTGCAAGCATAAAAATTGGATTTAAAAAATAATCGCACAAATTTTATCAGAGCGAGATTAAATATTTATAAACAGTTTCTAAATTTTTTATAACATTTCGATGACACGATTTTCGGTCAAGGAAAAAGCTTGGCGGGAGGAATTTTAAGGCGCGATTTTTAGTTAAGGGATAAGTTTGTGGGGATATTTTCGAAGACAGTCGTGAGGTTTGCACGGGCACGGTTTTTGCGAAGCAAAAGAGTGCAAACCGAACGCTAGCGAAGATTTACACGCCGGGTAAATCAAGCGTGTCTGAGAAAATAGAACTACAAGCTTATCTAACCGTAAAATCGAGATTATAAATATTTTTATCAACGAGCAGCATTGCGCGTCTCAAATCATTCATTTCAACAAAATCCATCCTTGAAGGGAATTTCGTCATTGTCGTTATATCGCGTATAACGTTAGAATTCGAGGTCTCCGGGAAATATTCCGCAACACGCGTAAAAACCTTATTGCTAGCCGAATCTTGACCACCTGACTCGATTGATTTTATTGCATCTTCATAATTTAAAACAGCATTTTCAGAGCTTGCAGGATAGGCTAAAATTATCGAATTCTTTGAAGTCCAATAAGCAAAATCTATTCGCAAGTTCTTAAGATCAATTAGTTTTTTTGTGCGAGTTTCCGTGTTCACGACAAAAGACTTCAAGTCCGCTGTTTCAACTAATAGAAGCCTTCCATCGTTCGACGGTTTTATACCGTAAATTTCTGCATTAAAATCTGCGACATTTTCTTTTGCCTTAGCCGCAAGATCAATTTTATAAATCGATGTTTCATCAGTAGCAAAAACAAATTTTCCGTCTTCAGAAAAGCTCAAATAATCCGCAGATATTGGTTTTGTAAAATAAGTTACAACAACCGGATTTGAGCGACCATTGCCTTTTGGATCAATGCCAAAGCTTTTTAAAGCTTGGTTTTTGCCGCTATTGTCGAAAAATACAACGATTGATTCCACAGGGCTTATTGCGGCTTTCGTAAAGTCAGAAAGGATGCCGCTTATATCAACGGGTTTTTTAAAACTAGATGCCAAAAAATAAACATTTTTTTCGCCAAAAACAATAGCGGCCATTTGAAAAAGATTATTGTGTTTTTGAAAAATAACACTCTTTTTGGTGCCGGTTATGTCTTTTATAAGCTGAAAAATAACATCATAGTTTTTTTGCAAATCCGCATCATAGGCAAACTCCAATGGCAAAACAAAATTCAATAATTTTTGATATTTATCGTTGATAGGCGTGCCTTCTGAAAAAGAAATTTTCTTTTTAAATTTCGCACCAATGACAAGTTTTTCGGATCGTTTTACATCAACAGTTTGTTCGATATCTTCATAGTCAACTTTCTGAATTTTTACGGAATATTGACCGGGTGCAACATTTTTCTCACATACATCGGAACTACACGTCAGTGATTCGCCATTAATTTGCACGCCAAATGGAATTTCGCCTTGAAAAGCCAAAATTCCGACATTTATATAATTTTTCCATGCATAATTTCCTACAAGTAAAAAACCAATAATCAAAATTACAATTGATATTTTTTTGTTTAAAGGCATACGTTTTTAAAATGAGTTAATCTTTTTAACATATTATACTCGTTTAGTTTTATTGATACGATATCAATTTGAAATGCATTTTTAAGGCCATTTTCTCGCATAAACGCGATTCCGGTTCCAAAAATTTTCCGAATTTTATTTTTTAAAATCGAATCTTCGGGTTCCCCAAAAATATTATTTTTTCGCGTTTTTACTTCAATAAAAATAATTTTTCCACGAAATTCAGCAATTAAATCGATTTCACCAAAGCGTTTTCTGAAATTCTTTCGCAAAACCTTATATCCGCGTGAAATAAGATATTTTTCCGCGATGTCTTCTCCTATTTTGCAGGTCAGTAAGCGGTTCTCTGTTGACATGCCGCAAATTATACTTGAAACACATTAAATAAGTTTGAATTTTTCATGAACTTATGCAAAACTAAATTCCCATGGCTAATCCATCAGCAAAAATACCACCATATTCACTCGATGCCGAAAAGGCTACTTTAGGCGCGCTTATGATAGATAAGGATGCAATCATCAAGGTTGCGGACTTCTTAAAGGCTGAAGACTTTTATCATGAGGCTCATGCAACGATTTACTCCACAATCAACGAGCTTTTTAACAAGCGCATGCCGGTTGATTTGGTTACAATCACAAATCATCTTGAAGATCGAAATTTACTCAGTGTAATTGGCGGAGTTTCTTATTTGGCAGATCTAACGGCCGATACTTATACGGCTTCACACATTGTCGAATATGCAATTATTGTTAAAGAAAAATCAACTTTAAGAAGGCTGATTAAGGCCGGAGATATAATTATGGGCCTTGGCTATAACGAAACCGGCAATCTTCCGGAAATTCTTGAAGAAGCTGAAAAATCGCTTTTTGAAGTTTCACAGACATTCGTAAAAGACAGATTTATTCACGTTAAAGATATCCTTGCGCAGACTTATGAAAAAATCTCAAATCTTCACGATCCTGAGGCAAAAGAAAAATATCGCGGTGCACTCACCGGTTTTCGCGATCTTGATAATCTTCTTAACGGCATGCAGCCAAGCGATCTTGTTATTCTTGCGGCTCGTCCCAGCATGGGAAAAACATCTTTCGCAATTAACATTGCTCAAAATCTTGCAAAACAAGGCAAATCAGTTGGCGTTGTTTCTCTTGAAATGTCCAAAGAACAGCTTGTTGAAAGAATGTTTTGTGGACTTCTTAATGTTGATTCGTGGAAGGTTCGCAGTGGCAAGCTGACAGAAGAAGATTTCGCCCGCATTGGTACGGTTATGGACGAATTAAACGATCTTCCAATTTATATTGATGATTCATCCGGAAGCTCCATAAATGAGCTTCGCTCAAAGATTCGCAGACTTCAAATGGAACATGGCTTGGACTTCCTTGTTATCGACTATTTGCAAATGATGAGCATGAATTCGCTTACAAATTCAGGGAATCGTGTTCAAGAAATTTCAGAAATCACACGTGCGCTCAAAAATCTTGCTCGTGAACTTCGCATTCCAATCATGGCTTTGTCTCAGCTATCACGTGCTGTTGAGCTTCGTCCTCAAAAAATTCCTCAACTTTCCGATCTTCGTGATTCCGGTTCCATTGAACAGGATGCCGATATTGTAATCATGATTTATCGCGAAGATTATTACGAAGAAGATACGGAACGCAAAGGCATTGCCGATATTTACATTCGAAAACACAGAAGCGGCCCAATCGGCCGTGTTGAGCTTATGTTCAAGAAAGAACAAATGAAATTCCTCACAATCGAAAAGCAGAGAAAAGCTGATGAGTATTCGTTTGCGGAGTAGGCCGGGAGTGAAGCGTACGGCCAAATGGTTTGGATTTTGTCATTTTTAGCTTATAATGGCTTCAGTATTTTTAAGATTATTTATATGGCAGAAAACACAACTTCACAAGAATTTTCGGATCGTTTGAAAAAGCTCGAAGACATCAGGAAACAAGGCGTAAATCCTTATCCTGAAAGATATGAAAGAACGCATAAAGCCGTGGACGCTCTTAAATTGGGTAAAAAAGGCTTGCGCGCAATGGATGAGGTAATCGCTCAAAATAAAAACGATATTAAACTTTGCGGACGACTAGTCGCATTTCGTTCACACGGGAAGATCAGTTTTGGCAATCTGCAAGACGTTTCCGGACAGATCCAAATCTGCATAGCACAAAACGTAATTGGCGATGAAAATTATGATTTTTTCTCTAAAAAAATTGATATCGCGGATTTTATTGGCGTTTCCGGTGAACTATTTTTAACTCGTACAAATCAAATTACACTCATGGTTAAAGAGTTTATTCTTCTTGGAAAAACTCTTCGACCGCTTCCGGAAAAATGGCACGGGCTTCAGGATACTGAAATAAAATATCGCTATCGATATCTTGATACTGTTATGGATCGTAGTGCAATGGATCGCTTTCTTATGCGCACAAAATTGATTTCACTCATTCGTGAATATATGAATGATCGCGAATTTGTTGAAGTTGAAACTCCTGTTCTTTCCGCTAAGGCTTCAGGCGCAATCGCAAAACCATTCAAAACTCATCATAATGCTTTTGATAAAGATTTCTTTTTAAGAATCGCGCCGGAAACATATTTAAAACGCCTTATTGTTGGCGGTTTTGAGCGCGTTTATGAATTTGCAAGATGCTTTAGAAACGAAGGAATTGATCCGTCGCATCATCAAGAATTCACGATGCTGGAATATTACGCGGCTTATTTCAACTATGAGGACAACATGAAGTTTACGGAAAATCTTTTCGAGCATTTTATTAAAAAACTTTTTGGAACTTTAAAGTTAAATATTTATGGCACGGACATTGATTTTACGCCTCCATGGCCAAGAAAAACTATGCGAGAATTGATCATTGAACACGCCGGAATTGATATTGAAGAATTCCATTCCGCGGAAAAACTTCGTAAAGCAATTACTGATAAAAAAATCAAAATTGATGGCGATATAAAAACTCTTGGTTACGGAAACATGGTTGATGCATTATACAAAAAAACGGCTCGCCAAAAGCTTATTCAGCCGATTTTTGTTACAAGTCATCCGATCGAGCTCTCCCCTCTTGCGCGTCAAAATGACGCAAAGCCACACACGACAGATAGATTTCAATTGGTCGTTAACACGTGGGAAGTTGTGAACGCTTATTCAGAGCTTGTGGATCCGGTTGATCAGCGCGCACGCCTTACAGAGCAAGCAAGTTTAAAATCAAAAGGTGACGTTGAAGCCATGGAAATGGATGAAGATTATTTGCTCGCAATGGAACACGGCATGCCGCCGATTTCGGGTTGGGGAATGGGAATTGATCGCATTTTCGCGCTTTTGACCAGTCAAGAAAATCTCAAGGACGTCATTCTCTTTCCGTTAATGCGTCCGGAAGAAACCAATGAATAATATATTTAAAAAAACCGTTTCAGGGCTTTATACAGGGCTTTTCCTGATCTCGCCGTTATGCTTTATTCTTGGCATGATTCAAACGAATTTTCAGAAACTTTTGCCATATCAAGAATTTTTTCACGGCAAACAATTTTTCGATTTTTATACAATTTCAGACATACTTTTAATCGCGATTTTTACATTATTTTTATTTGGCTTTTTTACGGGCGCACTTGAGCTTCAAAAACGACCTTTAAAATTTTGGCTTGGCGCAGGGATATTTTTGATATTTGTCGCCGGAGCTATTCAAATTCTTTTTCAAAAAACGTATGATCCGATTCTTTCCTCGCCGATCGAATATTTTCGCAGTATGTTTATTTTTCCGATTTTTTACGCACTTCTTGTTTATAAAACTCTCAGCGATAAGGTTTTAAAGTGGCTTATGTATGCCTATATTTCAACTATTTCATTATTTTGCGTTTTCGCATTGACGCAATATTTCTTTAATATATTTCCGGGCGTTCAATACGATTTTACGCAACGCCTCGTCTGGCCATACATCGATTTTCTAACCTTAAAATGGCAGAGCGCAAACTGGGTTACATTTCTTATTGCACCGGCATTTGTGATTTCGTTTATTAAACTTTTTAATTTAACCCGCGATTCAATTCGCGTAAACAAATCCAAATTTGGCATTAAATCATTTGTCATTCATTTGGATTTTAGATTTTGGATTTTGTTATTCCCGATTATTCTAATCGGACTCGTTCTCTATTTCGCGCAGTCGTATGGTTCATACATGGGAATCGCGCTTGCAATAGCGCTTTTTCTCTTCCGTTCGCTAAAGTTAAAGCATTTTTTAATTGCATTTTTGGTGCTCGCGGTTATTGGTAGCGGTGTATTTTTGTTTCAACGAAATTCCGCAAAATATAAAATTTGGACAGGCGAAAAATATAGATATGCGACATCGGTTCAAGATAGAAAAGATATATATAAAATGAATTTATACATGCTTGAAAATAATCCGGTTTTGGGAGTTGGATTAAATCAATATCAAAGCTATTTTGCGCTTAATAAAGACATTTTAGGGCATGAATATAATGAATTAAACATTCCACCGCACGCGCACAATTTTTTCTTAAGCATGTGGCTCGCGCTCGGAATAATCGGACTTATCGGCATTCTACTCATAATTTTTGCCGCATTTTTTCATGCAAGATTTAACCCATTAAATCCCGCGATTTTCGCATTTGTCGCAATTATAATTCATGGTATAGTTGATTCATATTATTGGAAGCCGGAAATCGCATATACAGTTTGGTTGATAATAATTTTTTCTTATTTATATAAACAAAAATGGACAAAATCGCAGTATTAGACTTTGGTGGACAGTACGCGCATTTGATCGCAAATCGCATCAGAAGGATCGGCGTTTATAGCGATTTATTTGATGGTGAAATTGATGCAGAAAAATTGCGCGAATATAAAGGGATTATCCTTTCCGGTGGCCCACAAAGCATCCACGCGGAAGGAAGTTTGCAGTGTGATCCAAAAGTTTTTGATTTAAGAGGGGCTGGCAGCGATTTAATCCCAATTCTCGGGCTTTGTTATGGGCATCAGATAATTGGGCATGTTCTTGGTGGAAAGGTTGAGCCAGGACGCATTAGCGAATATGGAAAAGCAAACGTAAATATCTCAAATAAAACAGGAATTTTTGAAGGTTTTTGCGATGAAGGGAAGGATGCTCAAGATGTTTGGATGAGCCATTTTGATCAGGTTACAAAACCTCCGCCAGGTTTTGAAGTAACCGCTCACACGAGCGATTGTATAATTGCCGCAATGCAAGATGTTAAGAGGAGGATATTTGGGATTCAATTTCATCCGGAAGTTACGCATACAAAAAACGGCATGAAAATTCTTAGAAATTTTGTAGAAATAACCGGCGCAAAGCATGAATGGAGCATTGATAAATTCATTGAAAGTGAAATTGCGGCTATTTCAGAAAAAGTTGGAAATAAAAAAGTTTTTATGATGGTTTCCGGTGGAGTCGATTCCACAGTTGCGTTTACTCTTCTTGAAAGAGCGCTTGGGAATGAGCGCGTTTATGGACTTTTTGTTGATACCGGGTTTTTGCGAAAGGGCGAAAGAGAGCAAGTTGAAGGCATATTCAAAGCTATCGGTGCGACAAATGTAAGAATTGAAGATGCATCAGGTGAATATTTTGAAGCATTAAAAGGAGTTTATGATCCTGAAAAAAAGCGTGAAATAATTGGCGCAAAATTCCTTGAAGTCCAAAGACGAGTTTTCTCGGAAATGGGATTAAATACAAATGAATGGATGCTTGGCCAAGGTACGATTTATCCGGATACAATTGAAACCGGCGGCACAAAACACGCAGACAAAATCAAAACTCATCACAATAGAATTCCTGAAATTCAAAAAATGATCGAACAAGGGCTTGTGATTGAGCCGATTTCTCAGCTTTATAAAGATGAAGTACGTGAAGTTGGTGAAAAGCTCGGCTTGTCTGCGGATTTGGTTTGGAGACATCCGTTTCCGGGTCCTGGGCTTGCGGTGAGATGTTTGTGCGTAGAAGAAGAGAGGTATCCGGACAAGGGAGTCGCAGAAAAAATACAAAATGGCAAAGTTTTGCCGATTAAAAGTGTTGGCGTTCAAGGCGACGTAAGAAGTTACAGAAATCCGGTAGTGCTCTTTAATCAGCCAAAAGATTTCACTGCGCTTGGCGAACTTTCAACGCGAATTACAAATACAGTTCCGAAAATAAATCGAGCGTTATTGCTTCTTCATCCGGAAAAAATTGATTCAATTACTATTCAAAAATCACACCTCACACCTTCCCGCATTTCTATTCTTCAGGATGTCGATGAGGTGGTCATGAATTTTATAAAAGAAAAGAAAATTGACAGAGAAATCTGGCAATTTCCAACGGTTTTACTTCCACTTTCAATAAACGGCGTACCCGGCGAAACAGTCGTCTTAAGGCCTGTAGAAAGCGAAGAAGCCATGACTGCGAATTTTTATAAAATGGATTTTGCGCTATTAGACGAGCTTGTGGAAAGATTAAAATTGGTTAAAGGAGTCAGCGCGGTTTTGTACGACATCACAAATAAACCGCCGGCAACGATTGAGTGGGAGTAAAAATCTAACTCATCATCAATGGAAAGACTGCCAGACGAATTTGATGCAATACCGAAAGGAGTTTTTGATACAATTCCGGTTGTTAGTTTAATGGGATCTAGAAGATCTCATGCCTTTACAAGGTTATCGGGCGATTGTGTAAAGGCTTTTATAGTTAATAGGGTTGCCGGTGGTGCATTTCAAGTTTTTGTCGCAAACGTCGATCATAAAGGAGAAGTTGTAGCCAGTGACACGGCAAAATTGCCGTCACACGCACGTCTAAAGCATTTATGCGAAGTAACGGCAGAATTGCCTACCGCCATATCTTTGCGCGTGGCAAGAGTTATAGGATGGGAGTGAAAATCCGCTTGCAAAAACACATTAGGAGTTTTAGTATTACCCCCTATTTATTAACAAATAATTTTATGTCAGAAGCGACCAGTTTTAAAAACATTGACGACGTAACGTGTGCCAGAGAAATGCCACTTGCTGATTTATTGGGCGATAAAGAGGAAATGAGCTATGTGCTGGGAGAAGATGAGGCGGGGATTAAAATTGAAGTTGGAATACGCAGGCTTAAAATAAGTGACGATGATGTTAGGTTTTCAGTAAGCGTAAAATGCAAAGATCCGGGAGCGGAACAATATGAAGCATTGCCTAAGGATGCAAGCATTCAAACATTAATTAATTGGGCTAAATCATTTGTAGATGGAAACGAAGGAATTAAGGATAAAGTTCATTTCTTTACAAGCAAAACAGCGGCAAGCGCTGAAGCCGCCGTGAAACCAGTCAAAGAAGCAGGGGCTCCAGCAGGAACTCCTGCAGGAACATTAGATAATAATGTTGAGCTTGCAGACGGAATACAATTATCAACGCTTGCTAAAAGAAAGCTTCACAGACTAGATTTGTCTGAGGAATATGTGATGTTCTACTTAATCGATGGGATCGTTGATTGTGAGCGGTTTGACGGCAGAGGGGCACCTGTAAAAACTGGTAAATTTCATGTGCGGTATGCTTATGACGATAATGCGACGATAGCGGATTTAAGAGCAAAATTGGAAGCAGGAGCGGAATCAGGATCTTTAGCGGAAGCTTCATCAGAGGCCTAATCACAGCAAGCTCATAATCGTACCCGCCACAATCGGTATCAAAAGATTGTCATCGATTTTGATTTTCCAAACGCGGATCGGCACCATTTCAATCAGCATGGCAAGTAAAGTTGCGACAATCGCCTGTTGAAAGCTCACAAACTTTATTATTCCCAGCGCAGTTATAAAAAACGCAATAATTGTTCCTTCAATATTTTTACTTTTATCAAAAGGTGAAACGATTTTTCCGCAATATTTTCCGAAAATATTGGTTAGGCTGTCCCCTATTGCAAGCGTTAGAATGGAGGCAATCGCGATATTTTTTGGGAATAGCATATATGCTGCAAAACTTCCGGCAAACATAAATATAAGTCCCCTGCCCGGGAATTTCTTTATGTCGCATTCACGATCAAACATGCAATGAAACGCATGAAAAATCGGAATTTTTACATATTTCAAAAACAGCGAAAATCCTATTCCAAAAGCCAAAATTGCCGTAAATATTTTCCAATCCAAAAAATTATAAAAAACCATTCCCGCAATTAAAAATCCAACAGCAAAGTGCAAAATTTGTCGTCTCACTTCAAGATCTTCTTTTATTTTTTTAACAACAATTCGCGTGAATTTATATTCTTTTTCAAGTGCAATGATATAAAGTCCGACAAAAAGGCCAACGACAGAGCCAAAAACAACATCGCTTAATCTGTGAACGCCCAAATAAAGCCTGCTCAAAGGCACAAGTATAAAAACTATCGCTAAAACGATGCGCAAAAAATTATTTTTCGTAACCATTGGAATAAAAGGCAAAACCGCAATCGCGCCTATTGCATGCATGCTCGGAAATGAATATCCACGAGCCAGAATCAGTCCACGCACATCAAATTCCGGACGAGGAACCTGAAAAATTAATTTCAAAACATATCCAAAAACAAGACCGGAACATAAAGAAATAATTGCCAAAATCAAGATTTCATATCGTTTTTTCAAAACCAAAAACAAAATAATGAGTCCGGCGATTCCAAATATGCCAAGAGCCGTAAAAAATATAACACTTGGCTCAAAAAGCAGTGTTTTAAGCCTTAAAGAGTGAAAAACCTGAGAAGATGCGTTGTCGAAATAAAAACTCGAGAGAACAGCGCATAGAGCGACCGCCAATAAAGTGAGGATTTTTTTCATAATTCAACGTGCTCAACTTTGTTTATTTTCCCCATCAAATGTTCTGCAAAACATCTGAAGGAATCCGGACTATCAGTCACACAAAATTCTCTTTTTTTGCCTTTTTTAAGCAATTTTTCAATTTCCGGATGACGCTTCAAATAATCAACAAGACTTTTTGCCGTTTCCTCCGCCGAAGATACAATTTTCACGCGTTTTCCCATGATTCTTTTAAAATCTTTCATCATCAGCGGATAATGCGTGCATCCCAAAATCAAAGCTTTTACATTGCAGTCTTTTAAGTCTTTCAAGTATTTTTTTAAAATCATAATTGCCTCCGGTTTTTTATACCAATTTTCTTCAATCAAAGGTACAAGAAGCGGGCATGCCGCAGAGCAAATTTTTATATTATGTCCAAGTTTTTCAAACTCTTTATCGTACGCTTTTGAATTGATAGTTCCGCGCGTTCCAACAACTCCGGCTCTATCAAACTTCATTTTTATAACCGCTTCAACAGTCGGTCTGATCACGCCCAAAATTTTCTTATCCTTCACTCCCCTTTCAACCAAATATTTATCTTGCAAATGACGAAGCGCAAACGCGGAAGCTGTGTTACAAGCCACAATAACAAGTTTTGCTCCACGCTTGAACATCCACTCGATTGCCTCTTCCGAAAACTTCATCACAACCTCGCGCGATCTATTTCCATAAGGCACACGCGCCGTATCGCCAAGATACAAATAATCATATTCGGGCAAAACCTTTATTATTTCCTTCATCACGGTCAACCCGCCGACTCCGGAATCAAAAATTCCAATCATGCGACTATTATAAGCCAAAAAGCAAATTATGCGAACTCTAAAATATCAAAAAATCCCCGCCAAGACTGACGAGGATTTTTACAGTAGTACAGAGGGAAACTAAGAACTAAAGCCATTATAAAAGTAAAAACAACAGAGGTCAATTTGTTTATGAATTTGTTAAGTCTCGTTTAGAGAAATTTAATCTCGATATGATTTAATATGCATCGACCGGCAACGAAAGGGCTCAGTGGGTAACCGAGGGAAACTAAGAACTTTCCTCGAAGGGTTCAACTCCCTTTGGGTCCACCATTGCCGGTCACTTTTGATTTTTGGGTTTATATCTTATAATCATTCAGTAATGAAAAAAGCATTAATTATTACCTTCGTTGTAATCGGCATTTTGATCGGCATATTTTTAGCCGCTCATTTGACGACAAACGCGCCGATTGGAAGCCTTTATCCGACTGATTTGTTGGAAGTCAGACAGGATTTGATTAAAGACTATGTCAACGAGCAATCGCTATATCAAGCCAAAATCGCCTCTTTATATAAAGATATTGAAAACGTTCAGAAGCAAAATGAGGACATAATAAATAAGGCAAAATTAAGCGATCTTGAGAATCTTAAGAATAAAATCGGACTTAGTGAAATTTCAGGTAGTGGTATCGAAATAACGCTTGATGATGCAGAAAACGTCTCACGAGATATGACATATTCATCCGACAAAAATTTTGTTAAAGCATCGGATTTGCGCGATATCGTTAATCTTCTTTTTGCAAATCGTGCCGAAGCAGTGGCGATTAATGGCCAAAGAATAATCGCAACAACGCCAATTTCTTCTGCCGGAAATAATATTTTGGTAAATAATATTTATATGGTTCCGCCAATTTCTATAACCGCAATTGTTGATTCGAGGCTTATAGATGCCAGATTACAAGACTCATATACATTAACGGATTTAAAAATACGAATTGCAAATCAAGAAATTCAATTTGTAATTTTAGCAAAACAACTGTTAAGCATCCCGATATATTCGGGTGATTTTAGGATCAAATATATAACCGCTTCTCCATAATGAAAAGAAAAGTAACAATAATCATAATTGGGCTTTTGCTCGGAACGCTGATAGTGGTTCAGGCTCGTTCGTTCAAAAATGTATCCGCAGTTTTTAATCGTGATTCAAGCATTAATATTTTTCGCGAAGTCCAAATATTAAAAACGACTGATAAAAGTTTAAAATCTGAAATCACAAGACTTGAAGAGGTTTTGGAAACAAATAAAGACAGAACATCTGTTTTAAAGGCTAT
Source organism: Candidatus Peregrinibacteria bacterium GW2011_GWF2_38_29 (assembly GCA_000992695.1). Taxonomy (GTDB): domain Bacteria; phylum Patescibacteriota; class Gracilibacteria; order UBA1369; family UBA12463; genus UBA12463. Next base: position 14,693 of record LBUS01000001.1, on the reverse strand, counting down.
AGAAGCCGAAATTGCAAAGAATAGATTACTTAGTGGCGATAAAAAAATATATGGCCAAGGCATAAAAATCATTGTAGACGGCGAAATTAGCATCTCTTGGACGATTGATCTTGTGAACGAACTTTATGGCAGTGGTGCCGAAGCAATAAGCATAAATGGCATAAGGCTTACCAATCAAACAACCGGTTTTGACAAGCTCCCAAACGGCCAAATGATGGTGAATAGTGTTATTTTGAATAAACCTTATACTTTGAATGCCATTGGAAATTCAGACGTTTTATTCAAAGCCCTCAACCAACCCGCCGGGTTTATTTCCAAATTAAAAGAATTCCAACCGCAGTCTTCATTAACCATCGAAAAGCAAAAATCTGTAGAAATTGAGAAGTTGTAATTTTTAAATCACAAATAATTCTAAAAAGTTCCTGGTTAATTATTGGAAGCATTTTCGGAGATTTTTTGAAGAATTTTTGGAGACCGTTTGAAGGTAGTCGTGAAGACCGAACGGCCAAGGTGTTTGCTATAAGCAAACGAGTTCGGTCGTAACGCTAGCGAAGATGTCATCGGTGGTGGCATCAAGCGTACCTGAAAACGGGATACAAAAATTCTTCCAATTTACAAAAAGGTTTTAAAAATCAATTTGCGGTTTAAAAATACAGAAAAAGGAGCCAAAGAGGCTGTAAAAGTATCAAAGCAACCGCCAAAATCAAATAAATGCGTTTATTAAGGCGTTCAGTCCTGAACTGGGTATAAACCCTAAGTTTATCTTTTTTTTCGTTCTCAAGCTGTTTTTTGAAGTTCTCTCCGCTCGTAAGAAGCAAAGCGGTCTTTTTCCTGTATTCTATGAGCGGAACGCTATATTTTAATTGTGATTCCAACTTCCCTACCCTATAATTTGCCATTTCCAACTGCACTTGTTTCTCGTCAAATTCTTCCAAAAGTTTTTCATATAAATCTTTATAAACATTATTCGCGCTTTCATCCATTATTTTTCCGCGCGATTTTACTGTTCCAGTAAAATTATTGTCATTGTCTATATTGTCGACATCGCTGTCTACTCGATTTTCATTTACAGTATGCCCACTTTCATCAACCACCTTACCAGGTGTTCTTGCACGCTTGTCTACTCGACTGTCTACATTGTCTACATAATTGTCTATAGACAAAACACCCTTGACACGCTGTCTATCTCTAAAATCAATGATTTGATCTTTATTAAGCCAAACTCTGCCATTTATAACCTTGGAAGAAATATGTTTTGACTTAATATATCTGTCTACTGTTCTCATGGTCACTTTGAGCAGTCTGGAAGCGCTTTTGCGGTCAATTGTATATGTAGACATTTTGTATGTTGCCATTGTATAGGTTGTCTATATTCTGTCTATAGACATTTTTGGAGTTGTCTACTCCCTGTCTATAGACATGTCTACATGGAGACTATTACATTTCTACTCTTTTGTCTAGTTTTTAATTATTTTTGAGCCCATCTAACTCTTTGACTTTGATCCCATGGCTAATCATAATTAATAAGATGAAAACAGATGCGATAAAAAATATTAAAAAAGCGATAAAATTTTTGCAGTCGGCAACGATTTTTTTCGTAGTATTTTTATTAATATTTAACTCCAATTTTTTTGCAGTTTTTAAAGCCCAAAGAGCAGAGGCTGCAGGCGAATTAAAAAATTACATGGAGTATAAAGTTGGCGAAGAAAACGGGACAATAATAATTCGCGGAGACTCTTCCAGAGAACAGACGGGGTCAGCGATTGCAAAAGGGGATTTGAATGGAGACATGATTGACGATATTGCAATTGGATCACCATATTTTTCAGATAAGGATAGAAAAAACATTGGACGAGTGAAAGTATTTTTTGGCAAAAAAGGCTTCGACGTATATGCGAGTAACAAGTTTCAAACAAATATAGAAATTCGAGGAGAGTCAGCAAATAACCAACTTGGAGCATCGGTTTCATTTGGCGATTTCAATGGGGATAGTGTTGATGATTTGGCGATTGGGTCTGCAGGAGGGGATGAGGTTTATATGTTTCTTGGAAAGATGAATAAGGAGTTTCCTGAGATGATCGACCTTTCAAAAGATTCTGCAGACATAGCTTTTCGAACAGCGGAATTGAATGAAAATTTCGGATTTGCTCTTGATATGACGGATTTAAACGCAGATGGAATGTCGGACTTGATAATTGGAGCGCCAAGCGCAAGCGAGTCAGGCAAATCCAGGAGTGGTAAAGTTTATGTTGTATTTGGATACAGATATCCGGCATATCAATTTATTTATGACTTCAAGAAGAATCCGCCGGCAATGACTATCTATGGAGAGAAAGGGTTTGATAGATTTGGCGCAAGTATAACGCACGGCGATATAAACGGAGATAAAAGACCGGACATTATAGTTGGCGCATATTTGAGCTCTGCTGGCGTAAGAAAAGAAACCGGTAAAGCTTATATATTTTTTGGGCAAAACCCATCGGACCTTACGATTTATAAACAGTATCCGATAAGAGTATTTAGTCCTGACGTTGTGATTGGAGGCGAGGCGATGCGAAACTGGCTTGGATTTAGTTTATATGCGAATGATATAAATGGAGACGGAATTGACGATATTGCGGCAGGGTCTTTCATGTATCAATCAGAGGATAAAACAGGAAAAGCGCATATATTTTATGGCGATAAAAATTTGACTAGTCGAAATCAAAAATTCACGAACTCTCTGCGGATTTTTGGAGACAATGATGAGTCGGATATTTTTGGTGCGGCGGTGCATATCGATGACTTAAATGGAGACTCAAAGAAAGATTTTATTATAGGTGCGCCGGGTATTAAAAAATTTGGCAAAGATAGCTCTGGTTATGTTTATGTGTACTCAAGTCAGTCGATAAAGAATAAAGAAAAAATTAATATGTCGGAAAAAATGCCGACATTGGTAGTCGAAGGCGAGAATCCAAATGACTGGTTTGGCTCAAGCGTTTTAACTGCGGATTTGAACAAAGACGGATATCCGGATCTTATTGTTGGAGCTCCAAACGCATATAATTTTGGCGGAAAAGAGGGCGCAGTTTATATTATTTTAGGCAAGTCGGGATGGAGCGGAAAATTGAAATACACAAATCCTTTAGCCTCTGATTATGTGACAAGGGCTCAAATTGTATATCAAGCTATGAACAATTTTGATCTGGAAAGGTTTAATAAAACTTTCCTTGATAACTGTAAAAATAATCTTGAGCTTTGCTTTTTTACATTCATGGCAAGGACGAAATTTAAAGGCATAAAACTTGGTCCGGAAATAATTCTTTATCCCGATATACCTGCGTCTCAGCAGTTTTATAAAGAAATAACAGAGATGACTATGCTTGGATTTTTAGATGGATTTGGGGATGATTTTCAAAGCAAATTTAAACCTGACGAAAAAATAACGCGCATACATGCACTTAGAATTTTGCTTAATTCCGCCGGTATGCTTAAATGGAAAGAGCGCGCGGCACTACAGAAGGAGCTCGGAGGCGAAGGCGCTGTTTATGCTCAAACAACGCCATATAAAGATGTTTCCGGTAGAGCTTATTATGCGTGGTGGTATCCAAGATATGTAAATTTTGCATATATAGCGGGAGTTATAAAATCTGAAAATTATTTCAGACCAAATGATCCGATTAAACAATCCGAATTAAGTGAGTGGTTTATGGCAATTAAAGAATTTATTGAAGGAAAATGAAAAAATATCAAAAAATAATATTGGGAGTAGCTCTTATTTTTATAGTTATATTTCCGATTTGGTACGTCGCCGTAGGTCCACAGAAAAACTTACCGGGCAAATCTTTTAACATTGGGGAAAATGCGATTTGGCTTGAACATGAATGGGTTGAAAAACAAAAGTCAGTTGGCGAAATAGGGGATTTGGTAAACAAGTTAGGAGCGCACAGGATAAAGTACGTTTTTGTACACACAGGCCCATTTGAAAGTGACGGGAAGATAACGGGCGAGAGATTCATTCGCGCAAATGAATTTTTGAAAACAGCGCGCGTTTATGGAGATAAGATTAAATATTTAGCATGGGTTGGACAAAGGAGAATTAGGCTGGATATATCGCAGCCGGAGATAAGATTGAATATTGTAAAAACAACAAAGTTTTTAATGGATGAGGTTGGTTTTGATGGGATTCATTTTGACATTGAGCCGGTTTATGAAAATGATTCGGATTTTTTGAGCCTTCTTGAAAGTACAAGGCATAGCATGAATAAGGGCAAAATCTTATCAGTTGCATTGCCGGAGATGATGCCAACACCGGTGAAATATATTTATCAGCTTTGGATGAAAACAGCTTCACCTTTGAGTGAAGATATTTATAATAAAGTTGCGGTATATGCCGATCAGATTGCGGTTATGGCTTATGAAAACGGAATAAAGAGTCCGTGGGTTTATAAATATTTTATAAAAAATGAAACTATTTGGTTAACGCGTGAAATTCCGGATAACAAAAAAATATTAATCGGATTGCCGTCATATGAAAAAGGAACGGATTTAAATGGCGTAAAAAGCTTTTATCCTGAAGTGGAAAATATTGAAAATGGACTAGTCGGAGTTATAAACGGGCTTAATAACTCAAGAAGCAAAGTGAACTCATTTTTGGGAGTCGCGATTTATTTAAATAAGGAGACGAGTGATAAGGAATGGGAGGCGTATGATAGATTGTGGGTGAAATAACAAAAAATATGCTTAAGCTGGATTTTTTTAACAAAACAAAGGAAGGCATTTCATCGAAAATTTTTGAACGCGCGATATTGGCCGCCGAGAAAATTATCGGCGATAAAATAAGTCATGGTACGGGGTTTAAAGACGCTTCAATTGGGCTTATTTTCATAGGCGATGAAGAAATGCACGGAATGAACTTTTCACATAGGAATATGGATAAGCCAACAGATGTTTTATCTTTTAGCTATCTTGAAAAGGCACAATTCCCATATGAGCTTGGGATAGATGAATTTATGGATAGCGTGGGGGAGGTTTTTATTTCAGTTGATACGGCAAAGAGGCAGGCAAAAGAGCAAAAACATAGTTTTGAAGAAGAAATAATTACGCTTTTTATACATGGTTTATTGCATGTTTTTGGATATGACCACGAGCGTAGTTTAGCCGAAGAAAAGTTGACTGAAAAATTAACACTGGAAATTAAAAAAGAATATGATAAAATAAGCCGCGCAGGTAAGTAAATATCGTCGGGGTGTAGCGCAGTTGGCTAGCGCGTCTGCTTTGGGAGCAGAAGGCCCACAGTTCAAGTCTGTGCACCCCGACCACACGCCGTTCGCCTGCAAGGCGAACACAGGCGCGTATAAATAAAACGTCGCCGAAGGCGACACCTTTCTTAAAGTCTTTTTAAAACCGTATGTGCTTTATATCATTTACATATAACTTTGATATAATAAATACATAAGATTGATATAATTCGACACGGAGTATGTCAGAAAAATTTCATTCAGAATTCATTGGAGTGCCTATTTTAAGCGAAAGTGAGCGCGCAGTCGTTGGCGTGGTCGCGGACTTTATCGTAGATCCGAATAATGGCAAAATTGAAGGCATCGCAATGGATAGTGGGTTTAAAAAAGTCATTCCGGCGATTGATATATTAAAGCTGTCTATACCCGTGATGATTTCCGAAATGGATGCGATTAGCGATACGGACGATATAATAAAAATCAAAAACATTCTTTCGGAAAATAAAAAAATTATCGGAAATAAAGTTTTTACAAAATCCGGAATATTTGTTGGAAAGGTTTATGACTATGCAATAAATCTTAGTAATATGTGCATGGTGAAACTGGCCATTGCAAAGTCGTTTTTAGGGCTTTTTCATATAAATGAGATACTTTTACCAAGTTCTGAAATAATTGAGATTACGCCTGAAAAAATCATCATAAATGACATCTTGGAGCGCAAAAAGGCAAAGGCTGTCGCGGTTATAAAAGAAAAAGCTTATTGCCCGGCCGAATAAAAGTCGCGCAAAAATCAAGCGCGCTTAATTAAGCAATAAAAAACCCCGCCCAATTCCTTGAGCGGGGTCAAATTTCGAATTCAATCAACTCATATTATTGAGCTACGCCCATTCCCCCATTGCCAGTACCCGCTTTAAGAACAGTGGATACGATTGCGTATGAAAGGATGACGATGATAAGACCGACAACCGCATACATGATGATTTTTTTCGCACTGTCGACTTTGCCTTGCTCGCCCGCCGCAGTAACGTAAGTGATACCTCCATAGATAACCATGGCAACTGCGATAAGACCCAAGAACCCAAGAACATAGTTGATGATGGTGATCGCAAGGGAGCGAAGATCTCCTGAGCCACCGGTAGAAGCGTCAACTGCGCCAATGTGAGCTTGCTCAACGCCAAATTGCGCCAAGGTAACGGAAACGTTGCCTGCAAGTGCTAAGCCAAGTACCATAAAGATACCGACAAGAACGACTTGTTTGAGAGTTTTTGTCATATTTATAAATTTTTAATTTTAAACTTTCTCAATTATAAGATACGAAGATAAATAATGCAACTATCTTATTGCACTTTATTACACTTTAATTTTATGGCTTGAAGCTTGGCCTTAAGACCTGTCTTTCGAAAAGGTGAAAACCGGTACCGTGAAAGTCCCGTTAGCAATATTCCCAAGAATTTCTTGTTTTGATACTTCGGCAGGGCTTAATACGTAAATTTCGGAAGTTTTACCGTCTTTTCCGGTTACTTTAAATTTAAGGTATGAAGTGTGGTCTACTTCAAAATCTCTCGAGATAAGTTCAAGGGTTCCGGCTGTTATTTTGAAATCGATTTTTCCTGTGGCAACAACCCTTCCGTCGTCGGTGTATTTGAAGTGAACAAGAGCGGTATCGATTTGTTGGAAGCTTGGTACGTTTTCATCTGCTTCAGGAGCAACGGCAGCAGGTTGCACAGGCCGTTCTTCAGGCACTGCTTCAGTAACAGGAGCTGTTTTGCCGGATAAAATTGGAGCAAGTGAGGACGTGTCATTGCCGGTCTTTTCAGCTCCAGCTTTTAACGCATCATCAAGTATCCCAACAGCTTCATGCGTGGCGGCTTTTTCAGATTCACTATCTCTTCCAATACTTCCAAGCCATACTTGAAATTCGCCAATCATTCTATCAGCAGGCTCTATGAACCTTTCAGACATGCCATCTCCCATTGATGATAAAATGCTTTCGGCTTCATCTTGGTGCGTGGCAACAACAGTTGCAAATGTAGCAAGTAAGCTAAAAAGAGCCACCAATCTATATAAGGTTTTATGTGATTTTATAAGAGCCCTATCAAGTTCATCAAGGTCGTTATCGTCATCAGCCGCCGGCACATCAATTTTGAAATCTCTAGTCCCCTGATCGTCGGAATCGGCGGTGGTACCAAACGCTCTTTCGGCGCTTGCGACTTTTTGAAGAGCAGATCTTTTGCTGGCTCCTTCAGGCATAAGTTCAACTAAGAGTTTTGCTTTTGCTATATGGCGTTTAGCAGAGATTCCATTAGAAGCTCTAACGTCTTGCATTACGTCTTTTCGTAGTTCTTCAACGCCTCTTAACAATACTTCACCTTTAGCTTTAGCGATTAAAGTTCTTAATATATCGGCTTGTCCGGGTGTTTCAACGATACTTAATAGCGTTTCAGCTTGCGCAACGAGTCCAATTCTTTCAATAACAGAGATCTTGCTACTTTTAACGGTGGCAGCTAGCAATTTATTTTGAGCAATGTCTTCAGGAAAGAAATTGCTGGCATCGGGATTTTTTAACCATGTCTCGGTAAGATCGGTTCCAGACGCGCTAGTGGTGGTGGCCTTAGAGGCAACAAGTTTTGAAAGACCAAGTAATGCGATTTTTGCAGAATTAAATTCAGTCGCATCAGCACCGGAAAAAACAATATCAGTTTCGCACTTAGCAACGCTTCCAGCATCGTCAATAGGTGAGCCGGCACGTAAAGAGCTATGGTGTACAGATTCAACTTGAATAAATCTTTTAATAGAATCCAGTTGATTATCGGCGTTACCGGACAAGGCTATATTACTAACAAGCTTTATAAGTTGTAATGCTCTATTTCTAAGTTCAGGAGAATCTATATTTTTGGCCGCGATATACGCTTCGTCAAGTTTATCTCCGGTAGAATGTACGGTGTAGAAATCGTCAATAGCATTAGAGATAAGGGTTATGACGGCAACATATTTGGTTCTTTCAAGATCTCTGTCGCTATCGCTCATTTGAGCGCCTTCAAATACGCCGTACGCAAGCATATCGGATTCATTAAAAACTTGATCACTTAAGCCAAGATCTTTAAAATATTCAGGTGCTCTATCGCTCATATTTTTATTGTTTAAATTTAATAAGGATATATTTATAGCAAATACTAATAGGTTTGTCAAGGGCAGTGGCGCAGTTAGCTTTTTCTCATTTCACTGCTTAAAAGTTCAAGCCTTAATAATTCTTTTTCTGAAGCGGCTTTTATTCCGGGGTTAGTTATCATTGAGATGGTTCTTCCGGCACGTGCAATAAGAGGGCAAATTTCTTGTACGTTATTACCATTTTGTATGGCATGTTGCAGGATATGACAAATTTCACCAAACTCACGCATGCAAAGCATGTTGTATATATCATTTAATTCCACATTTACGGAATGACGAACAAGCGGGTCTACAATCTCATCAGCCCTTTTTTGGAGCGCTCTTAATTCACGCACATCATTTTCAAAAACAAAAGGGCGCGTAGGGGCAGGGACGCCTGAGAATGAAAGAGTGGATTTTCCGGGTTTTATTTTATGAGCTTCGTCAATTAATTCTTTGGCGATTTCTAAAGGATCGTTTTCGTATACGCTTAAATAATCATCAATTATTTCACTCATATTTTTAAAATAAGAGCCTATTCTAAACGATTTCTATCTCTTCCACAAGCCTAATTTTAAATTTTTTATAGACTTCACTTTTTGCCAAACTAATTAAAGCGAGCATGTCTTTTGAAGATGCATTACCTTTATTTACGAAAAAGTTTGCATGAATGTTTGAAATTTCAGCATTGCCAAGGCGTTTTCCTTTGAGACCGGTTTTATCAATTAGCTCACCGGCACTTACGGGTTTCCCTTTATATTTTTTGGTCGGATTCATAAAGATACATCCGCAAGAAAGGCCTTTTGGTTGTGATTTTGCTCTTTTTAAAGCCAATTCCTTAATTTGACTAGTCGCAGGAGAAACATCTTTTACGCGCTTTAATTTTAAAATCGCATTTAGTAGAATTAGATTTTTATGTTTTTTCAAAACGCTTTCGCGATAGGAAAATTTAAAATCTTTTTTGCGAAAAGTTATTATTTTATTTTGTGCGGCGTCAAAAATTTTTGCACTTTCAATTTTATCGCCGATCCAACAAGTTTTTATTCCGGCATTTCCACGAATCGCTCCGCCGATTGTGCCCGGAATTCCGCTTAAATCCTCGATTCCAGCAAGTTTGTTTTTTAAAGCCGTGGCAACAACAAGCCCCAAATTCGCACCCGATTCAACATGAATTTTCTCGCCGGAAACTTTGATTTTATTAAAATTCAATTTAACGATGAGCCCATCAAAACCATCATCTGAAAATAAAACATTGCTTCCACCACCAAGTATAAAATATTTTATTTTACTTTTTTTAGCCCAATTTAAAGCTTTTTTAAGCCCCAAAACAGTCTTTGCTTCATAAAAATATTTTGTATTTCCACCAATTTTAAAAGAGCTGAAGTTTTTTAAGGAGATTTTTTTTTGCATATTTAAAAGCATTTTTGACAAACCCGACTCTTTATCCTTGACTTTTTTCATTTTTATCATAAACTATATTCTACAAAATTTAAATCATAAGTAATTATATATGAGATTTGGATCGCTGGAAACACCGGGACAAAGAATGGAAGCTGTAAAAACGGCAATAAGAGAATTAGACCTAAAAAGAGTGCCAAAGGATTTAATTGAAAATCTGGTTAGACTGGGAGACACGCCACATTTTTCTCATAGTCTCGCCGTTGGCGTTGGAGTGAGGCATGTATTAAAAAATACAGGAATTATTACAGCTCCATCAATGGATAGTAAAAGCACTGTAGAGGTGGATAAAAGCGCGATCGCAACAGGTGCGCTTTTGCACGACATTGGCAAATGTGGTCCGCCGGGAATTGAATATGAAGACGGGAAAAATCCATTTGTTATAGTGTATGGACTGGTTTTTAGCAGACCGGAGTTCATGGAAATAGCGGAGACGGATGATCCAAAAGAAGGGAGTCCGTCAAAGATACAATTATCAACGTTTTTAAATCATCTCGTAAGGGAAAAATGCGTAACACGTCCCGAAGCGAGATTGATATTTCAAGAAACACGTAAGGTTATAAATAGGCTAAATCCTGAAGATGTTACGCTCCGAGATTTCTATAACGCACATGTTATTTGGACAAGACAGCATCTGAATAGGCGCGGAATACATCATGATACTTTTCTTGCAGCCGGAGGGCATCACGCGGCAAGAAGATTCAGATTTCCAAATACGGATGATAGACATAGCGATGAACATGCGGTGAGGGCCGGTAAATTAGTTGAAGTCGTGGACAGTATGCAAGCCGTAACAGGCAGAAGAGAGCGAGGTAGAGATTTAATGACATTCGATGAAGGGCTTAAAGGCGTGCAAAGAATGGTTAGGAGAGCATCGGGATTACTTGGAGTTATTCGAATGGAGTATCATGAATTTTTAGACGATGATGGAAGAAGGGATTTGGCGGAAGCACTTGAAGCTAAAAGAAAAGAGTTTGAGCGTGACGGGAAAAAGCCTAAAGGGAATATGAGGCTTGGAAAAGACGAGATTGTCAGAACAGGACTTCTTGAGGAAGCTATGGCGATAGCGAATGATAGTGTGGCAACTGACTAACTAAGTCGCGCTTGCGGGTGTTGACGCAGGCGGTAAGGCATCCGGCGGATTTTGCGTATTTTCAGATTTCACAGGCGATTCGCCATGTGGGAGTATTGGCTTTAAAACGAGTTGCATTGCGGCGAGTCCGGCGGCAAAAATAAAGAATAAAAGCACGCCAAGAATAACAAAGGTTGGGCCGAAATCAACAAGCGTAATAAGCGCGGCTCCGCCAAGTTGAGCAAAAACGTTGCCAAAATCAACAATGGTTTTCAAGGGCCCGGCGCTCACATTTGAGTCGAGACTGTTTGTGTTATGTATTTTTGCATAATGTTCCTGGAATCGTTGTGCGAAAAACCCTTGAACAGCCGGGAACGCCATTGCATAACCAACGCTTATTGCCATGCCTGATAAAAGGACAACGCTGATATCGACTGAAAAGCCGAGCGCAATTATCGCAATAGCGGACAGAGCTGAACCGGCATAAATAAAAAATGGTTTACCGATTTTATCCGCAAGTTTTGAAAAAGGTATCTGGCAAACAAAAAGCGGCGCGGCAATAACGGCGATGATTACGCCAGACCACATTGGGCTCATGTTATTCGCTTCAACAACCTTTTTCATAATGAAAAGAAGCATAAAAGTCGTTACAAACGTATCCCACAAACTAAAGAACATAACCGTTACGCTTGCCCAAACGAGTGGCCACTGAGGCTCCGGTGAAAAAATGCCAAATAAGCTTTTGAAAGAATCTTTCATTCCATCGATCATACTTTCTTTTTTCGCTTCTTGAAGCGGATGAATGTTATTGATGATGATAACGGATTTATTATCGATTTTTTCTTTTAAAGAATGTGCGGAATCCTCAAGTTTATTTAGGCTCGTAATTGCGGTTGATACAAAGAAATCTTTAAGCTTTTCAGCCATTTGAACAGGCGCGAGTTTACCCAAAACCATGTCGCTATCCATTTTATCAAGAGAGGTGTCATATTCAGCCTGATCAAAAAGAACCATGACAAACAAAAGATCAAAAGCAAATGCAAGAAGGACGACAACAAAAGGATTTATAAAAGAAAGAACGCTCAATGCGCTTGCGATAAGTAAGCCAAGAAGAAGGCCAAGTGCGTCGGCGACATTTTTTTGTGAAAGTGATTGCGAATATTCTTCAGGAGAAGAAATATCAAGAATATAGGACATCATCGTTATGTGATAGAAATCATATGCGGCACCATATATAAGAACCGCAAGGAAGCTTATTGCGATTGCTTGATCCGCAAGTATGAATATAAACATTGCGATCATTACGCCAACTATTGAGAATATTAAAAGAATTTTTTGAGGGATAACTTTTTGAAGATATCCGATTGGGACATCCGTTAGCATTGATATGACATTTGTCATAGCCATAAAAATACCAACAAACATAACACTGTAGTGCTCGTTCAAGAAAAGCGTAATGCTGATCGTCGCGGTGCTATAAATCGTCATGTAGATTATGCACGTGAGATAGAAAATCAAATGCTTTCCGGTGCGGATATTTGTCTTTTTAAGTATAAAATTGTACGCGCTCATATTTGAAATATTTTGTTCAATTATATCAAGCCTTGATTATTAAGCAAAATGTGAAATAATATTTCCGCATATCGTACCGTTCCATGGGCAGGTACCAAAGTGGCCAAATGGGGCAGACTGTAAATCTGCTGACTCCGGTCTTCGGGAGTTCAAATCTCTCCCTGCCCACCAAATAGTAGCGAGAAATGCGGTCCGAAGCGGAGTGAACGCGAATTCAGCGTTCACGGAGCGCAGGACGTCGAATGAAAAATTAGTCGACGTCAGGAGACTTATTTTTCAATGAGACGAGCATTTCCCTATTGCACACGCAATAAAAAAGCCACCCAGATAAATTAAGTACGTTTTTATGTCTATCTTCCAAATTCAAGTCCTCGTTTCTTTTCTTGTCGGCGGTATTGTTATCGCGATGCAGACTTTGATTGGCGAGCGTTTGAACGCATACTGGCGCGGGGTTGTTTTGGCTCTGCCAATAACTTGCGCACTTGGCGTATTTTTCACAGGACTTGCAACAACTCCGGCTGACGCGGTTCACGTTGCGACAGTCGTTCCGGCCGCACTAATGTCGGACTTTTTATTTGTCGGAACTTTTGCAGTGCTTTCGTCCTTCGGCTTAGCAGCTGCACTTTTCGGAGGATTTTTAGCGTTTTTCGTATCAGCATTTTTTGTAATCATTTATCCGCCAAGTACATTTTTAATATCTGTTTTATATGGCTTGCCGGGGATAATTATTCCATATTTGGTTATTAGAAAATTGCCACAAGTTGATAAATTCAAGGTTTATCCGATGAACGCAAAGCACATATTTTTGCGCGGACTTTTGGGTGGATCTGTAATCGCGATTATTCTTATTCTTTCAAAAACTTTGGGAAACGTTTGGGGCGGCGTTGCGTCCGCGTTTCCGATTATTTTCACATCAACATTTGTTATTTATTATCTTTTGCAAGGCAAGCAGGTGATCCCATCAGTTGCAAAGTCTTTATTTTTCCCTGGAGCCCTTGTTTATATTTTGCACATGTATATTGCAGTTTTGACTTTTGAAAAATATGGAATTTGGCTTGGAACGTTAATTGCATATATTGGAGTTTTTGTTTTTATAGTGCTTTGGAACATGATTCGAAATAAATTTTTAAAATCGACTTGACTTAGAAAGAAATATCCGTAGAATTAGATTCACATTTGTTCTTTACAATTTAAGAGGCTCCTTCGGGAGCTTCTTTTTGATATATGCGAAAATGCGCGCTAAGCGCGAGCAAAAAATATGTTGTTATAGGCGCGGTTTTAAGCTAAAATCCGAAATGCCACTTGGAAATAGCAAACTCATTCGAATAAACTTATACGGAGAGGTACCCAAGAGGCTGAAGGGGCGGGTTTGCTAAACCTGTAGGGGGGCATTAGTCCCCGCGAGGGTTCAAATCCCTCCCTCTCCGCCAACACGCCGTTTTTACAACGGACTATTTAAGCTTTTCAAAAAACACTCTTTTGATAAATGTGTGTAAATTTGAGCTGTTCGGATACTGCTGTGGCCAAGTAGTTCTTGCAAAATATTGAGTTGCATGCCATTTTCAACAAGATGCGTTGCAAAGCTGTGCCTTAAGGAGTGAAAAGACGCGGGCTTGTCTATTCCGGCACGATATAAAGCGTTTTTAAAAACTTTTTGAATTGATCTGGTGGTGAGTTTCCCACCTCTTTGGCTCAAAAATAAAAAATTGGGCTGGGGCTGTGATTGAGATTGAGATTGCGATTGTGAGCATGACCGTGAAAGCGACCGATCAGCGCGATAATTATCTATAAAATTTCGCAAATCATCAATAATAGCGGACGGGAGAACGGTGATGCGGTCTTTTGCGCCTTTGCCTTGTCGCACATAAATAATTTTTTGATTAAAGTCCAAATCTTGCAGTTTGAGATTTGTGATCTCGCTGACTCGCAGGCCCGAGCCGTAGGCGAGAGATACTACCAATTTATGTTTCAAATTTCTGAGAGTTCCTATAATATCCATAATTTCCGAATGTGATAAAACAACCGGTAATTTTTTATTTCGTCTAGCGAATTTTACGTTTATTGCATACGGTTTATTCAGGATTTCTTTATAAAAGAATTTAATAGCGCTCAGGTAAACATTTAACGTCTTAGGCGAACAATCATGCTCCTTTTTGTACAAAAGAAAATTTTTAATAAAATCATCTTCAGGTTCGCACAGATATAACATTTTTTCTCCACTTTGT